>NZ_JBQFUX010000028.1:0-789 GCF_056539405.1 Ruegeria sp. BB5 | reverse complement strand
ACCCGGCTACGCGATGCGTTGCGTCACGTGGCGGATTGTCCGGCAGAGACCCATATGGATTGCCCAAAGTTCAGGCGCCTCATGGAGTTTGCGTCGCGTTCCGTCGCCACTCAAAAGCGATGAAAGCGTCTGCGTAACCTGACTGCAGGCGCCATACAACAGGCAGGTCTTTTAATGCAATTCGACGAATTGAACAGACGGGCTCGGAGTAATCATGTGCACAATTTCGATCTCGTCCAAGCTTGCCTTGGCTGATGCGAAGGCCTTAACCCCAAGCATCGGTCTTGTTCGCCTCTTAATGAACAGGTGGTCCTGTTTGACGATATTACTCAGGTACTTCCGCCTGACCATCTCTATTGGTATCGGGCAACCAAAACCCTTGAGCATTCTGTTGGTTGCTTTGATACCCGTAGTGTTTGTGCTGCTTTTGCCGATGACAACCTTTCGTGGGAGGCCGTTGACCTCCAGCATCTTGGCGAAGAACTTTGTGGCGACCTGTTTGCTGCGACGTTCTGAAAGCTTGAATTCGAGCGTTTTGGCCTGCTTGGGCTTCCACATATTGCGTGATAGCTAGTAAATGCTCGGCCATAGGCGCAAATCTGTTAATCTGAGGCAGCGCCAGAAGAGTAGTAGAATGCAATGGCTTGTGTTCTGTTTTTAACCGAGAGCTTTTCATAGATGTTGCTCAGGTGAAACTTGACGGTATTTGTCGAGATTTGCAGGTCCTTCGAAAGTTCACGATTGGATAGGCCCTTGGCCAACGCTTCAAGGATGACGCGCTCCTTACGA
>NZ_JBQFUX010000027.1:0-965 GCF_056539405.1 Ruegeria sp. BB5 | reverse complement strand
TCGATGATCCAGTCGGCGATCTGGCGGAATTCGACCTCGCCAAAGCCGCGGGTGGTGCCGGCGGGCGAGCCCAGGCGGATGCCGCTGGTGACGGTCGGTTTTTCCGGGTCAAACGGCACGCCGTTCTTGTTGCAGGTGATATGCGCGCGGCCCAGGGCCTTTTCGGTCGCGTTGCCCTTCACGCCTTTGGGGCGCAGGTCGACCAGCACCACATGGGTGTCGGTGCCGTGGGTCACCGTGTCCAGACCGCCCTTGATCAGTTGATCCGACAATGCCTGCGAATTGACGACGACCTGCTTGATATAGTCCTTGAACGCAGGCTGCAGAGCCTCGCCGAAGGCCACAGCCTTGGCCGCGATCACATGCATCAGCGGGCCGCCCTGAATGCCGGGGAAGATCGCCGAATTCACTTTCTTAG
This sequence comes from Ruegeria sp. BB5, assembly GCF_056539405.1. Taxonomy (NCBI): domain Bacteria; kingdom Pseudomonadati; phylum Pseudomonadota; class Alphaproteobacteria; order Rhodobacterales; family Roseobacteraceae; genus Ruegeria; species Ruegeria sp. BB5. Next base: position 547 of record NZ_JBQFUX010000027.1, on the reverse strand, counting down.
CGATATCTTCATCATTGGTCAGGATCATGCCACCACGCGGACCGCGCAGGGTCTTGTGCGTGGTCGTCGTCGCCACATGCGCGTGCGGGAAGGGGCTGGGGTGTTCGCCAGCCGCAACCAGACCGGCGAAATGCGCCATGTCCACGTGCAGATAGGCACCGACCATGTCGGCGATCTCGCGCATGCGGGCAAAGTCGATCACGCGCGGGATGGCCGAGCCTCCGGCGATGATCAGCTTGGGCTGGTGCTCTTTCGCCAGCGCCTCGACCTGATCATAATCCAGCATGTTGTCTTCCTTGCGGACGCCGTACTGCACCGCGTTGAACCACTTGCCCGACTGGTTGGGGCGCGCGCCGTGGGTCAGGTGACCGCCTGCATCCAGGCTCATGCCCAAGATGGTGTCGCCGGGTTGGATCAGCGCCTGGAACACGCCCTGGTTGGCCTGGCTGCCCGAGTTCGGCTGCACGTTGGCGAAGTCACACCCAAACAGCTGCTTGGCGCGGTCGATGGCCAGGTTTTCAGCGATATCAACGAATTGGCAGCCGCC
>NZ_JBQFUX010000026.1:0-1161 GCF_056539405.1 Ruegeria sp. BB5 | reverse complement strand
AAAAAGGGCGCCCCAAGGGACGCCCTTTCTTTGAGTATTGGCTTAAGCGCCTTACTCGATGATTTTCGACACAACGCCGGCGCCGACGGTGCGGCCGCCTTCGCGGATGGCGAAACGCAGGCCGTCTTCCATCGCGATCGGGGCGATCAGCTCGACGGTGAAGCCGACGTTGTCGCCGGGCATGACCATCTCGGTGCCTTCGGCCAGGGTCACGGTGCCGGTCACGTCAGTCGTACGGAAGTAGAACTGCGGACGGTAGTTCGCGAAGAACGGAGTGTGACGACCGCCTTCTTCCTTGGTCAGGATATAGGCTTCGGCTTCGAACTTGGTGTGCGGTGTAACCGAACCCGGCTTACACAGAACTTGGCCACGCTCTACGCCGTCACGGTCGATACCGCGCAGCAGAGCGCCGATGTTGTCGCCTGCTTCACCGCGGTCCAGCAGCTTGCGGAACATTTCAACGCCGGTGCAGGTGGTTTTCTGAGTGTCGCGGATGCCGACGATTTCGATCTCGTCGCCAACATTGATTACGCCACGCTCAACACGACCCGTAACAACGGTACCACGGCCCGAGATCGAGAACACGTCTTCGACCGGCATCAGGAACGGCTTGTCAACTTCACGCTCAGGGGTGTCGATGTAGTCATCAACAGCCGCCATCAGTTCCTTGATCTTCTCTTCGCCGATTTCCGGGTTGTTGCCTTCCATCGCGGCCAGAGCCGAACCTGCGATGATCGGAATATCGTCGCCAGGGTATTCGTAGCTGGACAGCAGTTCGCGAACTTCCATCTCAACCAGTTCCAGCAGCTCTTCGTCGTCAACCTGGTCAACTTTGTTCATGAACACGACCATCTTCGGGATGCCAACCTGGCGGCCCAGCAGGATGTGCTCGCGGGTCTGAGGCATCGGGCCGTCAGCAGCGTTCACAACCAGGATCGCGCCGTCCATCTGAGCGGCACCGGTGATCATGTTCTTGACGTAGTCGGCGTGGCCGGGGCAGTCGACGTGTGCATAGTGGCGGTTGTCGGTCTCGTATTCCACGTGGGCGGTCGAGATGGTGATGCCACGAGCCTTCTCTTCAGGCGCGCCGTCGATTTGGTCATACGCTTTGAAGTCACCGAAATACTTGGTGATTGCTGCGGTCAGCGTGGTTTTACCGTG
>NZ_JBQFUX010000025.1:0-1898 GCF_056539405.1 Ruegeria sp. BB5 | reverse complement strand
GCAATTCCAGCTGCGCTCAAACGACATCATTTTCATCGCGGAAAACCCTGTCACAAAATGGGGCCGCACCATCAGCCAGATCACCCCATCCCTTGTCACGACGCCAATCAATGCCGCGGTAAATTAAGACACCCACCCGGGCACCGCCATCGCGCTCAATCAACACAAGCGCGCGCTGGCCGCCCGGGCCGGATCATTGCCTTCACGTCTTTCAAAAGCTTATCACACACCAAAAACACGATTATGATCGCACCGGGCGTGCCGACCCTGGGTACACAAGGAACCAAGATATGAAGATCGCGATTGCCGGGATTGGCTATGTTGGCTTGTCCAACGCCGTGCTGCTGGCGCAAAACCACGACGTTGTTGCCCTGGATGTGTCCGCCGCGCGCGTGGACATGCTCAACCAGCGCGAAAGCCCGATCCAGGATGCCGATATCACCGACTTCCTGACCAACCGAACGCTGAACCTGACCGCCACCACCGATCCCGAAGCCGCGTTTGGCGGGGCAGATTTTGTCGTTGTGGCCACCCCGACCAATTATGATCCGCGCAGCAACTATTTCGACACCAGCTCGGTCGATACGGTGATCGACCAGGTCACCAGAGTGAACCCCGATGCTGTCATCGTGATCAAATCCACCATCCCCGTGGGCTTTGTCACCGATGCCCGCGCGCGGTTTGGCACCGACAATGTGATCTTCTCGCCAGAGTTTCTGCGCGAGGGGCAGGCGCTGCACGACAACCTGCATCCCAGCCGGATCATCGTCGGCGAACGCTCGGACCGGGCCAAGGCCTTTGCCGATCTGCTGCTGGAAGGAGCAGTCTCAAAAGATGCGCCGGTGTTGTTCACCGACCCCGACGAGGCCGAGGCGATCAAGCTGTTCGCCAATACCTACCTTGCCATGCGCGTGGCCTTTTTCAACGAGCTCGACAGCTATTCCCTGGCCGGCGGCATGGACCCGCGCCAGATCATCGAAGGCGTCAGCCTCGACCCGCGCATCGGCGCGCATTACAATAACCCCTCGTTCGGATATGGCGGCTATTGCCTGCCCAAAGATACCAAACAGCTGTTGGCCAATTACAACCATGTGCCGCAGAACCTGATCCGCGCCATCGTCGATGCCAACCGCACCCGCAAGGATTTCCTCAGCGATCAGATTCTGATGAAAGGGCCCAAAACCGTCGGCATCTACCGGCTGGTGATGAAAGAAGGCAGCGACAATTTCCGCCAAAGCTCGGTTCAGGGCATCATGAAGCGGATCAAGGCCAAGGGCATCCAGGTCATCGTCTATGAACCGGTTTTGAGCGAGGATCATTTCTTCCACTCACCGGTGATCCGCGATCTTGACGCCTTCAAGCAGCAGGCCGACCTGATCCTCGCCAACCGCATCTCGGACGAGATCCGCGATGTCAGCGACAAGGTCTTCACACGCGATCTGTTTGGCGCGGACTGATCCCGACAGAGGGGTTTTGAGAATACAAAAAACCCCGCCGCCGGAAGTCCGGTGGCAGGGCTGTGCGCCGTGAACGGCGGATACCTTACGTCAGCACAAGCGCATGAATGCCCGACGCCGTCGTGCCGGTCGCATGCACACGCGTAACCCCCACCGGCAGGATCGAAAAATCCGCCACCTGAACGGTGCGCGTCTCCCCTCGAACCGTGGTCATCACCACGGCCCCGCCCGCCTCAACATAAAGACCAATCGCCACATCCGACAAATCCGCCACATCCGACGGCGCAACAGGCAAAACATCACGCGCAGGCCCCGAAAGGCTGGAAACGCGATTGATAAAAGGGTTCATGCTCATCAGCCCAACCTCACTCAGTCATCTCAATCAGCAACACCATAAACAAAACACAACTAACACAACCAAAACACACCGAACGGAACGGC
>NZ_JBQFUX010000024.1:0-2746 GCF_056539405.1 Ruegeria sp. BB5 | reverse complement strand
TCAAGCTGTCAGGCCTTCGGGCTCTGGCAAGGCGTTTGCGCGGCAGCAGGCGGTCAGTGTGTTGGCCAGCAGGCAGGCAATGGTCATCGGTCCGACGCCACCGGGCACGGGTGTGATCGCTCCGGCGCGTTCGGCCGCGCTGGCGTAATCTACATCACCAACCAGCTTGTTCTTGCCGTCCCGTTCAATTCGGTTGATGCCCACGTCAATCACTGTTGCACCTTCCTTGATCCAATCGCCCGGGATCATCTCGGGGCGGCCAACAGCAGCGACAACGATGTCTGCGCGGCGCACAACATCAGGCAGATCCTTGGTGCGACTGTGTGCGATGGTCACGGTGCAGCTGTCACCCAGCAACAACTGCGCCATCGGCTTACCCACGATATTCGATCGGCCCACAACAACCGCATCCATACCCGAGAGCGAGCCATGGTAGTCGCGCAGCATCATCAAACACCCCAGCGGAGTGCAAGGCACCATCGACTTCTGCCCGGTACCCAGCAGTCCCACGTTCGAGATGTGGAAACCATCAACGTCCTTGGCCGGGTCAATCGAGTTGATCACCAGATCTTCGTTCAGGTGTTTGGGCAGGGGCAACTGCACCAGAATACCATGCACGGCTGGGTCGTTGTTCAGCTTGTCGATCAACGCCAGCAGGTCTTCTTCGGACGTGTCGATGTCCAGCTTGTGCTCGTACGAGTTCATGCCGACCTCGACGGTCATCTTTCCCTTGGACCGCACATAAACCTGGCTTGCTGGGTCTTCGCCTACCAGAACCACGGCCAGGCCGGGGGTGATGCCGTTTTCTTCTTTCAGCTTTGCGACCTGGTCGGCCACCTGGCCGCGTACTTTTGCGGCAAAGGCCTTACCGTCGATAACCTGCGCTACCATCCTTTGATCCCTTCTTTTCAAAAACGGATCGGGCGCACAAAGCGCCCGGTTCTTCATTCGGGGCCGAGCACGCGTTCTTCGCGGGCAATCGACCAGTCAATCAAGATGCGCCAAAGCTTCTCGGCAAGATCGGGGTCCATGCCCAACTCGTCGGAACTTGTGCGCACGCGCTGCACCACATCTTCGACACGATCCGGGATGCGGGCGGGTAGCCCCTCGCCGGGTTTCAACTGAGACGCACGATCTATGTAAGTTGCGCGCGCCACCAACATTTCAATCAATTGGCGATCCAGCTTGTCGATCTGAACCCGCAATTCCCGCATCGAGTGGCAGTCCTGCGGCGGTATCAGAGTGGGCATTTCAATCTCCTGCGGTCCGGGGATACCCCCGGACCACGAGATGTATCATTCGGGCGCTTAGAACAAGCCCTCGATCTCACCTGCGTCATTGAGGCAGATGGATTCCGCAGCCGGTTTGCGTGGCAGGCCAGGCATGGTCATGATCTCGCCGCAGACAACCACGATGAACCCGGCACCTGCCGACAGGCGAACCTCACGCACCGGAACCGAGTGGCCGGTGGGCGCGCCGCGCAGGGTCGGATCAGTCGAGAAGCTGTATTGCGTCTTGGCCATGCAGACCGGCAGATTGCCGTATCCGGCCTCTTCCCATTCGCGCAACTGGTTGCGAATCTTGTTGTCGGCCAGAACCTCGTCAGCGCGGTAGATGCGCTTGGCGATGGTTTCGATCTTTTCGAACAAGGGCATTTCGTCGGGGTAGATCGGTGCAAAGTTCGCAGCACCATTTTCGACGATTTCCACAACTTTCTCAGCCAGAGGCGCAGAACCGTCTGAACCGAGCTCCCAGTGACGCGACAGAACTGCTTCGACACCATGTTCGGCGCAGTAATCCTTGACGGCCTGCACTTCGTCATCGGTGTCGGTGACAAAGTGGTTGATGGCGACAACAACGGGCACGCCGAAGGATTTCACGTTCTCGATGTGACGGCCCAGGTTGGCACAGCCCGACTGAACCGCGTCGACGTTTTCGGCACCCAGATCGGCTTTGGCAACACCGCCGTTCATCTTCATCGCGCGCACGGTGGCGACCAGAACAACTGCCGACGGCGCGATGCCCGCCTTGCGGCACTTGATGTTCATGAACTTCTCGGCACCCAGATCAGCACCAAAACCCGCTTCGGTGACAACATAATCGGCCACTTTCAGCGCGGTCTTGGTCGCGATGACCGAGTTACAGCCGTGCGCGATGTTCGCGAAAGGACCACCATGGACAAAGGCCGGGTTGTTTTCCAGCGTTTGCACCAGATTCGGCTGCATCGCGTCTTTCAGCAGAACGGTCATTGCGCCTTCGGCCTTGATGTCGCGGCAGTAAACCGGGGTCTTATCGCGGCGATAGGCGACAATGATGTCACCCAGACGCTTTTCCAGATCTTTAAGGTCGGTGGCCAGACAGAGGATCGCCATGACCTCGGACGCCACGGTGATGTCAAAGCCGGTTTCACGCGGGAAACCGTTCGACACGCCACCCAAGCTGGCGGTGATCTGACGCAGCGCACGGTCGTTCATGTCGACCACACGACGCCAAGCAACGCGACGAATGTCGATCTCGCACTCATTGCCCCAGTAGATGTGGTTGTCAATCATCGCCGACAGCAGCGAGTGGGCCGAGGTGATGGCGTGGAAGTCACCTGTGAAGTGCAGGTTCATCTCTTCCATGGGAACAACCTGCGCGTAACCGCCACCCGCAGCACCACCCTTCATCCCGAAGTTCGGGCCAAGCGAGGCTTCGCGGATACAGATCATCGCGTTTTTGCCGATGCGGTTCAGGCCATCGCCCA
>NZ_JBQFUX010000023.1:0-3074 GCF_056539405.1 Ruegeria sp. BB5 | reverse complement strand
GGGCAGCGCAACGCGCGAGGCCCGCGAAGCGATGGGCTTCCGCGTTCTCGATAATCTGAGTGACTTTTTCCAAGGCCGTGAACCACGTGACCGGGTGATCTGATGCAAGCGCTGGCCCAAAATATTCAGTCCCCCCTGAACCGTTCAAGCTATGCTGATGGGTTGCGCTCGGAACTGCGGGCGTTGTGGCGGAACATTTTGATGAAACGGGCGCCGCATGTAGCGACATGGGCCGGGGCCTTACCGCTGCAATCCATCCCCACCGGGCCCGAGGCGACGCCCTATTTGCAGGCCCTGTCTATCTGGTTCCAACTGTTGCGTATCATCGATGAAAACGCCGAAGTCAGAGATCGTCGACTGACCGAGACCAATAGCGGGCCCGAAGCGGTCGAAGGCGGGTTTGCCGAGGTGTTGTCTGACCTGTCCCTAGCAGACAGCCCAATGGAAAAACTGACTGCTAATCTGTGTACCGGACCCACCCTAACCGCGCATCCAACCGAGGCCAAACGGGTCACCGTACTGGAAATCCACCGGCGGATTTATCGCAACCTTGTCAGTCTGGAAACGCAACGCTGGACCCCAACTGAGCGCGCCGAATTGCTTAAAAACCTGGAAGGTGAAATTGACCTCCTGTGGCTGACCGGTGAACTTCGCCTGACGCGGCCAAGCCTGCACGATGAGATCGAGTGGGGTTTGCAATTCTTCAGGGACGCAATCTTTGACGCCGTCCCGCAAGTCATGGATCGGTTCGATCAAGCCTGCCTGAACATGCTGGGAAAGACCTTGAGCAAAACGCCCAGTATTCGCTTTCACAGCTGGATCGGAGGCGACCGGGACGGCAATCCGAATGTCACGACAGAGATGACCGCGCTGGCCTTGCAACGTGGGCGCGAAACGGTTCTGGACCTCTACGGTCAAGCCCTTAAACAAGCCGCAAGCAAGCTGAGTATCAGTGCGCTCATATTGCCGCTGCCCGAACCACACAGGACACGTGTACAAGAAATTGTCGACCGGGCTCCGGACGCTGGCCGCAATCAGAACGAACCGTTCCGGAAGGCTCTGGATGCCATACGCCTTCGGCTGATAAAAGACGGCTATAACCACATTTCGCAATTCGTGAACGATCTAAACGCGCTTGATGCCGCTTTATGCGCGGTCAAAGCCGAAAATCTGGCGCGAAGACATATCCGCCCACTGCGCCGGGCCGCACCGGTTTTTGGGTTCCGTACCGCAACGCTGGACATACGCCAGAATTCCACCGTCACAACCGATGTTCTGGCCGAAATTTGGTCACAATCCGGGCAGGCATTGGAATATGGTACGCCCGAATGGTCTGCCCGTTTGCGGGCCGAATTGGCGGATCAGAACTTGCCCTATCAAAATCGGGAAGCGCTGAGTGATCAGGCCCAAGAACTCCTTGCCCTCCTGACACTTGTCTACAGCGTTCGATCGGGACCAGACCCCAAGGCTATCGGACCATTCATCCTGTCAATGACCCGTTCCGCCGACGACATTCTCGGTGTCTATCTTCTGGCCCGATACGCAGGATTCGGGTCCGAAACTCTGGATTTATCAGTGGTCCCACTGTTCGAGACGATTGCCGACCTACGCAATGCCCCAGCGATATTGCTGGACGTTCTTGATGTTCCGCTTTCCCGCCGCAGCCTTAAAACCGAAGGTAACGTGATCGAGGTGATGCTGGGTTACTCAGATAGTGGCAAGGATGGCGGCTTTTTCTGTTCAACTTGGGAATTGGAACGCGCGCAACGCAGGATTGTCACGGCACTGGCCTCGCAAGGTTTCAAGGCTACATTTTTTCATGGGCGCGGCGGCTCAGTCAGCCGGGGCGGAGCACCTACCGGGCGCGCAATCGCCGCACAACCCAGCGGAACCATAGCCGGACGCTTGCGTGTTACGGAACAGGGTGAGGTTGTTTCGACCAAGTATGCTAACCGCGGCACAGCTGCAGCGCATCTGGAATTACTGCTCTCAAGCACGCTTCGACATACGGCTAACCCCAGCGAAACCCCGTCCCGGCCCGAATTTGACGATGCGCTGGATGCCCTATCGGAACTGTCGCAAACAGCCTATGTATCGCTTCTGCAGATGCCGGGTTTTCTGGACTACTTCCAGCAGGCCAGCCCCGTCGAGGAACTTGCTCGCCTAAAAATCGGCTCCCGCCCGACCCGTCGGTTCGGCGCAGCTAGTCTCGATGATCTGCGGGCTATTCCATGGGTTTTTGCGTGGTCGCAGAACCGCCACCTGATTACCGGTTGGTACGGGTTTGGTGCAGCAATGGCCAGCTTTCGCAAGTTCCGAGGTTCGCGCGGTGACGAAGTTTTGCAAGAAATGTTTCAGAAATCTCGCCTGTTCCGCCTCGCTGTCGATGAGATGGAGAAATCGCTCTATCAGGCTGATATGGGCATCGCCACGCAATACGGCGAACTGGTGCGCGATAAGTATATCCGCCAAAGCATCTCTCAGGCGATCAAAACAGAATTCGATAACGCTTGCAGCGCTGTGCAGTTTCTGACTGGCGGTCAGACAATAGGTCACCGTTTTCCCCGGCTGTGCGAACGATTTGATCGCAAACGGGCGGAGCTGGCTCGCATTCACGCCCTGCAAGTCGAACTGCTGCAACAAGCCCGAAACAAATCGCAAGCAGGATCAGTCCCTGTGCCGCTACTGCAATCCATGAACGCTATTTCCGCTGGCCTTGGCTGGACCGGCTAACCAATTTCAGGAGATATGCCCCGTGAATGTCCCGCATCGTCTAGACGGTTTTTTCACCCAATCCCTATCTGATCGTGACCCTGAGCTTTTTGGTTCGATCACATCTGAGCTGGGCCGCCAGCGCGACGAGATCGAGCTGATCGCGTCCGAGAACATCGTCTCTGCCGCCGTGATGGAGGCGCAGGGCTCGGTGATGACCAACAAATACGCCGAAGGCTATCCTGGTCGGCGGTATTACGGCGGCTGCCAATTCGTTGATATCGCTGAAAACCTGGCCATCGACCGCGCCAAGCAGCTGTTTGGGTGTGACTTCGCCAACGTGCAGCCGAACTCGGGCAGCC
>NZ_JBQFUX010000022.1:0-4412 GCF_056539405.1 Ruegeria sp. BB5 | reverse complement strand
GGGAGGCAAGCTGGTTGATTTTGCGGGTTGGGAGATGCCTGTTCAGTATCCGCTGGGGATTATGGGTGAGCATAAGCAGTGTCGTGAGAAGGCGGCGGTGTTTGATGTGTCTCATATGGGTCAGGTGATCCTGCGCGGTGAGAATGTGGGCGAGAAGCTTGAGGCGATCTGCCCGCAGGCCTATGCGACGCTGAAGGAAGGCAAGGCGCGGTACGGGTTCTTTACCAACCCGGAAGGCGGGATCATGGATGATCTGATCGTGTCGAATGCGGGGGATCATTTCTTTGTGGTGGTGAACGCGGCGCTGCGGCATCAGGACATTCCGCATATGAAAGCGAACCTTGAAGGCGTTGAAGTGACCGAGATCTTCGACCGCGCGCTGGTGGCGGTTCAGGGCCCCAAGGCCGAAGATGTCGTGGGCGAACTGTGCCCGGCGGCGCGGGACCTGAAGTTCATGGAAACCACCGTCGCCGATATCAACGGTGTCGAATGCCGCATCTCGCGGCTGGGCTATACCGGCGAGGACGGGTATGAGATCTCGATCCCCGAAGACAAGGCGATCGAGGTCACCAAGGCCTTTCTGGCGCATGAGGATTGCGAACCTGCGGGTCTGGGCGCGCGCGACAGCCTGCGGCTGGAGGCGGGTCTGTGCCTCTATGGCAATGACATCGACCAGACGACCTCGCCGATTGAGGCGTCCCTTGGCTGGGCCATTCAAAAGCGCCGCAAGGAAGAAGGCGGTTTTCCGGGTGCGGACCGCGTACAAAAGGAACTGGCCGAGGGTCCGGCGCGCAAGCTGGTGGGCATCAAGCCCGACGGTCGCGCCCCCGCGCGTCAGGGCGTCGAAGTCCAATGTGCCGAGGGCAATACCATCGGCCAGATCACCTCGGGCAGCTTTGGCCCCACGGTCGGCGGTCCCGTTGCGATGGGCTATGTGAGCAAGGGTCATGGCGAGCCGGGCGAGAAGGTCAATCTGATCATCCGGGGCAAGGCGCAACCGGCGCAGATCGTGGCGCTGCCCTTCGTCAAACAGAATTACAAGCGTTGAAGTCAGGAGAGAGAGACATGGCAACCTATTATTCCGAAGAGCATGAATGGCTGACCGTCGAAGGGGACACGGCCACTCTGGGCATCACCAAACACGCGGCTGAGCAGCTGGGCGAAGTGGTCTTCGTCGAGCAGCAGGAAGCGGGCGACGAGTTCGAAAAAGGCGGCGAGATCGGCGTGATCGAATCCGTCAAGGCCGCGTCCGAGCTTTATGCGCCGGTCGATGGCGAGATCACCGAGGTCAACGAGGCGCTGGCCGACAACCCCGGCGCGCTGAACGAAGACCCCGAGGGCGAGGCCTGGATCTACAAGATCAAGATCGCGGATGCCGCGCAGCTTGAGGATCTGATGGACGAAGCCGGCTACAAGTCCTTCATCGGGTAAATCTATGTCGGAGCCCTGTCTCTGGGGCTCCGCCCGTTCGGGCCTGAATCTGTCCACCGGACAGATTCCGGGACGGCCCTCACTCTCCGCCGGAGGCTCCCGCAGTCTCCGCCGGACCTGACCTTTTCGACAGGAGCGCTGCAATGGCCTTCAAACTGACCGATTACGAAGCCTATGACTTCGCCAACCGCCGCCACATCGGCCCGTCGCCCACCGAGATGCGCGACATGCTCAAGGTGATCGGCTTCAAGACGCTGGACCAGCTGATCGACGCCACGGTGCCGCCTGCGATCCGGCAGAAAGAGCCGCTGGACTGGGGTCCGGCGATGACGGAACGCGATGCGCTCTTTCACATGAAAGAGGTGGCGAGCAAGAACAAGGTTCTGACCTCGCTGATCGGTCAGGGCTATTATGGCACCACCACGCCGGCACCGATCCTGCGCAACATCCTGGAAAACCCTGCCTGGTACACCGCCTATACGCCGTATCAGCCCGAGATCAGCCAGGGCCGTCTTGAGGCGCTGTTGAACTTCCAGACCATGGTCAGCGATCTGACCGGGCTGGACGTGGCCAACGCCTCGCTGCTGGACGAAGCCACAGCCGCTGCCGAAGCTATGGCGATGGCCAAGCGCGGCGGTCGCTCCAAGGCCAACAACGCGGCCTTCTTTGTCGACCGCAACTGCCACCCGCAGACCATCGCGGTGATCAAAACCCGGGCTGAGCCGCTGGGCATCGACGTGCAGGTCGGCGACCCCGATGCGCTGGATGCAGGTGCCGTCTTTGGCGCGATCTTCCAGTATCCCGGCACCCACGGCCATGTGCGCGACTTTACCGCCGAGATTGCGGCGCTGCACGAACACAAGGCGATTGCCATCGTCGCCGCCGACATCCTGTCGCTGGCGCTGCTGAAGTCGCCGGGCGAGATGGGCGCGGATATCGCCATTGGCTCGACCCAGCGCTTTGGCGTGCCAATGGGCTATGGTGGCCCGCACGCCGCTTATATGGCGACCACCGACAAGCTGAAGCGGTCGATGCCCGGCCGGATCATCGGTGTCAGCATCGACAGCCGCGGCAACAAGGCCTACCGCCTGTCGCTGCAAACCCGCGAGCAACACATTCGCCGCGAGAAAGCCAACTCGAACGTCTGCACAGCGCAGGCGCTGCTGGCGGTCATCGCCTCGATGTATGCCGTGTACCACGGCCCCGACGGCATCAAGGCCATCGCGCAATCGGTGCACCGCAAGACCTCGCGCATGGCAGCCGGTCTGGAAGAGGCGGGCTTTGCCGTGGAACCGGAAGTGTTCTTCGACACCATCACGGTCGAGGTCGGCCACCTGCAGAACGTCGTGATGGAGGCCGCCGTGGCCCGTGGCGTCAACCTGCGCAAGGTCGGTGATACCAAGGTGGGCATCAGCCTGGACGAACAGACCCGCCCCGAGACCATCGAGGCCGTCTGGGGCGCCTTCGGCATCGACCGCAAGGATGACAGCTCGAACGTGGCCTACCGCCTGCCGGATTACGCGCTGCGCGAAAGCGCCTATCTGACTCACCCGATCTTCCATCAGAACCGGGCCGAGGCCGAGATCACGCGCTATATGCGCCGTCTGGCCGACCGCGACCTGGCGCTGGACCGGGCGATGATCCCGCTGGGGTCCTGCACCATGAAGCTGAACGCCACGATCGAGATGATCCCGGTCACCTGGCCCGAGTTCTCCAACCTGCACCCGTTCTGCCCCGAAGATCAGGCGCAGGGTTATCACGAGATGATTGCGGATCTGAACGACAAGCTGTGCCAGATCACCGGCTATGACGCGATCTCCCAGCAGCCCAACTCGGGCGCGCAGGGCGAATATGCGGGCCTGCTGACCATCCGCAACTATCACGCATCGCGGGGTGAGGCGCACCGCAATGTCTGCCTGATCCCGACCTCGGCGCATGGCACCAACCCGGCCTCGGCGCAGATGGTGGGCTATCAGGTTGTGCCGGTGCAGGCGGATGAGAACGGCAACATCGATGTCGCCGATTTCCGCGCCAAGGCGGAAAAGCACAGCGATCATCTGGCTGCCTGCATGATCACCTACCCGTCCACCCATGGCGTGTTCGAGACCACCGTGCAGGAGGTCTGCCAGATCACCCATGATCACGGCGGTCAGGTCTATATCGACGGTGCCAACATGAACGCCATGGTCGGCCTGTCGCGTCCGGGTGACATTGGCGGCGACGTCAGCCACCTGAACCTGCACAAGACCTTCTGCATCCCGCATGGCGGCGGCGGCCCCGGCATGGGTCCGATCGGCGTCAAGGCGCATCTGGAAGAGCATCTGCCCGGCCACCCGGAATACGGCAGTGCCATCGGCCCGGTCTCGGCCGCGCCCTTCGGCTCGCCGTCCATTCTGCCGGTCAGCTGGGCCTATGTGCTGCTGATGGGTGGCGCGGGTCTGACCCAGGCCACGAAAGTGGCGATCCTGAACGCCAACTACATCGCCGCGCGTCTGAGCGAGGCCTATCCGATCCTCTACACTTCGGAAACGGGCCGGGTGGCGCATGAATGCATCCTCGACACCCGTCCCTTGGACGAGGCGGCCCATGTCAGCGTCGACGACATCGCCAAGCGTCTGGTCGATTCAGGCTTCCACGCGCCCACCATGTCCTGGCCGGTGGCCGGCACCCTGATGGTCGAGCCCACGGAATCGGAACCCATGGCGGAACTCGACCGCTTCTGCGACGCCATGCTGTCCATCCGGGCCGAGGCACAGGACATCATCGACGGCAAGATCGACGCGGACAACAACCCGCTGAAAAACGCCCCCCACACGGTGCGCGATCTGGTCGGCGACTGGGATCGCCCCTACACCCGAGAACAGGCCTGCTTCCCGCCAGGCTCCATGGGCGTCGACAAATACTGGTCCCCCGTTAACCGCGTCGACAACGCATATGGCGACAGAAACCTCGTCTGCACATGCCCACCAATGGACGCATAC
>NZ_JBQFUX010000021.1:0-5089 GCF_056539405.1 Ruegeria sp. BB5 | reverse complement strand
CAGGTGAAACTTGACGGTATTTGTCGAGATTTGCAGGTCCTTCGAAAGTTCACGATTGGATAGGCCCTTGGCCAACGCTTCAAGGATGACGCGCTCCTTACGAGACAGGCTGTGAATTGGATCCTGCTGCATTTTCCGAACATCGATGAACGGAAAAACCATCTTGCCTCGGGCAACATCCGAACAAGTTTCCAGCAAAACATCGACCTCACCTGATCGGGATGCGAACCCCGCAGCTCCTGCCTGCATAGCAAGGCGCGGCACGTCTCCGGCATCGTCTCCATATACGACGAAACGGGGCGCGTTCTCCTGTTCACGCAGAACCTCGATCAATTTGGCGGCGCCCAAGACCGGTAAATTCCAGGCGATCACGCAGACCTTGACCGGAACTCTCATAACCGCGCCCAAGAAGCCTTCGGCGGTTGCTGATGTTGCCACCAGAGAGAATCGTGGATCACGCTCGAAAATCTCGGACATGGCCGACAATACCAGTGGATTGTTGTCGGCAAGCATAACGTTAATCGGTTGCTGTGAAGGCTCTGCCATTGATTTTACACCCAAAAACCCAAAAACCTACCCGTAAGAATAGGTGCTAATTTGGTATACCGCGGTATTTCTGCCAAAACGGGTAGTTTTTTTCTAATCCTATTAGAAGTCCCAAAGCAGTAGTAAGTTACGTTGCGCAATGATGCAAGCAACGCTTTCCTGATCCACAACGCGATATTTGGGCGTGATTGACCACGCCGACGATCAAGGAGGATCGAATGACTTTTCAGATTTATCCCACGCTTGAGATCCCCGAGACACTGGCTGCGGGCCCGGGGCCTGGCAATACCGATGCTCGTGTTTTGCAGGCCTTCGCCAATGCCGGGGTTGCGGATCACATGCAGGGCGACGTTTTGCGCGGGATGGTCGAATGCAAGCACATGCTGCGCAATATCTGGGGAACCGATAACACCTATACCTTTGCTGTGGCCGGTACCGGCTGGAGCGCATTGGACACAATGTTCTCGGCTGTGATGCCCTGTGATAAAGTCGTGGCCTTTGCCAACGGCACCTTTTCCGGCATTGATGCGCTGACCCTACGCATCAAGGCGGCCACGCCCGAGGAGCATGCCGCCAGCCCGCTTGATCCACAGGCCGCCAGCGTAACGGTCGTTGATGTTCCGCACGGACAGCCGGTCACTGGTGAACTGGTTGAAGCCGCGCTGGAACAGCACAAGCCAAAATGGGCCTTTATGGCGCATTGGGAAACGGGTTCGGGTCGCGTCAATGATCTGCGTGGCTTCTCGGACGCATGCGAGCGTCATGGGGTGATGGGCCTGGTCGATGCGGTCTCATCCCTCGGCGTCGATGACTTTTCGATCGATGACTATCCGGGGATCGCCGGTTGGGCCTCCTGCCCGCAGAAGGGCCTGTGCTGCCTGCCGCTGACCTATGCACCGGTCAGCTTTACAGATGCCTTTATTGAATCCCTCAGAGCGACGGGTGCCTATAGCTATGTTCACAATCCTCTATTCGAGGCGCGTCACTGGGGTATTGTCGACGGTCAGGACGTCGAAAAGGGAACCTATCACAGAACCCATTCCGGATACGCAGTCGCCGCGTTCCATGAGTCCCTGCGTCTGACACTTCAGGAAGGTCTGGCCAGACGGACGGCCTCGTACAAAACCCATGAACGCGTGCTGCGCGATGCTGTTACGGCCATGGGATGCGAGGTGACTTCTGACATGCCCAGCCTGGTCGTGCTGAATCTGCCGCCGGAACTGGCCGGGCGAGAGATGGAGCTGGTGCAGAACTGTCGGGCAAGGGGTTTTGGGATCTGGCCGACGCTCAGCGCGCCGGTTCAGGTACGCATCGGCATCCTCAATCAGCTCAACCGCCAGGCCGTCAGCCGGATCGTCCGCCTGTTTGCCGAAGCCATGCGGGAACTGGGCGGCAATGTCGATTTCGAAGAGATCGAGGCATTGCTCGAAAGCCGTTACGGCACATCGATCGCTGCTTGAACGCACTGCATGAACGGGAGGAATGCAGATGGATATCCATGAATATCAGGCGAAAGAGGTTCTTTCGAATTTTGGCGTCGCCGTACCGTCAGGTGCCTTGGCCTATAGCCCGGAACAGGCGGCCTATCGCGCCCGCGAACTGGGCGGAGACAAGTGGATTGTCAAAGCCCAGGTCCATGCGGGTGGCCGCGGCAAAGCGGGTGGCGTCAAACTGTGTAACAGTGAAAACGAGATCCACGAGGCCTGTGACGAGATGTTCGGCCGCAAGCTGGTGACCCATCAGACCGGACCGGAAGGTAAAGGCATCTATCGTGTCTATGTCGAGTCCGCTGTGCCGATTGATCGCGAGATCTATCTTGGTTTTGTTCTGGACCGCTCCAGCCAACGGGTCATGATCGTAGCCTCCTCCGAAGGCGGGATGGAGATCGAGGAGATCTCGGCGGAACGCCCGGACAGCATCGTGCGCTCAATCGTGGAACCCGCAGTTGGACTGCAGGAGTTCCAGGCCCGCGAGATAGCCTTCAATCTGGGCCTTGAGGCTCGTCTGGTTCAGCAAATGGTACGGACGTTGCAGGGCTGCTATGCCGCCTTCAGCGATCTGGACGCCACGATGGTTGAAATCAATCCACTGGTTATCACTGGCGACGACCGTGTGCTGGCATTGGACGCGAAGATGAGCTTTGACGACAACGCTCTGTTCCGTCATCCGCAGATCTCGGAACTGCGCGACAAAAGCCAGGAAGACCCGCGTGAAAGCCGCGCGGCGGACCGTGGGCTGTCTTATGTGGGTTTGGACGGCAATATCGGCTGCATCGTGAACGGCGCTGGTCTGGCCATGGCCACGATGGATACGATCAAACTGGCCGGGGGCGAGCCCGCGAACTTCCTTGATATCGGTGGTGGTGCCTCACCCGAGCGCGTGGCCAAGGCCTTTCGACTGGTTCTGTCCGACAAGAACGTTCAGGCGGTTTTGGTCAATATCTTTGCTGGTATTAACCGCTGCGACTGGGTCGCCGAGGGCGTTGTGCAGGCGCTGCGTGAGTTGGATATCGACATCCCGGTCATCGTGCGACTTGCCGGTACGAATGTCGAAGAAGGCCAAAAGATTCTCGCCAAATCCGGCCTACCGATCATCCGCGCCACCACTTTGATGGAAGCCGCTGAACGGGCGGTGGGCGCATGGCAGAATGATCTGTCCCAAAACACCAAGATGAGGGCCGTGTAATGAGTATTCTTCTCGACCGCGACACCCGCGTAATCGTTCAGGGCATCACTGGACGCATGGCGCGCTTTCACACAAAGGATATGCTGGCCTACGGCACCAATGTTGTCGGCGGGGTTGTTCCCGGCAAGGGTGGTGAAACCGTTGAAGGTGTACCGGTGTTTGACACCGTGAAACAGGCCGTTGAGGCAACCGGAGCGGATGCCAGTCTGGTCTTTGTTCCGCCTCCGTTTGCTGCAGACTCCATCATGGAAGCTGCTGATGCGGGCATTCGCTACTGTGTCTGTATCACCGACGGTATCCCGGCGCAGGACATGATCCGGGTCAAGCGGTACATGTACCGTTACCCCAAAGAAAAACGTATGGTTCTGACTGGACCGAACTGCGCCGGTACAATCTCTCCCGGCAAGGCTCTGCTGGGTATCATGCCGGGCCATATCTACCTGCCTGGCAATGTCGGCATCATTGGTCGCTCGGGCACACTGGGGTACGAGGCGGCAGCACAGCTCAAAGAACGTGGCATTGGCGTTTCGACCAGCGTCGGTATCGGTGGCGATCCGATCAACGGGTCCTCGTTCAAAGATATCCTGCAACGGTTTGAAGAGGACGAGGATACCCACATCATTGCGATGATCGGCGAAATCGGCGGTCCGCAGGAAGCTGAAGCCGCGGAATACATCCGCAATCACATTACAAAACCGGTCATTGCTTATGTTGCCGGATTGACCGCCCCCAAAGGTCGAACCATGGGGCACGCCGGCGCGATCATCTCGGCTTTTGGCGAAAGCGCCAGCGAAAAGGTTGAAATCCTGTCCGCTGCTGGTGTGACCGTGGCCGAAAACCCCGCCGTGATTGGTGAGACAATCGCACGAGTGATGGAGGCTGCGTGATGGTTAAACCTTCGGTCTTAGTCACCCGTCGCTGGCCTGCCGCCGTCGAGGCGCAGCTGGCCGAAAACTACAACGCCGTGCTGAATACCGGGGACAAGCCAATGTCCCCGGCAGACATCCGGCGGGCGTTGAAAACCTATGATGCTGTCCTACCCACGGTCACCGACACGCTCAGCGCCGAGGCATTGGATGTGCCTGGCGCGCAGACCAAGATCATTGCCAATTATGGGGTCGGCTATAGCCATATCTGCGAACCTTCGGCGCGTGAGCTAGGCATGACGGTAACAAATACGCCGGATGTCTTGTCCGAGTGTACGGCCGATCTGGCCATGACGTTGCTACTGATGGTTGCGCGCCGGGCAGGTGAGGGCGAACGCGAATTGCGCTCCGGCAAGTGGACCGGCTGGCGGCCGACGCATCTTGTGGGCACAAAGGTCAGCGGCAAGACGCTGGGCATCATCGGTTATGGCCGGATCGGCCAGGAAATGGCTCGCCGTGCCCATCACGGGTTCGGTATGAACGTCCTCGTCTATAACCGCAGCGAGGTGGCCGCGGACGTATTGGGCCAGTGCGACGCAACACAGGTGGACACGATCGATGATCTCTTGCCCCGGTGCGATTTTGTGTCACTGCACTGCCCCGGCGGCTCCGCGAACCGGCACCTGATCAACTCGCGCCGACTGAGCCTGATGAAGCCTGACGCTTTCCTGATCAACACTGCGCGCGGTGAGGTGATTGATGAATGGGCTCTGATTCAGGCGCTGATGTTCGACATGATTGGTGGTGCGGCCTTGGACGTCTTCGACGGCGAGCCCCGCATCAGCCCGGATCTGCTGCAATGTGACAACCTCGTGATGCTGCCGCATCTGGGCAGCGCAACGCGCGAGGCCCGCGAAGCGATGGGCTTCCGCGTTCTCGATAATCTGAGTGACTTTTTCCAAGGCCGTGAACCACGTGACCGGGTGATCTGA
>NZ_JBQFUX010000020.1:0-2500 GCF_056539405.1 Ruegeria sp. BB5 | reverse complement strand
GCCCCACAGGCTTACTGATCCTAACCAAACTCCGAATACCCGGGAGTACTAGATGGCAGACACACTGCGGATGCTAACGTCCGTAGTGGAGAGGGAAACAACCCTGACCTACAGCTAAGGCCCCCAATTCATGGCTAAGTGGGAAAGCAGGTGGGACGACCAAAACAACCAGGAGGTTGGCTTAGAAGCAGCCATCCTTTAAAGATAGCGTAACAGCTCACTGGTCTAAATAAGTTGTCCTGCGGCGAAGATGTAACGGGGCTCAAGCCATGAGCCGAAGCTTAGGATGCCGTAAGGCATGGTAGCAGAGCGTAGTGTGACATAGTCTCATTCCTCCTTCACGTCTTCGGGCGGATTGGAGGAGAGAGGCTTTCGATGAAGCCGGCCTGTGAGGGATCCGGTGGAGAGATCACTAGTGAGAATGATGACATGAGTAGCGACAAAGAGTGTGAGAGACACTCTCGCCGAAAGTCCAAGGGTTCCTGCTTAAAGCTAATCTGAGCAGGGTAAGCCGGCCCCTAAGCCGAGGCCGAAAGGCGTAGGCGATGGGAACCAGGTTAATATTCCTGGGCCGTGGAGTGGTGACGGATCTCAGGTGTAGTTCAATCTTATCGGATTGATTGGGCTGCTGAGAGGTTCCTGGAAATAGCCCTCCTATCAGACCGTACCCTAAACCGACACAGGTGGACTGGTAGAGAATACCAAGGCGCTTGAGAGAACGATGTTGAAGGAACTCGGCAAAATACCTCCGTAAGTTCGCGAGAAGGAGGCCCGGTTCCTAGGCAACTAGGGGCTGGGGGCACAAACCAGGGGGTGGCGACTGTTTATTAAAAACACAGGGCTCTGCGAAGTCGCAAGACGACGTATAGGGTCTGACGCCTGCCCGGTGCCTGAAGGTTAAAAGGAGAGGTGAGAGCCTTGAATTGAAGCCCAGGTAAACGGCGGCCGTAACTATAACGGTCCTAAGGTAGCGAAATTCCTTGTCGGGTAAGTTCCGACCTGCACGAATGGCGTAACGACTTCCCCGCTGTCTCCAACATCGACTCAGCGAAATTGAATTGCCTGTCAAGATGCAGGCTTCCCGCGGTTAGACGGAAAGACCCCGTGCACCTTTACTACAGCTTCGCACTGGCATCAGGATTGTGATGTGCAGGATAGGTGGTAGGCTTTGAAGCGGAAACGCAAGTATCCGTGGAGCCTCCCTTGAGATACCACCCTTCGCACTCTTGATGTCTAACCGCGGTCCGTTATCCGGATCCGGGACCCTGCGTGGCGGGTAGTTTGACTGGGGCGGTCGCCTCCTAAAGCGTAACGGAGGCGCGCGAAGGTTGGCTCAGAGCGGTCGGAAATCGCTCGTTGAGTGCAATGGCAGAAGCCAGCCTGACTGCGAGACTGACAAGTCGAGCAGAGTCGAAAGACGGCCATAGTGATCCGGTGGTCCCGAGTGGAAGGGCCATCGCTCAACGGATAAAAGGTACGCCGGGGATAACAGGCTGATACTGCCCAAGAGTCCATATCGACGGCAGTGTTTGGCACCTCGATGTCGGCTCATCTCATCCTGGGGCTGGAGCAGGTCCCAAGGGTACGGCTGTTCGCCGTTTAAAGAGGTACGTGAGCTGGGTTTAGAACGTCGTGAGACAGTTCGGTCCCTATCTGCCGTGGGTGTAGGAGACTTGAGAGGAGTTGCCCCTAGTACGAGAGGACCGGGGTGAACGATCCACTGGTGGACCAGTTGTCGTGCCAACGGCAGTGCTGGGTAGCTATGATCGGACAGGATAACCGCTGAAGGCATCTAAGCGGGAAGCCCCCCTCAAAACAAGGTCTCCCTGAGGGCCGTGGAAGACCACCACGTCAATAGGCCGGAGATGTAAGCGCAGTAATGCGTTCAGTTGACCGGTACTAATCGCCCGATAGGCTTGATTTGATCCAGTAACAGAAAGACAAAGCTCACCGCCTCAAGTAGCGAAGCGGTAGGCGATCAAACAAGACCAAAAGCATACACCGACCTTGAGTTGGACAACGTTGATTGATGTGAAACCCCGTAAAGGGGTGACATAACAACCGAGTGGCAACGCGCCTTTGCACGCAAAGACGCTGCCTGCCACCCGTCGCTTTCTTGCTCAGCAAGAATGCAGACATGGGCTTTTCCTCGGTTTGGTGGTCATAGCGCAAGTGAAACACCCGGTCCCATCCCGAACCCGGAAGTTAAGCACTGCCGCGCCAATGGTACTTGGGCTTAAGCCCCGGGAGAGTAGGTCACCGCCAAACCTAGTAAAAGCCCAAAACATCTCTCTAACGATGATACAAATCTGACACTGACGCGGGATGGAGCAGCCCGGTAGCTCGTCAGGCTCATAACCTGAAGGTCGTAGGTTCAAATCCTACTCCCGCAACCAGCGTCAGAAAATCTCAGAACAACCCGGTCACACTACAATTGATCCCCAAGATCAATCGCTTAACACACTCAACCCGTCAGAACCATAAAACAATGGGGTGAGAG
>NZ_JBQFUX010000019.1:0-6950 GCF_056539405.1 Ruegeria sp. BB5 | reverse complement strand
AAGATCAATCGCTTAACACACTCAACCCGTCAGAACCATAAAACAATGGGGTGAGAGGCAATAACCTCATCCAAAACAAAGCTTCAATGCCGGAAAACCAAATACACTCAATAAGACTGTTGACCTCAGCCTCTGGGACCAAAAGCCTAAAACTCCAGATAACTGGGACACAACCAAGACAGCAAGCTGACCTGACAAGGGCGTCAAAACAATGATTCCGGCGTATCACCGCTCATCCAGGTTGAAATCTTGGAGGCTTGCTTCAAAGATACCGTCTTTGGTGATTGACACGCCTGAACAAACAGGTACTCGGTGCTCAAGTTGTTTGTACGCAATCCCAGGTGGAATGTATTGAACGACCAAAATATTAAGATACCGAAGGCATTGGCATACCAAGGGTTCAAACTGAGAAAATGCAATCTTCTAAAGATATAGTTGCAAGCCTCTGCGATGCGAACGCATCTGATGACACCGTCACAACAGTTGAGGCCAGGGACACATTTCGCAGTTTGATTCGAGCACAGCTTTCGGTGCGGAACGCTAAATCACCAACTTCGGTTTCTGCCCTCTACAATGAGATACGAACGCAACCTGACGTTTGGCGCAACCTTCCAAAATTTGAAGAAGCTGGCGCAGAATATGAACCCGATGCCGCCATGGAACCCGGTTTTGCTGCTGTCACATGCTGCATGAACCGAAATGACCACCTGGCGCAGACATTGCCAACGTGGCTTGTACATCAGGAGATTGGCGAAGTTATCATCGTGGACTGGAGTTCGGAAATTCCGGTAGAGATCACTCTTCGGAAAGCGGGGATAACTGATCCACGTATACGGATTCTTCGGGTCGAGGATGAAGGATCCTGGATTTTGTCCCACGCGTATAATCTGGGATTCCGCGCTGCGACCAAAGACAAGATTATCAAAGTCGACAGTGACATTATCCTCGATTCAGAGTTCTTTAGCCGCAACACAACAGGTGTTGACCAACTGACTGCAGGGAACTGGCGCCAGGCGAAATCCGGGCAAAGCCACGTGAACGGCTTTTTCGTCGTTGGGCGTGAAAATCTTTTGGCTGTTAACGGCTTCAACGAACGGATTGTCACTTATGGCTGGGATGACGATGACCTGTACGGACGCCTGACCAACGCAGGCGTGCAAAGAGAAGATGTCGATCCCGACACCATCAGCCATATTGATCATTCCGACGTAAGACGTGTTGAGCGCCCCAAAAGTACACCGGTCACCGGATGGGACGAAGTGCAGTCGTATCCGCAGTTCTGGATCGCGTTGAACCGGCAAACTGCGTCTTCCTGCGCCCCGTGGGATGCGAGTTGCCCAATGACGGGTTTCCGGGTGCTTAGTGAAACCGCGAACATATTGCGGTTAAGACGCAGCCACCCCTACGGTGTAGATACAAACCTAATTGGCACGCGGATGGAACGCGCCGAAGCGGCGGTTAGCGCAATACATGATGTTTTCAAAGGTGTTGCGGTCTCTGTTTCCTGCGAAGCTGTGGATTATGCGTTGATGACCCGCTCGTTGGAAGACGCCATTGTGGCCATCAGCAACACGTCGCTGCAACCGGAAGAGAATACAGGCGAAGTTACCGTTCCGCTGGGGCATAGCCTGCAAAAGCCGAAACTTGTCGTCGATGCGCAGCATGGTTTGGGCAACCGATTGCGCGCAATTGCTTCGGGGTTTTCATTTTCACAAATCCACGATCGCGAACTGATCATTCGCTGGGTGCCTGACGAACATTGCGATTGCACCTTTGCGTCATTGTTCGACTTTGACGGGGCAGTCGAGGATACCAAAGAGAACGGCCCGGAGAACGCGTTAACGGTCGACCTGATGAGCAAGGCATTCCGAGAGGCCTTTGACACCGCCTCATTGGTTAAGGCGCAGCGGGATATCGTTATCCAATCGGCTTACAGGTTTACATTCGGTAAACCCTACGACCCCATTGAACGGAAATTCCTGCGTGAGCTGAAACCGAGTGCGGATGTGCAAGAGATGATCGAGTCCGTCCGCAGCCAAAACGACATCGCCGTACACGTGCGTATGAATGGCGGCGCGGCTACGGACCCTCATGGGGACGTTCCCGGAGACTGGTCGCGGTCAGAAGACGAGATTTCCAGACGTGCCCGCAGCAGATCCCACTATGCGTTCTTCTTCAAACGTCTGGATCAACTGCTGGAGGCCAAGGCCGATTCCACGATTTTTCTGGCGTCGGATAACTCGGAATCCTATGGTGCTTTCGCTGCGAAATACCAAGATCGTGTGACCAGCCTGCCAAGAACGGTATATGACCGATCTGAAGTGCAGCTTAAATATGCGCTGGCAGATGTAATCCTGCTATCGCGTGCGCCGCTTTTGCTGGGAAGCAACTGGAGTTCGTTTACGGAAATCGCCCATTCAATGTCTCAAAATCAGAGGTTAGAGATATCTGGGCAGCATTTTTAATGTGGCTCGAAATTCCGGACAGCGGTCCAAATCTTTGTGAATACCTACTAAACCCGCCAGAGTGTAAATCTGAATGAATGACAGTGAAACAAGGAGCTTAGCCGTTGAGAAGGTTGTTTCAGCGTGCAAGCAACATGTAAGTGAAATTATCGTTCTGGAAGGCCGAAAGCACACGGACTGGTGCGCTGCCTATGAGCAGAGCGGTGTTCCACGTGTCACTCAATCTTCCTTTAGCGCGCTGTCTAAGACCGTTTCTCCTCAGAAGGCCACTGATGGTGGCCTTCGTATCATTCACGTCACTAAGGGCGTTCCTGCGGCAAGCCTGAGTGAAGCGGAACACAGCGTAAACCTGCTAACGAGTTA
Organism: Ruegeria sp. BB5; assembly: GCF_056539405.1. NCBI lineage: Bacteria > Pseudomonadati > Pseudomonadota > Alphaproteobacteria > Rhodobacterales > Roseobacteraceae > Ruegeria > Ruegeria sp. BB5. The sequence continues at coordinate 4,122 of NZ_JBQFUX010000019.1, read as the reverse complement.
CGCTGATATTGTAGTATTCTCACCGGTTCCCGTAGCTGAACAACAGGTTCAGGACCTGCTGATTTCATGGCCCAGCTTTTGGGCTTTGCTATTTCTTGCCGAAGGGTTCGTTTTGCAGGACATCGTGCGCCCGGCGGTATGGGACAGTTTCTACAGCGATTGGGACAACCTGCAAAGCACGGTTGTGTTCGCTAATACTGCGCTGGGTGACAATTGGGCAGATAGCGATGGTGACGGCGCCAACATGGTTGTGGATTATGTGCATCCCTCGAGTTTTGAAGTCGGGCTTAGACGTCAGCTGGCATTGCAAACCAGTGCGATGCTGAACGCACCCGATACGTCTGCCGCGCCTCAGGAATTCATTTCAAAAATCCACATCGCGCTGCCCAAGCGTTATTCCAAAAAGGAATATGAACAAAAGCTTTTTCAGGAAAGTCGGAAGTGGTGGAAGGTCGCCCTTTGCTCACCTTGGCGGATTTCTTACTGGTGTGATCTTTGGCGTCTCCAGCGGCGTACCAAGCGCTGGTCGAATTAGAACTTGCCCGCTTTAGTCCAAAGCTGCTGAACAAACATGCGGGTGAAAAGCCCTGTTTGGCTTCAAGTCTCCGGTAAACAACAAAAAACATCCGCGCGCGCACGCTTGGTTGCGTCCAAAACTTGTGGGCAGTTTGGTAAAGGGTGTTTGATCTGATGTACTGCGTTTTGTTTACAAGTGACTGAGAGTATTGATCTCTGTGCGCTTGTTCTATCGGGCAGACTCATCTGTCGCTGTATCGCCCGGCGACACCAAATTTAAGACCGTCCCATGACCCTAAGCGTCATTCGCGCAACGCTGTGTGCGTTTTGGACATGGAAAGTTTACGTAAAAAACCTATTAAAACATTGATTTAAGGCCAAGTTTCGCCACAGGCAGCGCACAGCTGAGGCATCGCGGTTCTCTAGCCCTGATCCAGATCATTACTGGAATCGGAGATAGAACCATGCCGAGTTTCCTCGACTGTTGTTTCAAAGCGTCAGCGCAAACAGGACAGCGCTCTGCTTGTAGCATTGTCCGGTTTTTTACCGTCTTGCTGAGTGTCGCGACATTGATACCGGTGACCCTTGCGCCAACACGCGCTCAGGCACAGCAGTTACTTGTGTTGGGAAGCGATCGCGGCGGCTATCTGCATGACCGTTTGATCGAGTTGGAAAACCTCAAGCGCAACGGAGTTCTGGTCGAGATCCGGGGCCGTATCTGCTATTCGACATGCACGATGTTTCTGGGGTTGCCCGGAACTTGCGTTGATCCTGATACCACCTTTGGGTTTCACGGTCCGTCCCAAAGCGGTCGTCCGCTTGCGCAAGAAGATTTCGACTATTTCAGTCAGATCATGGCTGCTTATTATCCGGAACCGCTGAAATCCTGGTTCATGACCAAAGCCCGGAACCGGATCAACGGGCTCTATAAGGTCAAGGGCCGCGAGATCATACAGATGGGCGTGCCCGCCTGCCGAACCGCGTGAACCCGGTCTTGCCCGCAGTCAGGTCGCCGGGTATCACTTTGGATCAAACGCCGGTGCCGGATTTCCTGTATCGGCTCCTTTCACGGCTAACCGGGCAGGAGAAAAGTTCATCGTGCTGTCATCGCTTTTCGGACGATTCAGGCGGCGTGCCCCGTTTCTGCCACCAACCCCAGATACTCCAATTTGCGTTATCGGTGACGTGCATGGCTGTGTCGTGCAGTTGGAAAAGCTACTGAACAAGGTGCCGCAGGACCATCGGATCATTCTGGTGGGCGATTATGTCGACCGCGGAGAATGCAGCGCCGAGGTCTTGCGCCTGATCAGTGCGCGCCCCGATATAACCTGCCTGAAAGGCAATCATGAAGAGATGATGCTGCGGTTCCTGAAAGACCCCTTGGAACAGGGTCCGCGGTGGCTGCGTTACGGCGGGTTGCAGACTTTGGCCTCGTTCGATGTGCGCGGGGTCCGGGCTGAGATGACCTGTGATGAGCTGACAGAGTGCCGGGACAGGTTCCAAGAGGCGATGGGCGACACGTTGTATCAATGGGTGACCGGGCTGAAGACCTGGGAAATGTCGGGCAACGTCCTTGTGGTGCATGCCGGTGCTGACCCCAATGTTCCGCCCACCGACCAGTCGGAAAAGACCCTTATCTGGGGTCATCCGTCATTTCTAAAAACAATCAGGCGCGACGGTGTTTGGGTTGTACACGGGCATACGATTGTCGGTGAGGCTGGCGCGCAAAAGGGACGAATTTCCATTGATACCGGCGCTTTTGCAACTGGTGTGTTAAGTGCAGTTTGCCTGGATGGTGGGGAGCCCAGATTTTTGACGGCACAAAGCTGAAGACTGAGCCCGTACAGGCGCAAATCCGCGGTTGCACTTGCTTTTTCCTGTTGAAGCTGAGCAAAATCTTGTCACGCTAATTCACATCTAATAGGACCTGTTTAAATTAAATCAGGTTTCGAGCTTATCATGTTGATCACCCCTATTCTTCTTTGCGGCGGGTCCGGGACGCGTCTTTGGCCGTTGTCGCGGCAGAGTTACCCCAAACAATTTGTGCCGCTTGTTGGGGATGAGACACTTTTCCAGGCCTCAGCTCGGCGTTTGTCCGGCGCGGCGGCGGGGTTGGAATTCGCTGCTCCGGTGGTTCTGACCAATTCGGATTTCCGCTTCATCGTGGCTGAGCAATTGCAGGCCGTCGGCATTGATCCCGGTGCCATTTTGATTGAGCCCGAAGGGCGGAATACGGCCCCAGCGGTCCTCGCTGCCGCGCTGCGCGCCCATTCCGAGGATCCGGACGCGGTGCTGTTGGTTGCGCCGTCCGACCACGTAGTGCCTGATGTGGCGGCGTTCCAGAATGCGGTTGCCCGCGGGTTGGAGGCTGTCGAGCAAGGGCAACTGGTAACATTCGGGATCACCCCAACGCATCCGGAAACGGCTTATGGTTATCTCGAATTGGCGAGCGCATCGAACAGCGGCGGATCACCCGTTCCGCTGAAAAAGTTCGTGGAAAAACCAAATCTGGCTCGCGCAACTGAAATGCTCGAAGCGGGCAATTTCAAATGGAATGCCGGGATCTTTCTTTTCCGTGCATCGGATATGATTGCGGCCTTCCGGGCTCATGCGCCCGAACTGATATCGCCCGTCGAGGCAGCCGTCGAAACGGCAACGCCGGATCTGGGCTTTCTGCGACTGAACCCTGAACCCTGGGGCAAGGCCGAAGATATCTCAATCGATTACGCGGTGATGGAGAAGGCGACGAACCTGTCGGTTGTCCCGTTTGACGCGGCTTGGTCCGATCTGGGTGGATGGGATGCAGTCTGGCGAGAAAGCGGGCCGGATTCTGACGGCGTGGTGACCAGCGGCGGAGCCACAGCCATTGATTGCCACAACGCGCTGTTGCGCTCGGACAGTGACCAGTTGGAGTTGGTGGGCATCGGGCTTGAAAACATCATCGCCGTGGCGATGAATGATGCGGTTCTGGTTGCGGATGCCTCGCGGGCGCAGGACGTTAAGAAAGCGGTGAGCGCGCTAAAGGAAAAAGGCGCTGCACAGGCTACAACCTTCCCCAAGGATCACCGCCCTTGGGGCTGGTTCGAAAGCCTTGTGGTTGGCGACCGGTTCCAGGTTAAGCGTATTCACGTCCACCCCGGCGCGTCGCTGAGCCTGCAAAGCCATGTCCACCGCTCGGAACACTGGATCGTTGTCGAAGGCACGGCCCTTGTGACGATCGACGACAAGGAACAGTTGGTGACCGAGAACCAATCGGTCTACATCCCGTTGGGGGCGGTGCATCGGATGCAGAACCCTGGCAAGGTGCCGATGGTTCTGATTGAAGTTCAAACCGGAACCTATCTCGGTGAGGATGATATCGTCCGGTACGAGGATGTTTATGCACGCGGTCAGGGCGCAAAGGGCTGACGTTCCAGCCCCATCTGACGCCACCCAGCCAGGTATGGCGCATTGATCAGGCCCCCGGACGGGGGCCTTTTTTGTTGCCCGGAAAGCTTGGTGAAGCCGTTCCGTTCGGTGTGTTTTGGTTGTGTTAGTTGTGTTTTGTTTATGGTGTTGCTGATTGAGATGACTGAGTGAGGTTGGGCTGATGAGCATGAACCCTTT
>NZ_JBQFUX010000018.1:0-8495 GCF_056539405.1 Ruegeria sp. BB5 | reverse complement strand
TTATCTGTTTCCCGGTTTCTGCCTTTGTTCCCGCTATGTCTTGGGAAATTATAAGGCTAAGTGGTTGAATTCTAATAATCCGCGCAAAATTTAGGTTCTGGCGACGCAAGTCGTGTAGGTTCAAGTCCTATCACCCGCACCATACTGTTTTTGCACGAAAAATTCAAGGTGATGCCTGCGTCTGGTTTGCGCATATTTTTCGAGTTTCCCACTTAGTTTCCCACTTTCACGTTCTGGTCTTGTTCTGTTCTAACGATTCTATCGGCGTCTTTGCTGCGCGCTTTTCGATAACCGCTTCTGGTTTGCGCGGCTTCGATACTTCCTGACCATCTCGAGCGTTTTGTGTCCGGTGACTGCCTGAATCTCGCTGTCACTACATCCAGCCTCAGCTAGCGCCACAGCGGCGTTATAGCGCCACCCGTGTATGACGTAGCTCAAGGCGTCTACTTTCTCCCTCACATCCATAACGCGCTGCTGGATGGTTCGTTTGGCGATTCCTTGCGTGAGGTTTTTTGCCATCATGAATTTGCCTTTTCGGGGTAGGGCGTCCAGGTACACGCTAAGAAAGTGCGGGCAGGCCACCCATAGCCTTTCGTCTGTCTTGTCCTGCACCACAGCAATGAATTCGCCGTCGTAGTGCGCCCATTCCATACGGACCACATCACCGATCCGTTGGCCGGTGCCAACTCCAATCATGAACGCGGTCAACTCCCACTCTAGGTCGTGCTTGCGGCAATAGTTCTCAAACGCCTTTAGCTTTGTGTCGGGCCATGGCTCATACTCGCCGCCTGTCAGCTTCGTGACGCCGCTGGCCGGGTTGGCTGTGATCCATTCAAGGTCGATTGCATGGCGGGAAAGTATAGATAGCATTTCCACCATGGAATTGGCCTTGCGCCATGTGTCGGCGTATTTGTCGCGCGCTGCGATGACACCCTTTCGGCGCAGTTTAGTAAAATCTGCTTTGCCGTTCTTTTCGCGGATCAGCTCAAGTGACCGGCGGTATTCTTTCTGGGTGCCGGGTTTCTTACGCTTAAACTCAGGCGTTTGGTAGTAGCTCTGAATCAAGACGTCGAATGTGGTTTTAGTCGCCTTCTTGCGGTTGCCGGATCTGATGGCCCAATACTCATTGTCGAATTCCTGGCTGTCAGGATCGTTGGGTAGTCTCTGGTATGTCTCGCCACGTCGAAAATAGTAGTAGGTCCGACCTTTGACGGATTTTGACACAACATATTTTCGGGTCAGCTTCTTTACCATGTGATTTCATCGTCATCCATTTTAGTGCCGTTCAGAACGGCGTTAAGCTCAGCCACGCTCCACCGCTCCACGCCGGGGGCGACTGGTTTTGGTCTCGGCAGTGACCCAGCGCGAACAAGGCTCTGGAACCGCTCAAGACTCATATCCATCATCTTAGCGGCGTTTTTCACTCCAACAGCAATCGGGGTAATGCGTGTCATATTCCCTCCTGTGTCTCTTGCGGGGTCATGGGGTGGGGTCGAAATCAAATTCAGATATTTGGCGTTTAGTTTCTTCGCGGGCATCTTTCAGAGACAGCCTAACGCCATCTAAAAATTCGATTGGAAAAACTAGAATCCACCCTAAGCAGTGAATCATCCAAGGGCGTGCCCACGGCTTAACCTTTCTGCTTTTCGGTAAATATCTAACTCGCATCACCCCTCCCCCTCTGTTGTGGTGGCCTGTAGGGCGGTGCGGGCTGACTCCATGGTCGCAATATGTCTCTCGTCGAACCATTCGCCCATGCGAAACGGGTCTTCTTCGTCATATTCGATTGGTCGTCCTGACTCCTGTACCAATTCGTCAATTATATTGAGGCAACCGCCCAATGCCCCCGACAACTCGTCTATGCGCTTCTGCTGGGCGGTGAGGGCGTCGGCGCATTCAGAGAATGTCCGCCCCATTGCACCACGCTCATGCTTTCCCGGTGTCCCGGTTCTAAGTCGATAGCTAGCTTTCTCAGCCCGCTCTATAAGCTTGCTTGTGTCAGTCATTCGACCCATCCTCATAATCTAAAAACACGGGTTCTATTTTCCGGCCAGAATCCAGATATTCCGGCTTCGTTAATCGCGCTGCAGCTTTGTGTTCCTTCAGCATTGCCCGGTAACAACGACCGCAAAGGTTCTCGCTGTATTTACACTGGTTGCAGTGATCCGGCCCCCAATCAGTCATTCGCTTTCTCCCAATAGAGCGCGCAGGGCGGCGGTAAATGCGTCCAATATCGCTTTATTATTGAACCAAGGCGTTTCCGAAAGTTTGCGGCCAATAGCAGAGGCGATCGCTGTTTTTTCGTCATCTGTAAACTCTTTACTCAACATCATGTGAGCCGCTTTTGCCATTGGTGGAAACTTAACGTCTTGCTTCGGCATGTGATCATAAGGCAGAGCTGCCTCCTGCACGGCGTCAGGCTGCAATGACGATTGCAGTTCAACACAACCTTCTTTCGTGTGACCACAAACCCGGCAGTCACCTTGCGCTTGAATGTCAGGCGAATAGGTGTGCTTTGTTATCGGACCAAGCACGGCGTCAGGCTGGGCCGCTACGGGCTGTTCGCCGGGGGCTGGGGGCAGGGGCATCCATGCGTCGGGTTCGTCTGGAATAAACGTTCCGTCCCGCGTCATCCAATCGTTCTGCCCTTCGCAATACCAAGCAAGTTCGATCCCTTCGACAGAATTCACGAGAACATCGGTAGCGTTCTTCTTGACATTCTCAAGTTCCGGATCATCCATCCCCCGCCATCCGGCCACAGGCGCAGGGGTGACGTTGACTTGGGATAGGATGCGGCTCTCGTAGTCGGCTTGGGCTGCTGCTTTGGCAGCTATCAATGAGCCGTCGCCTTGCGGCCCGTGCGGATAGCAAACGGTGTGTGAAAGCTGGCGCGTATACAGATTCCAATCTTTCCCCGCTACACACTCCCAGACCCACCCGATTGCAACCGCATGAGATTTGTCGGGGTGATCCTCCCACTCCAGCGGCTTCACCGTCACCGCAGCGGGGGCCACAGTCGCAGGGGTGACAGAAACTTCCCCTTCAAGCTCATCGTTTTGAAGCGCGTCAAGTGCGGCAATTGCTGTGCGCAAATCGCTATAATCAGAAGGCTCCAAGCTCGGCCCTTGCAGGTGCGATAGGTGTCTACGCAACAAAATAAGTATGCCGGGGTCAATATGGCGTGGCACCGTCACCGCAGCGGGGGCCACAGGCGTGGGGGTGAGGGCGGATAGAATGCGGCGTTCGTAATCGGATTGAGCAAAAGCCTGAACTTCTTCCGGCTCAAGATAATCATCGACAATCCTGATAGCGTATCGGGTGCAATCACCGTCATCCGTTAGGTGTAGATCACAGAACATGGCCGATGGCCTATCTTCATCGTCACTTATTGAATATGTTCCAATACTTGTAGCCGCACGACAAACAGTTCCGTAATCGTTGGGCCATTCCCACACCAGCGGCTTTACCTTCGGTGCTGCGCGGGAAGCGGCGCGGGTGTTCCAGCCAACAAGGCTATACTGTCCGGGACCAGCACAACCGCAACTGGGGCAGCACACAAACTGGTTATCAGAAGGCCCGGTTAAATAAGCGTCTGGGCTGCCGCAAAACGGGCACGGTTTCAGGACTTCATCAGTCATTGGCTTTGCTCCTTGAGGGATTCCACATAGCGCGCGGCTTGATATTCGTACTTTTGGCGCAGTTCAGTTGCCGCCTCATCCAGCCCTTGCAGGCGTCCGCGTTGCTCGCCTTCCGCGCGCGCTTCTGTTGTCTTGGATTGCTGATAACGTAGCTTTTCCTCCAGTTCCTCAACACGGGCTTGAAGGGCGCGATACGCCTGCCAATCCTCATCAAGCACAAGATGATCAGCAATGAATGACATACCGTCACGCGGACCATCAGGGCCGTTTGGATGCGTTATTTCCTCAGCTTCTTCCATCGTATAGCGACCAGCAATAATGGCGCTTGCCGTGTAGCCTTGAGAATCCGGTCGGTAATAATAGCCGCTCTTACGGATCAAAAATCGCGCCTCTCTGCTAATGTCAGTCATGCTTCACCCCGTGCTTTGGCTCTCGCCGCTTTTATTGCGCGAGCTTCATCCAAAGTTATCGTAATTGTAATCCTGCACTCGCCACTCCACTCAGGGGCATCAAAATCCACGCTCTTAAGGCAAGAATAAACAGGCCCCAACGCCTCATACAGTTCCGGCGCTGCGGCGATGAGGGCCATGTTTGCATCGAATATATCATCAAGGCCAAACGCTGACGGTACGACAATAACAGCAACGGGGGTGCCTCCATTCGGCCCGACAAAGCCAAATGTGTTTTCACCACCCGTATCAATCGACCAATCGCATTCTTGACCAACAAGCCATGGGCCCGACGTGAACTTTGTATCTGTATCTGTCATGTGTTTTCCCTCGTGCTTTCCGGTCATTCACGCACCTTTACGACAGAGCCATCCATTCGCTTCCGTAATCCCGTGCCTTTTGAGCCCGGTATCTTGCGCTTGGGTGCAGTCTGGTTCTTTCGCCGCTTGTCCTCGCGCCGAACCTTCACAATGCGGGGTATGTCCTGACCGTATGTCTTGGCGTCGTGGCACTCGACCCGTAGGACTTCGCAATTCTCCAGGTCATTGGTTCCCCCAAGCATGTCAGGCAGCACATGGTCATAATGCGGGCGTTCCTTGGGGTGTTCACCGAAGGGCCTGCCACAGCCACACTCACAGATCCCGCCAGAGCGTTCATATGCGGCCTTCTTGGTCTTTAGGGAGAACTCGCGGCGGCTCACTTGCTGTTCCACCCATACATGGCTTCAGCATGAGCCCTAGCCTGTACAGCATCCCATTTACTGGCGAAGGTTCCCAAGTGAATCAGATGTTTGTTCACCGTAATTGAGGCGACCCACTTGCCGGGCGTGGGGGATTTACGAACCCCGTATACACCAGATACATGCCCTTCAGGGGTCCCCCTGTTCTGCATACTCTGACACGGGCTCACCAATCGTAGGTTACAGGTTCTATTGTCGTGTGGTTTCCGATTGATATGGTCTACAATCCCATCGGGCCACTCGCTGTAATGCAGAGCATACGCAACTCTGTGCCCTAGCAACCTCCATCGTTTACCAAACAGCCGAATAGCAACTGAGATGTAACCGTCTTGGGTCTTATCTGTGATTTGCTTGCCCGCAAACTTTGCATTCCAGCAGCCCCGAACTCTGGTTAGGTGGCTAGATGGCGCGTCGAAGTGCTTTGCCTCCCTGGACCGCCAAAACAGTCCGCCTGTTTCGGCCTCATACCGAACCAACTCACTTAGGGTTCGGAGGCAAAACTCATTCCCTTTAAACTCCATTTTTGGTCTCCGGTACTGTCAGGTTCACGCCTTGCTGCGAATAGGTGCGAAACACGGCGTCAGCGAACCGGCCTAACTGGCTGGTTGTCATGATGCTGGTGACGGGCACCCATTTAAGCGCTGCGCGTCGTTTCTCGGGGTCTGGGTACATGGTCCTAAACTTGTCGTAGAACTCGACAAAATCCGGGTCTTCGGCCAGCAGGATTGGAATGCCCTGCCAGCCCTTGCAATCTAACTTGACCTCATCGACGTACTCGCCTGTTTGCTTTGCTATCTCGCCAAACCATTTGTGGATCAGAGCGTTCTGGCTCAGCGTCCGCTTAGGTGGTCCAATGGTGCAGACCCACCCGTCCGTGGCCTGAAACACGGCTTGCGCGGCTTCTCCTTTCCTTGTCAGGCTGGATAGGGTGAAGGTCTGCGGGGTCATCAATAGACCCTCTCATGCTTGCCGCATTTGGTGCAGGTGTAGCTCCACCCTGGCACGAGGGCCTGAAACTTTGACAAGCGCCATTCGTGGCGGCAGATCAGTTGCCTAAACCAGCGCATCAGAACGGAATCTCGTCGTCATCGATGCCACCCGATGCCGGGTTGCTATACCCCCCGCCGTATGTGTCGTTTGATTGGCTGGGCTGTCGATCCTGACCGCCTCCAAGCATGGTGATTTCATCCACGCTGCACTGAAGGTACACCTTGCCGTTGTGTTCGCGGGCGCTCGGACGGCCTTCGATGGCAACGCGGGTTCCTTTGGTAAGGTAGGGGCCGATACCTTCGCCGCGCTTGCCCCAGAGGGAACAGTCAAACCACGTTGCATCGCGTTTGTTGCCTTGTTTGTCCTTGCCGTTGTCCACGGCGACCGAGAAACCGGCCACAGCGTCACCGCCTTGTGTGCGTCGGATTTCAGCGTCTTTACCGATTGTCCCGGCAATGAATAATTTCTGCATCAAGCAGCCTCCTTAGATATCTTGGTGAGTGTGTCTGTCATGGCATCGACGCCCGCGAGGAACTGAGTCACAGCCGCTGTGATCTCCTCGGACAGCTCGGCGTTGGCCTCAACGCGAGAAACGAAAAGCTGAATGTCTGGCGGAAAGGATGGACAGAATGAAACGAAGTCACACCATTCCCGGCCTGTGCAGATCATCTGCCAATGCATTTGCAGCATGTAGTTGCGGGCGATATTTGAGCCGGTCAGCGTTTTGATATGGGTCGCGGGCTGAGGGCATTTGATTTCCACTAGCCCGTCAGCGCCCACCAGCCCGTCAGGGCTAGCGCCGGTCATTGCTAGCGTCGGGTGCGAGATAAAACCAACCTCGGCCACATCAACGCCGCTCGTTAGCTCATACATGGCCCGCGCCTGTGGCTCGGTATCTGTGCCGTGCTGCATGGCTGCACTGGTGAAGGTCTCGGTTGGCTGGCCCGTCAGGCGCTCGCACACAAGCTGCGCCTGATAGTTCTGAAAGCCTGCCGTTGTGGGCTTCATCATCACATCAGCGATGCGTGAGGCCGTAACTTTTCCAAGCCTTTCCTGGTGCCATTCTGGGGTGCCCTGCTCAACCATTAGCCTTGGCCTCCATGTACTTCTTGAGGCGCGTCATGGCGTCGTTGAATAGGCTTGCTGGAAACTGTTGCAGATCCGCGTTTTCGGGGTCTTTGTGCCCAAAGGCTAGGTGAAACTTTTGCGGCTCCATTCCGCTTTCTTCAAGCTTGTCGCGCAGGGTGACGAATTGCTCAGCGGTTATCGTGTTGACTGGCGCACCGTTGCCGTCGTTGTCATCGCCAATTGCGATATCAAATACCGCGCAGAACAGATAGCGGCGTCCGTAAGACGTGGTGCTGCCGTAAGCGTGGGTTTGGGTCTTATTTGCGGTGCCCTTCATTCCCTTGTCGTCAATCGGAACCTCTGACACGTCGCTGATAGAATGACCCGCACGGCTGAGGGTCCAACGCATGTTGATATACCCGTCACGCCCTCCGATCACGGGCACGGCGCTAAAGCTGAATCCGTGGCTAGCCAGGATCGGCTTACACTCGTCGTAAATGTCTTTCAGTTTAGCAAACTTGCTGCGCGTTTGGTCGTTGTCATGGCGCGCTGCAATTGCTGGCATTTCAGCCTGCGCTGCGGCCTTCGCTTCATTGAACGCCGTTTCTGCGGCCTTGTCTTCAAGCCGCTCTTTCATCGCAAGCATACGTTCCAGCTTGTCGATATCGGCATTCGGGTCCATCGCCACTCGCTCAATCATGGAAACCATAGGATCGGCGGGCAGTACGTTCTGTTCTTCAATTTTGGCGACCTTAGTCATACCTAGCCTCCTTTCAGGGCTGAATCTGGATGACCCCAGCGGGCGCACTGGGAGGAAAGTTCCCGCCGGGGTCGTACTCGCCGCTAGACGAGAACTCGGTAATGGTGAGAGCCGTGAATATGGCTGCGAAAAGCACGAAGTCGGGCCGCACTAGAAAAAAGGTGAAGTCACTCATCTCCCCACCCCCGCAATAAGGGCGCACGCAATCAGTGCAGCCAGGATGATTGCCTTGCAGTGGAACCATTCGTTAACTATGTCTCGGCGCATCTGGGGCGCGTTCAGGCGCTCGAATACGTGTTTCATGACGTCACCTCGACCAGATTGCCGCCCTCGGCCCTGTACCAAGTGTCAGGTTTCAAGCCGCCCTTACCGATGCAGCCCGTCGCGAATCCAACGCAATCGCCGTTATCGTTAAACTCAGCAACGGAAACCCATGTTCCGTCAGGGCCGCGAACCTTTGCGTTGTACCCGGCGCTAGCTACAACAGACTTTTGCCCAGAAACATCAATCCGTGCGGAGTCGCCGCTGGACCCGATCTGTGCGGAGTTGCCGCTGGACCCGATCCGTGCGGAGTTGCCGCTGGACCCGATCCGTGCGGAGTTGCCGCTGGACCCGATCTGTGCGTAGTCGCCGCTGGACCCGATCTGTGCGGAGTTGCCGCTGGACCCGATCTGTGCGGAGTTGCCGCTGGACCCGATCCGTGCGGAGTTGCCGCTGGACCCGATCCGTGCGTAGTAGCCGCTGGACCCGATCTGTGCGTAGTAGCCGCTGGACCCGATCTGTGCGTAGTCGCCGCTGGACCCGATCTGTGCGTAGTCGCCGCTGGACCCGATCTGTGCGGAGTTGCCGCT
>NZ_JBQFUX010000017.1:0-16155 GCF_056539405.1 Ruegeria sp. BB5 | reverse complement strand
CGGTGGCGTCGGACCGATGACCATTGCCTGCCTGCTGGCCAACACACTGACCGCCTGCTGCCGCGCAAACGCCTTGCCAGAGCCCGAAGGCCTGACAGCTTGAGATTTGCTGCCGTTCTTCGATCAGGCGGTAGCAAGTCTGCTAGTTCAAAAGTGCTACAATATTGGCGTTTGGCGGGCCGCGCCACGCGTATGGTGATAGTATCAATTGGCCACTCTTCGACGAATGTTGCACGCGTCCGCGCTTTAATACCCCGCGCGGCACAAACAGACATGGCACTGGATCAGCAATTCTGGGGCAAAGATATGTCGCAGGACGAATGTCAAACTCAGATCAAACAACTGAACGGGGCGGTGGATGTCTATGCTGTCCTTCTTTTACCTGACGTACCTGCGCATATTGACGTACTCATCCTGCGAAGTGAATTGCAGAGACACAAAGACCTCATTCGCCCCGGGGCATGGCACTATCCCGGACCCGTTCGTCCGGGCGAAGTTGATTGCATACTGAACAGTGCGATTGCAGCCCATCAGGCCCATAGGGTTGCGCTGGATAAAAGAGATGCTCAGATCGCGAGATAGCCAATTCCGACAAAAGCAATGATGCATCCAAGCCATTGAAAGAAAGCCATTTCCTCTCGCAAAATTGCCCAAGCCAATACAACGGTAAACAACCCGAAGATCGACGCTGTAACGGACGCGTATTGGGCATTAGGCAACCCCCCAGCAGACACAACGCACAGAATTGCCACCGCATCGAGCGCACCCATCAGGCACAACAGGGGCAGGGCTCGTGTGCCCGGCCAAAGCGACTTGCGAGATGCAATAGCGATTGCTGCCAGCACAGGGATAGCGGTCAGACGGCCAATCAATGAAACAGTGAATTCGTCGCCCAGTTCGGCTGCATACTGACCCAAAGCGAAGGTTGCAGCGAACCCGACTGCAGCGAGTATGGAAAAGGCAATCGTCGGCCCGGCGGCAGGGTACTCTGTACTGTCGTCGGATCGAGTCGATACAATGGACACGCCGGCACCAATGGCAATGATTGCCAGCCAATGCCAGATGCTGACCTCGGAACCGCGCCAAATCGCAAGTGTGACAGACAGGACCGGATAGCTGGCGACAAGCGGGGCAACCAGACGTACAGGCCCGCGCTGAAACGCGGCATACATGCTGAGGCCAGCCAGCAAGTAAAAGCCGCCCGCTACAACTGCGTAGGACACTGCCTTGGCGGACATAGGGGCGAACCCAGCCCAAATTGCCACAAGACCGAACTGTAACAGTGCCCCTGCAACCAGCACGGCCATCAATGCGGCAATGACACTGACGGTCTGGCTGACATATCGCACGGCAAGATCGTGAAAACCCCAGCACAATGCTGCCAGCAGACCCAGTGCAAGGGCACTCATCCGGTCACCTCGCGCAACTTGGAATGCCCGGAAATTTCGTATCCTTCTCTCGATATCAACCGCGCCAACATGTCACTGGTGATAAACTTATTTTCCTGATATGCAATATTTATTGACAACGGCAGCTCGGAGAAGAGACCTATGTCATCGGCTTTGGATCAACTCGGTGGCGAAGAAAAGCTGCGGACTCTTGTCGAGCGGTTCTACGACCGAATGGAGACCGACCCGGCGGTGCATTCGCTGCACAGGCTACATTTTCGCGGTCATGGGTTGTCTCATACAAGACAGGCGCAGTTCGAATTCCTGAGCGGGTTTTTGGGCGGTCGTGCATATTATCGTGAGCGATTTGGTCATATGGACTTGCGAGAAATCCACGCGCATGTGCCGATACGTGAAGCGGATGCCGAGCTTTGGCTGGAAACTTTTGACGCCGCGTTGGCAGATTGCGAAATGGACGGTCCAGTGGTGGACAAAATGCGCACAACATTGCGCCGCGCTGCGCTGATGCTTGTCAACGATGTCCCCGATTGGAGGGTTGAAGCAGACAGCGAAAAGAACCTTGAGGTTCCGGGTTGATCGCGTGTGATCAGATCTGTCGTAATCTGTTATAGATACTGGATGTTATCTTGAATTGTTCTTCAACTATTTTGTCGCTGTCAGAAACCATTTCCCACGCTGCATCTGCAGAGCCAAGCCAATCAACGGCGCATTGATGGTTGGCGGGGTCGCCCATCCACGATTGGATCGTGCCCTGAACAAGTTCGGGGTGAAATTGTACGCTCCACGCACAGTCCGAAACCCGCAATGCCTGAACAGCAGAGGCATCAGATTGTGCCAGAATTGATGAGTCGGCTGGCAGATCAACAGCTTCAACTCCATGCCATTGAAGCACCCGGAATTGATGGGGTAGGGGTTCGAACAGCGGATCACCCCGCGTGTTATCAGTCAGATTGATGGAATGCACACCAATCTCGGGCTTTTGCATGCGTGCGCATTTCCCACCCAGCGCGTCAACCAAAAGTTGGTGGCCCAGACAAATACCAAAGTAAGGACGTTTGAAGTCTTGAACCCAAGTCCTGATTGCTTGCTTCTCACGCACAAGCCATGGGTTAGCTTCGATTTCCCAGACGTCCATCGGACCGCCAAGAACAAGAAGTAAATCAAACTCGTCGAGCTGCGGGATCGGTTGACCATCATAGAGATGCACAATACTGGCCGTATCACCGCATGACGAAATGTGCTCCAGAAATGCTCCGGGGTTTTCGCCCGGCGTATGCTGGAAAATCAGTATGTTCACGAGGTACGGGTCTCTGCCTAACCGAAGGGGTGGGGCAGCAGAATTTCTGCAGCCCCTGATTTGTTTAGATGTCGAGTGTGTGGTCTTTTTCCCAGCGTGAGAAATGACTGACGAAGGAGTTCCACTCCTGGTGTTTCATTTTGAGGAATGCGCTTGAGAATTCCTGACCCATCATGGCTTTCAGCTCAGTATCGTTGTCGTATTCGCGTAATCCGTCGAGCATGTTCAGCGGCAGTTTAGGGGCGTCGGTGACGGTGTGTCCTTCGGCATACATGTCGATGTCCCAACGCCGTCCCGGATCAGCCTTCGAGCGGATGCCGGACAGGCCCGCGGCGATGATGACCGCCTGCAGCAGATAGGGGTTGGTGGCCCCGTCGGCCAGACGCAACTCGAAACGGCCCGGGCCGGGAACTCGGACCATATGGGTGCGGTTGTTGCCAGTCCAGGTCACGGTATTGGGAGCCCAGGTCGCGCCCGACATGGTGCGCGGCGCGTTGATGCGCTTGTAGCTGTTCACGGTCGGGTTGGTGATCGCGGCCAGAGCACTTGCATGTTTCATGATCCCGCCCAGGAAGTACTTACCCTGTTCACCCAGCCCAACCTCGCCAGTCGGGCCTTCGCCTTCACCGGCAAAGACGTTCGTTTTGGACTCTGCCCCAGGCGCATCCCAGACCGAGATATGGGCGTGGCAACCATTACCAGTCAGCCCTTCAACGGGCTTGGGCATGAAAGTAGCGCGGAAGCCGTGTTTTTCGGCCACCGACTTTGTCATGAACTTGAAGAAGGAGTGCTTGTCCGCGGTGCGCAGGACATCGTCGAACTCCCAGTTCATTTCGAACTGGCCATTGGCGTCTTCGTGGTCGTTCTGATAGGGTCCCCAGCCCAATTCCAGCATGTAGTCGCAGATCTCGCGCACCACGTCATAGCGGCGCATCACCGCCTGCTGATCATAGCAAGGTTTTTCGGCGGTATCGAACGGGTCGCTGATTTGCTCGCCATCAGGGGTCAACAGGAAGAACTCGGCCTCGATGCCGGTCTTGACATGCATGCCCATTTCGGCGGCCTCGCCGATCAGGCGTCTCAACACGTTGCGTGGAGCCTGAGCGACGTCCTTGCCTTCCATCACACAGTTGCCAGCAACCCAAGCCACCTCGGGTTTCCACGGCAATTGAATGACTGAGGAGGGGTCCGGCACTGCCAACATGTCAGGATGCGCCGGGGTCATGTCCAACCAGGTAGCAAACCCGGCAAAACCCGCGCCATCTTCTTGCATGTCGGCTATCGCCTGTGCGGGCACTAGCTTAGCCCGCTGCCCACCGAACAGGTCGGTGAAAGAGATCATGAAGTATTTGACGCCTTTTTCTTTTGCGAAAGCTGCGAGATCTGTCGTCACGATGGCTTTCCTTTCCCTGTTGTTTTTCGTTGTTCAAATGCAAAACGCGGCCCTTGTCAGAGAGCCGCGCAATTATTTTTCAGAACCCTTCTTTGCCCGGGTACCAGCTGGTACCGGCCAAGGGCACTCGGGCCATCGCGGCTGCCTCCATGGTCAGGGCGCATAGGTCTTCGGGTTCGAGGTTGTGCAAGTGGTTGTGACCACAGGCCCGCGCGATGGTCTGTGCCTCAAGCGTCATCACCTTGAGATAGTTGCGCAGACGGCGTCCGGCCTCGACCGGGTTTAGGCGGGCGGCAAGATCGGGATCCTGTGTAGTAATGCCTGCTGGATCCTGACCTTCGTGCCAGTCGTCATAGGCTCCGGTGGTAGTGCCCAGCTTCTGATACTCGGCTTCCCATTTCGGATCGTTGTCGCCAAGCGCCACTAGCGCGGCGGTGCCAATGGCCACCGCATCCGCGCCAAGCGCCAAAGCTTTGGCGACATCGGCTCCGGTACGGATTCCGCCCGAGATCACCAGCTGAACCTCGCGATGCACACCCAGATCCTGCAGCGCCTGCACGGCAGGGCGAATGCACGAAAGCGTCGGTAGGCCCACATGTTCGATAAAGACGTCCTGCGTCGCGGCCGTACCGCCCTGCATCCCGTCCATCACCACCACATCGGCACCGGCCTTTACCGCCAATGCCGTATCATAATAGGGGCGGGTCGCGCCAACCTTGACATAGATCGGCACTTGCCAGTCTGTAATCTCACGTAATTCGAGGATCTTGATTTCCAGATCATCCGGGCCGGTCCAGTCAGGATGGCGACAGGCGGAGCGCTGGTCGATACCCTTGGGCAGGGTGCGCATTTCGGCCACACGGTCGCTAATCTTCTGTCCCAGCAGCATACCGCCGCCACCGGGTTTGGCACCCTGACCGACCACGATCTCGATCGCGTCGGCCTTCCTCAGGTCGTTTGGGTTCATGCCATAGCGCGAGGGCAGATACTGGTAGACCAGCTTGCTGGAGTGACCGCGTTCCTCGGGTGTCATGCCGCCGTCACCGGTGGTGGTTGACGTGCCAGCTGCCGATGCGCCCCGGCCCAAGGCTTCTTTCGCCGGCCCAGAGAGAGCGCCAAAGCTCATGCCCGCAATGGTGATCGGAATGTCCAGTTCGATCGGCTTCTTGGCAAAGCGCGTGCCCAGCGTTACCGACGTGTCGCAGCGTTCGCGGTAGCCTTCCAACGGATATCGTGACACCGACGCGCCCAGAAACAGCAAATCGTCAAAATGGGGCACCTTGCGCTTGGCACCGCCACCGCGGATGTCATAGATGCCCGTGGCTGCGGCGCGGCGGATCTCGGCATTGATCGGGTTGGAAAATGTCGCCGACTGGATCGGCAGGGTGCGGGGGATCTGATCGTCCATATCTTTCATACCCTTCTTCCTCAGTAAGCGGCGGAATTGTCGATGTCGAAGTTGTACAGTTCGCGAGCTGAGCCGTAGCGTTTGAACTCTTCCGGACTGGCGTCCGCGCCTGCGCGATCCAGCAGGTCCTTCAGAATCTCCAGGTGCTCGGGGCGCATTTCTTTCTCGATGCAGTCAGCGCCGAGACTTTTGACCGAGCCGCGCACGAACAGTCGCGCTTCATACAGCGAGTCGCCAAGCGCGTCGCCTGCATCGCCACAGACCACAAGGTTACCGGCCTGTGCCATAAAGGCCGACATGTGGCCGATACTGCCATGCACAACGATGTCGATGCCTTTCATCGAAATTCCGCAACGCGAGCTTGCATTGCCCTTGATCACAAGCAACCCGCCATGACCCGTGGCCCCGGCATACTGGCTGGCATCGCCATCGACGATCACCTGACCGGACATCATGTTCTCGGCCACGCCAGGCCCGACCGAGCCTTCAACCTTGACCGTCGCCTGCTGGTTCATGCCAGCGCAGTAGTAGCCGGTGGACCCCTTGACTGTCACTTCGATGGGCGCGTCCAGCCCGACGGCAATCGCGTGGCTGCCCTTGGGGTTCACAACCTCCCAGCTGGTTTGGTTCGTCTCGGTGGATTGCGATTGCAGCGTTGCGTTCAGCCCGCGCAGGCCGTTTGCTTCAAGATCATAGGTCTGCATGTCAGGCGGCCTTTTCCGTCGTTGTCGGGCTGTCGTTGTGGGACCAGAAGTAAACCGTTGCCGGTTCCGGCTCCCAGACGCGGGCGTCTTCAATGCCGGGCAGGTTCACAAGCGCCCGATATTCGCTGCCAAAGGCCACGTATTGATCGGTCTCGGCCATTACTGCCGGTTTGCAGGCGATCGGATCGCGGACCACGCCGAACCCATCCTTGGTGCCGACAACAAAGGTGAAGAAGCCATCCAGATCCTCAAGGCTGCTTTCCAGCGCCTCACCCAAGGTGGCCCCGTTCATCATCTTCCAGGTCAGATAGGCGGCACCGACCTCGGTATCGTTTTCGGTTTGGATTACCACTCCTTCGCGACGCAGCTTGCGGCGCAGCGAGTTGTGGTTTGACAGCGAGCCGTTGTGAACCAGACACTGATCGGGTCCGGTGTTGAACGGGTGCGCACCCATCGTCGTGACCGCAGATTCCGTCGCCATGCGTGTATGACCAATGCCATGCGTGCCGCTCATGCTGCTGATGTCAAAGCGCGCAGCCACGTCTTTGGGTAGGCCAACTTCCTTGTAGATCTCCAGCATCTCGCCCCGGCTCATGATCCGGACCGAAGGCCGGATCTCTGCCAACGCGGCCCGTGCCGCTTCAAACTGCCCGGCCGGAACGTCCAGCACAGTGTGCGTGTCATTATCAGTCTGGCTTACAATCGCGCCCAAGTGCTGCCCCAGCTCTTCGGCTAGACCGGCAAAGTCTTCCTTGGGATTGGGTGACTGCAGTGTCACCTTGGTCTTACCACCTGATTCCTCGCCATAAATCGCAATCCCTGCGCTGTCGGGGCCGCGATCCGTCATCGTGATCAGCATGTCTGTCAGCATATTGCCCAGTTGGGGCGCAAGAGACTGGTCTTTGAGGAATAATCCAACAATTCCGCACATGGCTGGCAGATCTCCTTGTGTGTTTCGTTATGATTCTACGGTACCAACAATTCAAACGGACATCAATAATCATAGGAAATAAATTTTCCTGAGAGGCAATGGGCAAGAATTTAGATTTATGCCCATTGCCAGCTTTCAAAGCCGGATCAGTATCGTTCCAGCTGTGCTTTCACTTTTTCTTCATCGCCGGTGTGACGGGCTTTCTCAAGGTGCTCGCCTTCCCGGACAAATTGGATGCGATGCCATCCGATCCAGAATATGACGCCCACAATGACCATCAGAACTTCGTAACCTTGGAAGGGATAGATTGGTCCGACTTCGGCCAGATCCACGGCCCAATTTGTATATCCATTGGTAGACATATTTTTCTCCCTTACTTAGCTGCTACGCCACGGGCAGCCAGTTCTTCCTTGTCGGCTGCAATAATCGCGGCTTTGGCGTCTTCGTAGGCATGGTGTTCAGCGTAATCGAGACCCTGAAGTTCAACTTCTTCCGGGATGCGCAGAACACCAGCGGCCGATTGAATTTTCGCCAGAATCCAACCTGGCAAGAAGCCAAGAACAAAGAACATGATGACAGCACCAGTGATTTGACCGACCGGGTTAATCGTCGCGTAGCCTTCATATGGAGAAGAAGGCACACCCCAGAGGACAAAGCCCGAAATCACCAAGCCAACGAACCCTGCGTAGCCATGCACGGCGACAGCCCCAACGGCATCATCCAGCTTGAACCGACGCTCAACCCAATAGTGCAGTTTATAAACGATCACGACACCGATGGCGGCAATGATCATTGCCTGGATCGGGTGATACAGATCGTTACCTGCCGAGGCGGTGATAATTCCGGCCAGACCGCCCGAGAATGTCCAGAAGGCGTCGCCTTTGGAAACCACATACGCTGCCATCAACCCGCCGGACAGCGACATCAGGAAGTTGAAGGTAATCGCGGAGAGCGTAGTTGGGGCCAGATAGATGTTGGTTGCGGTCCAAGTCACACCTGTGATTTGACCGTCAATTGCCTCAGGCGAGATCGCTGGAACGTTACACGCGGCGTAGAAGCCCCAGAAACCAGTGTAGATAAGGAATATCCCGATGGTTAGCATCCAGGGGTTGTGCGGCGGAATATCCCGCGGCGTACCGTCCTTGGCAAATTTACCCAGGCGTGGACCCAGAACCATAATCACGCCAAGCGCGTAACCACCTGCAATCGCGTGGATAACGCCTGAAGCATAGGCGTCGTGGTATCCAAGAAGGCGTACCATCCAGCCGCCATAGTGCCAGCCCCACGCAGCGTCTATGATCCACCAAACAGAACCAATCATCACAGCATGGACCCACAGGGCAGAGGATCTGATCCGCTCGATTACAGAACCTGAAACGATCGAGGCGGCAGTCCATGAGAACAGCAAGAACGCGGCCCAGAAGACGCCGGTGATTCTGTCACTTAAATTGGTCGCCATCGTATCTGCCCAGGGCAGATTGGCAGCGCCCGCTTCGGTGTCCAGACCGCCCCAGAACGGAAAGTTCGGAAAGGCCCAGTAAATCCACCATCCAAAGAAGAAGAACGTGACCGTTACCAGCGGGATGATCATGATGTTTTTCATCAATGTGTGCATATGGTTGCGGGCACGACTGGCACCGACCTCGTACATGCAAAAGCCCACATGGATCAGGAACATGAAAACGACCGTTACCCAGTAGTAGAACTCGGTAAAGACCGTCGTTAGTGCATTTAGATTACCATCCACTTCGTAGTCTCCCTGTTGTTGCAGCAGGAGGTCTTTCTGCGAAGAATTTCCTGCTGGGAATATTTATCTACTCAGGGGACAATTTCATTGGCGACCTGTCAATAGATATGTGGGGCAAACATCTTTTAGGCATTTGGTTCATGCACTTTTAGGCCCATCGAAATTCAACCCATGGCATTGATAAATAACCACTTATGTCATTCTCGGTAATTTGTATTAGGGTGCACAAATTGCAGCCTAATATTCCCAACAGGAAAAAAATCTGCACATGGGTGTTGATTTTCAATCTGACATCGGCCTCAATATGGTCAAGAAAAAAGCAATCAACGGGAGAGCTGAACAATGGCCATTCTTTGGAGGACGTCCGCCCTTGCGCAGCGCCATGCCGAGATCGGCGGCGAGTTAGAAGACTGGAACGGTATGGGAACCGCATGGTTCTATGACCATAGCCCGGAACGCGCCAAGGCGGATTACGAAGCCATCCGTACTAAGGCCGGTCTGATGGATGTATCGGGTCTGAAAAAGGTTCACGTGGTCGGCGAAGATGCGGCTTATGTTATTGACCGCGTTACCACGCGGAACGTGGAAAAGATCATGCCGGGTCGGTCGACTTATGCGTCGATCCTGAATCCCGAGGGCAAGTTCGTTGACGATTGCATCATCTACCGCCTGTCAGTGAACACGTGGCTTGTCGTGCACGGCACAGGAACGGGCATGGAGCAGCTGACATCAGTGGCGGCTGGCAAGAATTGTTCGGTCATCTTTGACGACGACATGCACGACATGTCTTTGCAGGGACCGGTTGCGGTGGACTTCCTGGCCAAGCATGTTCCCGGAATTCGTGATCTGGCCTACTTCGGTATTATGCAAACCAAGCTCTATGGCTGCCCGGTGATGATTTCGCGGACCGGCTACACCGGTGAACGCGGGTACGAGATTTTCTGTCAGGCCAAGCATGCCGTGCACCTTTGGGACAACATCCTGGCTGAGGGCAATGATATGGGCATCGTTCCGGTCCAGTTCTCGACACTCGATCTGCTGCGAACCGAAAGCTACCTTCTGTTCTATCCAGGCGACAATTCGGAAACCTATCCGTTCGACGATGAAACATGCGGAGATACGCTTTGGGAGTTGGGCCTGGAATTTACAGTCTCACCGGGCAAAACTGGTTTTATCGGTGCCGAGAACCACTACGCCTCGAAAGGTAAAGAGCGGTTCAAGATCTACGGTGTCAAACTGGACGGTAAGATTCCGGCGGATGAGGGTGCGGATCTGCTGCAAAATGGCGAAAAGGTCGGCGTTGTCACCTTCGGCATGTATTCCGAGATCAATGGCCACAACGTAGGTATCGCGCGGATGCCAATCGCCTGTGCCTCACCCGGCACCCAGCTGACGGTACGAAACGGCGACGGGACAGAAATAGCAGCGACTGCGGAAGAGATGCCGTTCTACGACCAGGACAAATCGATCAGAACCGCAAAGGGCTGAGTTTAAGGGGGCGCAACGGACACACCGAGGCGCCCTTTTCCTATTTGAGGGCACAATGTCAAAGTTCGAATTTCCCAAGTCAATCGCAAGCCGCCCGGTCTGGGGTACGCTAGAGGTTCGCTCAGGTGAACATCATCTCATGATAGCCGAGGCCGAAGGGGCCGAAGCCGTTCTAGACATCGCGACACCTGACCTGATGGCCAAAACCCACTTGATCTATATTCCCAAAGGGACGGATTTCACGACAAAACTGCAAGCGCTGAATCCCGCGCAATTCTACGAAGGCCCGTCCTATGAGGCCGCGCTACAGCGCATTCGCCGTGTGCTGGAGGATGCGCATATGGGGTTGCAGGTCTATCTGACCGGCACAGAGGGCATGATGGGTCAGGCTATGAATGAGGTGATGGCTGTTGGCTTGCCACATACCGCGATCCAGACCGAGCATCGCGGCTCGACTGCGCGCCGTATGCAATGTGTGCACTGCAAGGGCATTACCGATGATGTCGAGGTCGATCCGTTTGTCTGCTCGCACTGTGGTTTAAACCTTTTTGTGCGCGACCACTATTCCCGCCGCCTTGCCGCCTATCAGGGCGTCCGCGTTGACGCCGAGGATCATGGGAACGTGCCCGAGCCGAAGGGAATCTACGAATGAGTGGCGCAGAGAAAATTCAGGTCAAAGTTACAGAAATTACTCCGCTGAACGAATTGGTAACACGGTTCCGGTTCGAACGCGTTGACGGCAGACAGTTGCCAACCTTTTCGGGCGGTGCACATACCGTGGTCGAAATGCAGGATGGCGGCATCACGCGGCTCAACCCTTATTCCCTGATGTCCGATCCGTTCGATCAATCATCCTATACGATCTCGGTTCGCCGCGACGATCAGGGCAGGGGAGGGTCGTTGTTCATGCACCGTCAGGTCAAGCTGGGCGACGAGATGACCATCAGCTACCCGGTCAACCTGTTCTCGCTTGATTTGCGGGCCCGCAAACATCTGTTTCTGGCCGGTGGTATCGGAATCACCCCGTTTCTGGCGCAGATCAAACAGCTCGAACTGCTGCACGGTCATTGGGAGCTGCACTATGCCTGTCGCAATCAGGCGCTGGCATCTTATGCGGATCAACTGACAGACAGGCATCCAAACGAAACGCATCTGTATTACGACGATCAGAATCAGGCGATTGATCTGGAAAACCTTCTCAGCGGGCAACCCCTGGGCACCCATGTCTATGTCTGCGGACCAAAGGGCATGATCGATTGGGTGCGCAATACTGCCGCTGCCGAAGGCTGGCCCGAAGATTGCGTGCATTACGAAGAGTTCTTGGCGCCTCAGCCCGGCAAACCGTTCGAAGTGCGTCTGGCGTCTTCCGACAAGGTCATTCATGTGGGTGAAAACGAAAGCCTTCTGGAGGCTATCGAGCGCGAAGGTGTCGACGCCCCGTATCTGTGCCGTGGCGGGGCCTGTGGCCAATGCGAAACCGTTGTGTTGGATCACGACGGCAATTTTGTTCATCGCGATCATTGGCTGACTGACGAAGAAAAGGCAGCAGGCAAGAAAATCATGCCCTGCGTATCGCGTTTCGAGGGCAAGTCCCTCGTGCTGGACCGCTGAGAGGAGGCCCACCATGACCATTCAATTCAACGACGAGTCCTTCCGCGACGACTATACGTTCCACAACTCGGAATGGGCGATCAAACGCTTTCCGTTTCCGTTCCACGAAGACAGCTACATGTATTCGGTCAACATGGAGCAGCATAGGGGCGGGCCCGAGGGCTCGGTCTATGAGATGCGGTTCGACGTGGATGAACACTATGTCTCGGAAATGAAAGACCGCGCCATCGTTCTGGATCAGGACCCGCTGCGCTGTCAGTCTCTGCCGCATATGACATTGGCGGGTTGGGACTTGCTGGAACTGATCATGGTCAGCAAATCCGAGGACTACCCGGACCTGTTCGAGCTGCACCGCAACGGAAACCAGTGGCGCTGGATCAACAAGCCACTGGGGATCGATCACAGCTTTACCTTCATGGATGAAACCACGCTGCCTTACGGGCCGATGGAGTACATTACCCGTCAGGCGCAAGGCGATTTCGCAGTGCTGGACCAGCGGGACGAAATGTTGTGGATGGACGCTGGTATGGTCACGACCCAGGCCGATTGGAGCCTGGATTTCGACATCGGCATGAATTTTTTCGAATGGCACGCGCCGGTTCCAAAAGCCCATGAAATGGGGATTTTCAAGCGCGCGCTGAAGTTTCTGCTGAACATTCAACAGGGCGCTCCAGCACGGCGGCTGAACTGGACCATGACGGTGAACCCGCTGTTGGATACCAGCCCGGAAAACTATCACAAATGGGGCATCCAAAAGACCACACTGACGCCCGAAAACATAGCCCAAAAGCAGCATCTTCGGGTCGAATTGCAAACATTCTTCCGATTGCCGCGATCAAACGCGCTAGTATTCCCAATCCGTTGTTATCTTTGCAGTTTTCAAGATCTGATGACGGTGCCGAAATGGGGTCGCCGGCTGCACCGTGTTGTTCGCGACCTTCCGGTTGAACTCGCCACCTACAAGGGGTTTATCGACAACCGCCCAATGATGTTGGACTACCTTAGTCAGTTTGACGACGGATTACCGACCTCTCCCGGTATATGGCCGGATCTGGAAACCGAGCCGCCTTTGTCAAAGTAAGCGATCACCTTGACGTGTCTTGGCTCATATGACTGATGCAGGCAAAACACCTTGGCTCATTCAGCCCGATGACTTCGCATTGTATGACGCGCTTGCACTGCTTCGCGCGTCATTTCGGTATATGGATGCCCGAATTAATCCTCCTTCGTCTATCCATAATCTAACAGTGGAAGGAATGCAGGCGCATTGTAGGGGTGGTGGTGAAATCTGGGCCATGGGCCAACCACTATTCGCGTGCATATTTTTGACGCCCAAAGCCAACAGCTTGTACCTAGGAAAGCTGGCGGTGAAGGAAGGAATGCGGGGGCGGGGTATCTGCCGCACTTTGGTAGATCACGCTGCAAGTCGTGCAGCAGACCTTGGTCTATCAGCGTTGGAACTGGAAACGCGCGTGGAACTCACTGAAAACCACCGTGTGTTTTCAAGGCTTGGATTTACAATCGTAAGTGCCGGCAGCCACGTCGGCTATGACAGACCCACGGATTTCTTGTTGCGCAAGCCGGTCAATTTGTCTGCGGATAGCTGATCACTGAAATGTAGCGTGCCGGCAGATTCACCAACCGTTCCGGACCATGCGGTGCGTCGGCGTCAAAGAACAAGGTGTCACCCGGTTTCAGGGGGTAAATCTTGTCTCCGTGGCGGTAATCTACCTCGCCTTCCAGCATGTAGATCGTCTCGATTCCATCATGTTGAAATGTTGGGAACACGTCGGATTCAACGGTCAGGGTGATCAGGTAGGGCTCTACGATTACCCCAGAACCGTTGGCACCAATATGCCCCAACAAATTATATTGATGATTGGCGCGTGTTCCTTCGCGCTCTAACTCGACGCCCTCACCCGCTTTGGTATGAACTGCCTCGCGGCGCTCTTCAAATTGTCTGAAAAAGCTTGTCAGAGGAACTGAAAGCGCATCAGCGAGCGATTGCAAAGTCGTCAGGGAGGGCGATGTGTTCCCGTTTTCGATCTTGGACAGCATACCAATCGACAATCCGGTCAGCTGAGCCAATTCCGCGACCGTAGTATTCTGCTTTTTGCGAAAAGCGCGAACCTCGCGACCAATGGCAACTTCAAGAACTTTTTCTCTGTCACCCGAGCGAACAGAATGCGGATCCTGTGTCAGATTTGTCGCCATTTCTTTGTCGTTTTTTTTCAATTTCATTCTTTCAATGTCTTGCTACACTTGTCCGAACGGGTTCTGCAACAAGACGACGTGCATTACCCAATCCAACTCGGTCTACTATAGCACCATTTTTTCCTGCTAGTAAAATAATGATGCTGACAGAAAAATTCTAGAACTCAAATTCCTATGACTAGACGGTTTTACCGATAGCATGCCTGACGTCGGTGATAGAACCGCCGTGGGTAGCAATCGAGAGTGTACCGAATCTGGATAATTGGTTGTACTAAAGCCTGAACGTTCGCATTGAAAACAACCATCTCTAACTCCGAGAGTGAGACAAAAAGGGGCCGCTCGAAATTCGAACATCAGAATTTCTTTGTCGACTATAAGTTGGTGTGACGACTACCCGACACCCTTGATCACTTTGCCATAGTTCGGCTTGGGTTCGAAATCGTTCCCCGCCAGCATCCAGCAATTGTGGTCGGTGTGTGTCTCTTTGATGAGTTTGAAACCTGAAGATCGCTTAATACAGATCTAAGTATCTGCTGATCTATTCGCGGGCTTTCAAACGTTAGACCCAAGCAGCATTACCTGAATGTCGGCTACATTGGTCCCGGTCGCTCCGGTCATCAGAAGATCACCAGACAGCGTCAAAGCCTTATGGCTGTCGTTGCTTGCCAACAGGGCGGTAGGGTCATGTCCCGACGCGCGGATTCGGGTGAGCGTCCCTGCATCCACTATCGCGCCAGCCGCCGAGGTTGGGCCGTCGCGGCCATCCGTACCACCGCTAAGAAAAACCCAATTTCCGGGTATCGTGCGGTCTTGCGTCAGTTGGGCGACGCGCAGTGCCAATTCCTGGTTGCGCCCGCCGCAACCCGTTCCTTGCAGACGTACAGTCGTTTCACCACCAAACAGCAGGGCGGTTGGGCGGTTCGAAGTGGCGGACAAGGCTGCTTGGAAAATCCGTTCAGCCGCGTCGGACACATCTCCAATCAACGCGTCGGACACAATTTCAGTACGGTAGTTCTGCGCCGCATAGCGAAACGCGGCTTCCAAACTAATTGTGTTCGACCCAATCAGGCTATTTGTCGCCTCAACTGCTATGGAATGTTCAGGAATACACTTCTCCAGATGGGCACGGACGGCTTTTGGTAGCCGGTGCCAGATCCCGGCCTCGATGCAGGTTCTGCGGGCGTCCGCGTGGCTGCCGATTGGTAAGGCGGTTGGTCCGCTGGCTACGGCCCGAAGATCATCACCGATGACATCCGACAGGATATACGCCGTGATCGGGGCAGGTGCGCCGTGCAGCAAAAACCCGCCGCCTTTGAGCTGGCTCAGGTGCTGGCGCACAAGGTTCATCTGAACGATGTCCAGCCCGGAAGACAACAAAACCTCATTGACCGCAATTTTGTCCAAAAGGGTCAAACCATCAACAGGCGCGGGAACCAAGGCCGACCCCCCGCCGGAGATCAGTGCAATGATTTGATCCTGCTTACGTGCTGCGCTGAGCAATGCGATGATCTGTCGCCCGGCTTTCAAACCGCGTTCATCCGGGATGGGGTGCCCGCTGGTCAAAACCGTCGCACCGGGGACTTCGCTCCGGTTATCGCTATGGGTTACGATCAGGGCGACATGATCGCCCTGAACATGCTGCAATGCCTCCTCCATCATGGCAGGGGCAGCCTTCCCAATTGCAATCAGGATGCTTCGCCCGCCATGTTCTGGTGATGGCAATGGGGCTGATTGCAACCGTTGGCGCAGGGACTTCGCCGGGTCCGCCGCGGCGACGGCTTCGGCAAAGATGGCGGCGGCTCTATCGCGCAGCGATATGGACGATTGCACAGTCATGATGCGATCAAGCCGCTGCGATCTGGCCTGCTTTTTCGACCAGCACTTCGGCCTGACGGATTGAGGCATAGTCGATCAGACGGCCATCCAGAGAAACCGCGCCTTTGCCCGCCGATT
>NZ_JBQFUX010000016.1:0-25684 GCF_056539405.1 Ruegeria sp. BB5 | reverse complement strand
AGGCTCCATGGGCGTCGACAAATACTGGTCCCCCGTTAACCGCGTCGACAACGCATATGGCGACAGAAACCTCGTCTGCACATGCCCACCAATGGACGCATACGAAGAAGCCGCAGAATAAACACAAAACATAAAACCCCGCCGGAATACCGGCGGGGTTTTTCGCCAATAGGAAACCTGTGTTCCAAATTGCGCACCCACCCTATGTCGTTTTCTGCGGGTGAACGGTCTTTTTTGCTTGCTGGATCTGCGAAGGCCTCATACCCCTGTCCGTGGGACACCCCTCCCCAACGAGGGGCGTGTATCTGGAAGGGTAATACACATGACCATCGAACAACCGGCAACGCGGCCGGCGAATCCGCGTTTTTCCTCGGGCCCCTGCGCCAAACCCCCCACATTTGATCTGTCCAAACTGGCCGATGCCGCGCTGGGTCGGTCGCACCGTGCAGCCGTTGGCAAGGACAAGCTGAAGGCGGCCATTGAAGGCACGCGCGAGGTGCTGGGCATTCCGGCAGATTACAAGATCGGCATCGTTCCCGCCTCGGACACCGGCGCGGTCGAGATGGCGCTGTGGTCGCTATTGGGCGAACGCAAGGTCGAGATGCTGGCGTGGGAGAGCTTTGGCTCGGGTTGGGTGACCGATGTTGTCAAACAGCTGAAGATCGACGCCGAGGTGAAAACGGCCGAGTACGGGCAGATCGTTGATCTCGCATCCGTCGATTTCGCCAATGACGTTGTGTTTACATGGAACGGCACCACCTCGGGTGTGCGGGTCCCCAATGGGGACTGGATCGCCGACGAACGTCAGGGTCTGACAATTTGTGATGCGACCAGCGCAGCCTTTGCGATGGACCTGCCCTGGGGCAAGTTGGATGTCACCACATTCAGCTGGCAGAAGGTGCTGGGTGGTGAGGCCGCGCATGGGATTCTGATCCTGTCACCCCGTGCGGTGGAGCGGCTGGAAAGCTATACTCCTGCCTGGCCGCTGCCGAAGATTTTCCGCCTGACCAAAGGCGGCAAGCTGATCGACGGCATCTTTACCGGTGCGACGATCAACACGCCTTCGATGCTGGCGGTCGAAGATTACCTGTTCGCGCTGGATTGGGCGCGCTCGGTTGGTGGTCTGCAAGGGCTGATCGCCCGAGCTGATGCCAATGCCGGTGCGGTGCATGCATTCTGTGACCGGAACGACTGGATCGCCAATCTGGCCGAGGATGCTGCGACGCAGTCGAACACTTCGGTCTGCCTGAAGTTCACCGATGACCGCATTCAAGATGGCGCAGTCTTTTCCAAAGCCGTGGCGAAACGGCTGGAGGCCGAGAATATCGCGCTGGATATCGGCGCCTATCGCGACGCGCCTGCGGGCCTGCGCATCTGGTGCGGTGGTACGGTCGAAACCTCGGATATCGAGGCGATGCTGCCCTGGCTGGCCTGGGCTTTTGAGGCCGAGATCGCGGCGCAAACCGAAGCCGCCTGACCTTTTTCACCGGGCCTCATCAGGCCCGGACCTTCCCTACAATTCAAGGACCAGAGATATGGCCCCCAAAGTACTCGTATCTGACAAGCTCAGCGAAACCGCCGTTCAAATCTTCCGGGATCGCGGCATCGATGTGGATTTCATGCCCGATCTTGGCAAGGACAAAGACAAGCTGGCCGAGGTGATCGGTCAGTATGACGGCCTTGCCATCCGTTCGGCCACCAAGGTCACGCCGACCCTGCTTGAAAAGGCTGACAACCTGAAAGTCATTGGCCGCGCTGGCATCGGCACGGACAATGTGGACAAAGAGGCTGCCTCGAAAAAAGGCGTGATCGTGATGAACACGCCTTTTGGCAACATGATCACAACGGCCGAACATGCGATTGCCATGATGTTCGCCGTTGCGCGGCAAATCCCCGAGGCCAGTACCTCGACCCATGCGGGTAAGTGGGAAAAGTCCAAGTTCATGGGAATCGAGCTGACCAACAAGACCCTTGGCGTCATCGGCGCGGGCAATATCGGCGGCATCGTTTGCGAACGCGCCTTGGGCCTGAAGATGAAGGTCATCGCCTACGATCCCTATCTGGGCGAAGAGAAAGCCGCCAAGATGGGCGTAGAGAAAGTCGAACTGGACGAACTGCTGTCACGCGCTGATTTCATCACCCTGCACGTGCCGCTGACGGACCAGACCCGCAATATCCTGAGCCGCGAAAACCTGGCCAAGACCAAGAAAGGCGTGCGCATCGTCAACTGTGCCCGTGGTGGTCTGGTCGACGAGGACGCGCTGTCCGAGGCGCTGCAATCCGGTCATGTGGCCGGTGCGGCCTTTGACGTGTTCAGCGAGGAACCGGCCAAGGAAAACGCCCTGTTCAACCTGCCCAACGTCGTCTGCACGCCGCATCTGGGTGCGGCCACGACCGAGGCGCAGGAAAACGTGGCGCTGCAGGTGGCCGAGCAGATCTCGAACTATCTGCTGACAGGAGCGGTGGAAAACGCGCTGAACATGCCCAGCGTCACCGCCGAAGAAGCCAAGATCATGGGGCCGTGGATCAAGCTGGCCGGTCACTTGGGCAGCTTCATCGGTCAAATGACAGATGAGCCGATCAAGGCGATTAACATCCTCTATGACGGTGTCGCCTCCGAGATGAACCTGGCGGCCCTGAACTGCTCGGTCGTGGCGGGGATCATGAAGAAGTTCAACCCCGAGGTGAACATGGTCTCGGCTCCGGTCGTCGCCAAAGAGCGCGGCATTCAAATCTCGACCACCAACCAGGACAAGTCCGGTGCGTTCGAAGGCTATATCAAAGTGACCGTGGTGACCGAAAAGCGCGAACGCTCGATCGGGGGCACGGTCTTCAGCGACGGCAAGCCACGTTTCATCCAGATCAAGGGTATCAATATCGAGGCCGAGGTGGGTGCGCACATGCTCTACACCACCAACGAGGACGTGCCGGGCATCATCGGTGCACTGGGTCAGACCATGGGTGACAATGACGTCAACATCGCCAACTTTACTCTTGGCCGGGCGGAAGCAGGCGGCGAAGCCATTGCGTTGCTTTACGTGGACGAGCCGGTTCCGGCCGAGGCGCGCGCCAAGCTGGCGGAAACCGGTCTGTTCACCCAGATCAAACCGCTGGAGTTCGACGTCGCCTAAGCAGTGTTGAATTTCTGGAACAATTCTTGCCCGCGCCCCTCAAGGCGCGGGTATTTTCTTTTCCTGACACGCATTTCGCGCCAAAAGCCGGGTACGCGTTTATCCGAGGGATTTTCATGACATCCGCCATCTACGCCATCGGCGATATCCACGGGCAGTTAGAGATGCTTGAAAATGCGCTGCACCTTATCGAACAGGATGGTGGGCGGGATGCGCGGATAGTGTTTTTGGGTGACTATGTAGATCGTGGGCCGGATTGTCGTGGCGTTCTGGACCTTTTGGTCGCTGGGCAAAAGGTCGGACGGAACTGGGTTTTTCTGTTGGGCAATCATGACCGGATGTTCGCCAGATTCATGCACGATGGTTCGACCGCCGAGGCCAAATTGCGGATCGGCGAACACTGGCTGCATGCGCGTTTGGGCGGGACCGAGACGTTGGCGTCGTACGGTGTGACGTACACCGAAGAAGAACGCGTTTACAAAATTCTCGACCGCGCAAGGGCAGCGGTGCCGTCGGACCATGTCGACTTTCTGAACCGGCTGGTGACGTACCATCACCAGGATGAGGTTCTGTTCGTCCATGCCGGGATTCGCCCCGGTGTATCGCTGGCCGATCAGACCGAGGAAGACCTGATCTGGATACGGGGCGAGTTTCTGGATGATCCGGGACCGCACCCGTGGCTGGTGGTCCATGGGCACACACCTGCGGAACAGGCTGAGCATCGCGGTAACCGGATCAATCTGGACGGAGGTGCCGGGATGGGGCGACCGTTGGTTCCGGCGGTGTTTGAGGGCCGGGATTGCTGGCTGCTCACCAACGATGGCCGTGTGCCGCTGATCCCTTAACCCTTGGTGAACAGGTCCTTGTAGTCCTCACGCAGGAAATTCTTTTGCACCTTGCCCATCGTGTTGCGGGGCAGCTCTTCCAGCACGATCAGTTTGCGCGGGTGTTTGAACCGGGCCAGCGAGTTCTGCACGTTGGCCAGAATGGCCTCGGGGTCCAGTGTCTGTCCCGGCTCGGGCACCAGAATGCCGACCGGTGTTTCGCCGAAATCTGGGTGCGGCACGCCGATCACGGCGCTTTCCAACACGCCCGGCTGGTCATCCAGAACCAGCTCAACCTCTTTGGGGTAAATGTTGTACCCGCCCGAGATGATCAGGTCCTTGCCGCGCCCGACGATGTGGACATACCCGTCCGCATCCAAACGCCCCAGATCGCCGGTGATGAAAAACCCGTCATCGCGCAGCTCGGCGGCGGTTTTCTCGGGCATTTGCCAATAGCCCTGAAACACGTTGGGACCGCGCACCTCAAGCATGCCGATCTCACCCTGCGGCAAGTCTGCACCAGTTTCAGGGTCGGTCACCTTCAGTTCGACGCCGGGCAGGGGAAAGCCTACCGTGCCTGGACGACGTTCGCCGTCATGGGGGTTCGAAGTGCTCATGTTGGTCTCGGTCATGCCGTACCTCTCAAGGATACGGTGGCCAGTGCGCGCCTCGAACCGCTCATGGGTCTCCGCCAGTAACGGCGCCGAGCCCGAGATGAACAAACGCATGTGCCGGGTCAGATCGCCGGTGAACCGCTCATCGCCCAGTAAGCGGGTGTAAAAGGTTGGAACTCCCATCATCGTCGTGGCCTGCGGCATCAGCCGCAACATGCCTTCAAGATCGAATTTCGGCAAAAAGATCATCGACCCGCCCGCGGACAGCGCCACATTTGTCGCCACGAACAGCCCGTGCGTGTGAAAGATTGGCAGCGCATGCAGCAGCACGTCATCCGCCGTGAACCGCCACTCCTGCACTAGCGTTTCAGCGTTTGACAGCAGATTGGCATGCGTCAGCATCGCGCCCTTCGATCGTCCCGTTGTGCCCGAAGTATAAAGGAATGCGGCCAGATCATCCTCGGACCGCTGGACCGGCTCAAACGCGGGTAACATCCCCAGCGCCCGCCGCATAAGGCTTCCCGAACCATCGGCGTTGAGCGTCTCTAACCGGGCGTCTTGGGCGGCGGCGATGGGGGCCAGCCCCTGTTCTTTTGCGGCGTCACAGACAACCAGTTTCGCACCGCTGTTTTCGATGAAATATTGCAACTCGGCCGTGGTGTATCCGGTATTCAGTGGCAGAAAGATCAATCCGGTCTGCACGCAGGCAGCATAGAGTGCCAGCGCCTGGGGCGATTTTTCCACCTGTACGGCCACGCGTTCACCGGGCTCAAGTTCGTATCCGCTTAGGGTATTGGCGATCTGCGCGGCCATGTCCAGAAAATCGGCATGGGTCAGGATCTGACCATCAGGAAGATGAAGAAACGGTGTGTGTTTGCCCGCGTGAATGCCAAACAGCCGTTCGTACAGCGGGTTACCCATTTCGTCTTTCCTTTGCGTCTGCTCAATCTTGAGTGAATCTGTATCGGATTGAGCAGAGGGTAAAGAGAAATCCGGGCGCGGTTTAGAATTGCGTGGTCATGCGATACCCGGCGGCAAAGAACATCTTGGCAAAGGTCACAGGCTGACCCTGCAACCAGGTGGTGCGCTCTCCGGTAAAGACGGGTTCTCCTTCGGGGACGTCCAGAAACCCGGCGAGTGTTGTATCGGCACGGCTGGCCAGAAAACTCAGTTCGACATTGGTGAAGGGCAGGGTCTGGATCAGCCACTCATTCGGTCCGATCTGCGAGAAATCTGCCTGCTCCACCTGCGGGACCGAGGCCGTGACGATCCAGCGATCCTCAAACTGAAACGGCGTGTTGCCGTTGAAATGCATGCAGCGAACATGCATCACGCTTTGCTCCTCAGACAGAGCCAATCGGGCGCTTAGCCATTCCGGAGCAGTCTCTAACTTAGAAGAAACCAGCGCATAGCGATACGTGCCGCCCATCGCCTCAACCTCGTCCCGGACCATGGGGATGGTGAAACGGGCCTGTCGCTGCGGTGCGCTCAACACCCGCGTACCAGCCTTGCGCCGGCGTTCCAGATAGCCCTCGTCAGCTAACTCCCGCAGGGCGCGGTTCACTGTTGTGCGGGTGCAGGAAAACTCGACCGCAAGATCTTGTTCGTTGGGCAACAGAGAGTCGGGCTGCCACTCGCCCGATCGGATGCGGGACAGAACGGTTTTCTTGATGTCTTTGTAGCTGGTGGTGTCACTGGATTGGGGCATGATGACCGTTCCTTTAGACCGAGGCCAGCAGGCCCGCAATCGCGGAT
Organism: Ruegeria sp. BB5; assembly: GCF_056539405.1. Taxonomy (NCBI): domain Bacteria; kingdom Pseudomonadati; phylum Pseudomonadota; class Alphaproteobacteria; order Rhodobacterales; family Roseobacteraceae; genus Ruegeria; species Ruegeria sp. BB5. The sequence goes on along the minus strand of NZ_JBQFUX010000016.1, from coordinate 19,360 downwards.
CTATAGGCGGATATGATCTGGTCACGTGCGACGTGGCGGCCCTGTTTCACCATGTGGCGTCCGGCAGACCACAAGTCAATTACCAGCCCATCAGGGGCGGCAAAACACAGTCCATCCAGCAATTGATCGTCCGTCAATGCGCAGAGCGTCGGGTGGGTCCGGTCAATGGCCAGCAGATCAGCTAACTTGCCCTCGGCAACCTCACCAGCGTTACGTCCAAGTGCTTGCGCACCACCTTGCGCGGCACCGGTATAAAGAGCGTGCCCGACCGAGCCTTCGCCCGGTACCAGGACCGCCCGCTGTTGATCACGCAGACGTTGGGAGTATTCCAGGGTGCGCAGTTCTTCGGGCAAGGAAATCCTAATATTAGAGTCTGATCCGACCCCGAATCGTCCGTTTTCTGCGACGTAGGTCGCGCCGTTGAAAATACCATCGCCCAGATTGGCCTCGGTGATCGGGCACAGCCCCGCCACAGCACCGGACTGGGCCAGTGTGCGGGTTTCGGCATCGGTCATATGGGTGGCATGGATCAGACACCACCGCGCGTTCACGTCTGCATTGTCCAGCAGCCAGGCCACCGGACGCTGGCCCAACGCGGATTGTACGTCGGCGACTTCCTGAACCTGTTCGGCGATATGGATATGGACCGGACCCTTGGGTGTGTTTTGCAGCAGTTCGCGCAGGTCTGTCGGTGAAGTTGCGCGCAGGGAATGTGGCGCAACCCCCAATATAGAGTCAGTGTGTGGCAGTTTATTACGGCAATCATCCACCAAATTCAAAAACCGGGACACATCATTGCTGAACCGCAACTGCCCACCTGACAGCGGGTCCTGCGCAACGCCGCCATAGGTGTAGAGGACCGGTAAATGAGTCAGACCGATCCCTGACTGGTGCGCGGCGGAAAAGATACGCTGGCTTAGTTCCGAGAGTTGATCGTAGGCCGCTCCGCCGGGTTGGTGATGGACATAGTGGAATTCACCGACCGAGGCATACCCGGCCTCCTGCATCTCCATGAAAACCAGTGCGGCGATGGCTTCGATCTGGTCGGGCGTCAACCGATCCAGAAAGCGATACATCAGGTTGCGCCATGTCCAGAAACTCTCGCGTCCGGCCATGCGGGTTTCCGTCATGCCCGCCATGGCCCGTTGAAAGGCGTGGCTGTGCAGGTTTGCCAAAGCGGGCAAAAGAACGTCAACGCGCGTATCATCGGGCAATGCCGACACCTGATACTGCACCTGGCTGATACGCCCATGGTCGATTTCTACTCGCACATCGTGAACCCAATCAGAGCCTAATAAAGCTGTCTTGGCATGAATCTGCATTTTGATTTCCATAATGTGTAGACTTCATACCTTTACACCTATACATAAAAATCAAACAAGAGGGGAGCCGAAAAGAATCGCCATGACCAGAAAAGCGGTCTTACTCAGCGCCAGGATGGCCACGATGTCAGAAGGGGGCACGCCCTATGGACTGTGTCGGGATGCAGCGATCGCCGTTAACGGGGCAAAGATTGTCTGGGTCGGCGAACGCCAGGACCTGCCGCCGGAATATGCCGATTGGCTGGTCGAGGATTTCGGTGAACAGTTGATCACTCCGGCGCTGATTGACGCGCATACCCATGTGGTGTTTGGCGGAAACCGCGCAACTGAGTTCGAAATGCGGCTGAATGGCGCCTCATACGAGGACATCGCCCGTGCCGGGGGTGGTATCCTCTCCACGGTCAACGCCACGCGGTCCGCCAGCGCTGAGATGCTTTTGTCAGATGCTCTAACCCGCGTGGACGCCCTGATTGCCGAGGGTGTCAGCACCCTTGAGGTCAAGTCGGGCTATGGGTTGGATACCGAGGCCGAATTGAAGATGCTGCGCGTTGCCCGCCGGATCGGTGAATCCCGCCCTGTCCGCGTTAAAACCAGCTTTCTGGGCGCACATGCGGTGCCGCCGGAATATGCCGAATGCCCCGACGACTATATTCGCGAGGTCTGCATCCCAACCCTGCGCGCGGCCCATGCCGAGGGGCTGGTGGACGCGGTGGATGGGTTCTGCGAAGGAATCGCCTTTAACCCCGCACAAATCGCCCTGGTTTTTGATGTGGCGCAAGAGCTGGGCCTGCCGGTGAAACTGCATGCCGAGCAGTTGTCCAATCAGGGGGGGGCGCAACTGGCGGCCTCTTACGGGGCTTTGTCGGCGGATCACATCGAATACCTGGATGCCAATGGTGTATCAGCCATGGCAAAGGCCGGAACCACGGCCGTGCTGTTGCCGGGCGCGTTTTACACACTGCGAGAAACGCAGGTGCCACCCGTTGATCTGCTGCGCCAGCATCAAGTGCCAATGGCCCTGGCAACCGACTGCAATCCCGGTTCTTCGCCGCTGACCTCGCTGCTGCTGACCATGAACATGGGCTGCACGCTGTTTCGTCTGACGCCTGAAGAGGCGCTGGCTGGTGTCACCCGCAACGCCGCGCGCGCGTTGGGGATCAACGATGCGGGCACTCTCGCGCTGGGGCATAGGGCGGATCTGGCGATCTGGAATGTCACTCATCCGGCGGAACTGGCCTATCGCGTCGGCTTCAACCCACTGCACAAACGTCTTTTCGGAGGGATCGAATGACGTCTCTGATTTTGCAGCCCGGTCAGGTTTCTTTGGCGCAGCTGGCCGAGATCTATTGGGATCAAACGGCTGTTTCACTGGATTCTGACTGCAAGCCCGCAGTCGATGCGGCGGCGCAACGTATTCAGGCGGCGGCTCGGGGCGATGACCCCGTCTATGGCGTCAATACCGGTTTTGGGAAACTGGCCAGCCTCAAAATCGCGCCGCAGGACACCTCGACCCTGCAGCGCAACCTGATCCTCAGCCATTGTTGCGGTGTTGGTCCCGCCATACCGCAAAGGCTGACCCGGCTGATGATGACACTCAAGCTGTTGTCCTTCGGTCGCGGTGCATCGGGCGTGCGGTGGGAGCTGATCGAGCTGTTGCAGCAGATGCTGGTCCGCGGGGTCACTCCGGTGATCCCGGCACAAGGTTCGGTTGGAGCATCGGGCGACCTGGCGCCGTTGGCCCATATGACCGCAGTGGTCATTGGCGCGGGAGAGGCGGAGGTGAACGGCACTGTTCTGCCGGGGAATGAGGCGTTGAAAACCGCTGGTTTAGAGCCTATTCAGCTAGGCCCCAAGGAAGGATTGGCCTTTATCAACGGCACCCAGTTTTCAACCGCCTTTGCTTTGGCTGGGTTGTGCGAGGCTTGGCGTGCGGCGCAAAGTGCACTGGTTGTTTCGGCTTTGTCGACCGATGCGATCATGGGGTCCACCGCACCCCTGCGGCCTGAAATCCACACTTTGCGCGGTCATCGTGGCCAGACCGAAGCCGCCGGCGCCATGCGCGCCGTGCTGGACGGGTCGGAAATTCGGGAAAGTCACCGTGAGGGCGACACCCGCGTTCAGGATCCTTATTGCATTCGCTGTCAACCGCAGGTCACGGGCGCAGCAATGGATGTATTGCGGCAGGCCGCCGCCACGCTTGAGGTTGAGGCCAACGCAGCCACCGACAATCCGCTGGTTCTGGCCGACGGGATTGTCTCGGGCGGGAATTTCCATGCTGAACCTGTAGGGTTCGCCGCTGATATGATCGCGCTGGCCGTGTCCGAGATCGGTGCCATCGCGCAGCGTCGCATTGCCTTGATGGTGGACCCGACACTCAGCTTTGATTTGCCGCCTTTCCTGACACCTGATCCGGGGTTGAATTCTGGCCTGATGATTGCGGAGGTCACCACCGCGGCATTGATGAGCGAGAACAAGCACCTCGCCAATCCCTGTGTCACCGACAGCACCCCAACCTCGGCCAACCAGGAGGATCATGTTTCGATGGCGGCCCATGGTGCGCGGCGCCTGATCCGAATGGTCGAGAATTTGAACTACATTCTGGGTGTGGAACTACTGTGTGCAGCTCAAGGGGTTGAATTTCGCGCGCCTCTGGTCACCAGCGGGCCTTTGCAGCAGGTCATTGCTCGGTTGCGGGCTGACATTCCGGCCCTGACCGAAGATCGTTATCTGGCCCCTGAGTTGGAGACCGCGAAACAACTGGTAGCCGGGGCGTCGATCCTACGGGCCGTTGGCACCCCAATGCCCGAGGTGGTGTGATGCAGGTGGTTAGCGTGCATCACGGGGATGGCCCTATCGTCTTGGGACAACCGCATGGTGGGACCTATGTGCCGGATGACATTGCAGCTCGTCTCAATGACAGTGGGCGTGCATTGGCGGACACGGATTGGCACATAAACAGGCTCTATGAAAAGCTTTTGAGTGGTGCGACGGTGGTTCAGTCGCATGTTCATCGCTATGTCATCGACGCCAATCGCGATCCCGACGGTGTTTCGCTTTACCCAGGGCAAAACACGACAACGCTGGTGCCATTGACCGATTTCGATGGGCAACCGATCTGGCGCGACGGGCAGGAACCGTCAGAGGATGAGATCGGTCAGAGGCGCGAAACCTTCCATGCACCCTATCATGCCGCACTTGCCGAAGAGTTGGAGCGCGTGCGGGCAAAGCACGGCGTGGCTGTTCTATTCGATTGCCACTCGATCCGCAGTCGCATTCCATTTCTGTTTGAAGGCATGTTGCCCGACATGAATATCGGGACGGATGGGGGAGTGACCTGCGCGCCAGACATAGAGTCTATTGCACATGAATTTGCCGCATCATCGCCCTACAGCACCGTTCTGAACGGGCGGTTCCGGGGTGGCTGGACGACTCGCCACTATGGCCGTCCGGCCGACGGTCTGCACGCCATACAGATGGAACTGGCGCAATCCACTTACCTGACAGCCGAGGCCGCCCCGTGGAGTTATGATACTGCCAAGGCCAACCGCCTGCGTCGTTGGCTGCGCGATATTCTTGAAGCCATCCAAGACACTGCATTGGAGACGATCCCATGACCGACCCTCGCAAGAACACGCGCGATATCTATCCGCCGACAGGCCCCGAGCTGAACGCCAAAAGCTGGCTGACTGAGGCCCCGCTGCGGATGTTAATGAACAACCTGCACCCGGACGTGGCCGAAAACCCGCATGAACTGGTGGTCTATGGCGGTATCGGCCGCGCGGCCCGCACGTGGAAGGATTTCGATACTATTGTGGACGGTTTGAAGGATCTGGAAGAGGACGAAACCCTGATCGTTCAATCCGGCAAGCCGGTCGCCATTGTGCGGACGCACAAGGACGCGCCCCGCGTGCTGATTGCCAATTCCAACCTAGTGCCCCATTGGGCAACCTGGGATCACTTCAACGAGCTCGATAAGAAGGGTCTGATGATGTACGGCCAGATGACGGCCGGTTCATGGATCTACATTGGCACTCAAGGCATCGTTCAGGGTACGTACGAGACTTTTGCTGAGGCAGGACGTCAACACTATGGCGGCGACTTGACCGGCAAGTGGATTCTGACCGGGGGCTTAGGCGGCATGGGGGGCGCGCAACCGCTGGCCGCCGTTTTTGCCGGTGCCTGCTGTCTGGCGGTCGAATGTAATTCAGACAGTATCGATTTCCGCCTGCGCACCAAATACCTCGACGAAAAGGCCGAGACTCTGGACGAAGCGTTGGAGATGATCGACCGCTGGACCAAAGCGGGCGAGGCAAAATCCGTGGGCCTGTTGGGTAACGCGGCCGAGGTGTTCCCAGAAATCTTCAAAAGAGGGAACGAAGGCGTCCGCCCGTATCCCGATATCGTCACCGATCAGACCAGCGCCCATGATCCGATCAACGGCTACTTGCCAATTGGTTGGTCCATGGCGCAGTGGCGTGAAATGCGTGAAACAGACCCTAAAGCAGTTGAAAAGGCTGCGCGGGCGTCGATGAAACAACACGTCGCCGCGATGGTTGATTTTTGGAACGCGGGCGTGCCGACGCTGGATTACGGTAACAACATCCGGCAGGTGGCACAGGATGAGGGGTTGGAGAACGCTTTTGCCTTCCCCGGTTTCGTACCCGCCTATATCCGTCCGCTGTTTTGCAAAGGCATCGGTCCGTTCCGCTGGTGTGCGTTGTCAGGCGACCCCGAGGATATCTATAAGACCGACGCCAAGATGAAAGAGCTGTTCCCCGAGAACGAACATCTGCACCGCTGGCTCGACATGGCGCAGGAACGGATTGCGTTTCAGGGCCTGCCTGCGCGGATTTGCTGGATCGGGTTGGGCGACCGCCACCGCGCCGGGTTGGCGTTCAATGAGATGGTGGCCAATGGTGAGCTGAAAGCGCCGGTCGTGATCGGCCGGGATCACTTGGACAGCGGTTCCGTCGCTAGCCCGAACCGCGAGACCGAGGCGATGTTGGACGGGTCTGACGCCGTAAGCGATTGGCCGCTGCTGAATGCTCTGATCAACACCGCCAGCGGCGCGACCTGGGTCTCGCTGCATCACGGTGGTGGGGTCGGCATGGGGTTCTCTCAACATGCGGGTGTGGTGATCTGTGCCGATGGTACCGAGGACGCGGCCCGACGGTTGGAACGTGTGCTGTGGAACGATCCGGCCTCGGGCGTGTGGCGGCATGCGGATGCTGGGTATGAAATTGCAAAGGATTGCGCCCGCGCCCATGGGCTGCGATTGCCTGGCATTCTGGGGTAAACATATCAACTGTCTCTGGTGAATTGGCGGCCCCTGCGTTATGCGCGGGGGAGCCTGCAGGAGACCGATGATGTACGTAGCCACTCTGTTGACCAATCCGAACATGCCGAAGCTCGAGCAGGCTTTGGTCGAGTCGTTGTGCAACGCGTGGGGCGGGGGCGATCTGGTTTGGCTCAGCGAAGATGAGGCGGCGCAGTTCACGTTTCCCGAGCTGCCTGATAATCAGTGGGACGTCTGGGCAGAGCTGCAGTTGTTAGAGGTCGACCTGATCGTGCAGCCGTTCGGGAAACGCCGCAAGCTGATGCTGCTGGCCGATATGGACAGCACCATGATCCAGCAGGAATGTATTGACGAACTGGCCGATGAGGCGGGCGTGGGCGATCGCGTCAAAGACATTACCGCGCGGGCCATGAATGGTGAGCTTGATTTCGAAGGTGCGCTGATTGAACGTGTCGGCCTACTGAAGGGCTTGGATGAGGCGGTGATCGACAAGGTTCTGAACGAACGCATTACATTGATGCCGGGCGGTAAGGAACTGGTTGCGACGATGCGCCTGAACGGGGGCTATGCGGCCCTGGTGTCGGGTGGGTTTACGGCCTTCACCGCGAGGGTGGCTGATCTGCTTGGCTTTGATGAAAACCGCGCCAATACATTGCTGGCCGAAAAGGGCAAGCTGACCGGCGATGTACAGCGCCCGATTCTGGGCAAACAGGCCAAGGTGGATGCGCTGGCGCAGATTACCAAGCGGCTGGGCCTGTCCGAGGCCGACGTGATTGCCGTGGGCGATGGCGCCAATGATCTGGGCATGCTGAGCCGGGCCGGAACCGGTGTGGCGCTGCATGCCAAACCTTCGGTCGCCGCCAAATGCGATATTCGGATCAATTACGGAGATCTGACTGCTTTGCTGTACCTGCAGGGCTATTCCCGCGCGGCCTATACCGAGGTCTGATCGCAAGGGGCTTCCCTTTATTTAACAAAAATGTTAAACAATGGTCATGAACACGCTTCTGACCGCATTTTCGGCATTGTCCGATGCCACCCGATTCTCGATCGTCGAGCAGTTAATGCAAGACGGTGAACTGCCCGCTGGTGACCTGATCGAAGGTCGCGGCATGTCCGGGGCCGCGATCTCGCGCCATCTGAAGGTGTTGCGCGCCGCCGGGCTGGTGCAGCAGCGAGTGCAGGGCAGTCAACGCATGTATTCCATCCAGCCCGAGGGGCTGCGGACCATCGCGGAATGGACCATATCGAAACGGCAATTCTGGGAAAGCAGCCTCGACCGTTTGAACGATTTGATTGAAAGGGAGAATTCATGGCCGACCTGAAATTGGAACGCGCGTTTCCCACATCCCAGGAAAACCTGTTTGCCTGGATCAGCGATGGTGCAAAGCTGTTGCAGTGGTGGGGCCCCGAAGGGATGCATGTGCCCGAACATGATTTGGATTTTTCACGCCTTGGGCCGTGGCACTCGGTCATGGTGAATGCCGAAGGGCAGCGATACAAAGTATCCGGGCAGGTGACCCATGTTGATCCGCCGAATTCAGTGGGGTTCACCTGGGCCTGGCATGACGATCAGGATCAGCGCGGAGCGGAAAGCCACGTGACGCTGACGGTCACAGCGACGGAAGCTGGTGCAAAGCTGGTTCTTGATCACCGCGAATTGGCCGATGCCGAGGTCGCGGCCAACCACAATCAGGGTTGGACTTCGTCACTGCGCAAGCTGGAAGCTCAGTTTTAAGATTTTCATTAGGGAGGAAGAGAAATGCCTCAGTTCTTGTTTGTCTATCACGGCGGTCACACCCCAACCGACCCCGCCGAAATCGAAGCGACCATGGCCGCCTGGGGCGCATGGTTCCAGAATATGGGCGATGCGCTGGACATCCCCGGCAACCCGGTGGGCCAGTCCTATACCGTCAGCAACAGCGGTGTTGTCGACAATGGCGGTGCCAACCCGGCCTCGGGGTTCACGGTCATCAGGGCCGACAGCATCGACGCCGCCAACGAGATGGCCAAGGGCTGCCCCATGGTCGTCAACGGATCAGGCTCGGTCGAAGTTGCCGAGATTCATCCGATCGAGATGTGATCGCCTTAGCCGGGGAAACCCGGCGCAGGCTTGATGATGCCGCATTCCAGCCCGCGGCGGCTGTACTGAATGGCGTTCATGAAATTGCGGGTGGCCGGGTTTTCGGCCTCCAGCACACCCAGATGGACAAGAATGGATGCGATGGCACATTCAGCGGCACGCGTGGTGCCGTCTGTGATCTTCAGTGCCACGCCCATGCGTTTTTCCGGAATGATGGCGATGAAAACAGCTTCGGCCCCGGTCTTGATCGCGGCGCGGCCCTCCATCGCGCGCATCAGTTCGGTACAGGCGCGGCTTTCGCCGGCAACCAGTTCGGGATGCTTGATCATCGCGGCGGTCAGTTGCTGCGCCGCGTCGCTGGCCCGGTCCGACCGGTCGGCGGCCGAGGCAAACCACGCCATCGATCGCGCCAACCCCACCAGCGAGGTGGCAAAGTTCGGCGCTGAACATCCGTCTATCCCATAGGCGGGGCTGGCCTCACCGGTTGTTTCTTCGATGGCTGACAAACAGGCCTGCTGAACTGGGTGGTCGATTTCCAGATACTCCGGCCCGGCTCCCATATGCTGGGCCACGGTCAGGAACCCGCAATGCTTGCCCGAACAGTTATTGTGAATCTGGCAAGGCGTGTCGTCGGCCAGAATCAATCCGTCGCGCGCGGCCATATCCTGCGGCTCTTGCGGGCCGCAGCGCAGGTCATGTTCGGACAGGTTCAGATGGTCCAACCAGGCGGTCACGCGGTCAGTGTGGATATGCGCGCCGCTGTGTGAGGCGCAAGCCAGTGCCAGATGCTCGCTGTTCAGCCCATATTTCGCCGCGGCGCCTGAGGTGATCAGCGGCAGACCTTGGATCATCTTGGCCGAAGATCGTGGGTAGATAATCGCACTTGGATCACCCCAGCTTTGTACGATCTGGCCACTGTCATCACAGATCACTGCATGGCCCAGATGCAGGCTTTCCAACAAGGGGCCGCGCCATAGTTCTGTCATTGGTACCGGCTGCGTCATCAGGCCTCTCCGTAATATGCGCAAAATTCTGCCAATCGCCCTTTCGCCTGTGGCGAAACCTGCGTTAGTGTGTGTATGTCGACAATCATCGGAATACGCAACTTACAGACGAACCGGCAGGGTGCGCAGGCTTTTCCGATGGGTATGAGGTAATAGGTCGAGCTAGGAGGCTGGACAGATGGGATTGAAACTCGTCCGTGTAATCGCGGGCCTGTGCATGGCAGGGATGGCCACTACGGCAACCGCTCAGCAGGCGTCAAGCACCAACCGTGTGGCAGCCAAAACCGATTGGAGCGTGTTCGTCGAAGACGATCCCACCGAATGCTGGAGCGTGTCTGCACCCAAGGAAACCGTCAACACACGCGGTGGCCGGGTGGTCTCGGTCCGCCGCAGCGATATCCTGCTGTTCGTGTTCTATCGTCCCAACGCCGAGGTGAAGGGGCAAGTGACCTTTACCGGCGGCTATCCGTTCGCGGCAGGCTCAACCGTCAATCTTGAAATCGACGGGACCGAGTTTGAACTGATCACCGAAGGCGAATGGGCCTGGCCTGCAACCGAAGGCGAAGACCTCAAGGTGGTTGCAGCGATGAAGCGGGGCACTGAGGCTGTTCTGACCGCCCGGTCCGAGCGTGGGACGCAGACCAAGGACACATTCTCGTTGCTGGGTTTCACGGCAGCGATAGAAGACGCCGAAAAACGCTGCACAAACTGATACGTATCTGAAGACACGCGAGACCCCGCCATTTGGCGGGGTTTTCTTTTTTTTTGAAGCGCCAAGTGTCGGCTTTACGCCACGTCTGTCTGCAAGTTTGATCCGTATCAAAGCGAGCCTCCGACATTTCTGAACTAATTAGTTCAGCTGAATAGAAGGAGCTTACGAATGCTGAATAAGCCTATTGTCGCGCTGATGATGGCAGCCGCCGTGTTGTTGAGCGCGTGTGAAAAAGATTCTGAAACCTACCCCGTATCCGGTGAGCAATGTGGGCCAGAGGATCCGGTAAAAACTTTGGATGCAGCAGATTGCGATATCCTGCCAGCGGGCATCTGAAGCGGCTTACCTGATAGCATTGATTTCGGCCGCATCGGCGTTGACGGTGCGGCCAATCTGTATTTGGGGCGCAGTAGTTCGCGTGCTACCGTCGGCAGTGGGAACCTCTGGCAGGAGCGAGTTATGCGGTACGTATTGATCATATTGTTGTTTTCCTCTGCGGCACTGGCAGACCCAACGTTGGAATGTTCAGACGCAAGTTCTCAGGTGGAAATTGGGGCGTGTGTTGGCGAGATGGAAGATCGGGTCAGTCTGGCGCTGGAGGAGAGCTACGGATTTGCCATGCAATCGGCCAAAGAGTTGGACGAGATCACCGAGCGGGTGGTGGCGCAGCCCGCCTTGGAAGCTTCGCAATCAGCCTGGGCAAGCTACCGCGATGCGCAGTGCGAAGCGGTGGGCGCTTCCTATGGCGGAGGGTCCGGTACTGGCATCGCCATCACCGCGTGCCGGGTCGATCTGGGACGCGCGCGTGTGGACGAGTTGCTGCGCTTTGCGAATTGATTGATACGATTCCTTTTGATCTTTGCCAGCGATCCTATATAGAGGCGCATCCCAAGCCAGAATCCGTTGAGATAACCACATGTCGCCCAAAGCGCCGATTACTCAAGATGTCATGACCATCCCCCGCAAATTGCCCGAGGGGAAGATTAACCTTGTCGGCCTGACCCGCGCCCAGCTGCGTGAGGTTTTGATCGAACATGGCACGCCGGAAAAGCAGGCCAAGATGCGCACCGGTCAGATCTGGCAATGGATTTATCAATGGGGTGTGCGCGACTTTGCCGAGATGACCAATCTGGCCAAGGCCTATCGCGCACAACTGGCCGAAAACTTTGTGATCGAAATCCCTGAGGTTGTTACGCGTCAGGTGTCTGAGGACGGCACCCGCAAATACCTATGCCGTATTGCGGGCGGGCACGAGGTTGAGGTCGTGTACATCCCCGAAGAAGATCGCGGCACGCTGTGCATCTCGTCTCAGGTGGGTTGCACGCTGACCTGTTCCTTCTGCCACACCGGCACGCAGAAACTTGTGCGCAACCTGACCGCGGCCGAGATTGTCGGTCAGGTGATGATGGCGCGCGACGATCTTGAGGAATGGCCGGTTCCCGGCGCGCCTAAAGACGAAACACGCCTGCTGTCGAACATCGTTCTGATGGGCATGGGTGAGCCGCTGTATAATTTCGAAAACGTCCGCGACGCGATGAAGATCGCCATGGATCCCGAGGGGATTTCCCTGTCGCGCCGCCGCATCACCCTGTCGACCTCGGGTGTTGTGCCTGAAATCGCGCGCACGGCTGAGGAAATCGGTTGTCTGCTGGCGATCTCGTTCCATGCCACCACGGATGAAACCCGTGACGTGTTGGTGCCGATCAACAAGCGCTGGAATATCGAGGAACTGCTGGGTGCGCTGGCCAGCTATCCGAACGCATCGAATTCCGAACGGATCACCTTTGAATATGTGATGCTGGATGGCGTGAACGACAGAGACGAGGATGCGCATCGCCTGATCGACCATATCAAGCGTCATAACATCCCGGCCAAGATCAACCTGATCCCGTTCAATGAATGGCCGGGCGCGCCGTACAAGCGCAGCTCGAACAATCGCATCCGGGCCTTTGCGAATATCATTTACCAGGCGGGTTACGCCTCACCCATCCGCAAGACGCGGGGCGAGGATATCATGGCGGCTTGTGGTCAATTGAAATCGGCCACGGAACGCGCCCGAAAATCGCGCAAACAGATCGAGGCCGAAGCCGGGGTGAAAAGCTGAGGCGTGTTATTGTCGCCAAGTGGTCGACAATAAATAAATTCTCGCCTTGCTGTTCTTTGCATTCGAAATTTGGTATGTTTTAAGCGTCGGGGCTGGATCGGCGCATGTCACTCTTGCGCACAAAGCGGTGAAAGCCGTGGTCTGGCCGTGGCGCGTTTGTTCAGGGCCGCTATCTTATTTCAAACATGATAGGCGGCTTTCAGGCGAACCTTAAGAAACAGGTAGGCCATCCATATGTTTTTACGATTTAAACGTGTGTTTTCGATCTCACTGACAGTGCTGTCAATTTCGGGGTTGTCCGCAACCGACGGGTTTGCGCAATCAACTGGTGAGGACGCGCATATTGCCATCGAGAATCCAGCGGATTTGTCCAAGGAGGAAGCATTGCGCATCTATGAATCCCTGCAGCGGCGCATGGCGCGGGGTTATGGCGCTGCACAACTGGATTTGCTCCTGAATTATCAGAACTGGCCATTGTTCAACGATGCGCCCTATATCTCGGCCACCCATGGTCAGCGGTATGTGAACAGCTATGCTAATCGCATGGCTCATAACTACGGAACGCTGGCCGAAGGGGAAAAGCTGCCCAAAGGCTCGGTTTTGGCCAAGGACAGCGTGACCGTCACGGATGAAGGCAATATCCATCCCGGCGCTTTGTTCGTAATGGAAAAACTGGCCCAAGGCGAAAGCCCCGACACGGGTGACTGGCGTTATATCATGGTGATGCCAGACGGATCGCTGTTCGGGGACACGATGGGTGCGCGCGCAAATTCGGTCGCCTATTGCCATGATTGCCACGAGGCGGTGGCCGACCGGGACTACACCTTTTTCGTGCCCGAAGAATACATCGTCGGCAATTGATCAACTGCGCTTGAGGCGGGCGGCTCCGATCACCTCGATCAGGGTCTGACGCACGGGTTCGGGCTGCGCCTCAACCGCGTTCAGCACCTCGCGCAGTTCTGCGCGCAGGCCGTGCATCTGGTCGATCAGCGAAATCATCATCGACAGCGCGTCGGGTTCCATCTCGTATTGCTCATGCAATTCGCAGGCCAGTTCCAGACGGGCGACGTCGAGGCTGTGATAGACCAAGCCCTGATCGGTTTGTTCGGGGATCACGATCTCGGCGGCCAAGTATTCGGTCAACCGGGTCGAGGTCAGACGGGTGATGGTTGCGATCAGCTGCTCTTCGGTCAGGGTGCGGGTCATGACGGCATTCCTTTACGCGGATCATAGCTGTGGCTTTCGCGCCAAGTCTCCATGAATTGCTTTAGGTCTTCGTCGATCTGTCCGGGCATCGCGATGGTCAGTTCGATCAGCTGATCGCCGCGCTCGGTTGAGCCGCGTTTCTTAACCCCTTTGCCGCGCAGGCGCAGTGTCTTGCCGCTGCTGGTGCCCGCAGGAACGCTGACATTAACGCCACCGTCGATGGTGGGTGCAGGGACCTTGCCGCCCAGAATGGCCTCATCAATCGTGATCGGCAGAGTGAGATGTATGTCGTCGCCCTGACGATCGAAGACGGGGTGTTTGGCAACCGAGACGGTCACTAGAGCATCACCCGGCGGTCCGTCGCCAAAGCCCGGATCGCCTTTGCCGCGCAGGCGGATGGTTTGGCCGTCGGTGATGCCAGCGGGAATCTTGACTTCGATCCGGTCGCCATCGGGCAGGGTCAGTTTCTGGCTGGCCCCAAAAACCGCATCCAGAAAACTGATCTGCAGGCTGTAGCCTCGATTGTGCCCCGGCGCGTGGAATTCATGGGTGCGCTGGCCGTATCCGCCACGGCCCCGCATGAACTCGGCAAAGATGTCCGACATGTCATCGGGGTCTGCAGCCTGTCCCCGATAAGGGTTCCCGGCGGCCTCGGCGTAGTCGCGATAATAATGCTGCTGCGGGCGTTCCTGACCCGAGGCGTCAATCTCACCATTGTCGAATTGCGCCCGCTTTTCGGGGTCTTTGAGCAAGTCGTAAGCGGCGGCTGCCGCCTTAAACTTGGCTTCGGCCTCGGCATCGCCGGGCTTTAGATCCGGGTGGCATTCCTTGGCGATACGCCGATAAGCCTTTTTGATTTCGGCGGCGCTGGCGTCTTTGGCGACACCAAGAGCGGAATAGGGATCGTCACTCATCTCACCTCTCGCGGGTCGGGCTGAACAGGTTGGTTTTATCATGCGATTTCAAGGACCCAAAAGGAAGAGGCTTTTGAAACCGCTCGCAAAACCCCGAAAGTCTGCTAACATATGCACGTTTCGAATTATTTTCTGACGGAGACCCCCATGACGCGCAGAATCAAATCCGCCTTGGCCCTGCTGGCCGGTAATGCCATCGGGTTGCTACTGGCCACGCTGCTGCTGTCAGGGTTTGCGATCAAGCCGATCTCTTTCATCGTCGTGGTGATCGTCTTTACGCTGGTGCAGGTGGTGGCCGAGCCGCTGATCCTGAAGCTGGGCGAGAAAAAAGCACCCGCGCTGAAAGGCGGCATCGCGCTGATCGTTACCTTTGTAGGCTTGCTGATAACCGATCTTGTCACTGCCGGGTTGACGGTTGGAGGTATCTCGAACCTGTTGGCGGCCACGCTTCTGGTTTGGCTGGGGGCGCTGATCGCCAGCATAGTGCTGCCGATCTATGTGTTTACAGAATTGCGTGAGCGCAAGAAGAAATCATAGCGCGTTCAGGCTGATTTCAATCGCCTGCCACAGTTCCTCGACCGGTTCACAG
Source organism: Ruegeria sp. BB5 (assembly GCF_056539405.1). Classification (NCBI taxonomy): domain Bacteria; kingdom Pseudomonadati; phylum Pseudomonadota; class Alphaproteobacteria; order Rhodobacterales; family Roseobacteraceae; genus Ruegeria; species Ruegeria sp. BB5. The sequence continues at coordinate 4,130 of NZ_JBQFUX010000016.1, read as the reverse complement.
CCGACAGACAGGCGGATGAAGGCGGGGTCGACATCGTCGCCCCAGCGCGCGCGGCGCTCTGCTGAACTGTGGACGCCACCAAAGGAGGTTGCGGGACGCAGCATCGGGCAGGCGTTGATGAAGGCCTCGGCCTTGGCCTCGGTCTCAAGCGTGATCGACAGCAGGAACCCAAACCGCGACGTCTGTGCCGTGGCCAGCGCATGCGATGGATCGCTAGGCAGACCGGGATAGCGGATTTGCCTGACCGTCGAGTGGACGGCGAACCGTTCGGCCAGCACCTGCGCCGAGGAACACATGCGGTCGAACCGCACATCCAGCGTTTCCAGTCCGCGATGCAACAGCCAAGCCTCATGCGGGCCGGGGATCGCCCCAGAAACGCGACGCCATTCTACTACCCGTTCCATAATCTGTGCATTGCGGCTGGCCACGTGGCCCATCAACAGGTCGGAATGCCCACCCATGGCTTTCGTATCCGAGGCCACAACCACGTCGATGCCCATGTCCAGCGGACGCTGGCCCAGCGGGGTCAGGGTCGTGTTATCAGCAATCGTGATCCCGCCCGCTACACGTACAGCAGTGGCGATAGCAGGCAGGTCCAGCATGTCCAGCCCGGGGTTTGAGGGGCTTTCGACAAAGACCACATCAAAGCCGTCAAACCCGCCCTCGGTAAAGGTGGCCGTCGGGCGTTCGGTGACCGTTACACCCAGCCCGGACAGGAACTGATCGGCCAGCACGCGCGTGACATAGTACCCATCCGACGGAATCAGCAGGTGCGACCCGGCCTTCAGGGTTGCAAACAATGCGGCTGAAATTGCCCCCATGCCAGACGGAAAAGTCAGGCAGGGCGCACCTTCAAGATGGGCCAGCACATGTTCCAGATGCTCCCAAGTGGGGTTGTCGACTCGGCCGTATGTGGGCAGGCCGTCCGTCACGCCCGGCAGATGATACATACTGCTTTGGGTCAGCGGCAGCGTCACCGGCTCACCCGCGTTCAAGGCATTGCCGCGCAGGTGCAGCATCTCTCCGGTCTTCGGGGCCATGGCTCAGCGTCCCGGTATTTCGTCGCGGGGCGGGGCGGGTTCCCAGTTCTCGATGATCTCGACCGCCTCTTGCGCCGTGTCGACAAACCGGAACAGATCAAGGTCTTCGTCCGAGATGGTGCCCGCATCGGCCAGCGCCTCCCAGTTGATAACCTTTTCCCAGAACTCGCGGCCAAACAGCAGGAAGGGCACGCGCTCCATCCGACCGGTTTGGATCAGGGTCAGGGATTCGAACAGTTCATCCATGGTTCCGAACCCGCCGGGAAAGATGGTGATGGCGCGGGCGCGCATCAGGAAATGCATCTTGCGGATGGCGAAATAGTGGAAGTTGAAGCTGAGCTCGGGGGTCACGTATTCGTTCGGCGCTTGTTCGTGCGGCAACACGATATTCAGGCCGATGGAACAGCCGCCTGCATCCTGCGCGCCGCGATTCCCCGCCTCCATCACGCCGGGGCCACCGCCGGTGACGATGACGTTCTCGCGGCAACCGGTTTCATTGGATTTCTCGGTCATCAGCCGGGCGAATTCGCGGGCCTCGTCATAGTACTCCGACAGGTTGGCCAGCGTCTGGGTCCGGGCGGTGTGTTTCTGCGACGGCTCGGGAATACGCGCACCGCCGAACATGACGATGGTCGAGGTGATCTCACGCTCGGTCATGAGCATCTCGGGTTTCAGCAGTTCCAGCTGCAGGCGCACCGGGCGCAGCTCATCCCGGCACAGGAAATCGTCATCGGCAAAGGCAAGGCGATACGCGGGTGAGCGCGTTTGCGGCGTGTCCGGTACCTCACTCGCGGTCGAGCGGTCGGTCTGCGCGTCGCGGAAAGGGCTGAGGCGGTCTTCTCTCATGAGTGATGGTTCCCTGCTTGCGTGTTCTTGAAACAGCTATAGGGTTCGCGGGCAGAGTGCCAGTCACGGAAGAACAAGAATGAATTGGAAGAGTGAAATATTGGCGGCCGCCGACAGGATCAACGGTTATGCGCAGGTGACGCCGGTGATGGAAAGCCGGGCCTTGGGGTTGGGTTACCCGGTTGAGATGAAGCTGGAACACCTGCAGCATACCGGCAGTTTCAAGGCGCGCGGGGCGTTCAATACATTGCTGAGCCAGGATGTGCCCAAGGCGGGTATCGTTGCAGCGTCTGGCGGCAATCATGGTGCGGCGGCGGCCTTTGCAGCGCGCGCATTGGGGTATCCGGCAAAGATTTTCGTGCCGGAAATGGCAGGGCCGTCCAAGATCGCGCTGATCGAACGGACCGGTGCGGATCTGAGCGTGGTGCCGGGCGAATACGCTAACGCGCTGACCAGGGCGCAAGCGCATGAGGAGGCAACAGGTGCGATGCAAATCCACGCCTATGACGCGCCCGCAACCGTAGCCGGGCAGGGCACCTGTTTCGCCGAGTGGGAGGCGCAGGGTCTGCAGGCCGACACGGTTTTGATTGCCGTCGGCGGCGGTGGCTTGATCGCGGGCGCGCTGGGCTGGTTGCAGGGCGCGCGCAAGGTTGTGGCGGTCGAGCCCGAAACCTCATGCGCGCTGAACGCGGCACTTCAGGCCGGAGAGCCTGTGGATGTTACCGTTTCGGGTATTGCCGCCAATGCGCTGGGCGCGCGGCGGATCGGGTCGATCTGTTTCGGACTGGCGCAGGGGCTGGCATCGGTTCTGGTCAATGACGAGGCCATCGCCGAAGCCCAGCAGGTTCTGTGGCGCACGCATCGGATTCTGGTAGAGCCAGCGGGCGCGACCGCATTGGCTGCGCTGCTGTCTGGTGCCTATCAGCCGGAACCCAGTGAGCGTGTGGCGGTGCTGGTTTGTGGTGGGAACCTCTCGCCGGACCCATTGAACGGCTGAAACTGCAGCAATCAGCCGCAAAGCGCGCATTCTGCGTCGCATTGCGGCCTGTCCCCTGCTTGCGTATAGGCAACACCAACGTGAACAGATTCTGCAGGGAGCCGCCAAATGTCCAACGCGCAACTGGAAGCCGCTATCGAAGCCGCCTGGGAGGCACGCGATACCATCACCCCCGCCACCTCTGGCGAACAACGCGAAGCGATCGAAGATACGCTGAACGCGCTGGACAGCGGTTCTCTGCGTGTTGCCGAAAAGATGGACAGCGGCGACTGGCATGTGAACCAGTGGGCCAAAAAGGCGGTTTTGCTGGGCTTCCGCATCAAGGACATGGAGATTCAGTCGGGCGGTCCGCAGGCCGGCGGCTGGTGGGACAAGGTGGACAGCAAATTCGCGGGTTGGGGCGAGGATCAGTGGCGCACCGCCGGGTTCCGCGCCGTGCCGAACTGCGTGGTTCGCAAATCCGCCTATGTCGCGCCCGGCGTGGTGCTGATGCCGTCTTTCGTGAACCTGGGAGCTTATGTCGATGAGGGCACCATGGTCGACACCTGGGCCACCGTGGGGTCCTGCGCACAGATCGGCAAGAACGTACACCTGTCGGGCGGCGTCGGCATCGGTGGTGTGTTGGAACCGATGCAGGCAGGCCCCACCATCATCGAAGACAATTGCTTTATCGGCGCGCGCTCTGAGGTGGTCGAAGGCTGCATCGTGCGCGAAGGCTCGGTTCTGGGCATGGGCGTGTTCATCGGCAAGTCGACCAAGATCGTTGACCGCGAAACCGGCGAGGTCACATATGGCGAAGTGCCGCCCTATTCGGTGGTTGTTGCCGGATCGATGCCATCAAAGAACAATATCAGCTTGTACTGCGCGGTGATCGTGAAACGTGTGGATGAAAAGACCCGCTCGAAAACCGGGATCAATGAATTGTTGCGGGACTAACAGGTAAGAAAAAAGATAATGCCCGAACCACGTTCGGGCATTTCATTTGTTTAAGCTCGGTTATCGAGCGATCTGAATGTTGGCGTCCGCGAGCTATATTCTCGTCATCTGACCAACACCAGATAAGCTTAGTTAGCGATCTTCGCCTGGACGTTCGACTGCGCTGCCATTTTCTTCGCCGCTAGTGTAGCCACTGCCGTTGGACTCACCTTCTTCGCCGCCACCGGAGCTGTCGCCTTCTTCGCCGCCACCGGAGCTGTCGCCTTCTTCGCCGCCACCGGAGCTGTCGCCTTCTTCGCCGCCACCGGAGC
>NZ_JBQFUX010000015.1:0-32240 GCF_056539405.1 Ruegeria sp. BB5 | reverse complement strand
CGATCTGTGCGTAGTAGCCGCTGGACCCGATCTGTGCGTAGTCGCCGCTGGACCCGATCTGTGCGTAGTCGCCGCTGGACCCGATCTGTGCGGAGTTGCCGCTGGACCCGATCCGTGCGTAGTCGCCGCTGGACCCGATCTGTGCGGAGTTGCCGCTATCGTCGGATTTACCCTTCGTTGCAGAAATCAACCAATCCACACACTTGCGGACAAACTCACCCGCGCTTAATTCGGCTTCAATCGTGATTTTTGCGGAGGCAACCTTGCTGTCTCCGCCACTCTTTTTGTCGGTGTCACCTGCCATCGACACGATGGCGTATTTAACGTCATAGGGTCCGTAGTATCCCCAAACATCCATAGGGTTTTCACAGGCATGGAAGCCGCTACCGCAGACCCTTACATCGCCGTCGTGTTCGTAGGTCTTACCTACCTCAAAACGAAAGTCTCGGCAGGTCCAGTCGGAGTTAAAGCCTTTATATGCAGTGATTTTAGTCATGCCTTGTTTCTCCGAACTGGCTTGATTTCTGGCCCCTTGTAGGTCCGACCGTTGCAGCGGATAACAACCCTGTTGCCGGGCAGGCGGTTGATAACCTCGCCTTGAATAATGCTGTGGGGGCCTTGCTGTATGCAGGCGGTTTCAGTGTCGGACTTGAACACGAATTCATCAGCCGCGAGCGGGTTGATAGGTTTGGGGGTGTTCATGAATGGCCCTCCCGTGCAGGTGGGGGAGGTAGGGGCATCCAGTGGGTTGGCTGCGCGTCCTTGTTGAGAACAGAGTGCATGATCCAGCGCTCTACGCCGTTATCCCAAACACAGTCCCAGTGACCGCATGAGACGCCGTAGGGCGGCACGTAGAGCAATATCCGCGTGTGGTCTCTCGGTGCAGTTTTGATTGGCTTCCAACCCATCACGCACGCTCCTCTTTCATGATGTCAAACGCATCATCCGAGCCGTACTCAGGCAGTGGGGTGATTTCAGTGTCCTGCTTGTCGAACTCATCCGCACAACCGAAGCAGACATTCGAACCAAAGGCGTTGAATACGGTTTCCTCAAACTCTGGCTGGAAGTGACCGCGCATATGGTCATCACGGTCCAGTTCTGAGCCGCAGCATGCGCAAATGAATGTCTGGGGGATAATGCCGCGCTGGACTTGAGCCGCTTCTAAAATCTTGCTGATTTGCATTGTCGTTCTCCCTAGTGCTTAATGAGAGAATAGTTGCCAAGATGGCAATAGTCAAGAACAAAAAATGCCAGTATGGTAATTTCATCGATCAGGGAAACTCTTAACGGGAGAAGAATTCCCCATTAGAGTGGCTTGCAAGGGGATGATATGCGCAGTGAACGCCCTATCACGGAGCGAGAGAGAACGTATTTCCGCAGGAGACTTCGCTACGACCGGGCCTCAATGGCTCTGGGCGTAAATGAAACCATTCGTGGGGTTTATTGGGCGCTACTCTACACAGAAAAAAGTTGGAATGTGTCGGCGCTGGCGGAAATGACCGGGCGCAGCCGAACGTCAATTCAGAGGGTCGTAGCCAGAGCGGTCGAGCGCAAGCATATCAAGGAGAATGATGGTATGTACTGCCTGACCAAGCTGGGGTTAGGGTTAGCTTTGCGGTTGCACAGGGAGACCCAGCAAATCGCATTGGGCCAGCGCAAGGGATTCTCCCGCAAACTGATAACTGAGTTCAGGGATATGGGCGGTAAAAGAGTACGCGCCGAAGCATCAACAATCTCGTTTAAACCAGAAACAATTGACAAAACAAGGGATTAACCCTGCCCAAAGTGAGCAGCAAAATCATTGTCATAATCTAAAGCGTGTGTAAATTTCTAAACATGGATAGAATGACTATAAAACAACTTGAAGCGGAATATTGGGCAGGCCATGAGGATGAGCGCGATTTAGCCAAACGCGCAATCAAAACGGGCGAAAGTTTAGATGACCTTTATTCCAGGTCTTCGTCGGGCTCATTGAAAGCGGAGCGCATCTTTTCAACGGAATCAAACTCAACCCCGCGAATTCGTCCGCAGAAAATGAAATCCAAGCTAACGCCAAACCTCTGAGCAATGCGGTCGGCCTTCTCGAAAGGGATAGGCCGCTGGCCGTTTTCAAATCTGGACCAGTGAGGCCGATCAATTTCCAGCAGGTCGGCAATCTCCGACTTTTTCAGCTTATATGCTCGTCTAATCATTCCTAACCGGAAGCCAATGGCATCCGGTGACATATCATTTTCGCGCGTGTCAAAATCATTTTTTGGCATGGGCAACAATTGCCGTTGCATGGATTTTTTTTCAATTGCCATGTTTGTGCCTTGACCAATTGCCATATTGGCAATAGTATCTGGGTATGTCAGAAATCCACTCATTCAAAACCGTCATAGAGATGTGGCCTTCGCGCAAAACGATGGCCGATGATTTGGGTGTATCGCTTCAAAGCGTCCACCATTGGCACAACAGGAACCGGATTCCCGCTGAGTTTTACTCGCGTATGCTCGACGCTGCCTATGGTCGGGACATTCCGTTGCACTCTCGGCAACTTTTGGACCTGTTGGACCCTGATTATTGCCAACATGGGAACTATAGCACAAAAAAACAAGTAGTGAAAACCCCCGCTTCGACACGGGGGCGGTTGAAATGATTGCCAGAAATACAACCCCACCACTCACAGGTCAGCAGGACAGCGGGTTTTTTCCTTTTTACCGCTCAACTGTCTACAGCCCTTCCCACGGTCAGGGTGACCAAAGACCGTGGGCTTATTCTGCGGAGGGCGTGTGAATGGGTAAACGTCACGCCTTTAAAGTCGATGCAAATCAATCCGAGATTGTAAGTGCGCTGAGAGATGCGGGGGCCACAGTCACACCCACACATGGGGCAGGTGATGGGTTCCCAGACCTAGCCGTCGGATTCCGAGGTCAAACATACCTAATCGAAGTGAAGGACGGGAATAAGCCACCAAGTGCGCGAAAGCTAACACCGGACCAAGAGCGTTGGCACTCAACCTGGATGGGCCAAAAAGCCGTCTGCAAGGACGTAGACGAGGCGCTAGCTGTCATTGGAATCAAATGCCGGAGCACCAACGAAAACTGGCAACCTATTGGAGAACTGGCGGCAAAGCTGGTCGAGGGGCAGGGCAAGTGAGTACGGTTCAACAACTCAATAAATCGCCAGAATGCTACATTCCAGAATTGGAGCAAATGGCACTTGGCACCTTGCTAATTAAGCCGGAGCTGATCGGAGTGATAGGTGCTGCGGGCGGCTCAAAGTTGTTCTATGAGCCCTGCCATGCCGCGCTATTCGACCTGATGGCAGAGCGCAGCCGCAAGGGTCTGCTGGTAAGTCCTGTTGCCATGGCAGAATGGGCCAAGAGCGACAATGCCATGTCTACCCTTGGAGGGGCTTCTTATCTGGTTCGTATGGCTGGCGCTGCCGTCACATCAGGCTTTGACGATTACGTAGAGCAGCTATCCGACATGAAGGCCCGCCGTGACCTTCTCGCGGTAACGCAAGAGGTGCAGGCAGCGCTTGTACGGGGTGAGGAGACGGCAACAGCAATCTCTGGACGCCTTGAAGCTTCACTACTTGAGGTGCAGCCCACAAGGCGCGCCACACCCGTAACGATGATGAAAGCCGTTTCTGGGGCCGTGTCTCAGGTGATGGCGGCGTATCACGGCGAGGACAACGGGTCTGTAAAGTCAGGGATCGGCAAACTGGATGACATTATGTCCGGTTTCTATCCCGGCGAAATGACCCTTCTGGGTGGTCGGCCCTCTATGGGTAAGACAGCGGTTGCTTTGAGTATTGGTTTGAATGTCGCTCGCGCCGGTCACGGGGTGGTGATTTGCAGCCTGGAAATGTCACCCGAGGCAATGGCCATGCGGGCTATTTCCGAGGGAACAGCCGAGATTGGCCGGGGCGTTCATTACTCAGATATGCGCCAAGGCCAAATGTCACCGATACAAGGCGAGGCTATGCAGCAGGCGGCAGAGAATGTCGCGGAGCTTCCTATTACCTTTCTACCGCGTGAGTTCTCTGACGTTGGTGCGCTTATGTCAGGGGCCAAACAGGCTCAGAGGATTCTAGGCGAAGGCAATATGCGCCTGTTCATCGTGGATTATGCGCAGTTGCTTTCCGCTAAGGGTGCATCCCGGTTTGAGGAAATCACCAAGATTAGCATGGCTCTGAAGTCTCTTGCGGCTCAGTTGAATGTTCCGGTTCTGGCATTGTCACAGCTTTCCCGAAAGGTCGAGGAACGCAACGACAAGCGCCCGCAACTCGCTGATCTGCGCGAGTCCGGTCAGTTGGAGCAAGACGCCGATGCTGTGATGTTCTGCTATCGCGATGAATATTACGTCGAGCGCATGAAGCCCGACGACTTCGAGCAGATGGAGAAATGGCAAGCAGCAATGGAGGCCAGCCGGAACAAGCTGGAAATCATCGTTGCTAAACAGCGGCAGGGATCTATCGGAACCGCACACGTGTTCTGCAACCCAGCCCTCAACCGGATCTGGGAGGGCTGAGCATGTCAGAACTTCCCTGGTCAAAATTCTTTTGGTCCGACTGGGAGGCGGATCAAGGATTGCGTCTGTGTAGTCTGTCTGCACAGGGGCTTTGGATGCGGATGCTCTGCGTCTGCGCGAAAGGCGACCCGAAAGGCTACTTCGCCATCAATGGAAAACCCTTGGACTCGACCGGTGCTGCCCGTCTGTGCGGCATAACGGCGGAGCAAGCGGCGACCCATATGGAGGAACTAGAACTTAACGGCGTCTTTTCCCGCGACCGCAGAGGTTGGATATACAATCGCCGCATGGTTAAGGACGCGAAACGCTCCGCAACCGGTAAGAAGTTTGCGAATAAGCGATGGTCGCAAGCCGATGTTACTAAACAAGAAAAATCGCAACCCAATGGGTTACCCAGTGGGGGACCTACGACCCATATTCCAGAGGCCAGAGGCCAGAATAAAAGAAAAACTAAAAAAAGAAATCTGCCGATAGCAGAGGATGCAGTGATCTCCTCTAAGCAAATCGAGATTGCCAAGGCAGAGGGATACGGGGAGGCCGAAGCGCGCGCTCAGTTCGAACGCTTCAAGGACAGCAATCTCTCCAAAGGGCGAACTTATGCGAACTGGGATGCCGCTTGGCGCAACTGGTTTCGCAGCCCGTATTTCAAGCAAATCCTCACGGCTGCAAACGACGGCGATGACTTTTTAGACAGTGTGATTCAGCGACAAGCAGGAGGCCAGCGGTGACCAAATACAACCACTCAGAGTTTTTCATTGAGGGCATAAAGGCAGATGCAATCAGCGACGAGGAACGCCGCCTGATTGATGAGGCTATCGCAGATGGCAAGGTTCATAAGATCCCGATGGGGGCGTCTGCTTTCGCGGAGGAGTATGTTTGGCAAGGAGATGAGAAAACAAGCTACATCGGCAACCTTGTTCCGAAATCCCCTATGACCCGCGCCGAAGCATTGGCCAAGTTCAAGGCTCGCCACAACGGTTGGAGTAAGCCGCCAAACCCAGAAACAACCCGACGTCGTGACGAGACACTGCGCCTTACGATGGAGGGGCGAAAAAAAGAGGAAATAGCGGAAATCGTCGGTGTCTCGCTAGGCACCGTTAAGGGGTATCAACAGCAGCTCATCGAGAGTGGTCGACTACCGAAGCGCTCGTCAAATGGGATGACCAGACAGCAGGTGGACCAGAGGCGTGAGGAAGTCCTAGCCCTGATAGATAAAGGGTTGGGAAAGAAGGAGATTTGCGCCCGCATGGGTATCTCAGATTCACAGTATGGCGGCGACCGGGCTTATCTCGCGAGCAAGGGATTGGTGAAGCGCCGGACAGTCGTGAACGGCAATGAGGTGTGGGTATGACCGAAGCAGAAAAAGCCTTCAAGGACATCGATAAGATGGTCATCGTCCGTAAGTACCTGGAATGCAGGAAGCAGGTCGAAAAGCAGTGCGCCACAATTAAACGCATGCGCTACAGGCTATCGGAGGCGCAGAAGTGACCCGAAAGCTGCGCGTACTTGATTTATTCAGCGGGATTGGTGGATTCAGCCTTGGCCTTGAGCGGACCGGCGGTTTTGAAACCGTGGCGTTCTGCGAAATCGAGGAATTCCCCCGCAAGGTACTAGCGAAGCACTGGCCGGACGTTCCGTGTTTCCAGGATGTAAGGGAGATGAAAGGTGAGCAAGTTGGAGCAGTTGACGTTATTTGCGGCGGATACCCATGCCAGCCCTTCTCCACCGCCGGGAAGCGACGAGGCCAGAAAGATGACCGCCACCTCTGGCCGGAATTTAATCGGCTCGTGGCTGAACTCAGGCCCGCTTGGGTTATTGGAGAAAACGTTGCTGGCCACATCAGCATGGGGCTCGACGACGTGCTTTCTGACTTGGAGGGACAAGGCTACGCCTGCCGGACGTTTGTTATTCCAGCTTGCGCCGTCGCGGCCCACCACAGGCGAGACAGGTGCTGGACTATTGCCTACACCGGCGACGTTTTACACCCGCGAGAATTGGACGCCGGAACAGATTGCAGAACGTCAGGCCGAGGTAAAGGCGGCGACAAATGGAAAGGGCAAGCATCACACGGGCAACGGGTTTGGCCTAAACTTGGCGCAGGCTGCGAAGATGTGGCCGACGCCAACGCAGCACGGGAACTACAACCGCAAAGGTGTCAGCAAAACCAGCGGGGACGGGTTAGCACCGGCTGTGAAAATGTATCCAACACCCACTGCAGCAGACCACAGAGACAGGGGCGGCCCAAAGGACGCAAGCATTCAGCGCCGCAAGCAAATCGGGAAGTCAATAGAACTCTCAATGACTGTCGATGGCCCCCTGAACCCCGAGTGGGTAGAGTGGCTAATGGGGTTTCCAATGGGGTGGACCGACTTAAAGCCCTCGGAAACGCAGTAGTCCCCCAGATACCAGAACTGATCGGTTACGCCATCCTGGAAGCGGAGGGCCTGACATGACCCTGGATCAAGCTCTAGCTCAAAACGCAGCCCTATCCACATGGAACGACACACAGGCCGCAACGATCAAGCGGCAGTGGGTGGAACTATCAAGCCTGCGGAAAGAGCGGGACTTCTGGAAGCGCGAAGCAGAACGACAGGCGAACAGAAAACCAACACCGCAGGAAATAGCTGAGGCGGTATGGGGAGGGCAGGGGTGATGATTTTCGAGCATACATCTAGTGAAAAAGGTCTTTGGCGCGGTTGGCTAAAGAATGGCCAATCCGTCGAGTTGTCTCGTGGTCGTCACGGCTGGGACTTTGGGGCCGGAATACACATCCACAGCAACGATGCAGACTTGGGGGACAGAATGATGTTCCTGAAATTTTGGCGTTTCACTGCCGTTCTGCCGCTGGGAATCGTCAATCATCCTTGGCCTGCTATGGATGGCCCGCAATGGTCTATTTATGCGTCCAGTGGATTCGGTCTTACCTTCCATTGGGGCTTGAAGCGTAAGTCCTTTGACTGGCCTTGGGACTTACACACGCTGGAATATCAGAAGCAGCTTCCAGACGGGTCGTGGGCAAGCGTGTTCGATTGGGACGCTGAACCATACCAAGAGGAACATTCCTACACGTACACGCTACTATCTGGCGAGGTGCAGAACAGAACCGCGAAGGTATCGAAACGCCGTCACGTTCTCTGCCGCCGTGCCTTCAAGGCTCTTGGCTGGCCGCGATGGAACAAGGAAAGCATAGAAGTTGAGTTTTCCGATGAGGTTGGCGAGCGCAGCGGATCTTGGAAAGGCGGAACCATCGGTTGCGGTTACGACCTGCACCGCAGTGAAACCATGCTTGATGCTTTGCGACGTATGGAGCGCGAGCGAAAGTTCTGAGGGGCAATAATATGGGCAAAGGCGACCGCAAGAACCGCAAGAGCATAGGGGTAGATATAGCCCCGGCACCGCGCAAGAAAGCACGGGGCAGGAAGCGCATGGCCGAGATTAAGCAGGAGGTCACGGGGCGCAACCCACACCGGCCAGCACTAGAGGCCCGCGCCCGTCAAATGGGACACACCCCGGATAAATGGCAGGCGATGCAGTTCCAGGCCCTCGGGGAGCCTGCAGGGCAGGCGCTATTCGCTGCACACACCGTAGAGGACGCCGTTGGGCTGTGGTCGGTATACGCAGGGCTGACAAACGCCGAGGCGCGCTATCACCGGGTCTGTCTGGGTAAGAGCATGGCCGCAAAGGTGGCAAAGGTGGAATTCCTACCGGAATCCTTCGAGGTGGACCCGGATGAGCAGCCGGATCTGCGCGACGAGGACGAAAAGCACCGGGACGCCGTGAACAATTGGGATAAATGGCTCGGCTGGTTTAATAAACTGAACCTAGGCGACCGTTCTATCATTCAATCGGTCTCAAGAGGCTGGGCCGATCCTATGATAGACGGAAAGTTGACGCAGAAGGGCAGGGATTTTGCCAAAGCGGTAGAGCGCCTATCAGAGATGGTTGACTAAACGGCGGGAACATGCCATTATCATTCCAACGGAATGGCTCGCCTAAGTGACAGGTGGACCATTTTCTTTTGCAATCACCAACTGTGATTCCAGTACGCTGCCCGCCCTGACAGCGGAAACATTCAGGGCAACCAACCTCCCGAGGTACATCATGGAACCAGACGAAGACGAATTCTTATTCTTCCAGTATGCCGAAGACGACGAGGGCGCATCTACGCTAACCAACATGGACGACGAGCCTGTCATAGAGGATGTGGCCCGCCTACCTGCCGGGCACCCGTATAAGGTCACTAATGGCTGAGGGTTTCGGCGGATGACAGTTCATCACCTCATTAACTCTGATCGCGACGAAGAAACGGTGGAAATCATGCAGGACCTTCTCGCGAAGGCAGAGCGCGGTGAAATACGTGATTTCGTGGTTGTTTGCTCAGTGAATGACGATGAGAGCAACGGCTACCTACGCCATGCGCTATACAAGGATCGCTGGCGGCTTCTGGGCGCGCTTGAGTACGCCAAAGACGCGGTGTTGAAGGAATGAACCTCTCAGCCCGAGATTACGCAATAAGCGCATTCTGCGAGGCAGCGACAAATCAGCTCGACCATAAAATTATGTGGGCAGCAATCACAGCGTCTCTTAGCCCTGATGGGCAGCGGACAAACTGCAAGACGCTAGATGAAGCAGTACAGACTGCTATCCAAGCCGGGGAATGGCTAGATAGGGCAGTGGAAAGCTACCGGGCTTAACCGCAGGTATAAAACGCCTCGTATTGGGGTTTAGCCACCACAGCGATACTAGACGCCTCACAGTTCCTTTTGGCAAGAAACGCATTGGACGCCTGTAGGAAGACGGTCTCAGGGGTATTCACTCCCCCAAAGGTAGCGCCATATGCGGCGGCTTCTCCAATGGACGGCGTAATCATCAAGCGGCCTTCAGCGGGCTTATCAAACACCCGGAACTCCTGACCGTTGTAGGTAAACTGTTGGACCGGCACACCGCTGTAATTATCCAGGGCGTAGTTCAGGCCACCACAGCCAGCTAGCAGAACAGCAATCAAAGCAAATCGTTTCATTTTTAAACCTTCGACTGAATCAACTTTAACGTAAACACGGCGGGGCTGTGTTTAAAGGGGAAACTAGATGAGCAATTCGGCGGGGCCGGGTTCGTCTCTAAACGCGAAACAGGCAAGGTTTGTAGAAGAATACCTGATAGACCTGAACGCAACGCAGGCGGCGATACGGGCAGGATACAGTGAAAAAACAGCACATGTGCAGGGTTCGCGCCTGTTAAGTGATGCTAAGATTCAAGCGGCGATTGCAGAGGCTAAAACTAAGCGGTCGGAGCGCACAGGGATTACCCAAGACCGGGTTCTTGAGGAACTGGCAAAGATTGGGTTTTCGGATTTGCGAAAGGTTATGACTGCAGGCGGCAACCTGATCGACCCGAGAGAGTGGGATGACGAGACGGCAGGGGCCATTGCTTCAGTTGAGATGGTTTCACGCCCAGGTGGGTTAAATGGCGATGGAGAGCGAGAGATTGAGCATGTCGCTAAAATACGTACATGGGACAAGCTCGGTGCCTTGGAGAAATTAGGTAAACATCTCGGCATGTTCCAAGGCGACCAAGGCGGCACCTCGGATGTAGCTGACGCACTCAGAGATATTGCTGACAAGCTACCGGGATGAACATTGCCTTAGAGCGCCAATATGCGCGCTGGTATCCGCTGATCGACATTCCAGAGCAAGTCAGGCTGCGGGATGAACGGGTGCGGTTCAAAGTTGTACCCGCAGGTCGACGGTCAGGAAAGACGGAAAGAGCAAAACGTTTCATAGCCAAGCAGGCCATGAAGAACCCTAACGAACTGTACTTCTGTGCGGCTCCTACTCGGGATCAGGTCAAGAAAATATTCTGGGATGACATGAAGGCCTTCACGCTTTCAACATCTCACAGCAAGAAGCCCAGCGAGAGCGAACTAAAGCTGTTCATGCCGAATGGCTCAGAGATTCACATGATCGGGCTGGATAAGCCACAACGGATTGAGGGCATTCCTTGGACAGGCGGTGTAATCGATGAGATTGCCGACGTTAAAGAGGAAGCGTGGCAGGCCAATATATTGCCTGCGCTTAACACGGTGTCCCCTCTTCGCCCTGACTATCGGGCTTGGTGTTGGCTGATCGGCGTTCCTGATGGCCTTAACCACTATTACGAGATGTACCAATACGCCATCACTTCGGGCGACCCTGAGTGGGCGGCGTATCACTGGAAATCGGCGGAAATTCTACCGCAAGACGTAATCGACGCTGCACAGCGGGTTATGTCAAAACGGCAGTTTCAACAGGAATTCGAAGCCTCCTTTGAGACCGCGACGGGGCGGATTTACGAGGACTACAATAGGCTGAACCACACAGACTCAGTGATTCAGCCCCACGAGCAGCTTTGTTGGATGCACGACCAGAACTTTACCCCGCTGTCCTCGGCGGTTGGGGTTGTGAGAGATGGCGCACTCTATCTGCTGGATGAGATTGTGCTTATTAGTGCTGTTTCCAGGCAATCGGCATTGGAGTTCGTGGAGAAGTTCGAAGGACACGAGAATAAGCGGGTCATGATCTACGGCGACCCAGCGGGCCGCGCGGGAGAAAAGCACGGCCACGCCTCGGACTATACAGAAATCGAAGACGTTCTGCGGTCGAATGGTTGGACATTCCAGCGCCGTGTAGCAAAGGCGCACCCAGCAATAAAAGACCGGCAGAACTCAGTTAGAGCAAAGATTTGTGCAGCGGATGGAACAAGGTCGCTGTTCGTAAATCCCTCTAAGGCAAAGATGGTAGATAAGGGTCTATCGACGGTTCAACTCAAGGAGGGCAGCACCTTCCAAGAGGATGACAGCAACGATGCCCAGCACATCACAACAGCGATTGGCTACATGGTCCACAAGGAATGGCCAATCAACGGCGCGGTACTTGTCGCCGGTATAAGAACGGCGGTTTAGTATGGCGATTGACTATCAGCGCGACGAGTACACATCCGCTCTACCTAAGTGGAACCTCGTCAACGATATGGCCGCAGAGGATAATCTTGCAGGCCACCTGATACCGCTGAATCCGGCTGACACCTCACTAGAGAACAAAGCCCGTAACGAAGCTTACGCAGAGCGGGCCAGCTTCTTTGGGGCAACTGAGTTCACGTTGAAGGGGTTGAACGGGGTAGCCTTCGAGGATGACCCCACGATTGAACTGCCGGGGCAACTGGATTACCTGCTGACTAACGCTAATGGTCAGGGCCTGGACCTGTATCAGCAGATGCAGAACACCACGGCCAACGTGCTTAAAAACGCGCGTTCTGGCCTGTTTGTGACCTACCCGGCCACCGAGGGCGACACATCCCGAGCGGATCAGGAAAGCAACCGTTCTGTGGCTACAATCCACGTGATTGACGCTCAACGGATTATCAATTGGGGCTACACGGCGTTTGGCGCTGAGGTGAAGCTGTCCCTGTTGGTGTTCACCGATACCGTTGAGACCTTCGAGGACTACGAGGTCAAAGAGGAAGAAATCCTCCGTGAGTTGGCACTTGTGGATGGCGTCTATGTTGACCGCAAGTGGCACAAGCCGCCCAAAAGCAACACATGGGAAGTCCTAGAGGAATCTTTCCCCCTGCAAGGCAGCGGGAAACCTTGGGACAGCATCCCGTTTACATTCGTAGGCGCTGAGGACAATTCAGAGCGCATTTCCACACCGCCCCTGTATTCACTGGCAAAACTGAATCGGGACCACTGGCGCACATCAGCAGATCACCGGGAGAGCCTGTGGTTTGCGGGTCAGGTGCAGCCTTGGGCTTCTGCGGTGGATGAGCAGACCTTAGATACGTGGAAGAAAGCGGGCATCTATGTCGGTTCCCGGCAAATGCTCTGTATCCCAGAGGGCGGCACATTCGGATTTGCGCAGTCAGACCCGAACACGGCCAACCGTGACGAACTGGACCGGCTGAAAGAGGAAATGGCGGCTATCGGGGCGCGGTTCATTGAGCCCGGTTCAGCCAATAAAACAGCCCAGCAGGACGCGGGGGAACGCAAGGTTCAGCACTCTATCCTGTCGCTGATCTCGGTCAACGTGGAGGACGCTTATCAGACCGCCTGTGAATGGGCGGCTAACTACATGAACGCAACGGGAGATGTGAACGTAACGCTATCCCGAGAATTCATGGAACCCGAAATGAGCGATGCAGCGCGAACCTACATTATCAACCTGCATGACCGGGGCCTTATTGGTGATGAGGAAATGCTGCCGATCCTGAAGCGGGACAAGCTGATTGACCCGGAAAAGACCGAGGACGAATACAAGGCTGAGGTAAGCGAGCGCGCCGGTAGCTTGGGCGGTGTGACCGATGAAGGCTAGCGAGTTTGCCGGGGAAACGGGGATTAGCGTTGATGTGCAGCGCGACATGCGACGGCGCGGCTTATTCCCTTTCGGCACCAAGAACGAAGCGGGTCACTTTGAATACACGCTGACAGACGTAAATCAGGCGCTAAACGCTGTGTGCCTGAGAAAGTATCTCGGTATGAGCCTGGAAAAGGCGGTTCACTTCTCATCTCAAGGCCGAACACATCAGATTTTGTTGGCTGCGTTGGGTGATTATCAACTTAAGTGAACGGTGTAGCTGATGCCCTCAACTCCTAACATCCTGATAGAGATAGCGACTCGTCATCAAGTCCACCTGGAACGGCTGAAAACAGGCGCACAGGGCGAGTTCGATAGTTTCCTGCGGGCTATGCAGCGGGATATCGTTGCGCAACTCTCCCAGGTCGAGGACTTGGACAGTTTGCGGGGTCGCAGACTAAACCGGCTGTTAAGTGCGGTGCGAGAAACGTTAAAGGCGGGTTTCGGGGATTACGAGGCTGTGTGGCGGCAGCAACTGGCGGATTTGGCCGAATACGAAGGCGGGTTTGAGGTTCGCAGCCTTCAGCGCACGTTCGGGGTAGATTTTACCCTGCCATCACCAACCCAGATGGTAACAGCGGCCTTTTCTCGGCCCTTGTCAGTGCAAGGGATAGACGAAGGGCAATTGCTGCAGTCGTTCTTTGACGGCTGGACCGACAAGACACGTCGCAGGGTAGAGGGGGCTATTCGTCTCTCAGCGGCACAAGGAGAAAGCTTGACGCAAGCCATAAGGCGGCTAAGGGGCACGCGGGCACGTAACTACCGGGACGGCCTGTTTCACGCCACACGGCGCGATATGGCGATGCTGGTTCGTACTTCTATGCAGCACGTCGCTGTTCAGGCCAAAGAAGTGGTCTGGACCAGTAATAAGGACATTATCAAGGGCGTTGAATGGGCGGCTGTTCTGGATGGACGCACAAGCACCATTTGCCGCTCATTGGATGGGCAGGTTTTCCCGGTCGATAAGGGGCCAAGGCCACCTGCACATATAGCCTGCCGGTCGGTGACGGTGCCAAGGGTTCGGGATGGGTTATCCATTCTCGGGCAAGGCGGGAAGCAAACGGCGCGGGGCGCTGACGGGATCGAGCAGGTTCCGGCCAATCAGGACTATTACGCATGGCTGCGCACTCAGCCTGCAGAGTTTCAGGACAGTGTTATCGGACGGGAACGTGGCAAGCTGCTGCGGGATGGTGGGCTATCCGCTGAACGGTTCCGGGCGCTGCAACTGGATAGGAATTTTCGCGCTCTGACATTGGATCAGATGCGGGAACTGGAGCCTGCGGCATTTGCTGCGGCGGGCGTTTAACAGCGGGCAGGGCCTGCACCATCAAAACCAGAGGTAGCGATGACTATTAAGGCAATCCTTGACACGCTTGAAGGCGTGGACGAGGCCACACAGGCTTTCTACACCGAACAAGACGGCAAGCATGTCCTGGATGTGGCTAAATACACAGCAGCGCAGATTGAAGGAGCGACCGGCGGGCTAAAGTCCAAGGTTGACGAGCTGCTGGATGAGAAAAAGAAGGTAGCGGCCAAGGCTAAAGACGCCGAGGAAGCCGCAGTTAAAGCGGCGGAGGAAGCAGC
The DNA here is from genome assembly GCF_056539405.1 of Ruegeria sp. BB5. NCBI lineage: Bacteria > Pseudomonadati > Pseudomonadota > Alphaproteobacteria > Rhodobacterales > Roseobacteraceae > Ruegeria > Ruegeria sp. BB5. Next base: position 17,755 of record NZ_JBQFUX010000015.1, on the reverse strand, counting down.
CAAGAAATCCGGCGACGTTGAGGCGTTGGAAAAGTCTTGGGGTGAGAAGCTGACCAAGGCCGTTGAAAGCAAGGACACAGAGATTTCCGACCTGCGCAAAACCGTAGACAGCCTAACCGTTGGGGCGGCTGCAAAGGACATTGCGGCAGAGTTGGCCGTTCAGGGCTCGGCATCGGTGCTGGAACGCATCGTGCGGGATCGCTTGAGCGTGGAAATGACGGAACAAGGCCCGCTTGTACGGGTCAAGGATGCTCAGGGCCAGCCATCAGCGGCGAACCTGGAGGATCTGAAGGCAGAATTGACCAATGATGAGGCGCTGAAGCCTCTGATTGTTGGTTCAAAGGCATCTGGCGGCGGGGCTGCGGGTGCAAACGGCGGGGCCGCAAAACCGAATGGATTGGCTGGGGCGATTACGGCGAAAGTGCCGGGTTTCTCAAGCCTCCCGAAATCGTAACGCAGGCAAACGCCTGAACCATACAGGAGAGCAGTAATGTCTCTTTCCCAGATGCAGGTTTTCGATGATTATATCATGCCTGCGACCATCGTTTCGCTGGACCAGATGATTGACAAGTTCAATGCTGGTTCAGCCGGTGCAATCACTCTTTCTTCGGAAGGAATGACCGGCGACTTTATGCGTGAATCCTTCTTTGCTTCGCTGGCGGCTGCTCAGCGTCGTGTTGACCGTTATGCGGCCCAAGGAGCGGCATCGGCGACTGACCTGACCGAACTGAATCGTTCGAGCGTGAAAATCGCTGGTGGCTTCGGCCCGGTTCGCTACGAGCCGTCGCAGATGACTTGGCTGCAGCGTCCGACACAGCAGGGCGTTCAGGCCGCGTCGACCGCATTTGCTGAACTGCTGCTGCAGGACCAGTTAAACACTGCAATCGCCGCTCTGGTGGCTGCGCTGGAAAACAACGCAGGCGTCACTAACGACGTTTCCGGTTCGGCTGGCATGACCTATGGCGCTGTCAACACAGCACATGCCAAGTTCGGCGATGCGTCGGGCATGATTGTTGCAGACGTCATGACTGGCACGGTTGCGCACAAGTTGATCGGTGACAACCTGACTAACGGCACTCGCCTGTTTGAAGCAAGCAATGTCAACGTCATCGACATTCTTGGTAAAGCCGTCATCGTGACTGACGCCCCGGCACTGTATGAAGCAGGCACACCGAACAAGTCCAAGATCCTTGGTCTGGTTCCAGGTGCGGCTGCAGTGACCAACGCTTCGGATATCATCACCAACGTTGATACCACCAACGGTCAAACCCGCATTGAGACTACGTTCCAGGCTGACTACAGCTTTGCTCTAGGTCTCAAGGGTTACACTTGGGATGAAACCAACGGCGGCAAGTCTCCGACCGATGCTGAACTGGCAACGGGTTCCAATTGGGACAAGGTGGCTCAGTTCGACAAGATGACCGCTGGTGTCATCGCGGTTGCTGACGCGGATCTCTGATCTTCTTGAGGGGCTGGGAAACTGGCCCCTTTCCTAAGATCAGGAGGGAATATGAAAACCCCATTCCACAAGATCAAAATCGCATATGAGCCTCACCCGGTTTCACCCGAGCGCAAGGCTGAACTAAGGGCGCAAGGCTTCCGGATTGTTGATATCCGGTTCAAGCCCAAAACCACACGTCGCAGGAAGGTAAAAGATGGCTCTTGATACAACCATCGGCGGCGCATCGGCTGACAGCTATGCCACATTGGCCGAATATCAGACTTATGCGGCTGCTATGGGTTGGGCGCTGAGTGACGTTTACGCCGATCAGGAGGCTAATCTGCGCCGTGCAGCGGTGATCAATGACGCCGCTTATGTCTGGCTTGGCTATCGTGTGGCATCCACCCAAGCGCTGCAGTGGCCTCGCAACGTGTCGAAATATGTCGACGGATTTGCGGTAGCCGTTGATACAATCCCTGAGCCGGTGAAAAAGGCACAGATGGAAATGGCCTATCTTATCCAGCAGGGGAGTGACCCGGTTGCCGCCGTAGATGGGCGTTCGGTTATGTCAGAGCGCAAGAAAGTGGACGTAATTGAGACCGAAACCACCTATTCCGATGGGTATGCTCAAAAGCACTATCCTGCCGTGGATCGGTTGGTTTTACCCTATAGCACGGGGAAGCTTGGACAATCTGCCGGTTCTGTGCCTATAATGCGGGCGTGAGTGATCGCCATATCATAGACTTAGCGCGCGACCGTGCAGAACGTCCCGACCAGGAGCGCATTGGCGATATATGCGATGAACTGCTCGGACAGCGCTATCTGGGCGAGATTTCAGCCGTTGCAGTGGTTTCCCTACTGAATGGCGGCGGGGTTCACATGGAAGCGTTCCCCGGCATGACAGAACAGCAAAAAATGGCGCTGATTGGCGCTATGGATGCTCTAAAGGCAAAACTCCTGGCTGAATAACGGGGTTCCCATGACATTCTATTCCGAAATGGCGGCTCTGGCCGATGAGATGCTTGTGGAATTCGGCTATGACGCCACTATCCGAGCCACTGATACGGCTAGCGACCCTGTGACGGGCGCTGGGGCCACAGGTGGTGCCACACGAACTGTGCGAGCTGTACAGACGAAAATGGATTACAAGGTGTTTCCTGAATCCTTGGTGCAATCCGGGGATCGGATGTTCTTGTTTAGCGGTCAAGTTGAACAGAATGAGAAACTGGTTGACGGAACGGCAGAGTGGGCGATTGGGCCTGTGATGCACATCAAGCCCGACAATGCGACCCACATTCTGACCAAGGCGCTGGTTCGTGGCTAGTTTCGGCGCTCAACTTAAAGCATGGGCTCAGAAAACAGATAACAAGTTAGAGGACGTTGACAGGGCCTTTAAGCTGGAACTGTTCAACATGGTTGTGCAACGCACCCGCGTTGCAGACCCGTCGACATGGAAACGGCCCGACCCGACCTATTTGGGCGGCACGATGCGGGGCAACTGGCAGGTAACGACAAACGCCCCGGCTGTAGCCTTCCTTGAGGGGAAACGAAACACGGGGTCCGCGCTGGCTGTTGCTGATGCTGGGCGAATAGAGCCGTTCAGCAGCACATGGCTAACCAATAACACGCCATACGTGATGCATTGGGAAGAGGTCGACGCGATGGTCGGAGCCTCAATTGCCGACGCGCGGCGACTACTGGCAAAGGCGGTGCAAGATGCTGGAGATTGAACAGGCGTTTATCAGCGACTTCATTGCACAAGCGTTTGGTCTGCCTATCGCGCATGAGAATGAAGGTTACACCCCGACACCGGGCACGGCATATGTAGAAATCCGCATGTTTCCCAATGAGGAACGGGCAGCGGATCTGAACAGCACCAACGACACCACCGGGTTAATGCAGTTCACGCTCCGCTATCCAGAAGGTGAGGGCGCAATACCCGCCAAGCAAAAGCGGCAGGCAATCCTGGACGCCTATCCTGTCGGGCGCGTTCTGTCCTATTCAGGCCAGCGCGTCACAGTGACAGGCACCGACCCATTCAACGCCTACCCTGATGATGGCTGGTTCAAGGTCATTGGCCGTGTCTTCTATCGCGCAAGCACGCCCCGTTAGCACTTATACTCAAAAAGAAACGTCGCATAGTAAGGTGATATGTCACTAGGCGACGCACCAACGTAGCGCGCATTCGGGCAAACTTCTTTGGCCTGTTCGGTCATTCTTTGTGTCGGGCTCGCTTTTTCTGTCGCAAGCCGGTTTGGCTCAAATGCACCTCTAATTGTGACTGTATCACCATCGAACTGGTGAACCACACCGGGTGTATCCTCGGGAACAGGATATGAGGCAGTACAAGCGGCTAAAGCCACAAAAGGCAAAATAAAAAGTCTGTTCAATTCAATCTCCTGAACAACTCCACACTTCAATGTGGGGGTGAATATCACCTCTATCAATGCCCTTTTCCCGGTCCTTGGGCAAGACCGCGACAAAATAGGAGCCCAAAACAATGGCAACGGGTGACACATATATTGAACTGGGGACTGGCCTAAAAATCGCTACTGGTCGCCCCGCAACTGAAGATCAGGCGGGTTACGGCGCTTTGACATGGACCGACATTGAAGGCGTTATCAGCCTCCCTGAGCGCGGTGACAGTGTCGAGGACGTATCAGAGCCCACACTGAAAGATGGTCGCGTGGAACACTTCAACGGCGCAAAGGACGGCGGTGCGCTGTCCATCCCGATCAAGTACATCGAGGGTGATGCAGGACAGGCAGCGCTTGTCTCTGGCGCAGGGTCGAATACGGTCTATGCGCTGCAAGAAGTGGACAGCGACGGCGCACAGGCTCATTTCTACTATGGGCGCATCCAGTCGGTTATGCGTCGTGAGGCAACACCCAACAGCTTTAAGGGATATAACCTTGTGTTCGCTGTGAACTCGGGCCGCTTTACTGGTACAGAGGAATCGTAAATGGATCTGAGCCGTTATGACGTAACCGCAGCGGCTGGCGCTGGTGCGGATATGCAGGTTAAGCACCCGGCGACTGGCGAGCTGCTGAAGCAGAAGGATGGTGAGCCCTTTACGGTGCGGGTGGTCGGGAACGATGCGCCTAGTGTCCGTGAGGCTTTTCGGGTCATCAAGGAAAAGCAGGCGCAGGGCGAACTTGAGACCGAAGAGGCCGCACAGCATATGGTCGCGGTCTGCATTGTTGGTTGGTCGGGTGAAATGGAAATGGACGGGAAGCCGTTCAAATATTCACCGGAGAACGCGCTGAAACTGGTTAAGGATGAGCGCACAGCCTGGATAGCGGAACAAATCACCCCTTTTGCGCTGCGCCGTCGGAACTTCGTCCAAAACATGAGTTAATCCTTTGGTCGAAGACATTAGGCTTTTGGCACTCACCGTACCCCAAACAGAAGCGAACCCGATGGCAAACATATGAGGCGGCAACAGGGGAGCCGCCCGAATTACCACCGCTTGAGGCCGGGGAATATCTGGCCTCTGCCTTTTCTGAGTGTGGAATGGTTGAAGCGACGGGCAATGGCCCGACGCAACTATCTTGGCAAGAAATCCACGCCTACGCACAAGCAACCAGGGCAATCAAAAGCCGCTGGGAATGCGTAATGATTCACCAAATGTCAGCGGCTTATCTTGAGGGCTACGCCATCGGGAAAGACGAATTTGGTTTTCCACCTTGGGAGCCCGTGAATGGTTGATGTAGCGACACTTGCAATCAACGTCGATACGACGGAATTGCAGGACGGCAAGGCCGACATGGATGGTTTCGCAGCCGCAGGGCAGCGAGCTGAGGCCCAAACGTCAAAGCTGAAATCATCCACCGCTGCGGCTAGTGATGCAGCGCGCCGTGGTCGTACAGATTGGCGTCAGATAGGATTACAGTTCAACCAAGTATCGCAGCAAACGGCGGCAACCGGAAATTTCATGCAGGCGTTAGCGATTCAGATGCCTGATATCCTGTTAGGGTTCGGGTCTATTGGTATCGCTGCCGGTATCGCCGCCCCGGCCATTTTAGGTCTTGGCGCAGCAATGCTTGGCACATCCGGCGACAGCGAAAGGCTTGAAGATGCTCTAAGCGACCTAACAGACGGCATTAACGCCTTCCGCCGGGCTACCCTTGAGGGAGCAGAGCTTGCCGACTACCTAGCGGAACAATTCGGGGTTGTTTCAACAGAGGCCCTAGACCTAGCCGAGCGTATGCAAGATTTGCGCATGGCAGAAGTTCTCATAAATGCCGCAACAGCCGTTGATGAGTTGACCGGAGCGTTCCAAGGGGGGCTGCGTTCAGAATTGGCCCGGCTGGTCGATTTCTTCGAGGACTTTGATTATACTGGCGAACTTGCGGCTGGCACTGCACAGCGTTTTGCGCAGGGTCTGGAACAAATGCGGATAGCCGAAGGGCCGCGCGAGCAACTGGACACCGTTACCAGCCTTGCCGATATGCTGTTAGATGCGGCAGGCAGCGTTGATGAGATGACAGCAGAGCAACGCGAATACTATTCGCTACTTCTGCAAACAGCGCAGCGGTTAAGCCTTGTTGTTTCTCTGACGGATGACGTTGCAGATAATACCGGCAAGGCCGCAGATCAGGCAGGCAGGCTTTCAGACAACTTAATTTCAGCCCTAAATGCTAAAAACCGCATTGATGCAGGCTTTGATTCAGGGGGTAGTGTCGAGGGCGGGAGGGGATCAGTGGTCCCTAGCGCGACAGACGGCATCCTTGCAGGTTTAGGCGGTGAGTTTGTAGACTTCGACAGAGGTGGCGGGCGCAAGTCGCGCGGAGGTGGGGCTGACCGCTTTGAATCCGATCTAGACCGTCTCATGCAACAATTGATGACTGAACGGGAAATCATTGATGAATGGTATCTTGAGGGTCAGGAAATCCTAGCAGACCGACGCGCAACTGAACTTCTTACCCAGGAAGAACATAACGCGGCGAAACTAGCGCTTGAGGCCGAATACAATCAAAGGGTCGGGGATCTTCAGGAAGCCCAAGCCGAGAATGCTAAGAACGCACAGAAAGATGCGACTGCGTCCGGAATAACCTTCCTTAATACGCTCGCTCAGCACTCAAAGGGTGCTGCAATTGCCTTACTGGCGGTTAACACCGGGCTTCGCATTTCTGAGGCCATCCAGAATACCGCTGTTGCGGCAACGCGAGCGCTTGCGGAACTAGGCCCTATTGCTGGCCCGCCTGCTGCGGCTGCGATTAAAACTTACGGTGCTGTACAGGTTGGATTGATTGGCGCAAACGCGGCCTTGCGACTCGGTGGGACTGGTGGTTCTTCTGGTAGCTCCGCCCCATCTTTCAACACTCAAATTCCGTCCTCTGGTCCCGCAGCCCCGGAAGCACCAGAGGTCAGCCGGAACGTGGCGATTCAGCTTGAAGGTAAGATATTCGGGCGGGAACAGGTGGTCGAGCTAATCAATGAAATCAATGACGCCGTTGATGATGGCGCAAAAATCAGGATCGTCTAAATGGCAGTCTTTTTCGAGCCTGGTTACTCGTTACCAAGTGGTGACGAGGCCTTGATTCATGCCCGCATCCTACATGCAAGAAACTGGCTAACGGGCGGTACAGTCACAGCTTCAACCACGGCGACGGGCTACTTTTCAGCCGGACCCACTAACAGCCTGACCTATGAGTTCTGGTCGCCGGGAACGCTGGTTGCAGAAACATGGGAATACGACCACGGGTCATCTGTTGAATGTGACGCCTGCTGCATTGGTGCGCACAACCTATTCACGGCAGGTAGCACTTTGAAAGTGCAATACTTTAGTGGATCGTGGCAGACATTGATTGACGTCACCCCCACCAATGACAGCCCCATCTATGCGATATTCGAGCCCATAACAGCGCAACGTTGGCGTATTGAGGTCAACGGTTCCGCTGTATCGCCGGAGATTGGCGTGATCCGGTTCGGTAAGTCGCTACAAATGCCACGTCCTATTAACAACCCTCATAGGCCGCTGGAATTGGGCCGCAATACCGAAATGCGCACCAACCTTTCGGAGACTGGCGAGTTCTTAGGTCGAACCATCCAACGTAAGTTCCTTGAAACATCTTATGTCTGGAACATTGTCGAAGACACATGGGTATATGCAAATTGGCCGGACGCACAGAAGGCGATCGAGGCGGAGCCATTTTTTATCGCGTGGCGTCCCGGCGATGACCAAGGCGTCGGATACTGCCACACAGACACCGTACCGCAAGCGCAGTACATAGGTCAGGCGAACTTTATGCTCCTTGGACTTCGGAACGTTATGGCGAGGTCTTGGGAATGACCAGCACCACACCGGGACGCGAGGTCGTCCAGATCGTCGAGATTGTCCAACCCTTCTGTCAGCATACGTTCGGCGTGTCGCCTTGTACGGCAACAGGTACGAATGACACCAAGTGCTACAACACCCGCGCAACCTGCCAGGACACGGCAAACTTTTCTCTTGGAACGCCGCTTAGTCTGTTCTTTTCGCGTGGGAATGTTGCGGATCGTGGTGTTGGCGGTGCGCCTTATATAATCCCATCTTTGGTGAGTGTTTCCACGGCACCGACAAAGATAAATATCGCGGTGTCCGACCGTAACTCTCAGGGACTGGGGCAGCGGGCGCTCTGCACCATCGTGTTTCAGGACCATCCACACACGGACAGGCAGGTTGATCCATATGTGGATGGCCGTTCATGGGACCCGATGAGCCATGACCGGGGGTCTTTCTGGTCTCGTTGGTTGGTTCGAAACAAGTACCGACAAAACATCCAAATCAAGGTCTATGAAGGATACGCCGGGCAGACTTTGGCGCAGATGAAAATGCGCCGGTATTTTTTGTCTGAGGTCAGTCAAGTCAGTGCGAAAGGCAGAATTACCATTCGCGGCAAAGATGTTTTGGCCCGGATCGAGGAAAGGAAGGCGCAAGCCCCCAAGGCCAGCCCCGGACTTCTATTTACCGCAATCGACGATACACAAACCAGCTTCAGTGTCGCAAATGCTGTTGCTGCCGATTACCCGGCCTCAGGGACGCTTCGGATCAATGACGAGCTAATGACCTACACGGCGCGCGCCATGAGTAGCGGCAACCTGCAGTTCACCGGAGTGACGCGAGGGACGGACAATTCAACAGCTGATAGTCATGATGTTGATGACGGTGTCCAGGAATGCCTTCGGTATACGACTGAGCCTGTGAATGACCTACTTGAGGATCTACTGACAACTTGGGGAAGCATTGACGGCTCTTGGCTGGATACTGCCAATTGGGCAACCGAGGTGGGCAGTTATCTGTCCTTCTATGACCTCACCGCGCTTATTACAGAGCCGCAATCCGTGGCTAAGTTGGTTTCTGAAATCCAAGAGCAGGCACTTTGTTTCCTGTGGTGGGATGAGCGTGACAGTCTTGTCAAGCTAAAGGCGGTTCGCGGTATTGATGCTCAATTGGATGTACTGACAGATGAGAGTAACATTCTGTCAGGCTCTGTTCAGTTCACAGAGAAGCCAAAGAGTCGAGCCAGCCAAGTTTGGATGTATTACAAGCAGAACGACTACACTGAGGACGAGGACAAGCCGCGCGCCTATAAAAGTCAGTTCGTTATTGCCAACCTAGAGAGCGAGACAGACGAGCTTTATGGCGAACCGTCTATTCGCAAAGTTTTCGGGCGATGGATACCGACTGACGCGCTGGCGCAAAACACAGCATCAAAGATCATCACGCGGTTTGTGGATGTTCCCGCCGAAGTGCGGTTTGAACTCGACGCCAAAGATGGTGACTATTGGGTAGGGGATACACTCGGTATCCAACACCACAAAGACGTTGACCAGTACGGGAACCTAAGAGTTCGAAACTGGACCATTATCAGCGCCGAGGAATACGAGCCGGGTGAGAAAATCCGATACTTGGCAAGCGACACAACGCTGTATGGGCGTATTCACTATGTAATGGCAGCAGGGACGCCGGACTATCCCGGCGCGGCAAGCGCACCTTTCAGAAATTGCTACATAGGCGACAGTTCAGGGCTGCTGTCTGACGGCACGACTTGTGGGCGGGTATCATGACAACTTACACAACAATTCCAAACTCGGACATTGATCAGGATAGTCCTGTTACCCAGCCGCTTTTGACGCTGATGAGGGACAACCCGATTGCGATTACAGAGGGCGCATCAGGAGCCCCACGCATTAGGGACGCCGCGATGGACACAACCCCCACCGACGCAGGCAGGGATTGGGTCAGGGCGCGCTATGCCCTCACACAGCATGACACAATCGGGGTGGTCTGCCTTGCGGTGCGGACAACCGGCAACAGTAACGTCATACAGCCCGGAACAAGTGTTTTGGGATCCGAACTCAAGCCATCTAACGCTGACGGTGATGACATTTCAGGTGTTTCTGCACTCAGCGGTACATGGCGCTTTCTGGGCGCATTCCCAGCCGCGCCCGGTGCTGGACCACGTCGGACAACTCTATTCTTGAGGATCGCTTAAAATGGACTTGTCTAATCTGACCGATGCCGATGTGCGTAACCCTGTCTACAATGCCACAGGTGGCATCGATTGTGAGATCAATCACCCTAAACTGGGGTGGATACCGTTCACAGCGGTAGATGATGACGTGATGCCACATGGGCGTGTAATTCATCAGCATTGCTTGAATGCGAAGCCCGCAAAATATGTCCCTTCGCCAGGAACTATTGAACAGGTAAAGGCAGAGGCCAACCGCCGCATTACTGCCCTTTGCCCTGAGTGGAAACAGCGCAACTTACTGGCTCAGGCTGCGATACTGAACCAAAAACCACAGAACACTTGGACTGCCGCCGAAGCCGCTGCTTGGGCTGACGGTGAGCAGGTTTGGAACGCTATTCAGTTGATTAGAACCAAGTCAAACGAGATTGAGGCGATGAATCCAATCCCGTCAGATGTCTCGGATGATGGGTTGTGGGGGTAATGACGATGTTAGACCAGATTTACGGGGTTTCCTGATATGACCTTCCGTGATGCTTTTGAGGGCGGGCTGCAAAGTGCCCTGAACTGGCTGTTTGTGGCCTTAGTTGGCGGGATTGCCTACGGCATCCGGCGGATATTCACCAACCAGAAACAAATCGAAGCGTTGGAGAAGGCCCTGGAGCATCGGGACCACGAGCGAAAGCGGGACATGGAAGAGGTGCGCGGATCATTCAAGCGCATTGAGGATTCCCAGAAAGAAATGCGGGAAGACATCAGGAACCTGTTTCAGAGGTAATCTCATGAAAAAGCTGCTTGATTTTATCGCCCGGTATGAAAGCCGGGGCGACTACAATATTGTTTGGTCCGGCATCCGAGGTAAACATCGGCCACCTAAACCACTAGTGGCCATGACTATCGGGCAGGTGTTGGCGTGGCAGGATCGGATTGATCCGCTCTATATGAGCGAGGCCGCAGGTCGATATCAAATTATGGAAGACACGTTGAGGGGGTTATACAAGCCCGCTGGCATGTCCACCTCCACTCCATTCAATGAGAAGACACAAGACAATCTTGCGGTCCAATTATTGAAGCGTCGGGGCTTAGATCAGTATATGGCCGGTGAGATTGGGGCTGAAAAGTTTGCCAATTCCTTAGCGCGCGAGTGGGCGTCACTCCCCCTTGTCAACGGCCCAAAGAAAGGTCGCAGTTATTACGCTGGTGACGGTCTGAATAAGGCACATGCGGATGCGGATGAGTTCCTTGAGGTGGTTAAGTCAATCAAGGGCAAAGCAACCTACAAGGTTCTGAAGAACCCGAATAAGACCAACCCCCTCACAGCACTTATCAACGCAATTCTTCAAATCCTCAAAGCGTTAGGGATCACAAAATGACACCTCAAAAGACGCTCAAGCGTGAATACGCCCTTGTGATGATGGTTCTATTGGTCGGCACCTTCGCTGTTGGTCTCATCATGCAGCGCGAGGATGTGACGGACATTGGCCGGTATATGACGCCGTTTGTGTTCGGCTTCAACTTGGCTGCGTTCGGCATGGACGCCTTAGCTAAACAGATCCGGCTCGGATGATGACTTGGCTTCTTGGGACTCGATTGGGGCGATGGGTTTCCGCAGCGTTGGCCGCTTTCGCTGTTGTCTTTACGGCGTTCATCGCGGGCAAGCGTGAAGGCAAACAGGCTCAGAAAACCGAGGGACTAAAGCAATCCCTTGAAACCTCAAACAAAGCACGGGAAAAGCAGGATGACATACGCAAAGCCTCTCCTGATGACGTTGTTCGCCGCCTTGATGGCTGGATGCGTGACGACGACTAAAACCTGCGATTGGGGTTCTCCTATCCGCCCTAGCCGCGCCGATGTTCTGACCGACGGCACAGCCCGCCAAATACTAACACACAACGAAACCGGCGCTGAGCTATGCGGCTGGACACGCTAAACCATCTGTCCAGACTGACACACAACGCCCTGACGGGCCGAAACGAGGCTTGGTGTTCCTACGCCTACCACCACCAGCATAAGCCCTTCTGGGCGCTATGGGTGCGTGTGTTCGGGCGGGAACACTGCCGCAAATCTCACGCACGATACCACTAAGACAGGCTCTGGCCCGCACCTGTGCAACGCTGGCCCAACCCGAAGGGGAAACTTATCATGAAACTTATCGCAGCAACCGCTCTGGCGGCTTTATTGGCATTGCCCGCTTCTGCGGCACCTCACAAGAGACCAGCAGTAATTAACTGTGATGCAACAGATGTGTCGGAAGGCCAACTATCCGAGAAATATAAAGAGGTTGTCATTGCAGAGGGTCGCGATGGGGCTGGGAACGTCATTAAGTTCTGGCTGAACCCGGAAACAAAGACTTGGACGGTCACCGTGGAGTTGGGCAACGACACATGTGGTCTTGCGGCGGGTAAGGATTTTTCACCCCAGAGCTTTAAAGAAGCTGACGGCGACCCGGTATAAGGAATGCCAACCCCAGCAATGACCATAGAGACAATGCGCGAGGCGCTGCGTCTGGTCGAGGAACACGGCAGCATCTCTGCGGCTGCTAGGGCGGCGGATATGCCAAGGGAAACACTGCGCTATCAAGTAAAGAAGGCCCAAGCGGCGGGCCTTCACCTATCAGGTGGCGCTGCTGATGCTATGCGGAGCGCTGGTCTCAACGGAGTTGAAATCAAGGGCGGCTGGCGGCGTATTCAGCGCGAGGACGGCTCGTTTGATACCGTCCGGTGGTCAGCACCAGAAACGGACGCCTCTACTGATGTTCTGGAGCGCATCCGAGATGTATTTTCGGGTCTTCCTGCTGCTGAGCCAACCCCGGCACCACCACACAAGGCAAAAGACCTCCTGACACTTTATCCCATCGCAGACGCGCATATCGGAATGCTGGCTTGGGGTGATGAGGCGGGCGAGAGTTACGATACCGAGAAGGCAACATGCAGGCTGGTCAATTGGCTGGGACAGGCGGTGGAATCTTCGCCATCCTCGGAAACCGCAGTCATTTTGGATATTGGCGACCTGACACATGCAGATGACCAAACCAACCAGACACCACGCTCAAAGCATGTCCTGGATGTGGATACGCGGCACTTTCGCACTATCGACGTCACTGTCTCAGCACTGGTCACTGCAACAAAGCTAGCCCTGAAGAAACACAAGCAGGTTATCGTGCGGATTCTTCCCGGCAACCACAATATGACCAGCTATATGGCCGTCTTGTTCGCATTGGCTGAGCATTTCCGTAATGAGCCACGGGTTGAGGTCCAAAAGGAACCGGGCGAGTTCTTCGCGCATCGGTTCGGCGTCAACATGATATGCGCGCATCACGGCGATAAGGCCAAGGCAGAGCGAATGGTTCTGTTCCTGGCTGACGAGTTTCCCGAAATGTGGGGCGCTACTCGTCATCGCTTTCTTTGGACCGGGCATCTTCACCATCACAAGAGCGCTGATATTGGCGGGGTGCAGTGGGAACAACTTCGCGCCCTGACCGCAAGAGACGCCTACGCACAGAGCCACGCATACTGCGCGCGGGCTCAGCTACAGGCGGTCACGTACCACAAAGACAAGGGCGAGGTTGGCAGAGTGAAGGTAGCAGCATGACAAGATCCGATGTTCTCGACACCGCTAAAGAATACGTCACCAAAGACCGCGCAGCGGACCACGGCGACTTGGGAAACAACTTCAACCGCATCGGGGCGCTGTGGTCGGCGCATCTCGGCGTTACGGTCACGGCTACTGATGTGGCCTTGATGATGACACTGCTGAAGGTGGCTCGCGCGGGCTCAAATCCTGCTCACGCAGACAACTGGATTGATATGGCGGGCTATGCGGCTTGCGGGGGTGAGGTGTCTTGCTAGCCCGCTTTTTTCTCGGCCTTCCTATCTGGCTTGTCTGCACATTCATCCTGACTTGGCCCGTTGTTCCTATCGCGGTGCTGCTGGCTGATAAAGAGGGGCGTTTGCCGCGCCTGTTCCAGTGGTGGGAAACCCATGATGATCTTGGATATGCAGGGCTAGACCAGGAACAGGACGTCAAGGATTTCGCTGACAAATGGGGCAAGCGCATCGGCTTGATCCGCTGGCTCTACCGAAACAAGGCTTACACGCTCCGCTATCGCCTCGGCATCCCGTTTCATGGGTCTGTCCCGGTCACTTGGCGCATTCTTAGCATCAGAGGCTCAATCAAGGATGACGGCTTTTCGTGCCTGTGGGTCCATGTCGAAGCGGGCGGCAAACGGTACTTTGAAATTCAGCCCAGCTATGCCCGAAACGGAAAACGGCTGTATCTGCGGATCGGCTGGAAGGTCGAACCTCTGACGGACGCTAAAGACTACCCGACAGGCTCAACAGGAATGTTCACCGGCATCACGCCACGCCTGAAACGATAACCCCGCGTCGGGGTAAGACGCATCAATCCCTAAAATCAATGGAGGCCAGTATGGCTATTCAATTCTCGGATTCCGTCCGCAATGCAATGCTGGACGCTATTGAAACCGATATCGGAACCACACCGACCCTGGAAATTCGCACGGGCTCAGTCCCCGCAAATTGCGCGGCGGCAGACACTGGCACGGTTCTGGCAACCCTGAACCTGCCCTCTGACTGGATGGCTGCTGCCTCGGGCGGTTCTAAGGCCAAGAACGGCACCTGGGAAGACACCAGCGCAGACGCAACCGGCACGGCAGCGCATTACCGCATCAAGCAGGGCGCGACATGCCACATTCAAGGCACTGTGACGGCGACCAGCGGCGGCGGAGACATTGAGGTTGATAATACCTCGTTTGCAGCGGGCCAGTCTTTCACTGTCACTTCCTATTCCATCAGCCAAGGCAACGGCTAACGGTAGAGACCCCCTCCGAACTCCACTCCCTAGGCCCATGCTGTAGCGGCGCGGGCCTTTCTTACAAAGCATAGGTGCCCCATGTCCCTCTCTCGCTTTCCAGAGGTTATGCCTCTTGCCGTTGACGCATGTATTCAGGTGGCGAACCAAATGCGAAAGGTTCGGGACTCGTTTGGTGATCTTCAACTTTCTGAGTTGGAACGGATTCAGGCTGGCTTGTCTCGGGCTAAGCAATGGTCCTATGAGGCGCTTGTCGAAGGGCAGAAGCAGCCTGCTTCAGCGGAAGTATTCATGTCTGGTCTTGGCGGGCCTGCGACTTTAGCGGCATTCCAGGCGGCTATGGTCGATATAGAGACGAAGGCGGCGGCATGGAACGTCGTTCTTGATGCTCTTTTGGGTAGCCTCTCGGCGTCTGATTTGGTGGTGCTTGAGACTGCGGGAACTCCGCCCCTGACAACCAAGATGATCCGTCACAAAATGATTGTTCCTGGCTCTTTGGTGGACGGTCTACGCATCAGCTCTGCACTAGCCGACCTGATTGCATCCTTTGAATCGGTGGGTGCCAAGTAAATGGCGTGGAGTCCGTCCGACAGTACCGCGTGGTCAAATGTCATTGCTTGGTATGACGGTGACGACAGTGGCACGGTCACAGACACCAGCGGTGCTGTTAGTCAGTGGGATGACAAGAAGAACTCGAACAACCTAACGGTTAGCAACGGCTCACCCACCACAGGCTCCGTGACGATTGGCGGCTTGAATGCCATCGACCTGGATGGCAATGACTCTCTAGTTAAAAGCTCGGCAACAGATATTGGCAATGGCGCACCAGCCATGACCATTATTGGTGTCGTAAAGCTGCGAACGGGATACTCTGGAATTGGTATCGTTGCTGGCTACGGCAATTCGGGCGCAGGGGACGCGTTCAGTTTCGGACAAGAGGGCGGATCGAGCAACCAGGAACTAACCAACCGCATGGGGAATGGCTATGTGGAATCAGACACCACATGGGCCAACAATGAAGAAGTTGTTTTTGTCACTGAAATTCCAGCCTCATCGAACTATTCGAATATAAATTGGTGGCACGACGGCTCAAGCACTGGCGTCACCAACAACAACACGAATTCCCTCAGTTTTGCCGGGACCAAAGAAATTCGCGTCGGCACAAATACTGGCGGCGGCGGTGACTATGCAGATGCTGCTATTGGAGAAATTCTATTCTTCGATGCGGTTCTGTCTCAATCCGAGCGTGAGGAATTCGAAGGCTATCTAGCTCACAAATGGGGGCTAGAGGCAAATCTACCCGCTGCGCACCCTTACAAGTCAGCGCCGCCGTCGTCTGGCATCTCTGGAACGGGTACGGGATCAACCTCATCGACAAGCACAGCCTCTGGTGAGCTTGATCTAAACGGCAGTGGTGCTGGCCCAACAAGCGCAACAGGGGCAGGCGCGGGTAGCGTTTCCGTAACTGGCTCCGGCTCTGTTTCGGTCTCAGCATCCGGCGCGGGTGCTGGTAGCGTCGAGATTACCGCCGCAAGCACAGGCTCAACGTCTTCCGCGGGCTCTGGTGCGGGTACGCTCGGCTCCTCTCCCATCACCGGCACCGGCAGCGGCTCAACCTCCAGCACATCAAGCGGGGCGGGCGTCCTTTCAATCGCGGGGTCGGGCTCTGGCACCACGGACAGCGCAAGCGCAGCAAGTGCCAGCCTGGAAATCAGCGGATCAGGTTCAGGCGCGACCGGCAGCACCGGGGCGGCAAATGCCAACCTTGCGATAACGGGCGCAGGATCGGGCTCGACGGACTCGACCGGGACCGGGGCAGGGACAAGCACCCCGCCAGACATCACCGGCACGGGTACGGGCTCCACGTCGTCAACGTCGGCCTCTACGGCAAAGCTAACGCTGGTTGCATCTGGTTCCGGCAGCACACAGGCCGACAGCGCGGCGACAGGGGCGCTTAGTGTATCCGGCGCAGGGACAGGGCAGGCTAGTGCGTCCAGCGCGGCCACAGGGCGGCTACGGCTCGTCGCGTCCGGTTCGGGGCAAGCCTCAGCGACAGGGGCGGGCTTTGGACAGGATCTAAGCGCTTCGACCACACCAACGGAACGCACATGCGCAATAGACGCAGAGGATAGAAGCCTATCGGTTTCGAGTGAGGCGCGGACGTTGGATATTCCCGAGGAAACCAGAACATTGAGGGCGTCATAATGACAGCAATGATTAAAGACCCGGTTGCAGTGCTAGACTACCTGTTTGATTGGACGGATTGGCTTGCAGGGGATAGCGACACAATCACCGCGCACACTGTCACGGCCACAACTGGCCTAACGTTGGATTCATCCTCCCACACGACAACGCAGGTACGTGCCTGGGTCTCAGGTGGCACAGTCGGCAATCAATACGAGTTGGATTGTCACATCACCACGGCAGCGGGCCGACAGGACAGCCGGAAAATGACCATTACCGTAAACGACAAGTAAGCAGGACTCCCTCAGACTTGCCCCGCCCTAGTGGTGGGGCGTTCTTTTTTGCGTTTTAGGACGTGAACCCTTACCGGCAGTCCGAGGGGGTGGAGGGGTAGGTGGTTTAGTCTGGGTGCCAGCCTTCCCTCGAAAGAGCCTCAGCAATACGCACAGTGACAACCCCAGACGGACCTGAACAATACCAGTCTAAATAGTCACCTTCACCACGTACTGCGGCAATCAAATCTCCTGCGGCTCGAAACGAGTAGCTGGCTGTATCGCCGTCGTCGTGCTTCCAATCCATGTTAGCCAGGGCAGACCACATCTCAGCACACAAATCGTCGTCGTTTTTTAGCCTTTCGCCCAAGCATCTTTTAACTGCCATTTCAAAAAGATCGGACTGGTCAAGTTCGCGACCTGCTGGGATACCTCCAATACCACCAAAACTCGTCATCCTAGTATCTCCTTATCTGTTTCCCGGTTTCTGCCTTTGTTCCCGCTATGTCTTGGGAAATTATAAGGCTAAGTGGTTGAATTCTAATAATCCGCGCAAAATTTAGGTTCTGGCG
>NZ_JBQFUX010000014.1:0-45867 GCF_056539405.1 Ruegeria sp. BB5 | reverse complement strand
CGCTCCTTTTGGACAGGACGCCAATATCAAGAAGTTTCATGGTTGACCTCAAGTCGACTTGAAGTGGCAGGATAACTCCTCACTGGCACATGAGACAAGAGAGTTTACGATGACTGATACAGTGCAGGCGCAATCTTCTATTCCCATCCTGATCACTCTCGCTGCAACGACATTGCGCGACAACCATAATGTGCAGATAGCCTGAAATGAGGTTATTTACTTGGAATTGGCACTTGAGGAGAGCTTGTAGGAGCGATCAAGTGCCGAGAACAAAAGCGAATTCCGAGACTTCACCATGGCGTTCGCCAATGTTCTGATGAGATCAATCCGGCTCGGCCGCGCGCCTATGGACCTCTTTTCTAGTGTCGCGTACCCGGCACAACCAAACCCTCGCAGCATCACCTCAATGGAACGGCCTTACCGCGCTTCTTCGATCGCCGTACGCCGAAAAACTCACGGTTTGATCGCAACCATTCTAAAACGCCGAACAAACCTGTTTTCTATCAAAGGCGTATACGAGAAGCGTTGGGGCAGGGCACCTTTGATGCAAGAACTAAGATCCGAGCTCGAACCGGAGCAGAACAATGAACTTGATCGGCTATTACTGCGGTTCCCGGCAAAGTGGTTTTGAAAACACAGGGCGGAAAACGGACTTTCGCAGCGAGTGCGAACCAATGAGGGTGCTTGCAAGAAAGCCGCCATTCAAATTGTGAACATTTCAGAATCTAAGCTGCACCATCGTAAGTCGGCTTTTAACCCAAATGCTTACTAAAACTAGCGAATAACTGACTTGCTGGTTGTTTGCGGAAGAGATCATCAACACTAAACCTTTTATGTTTGCAGCATGGAAATGGCTCTCGAATACAAACGAAATGACTCTTTGATTGCTAGGCATTCGATTAGCTTGCAATGTTGCGTGGCAGCTCTTTAATCGGAAAAGGACCTCCCATGTCTCGACTTTCAAAACGCAGAGATTTTGCCATCGAAGTTTGTGAGGAGGCTGGGGCAATTGCCGAAGAGTACTTCGCGGACCGGGGTAATCTTGTCGTTGATCAAAAAGGCGCTCAGGACTGGGTTAGCGAGGCGGATAAGAATGTTGAAACCTTTATTCGTCAGAGGATTGCAGAAGCGTTGCCCAATGATGGAATTTTCGGTGAAGAGCACGGCGCTACTGTTGGTAAGAGCGGTTTTGACTGGGTGATTGACCCAATTGATGGGACAACAAATTTCGTCAACGGCATACCTGCATGGACTATTGTTCTGGCTGGCGTCACGGAAGGGCATACTGAGATCGGTGTGATACGTGATCCAAATGTGGATGAGACCTTTGTAGCGATGCGCGGAGAAGGTGCGACGCTTAACGGATCTCCAATGCGCGTCGCGTCAGGGGTGGCGCTGCGGGACGGAACAGTCGCCGTGGGATATTCGAACCGGATTGAGACCCGGCATATTTTACCTATTGTCGAGAACCTAATCGAGTACGGGGCTATGTTTCACAGAAACGCCAGCGGAGCGCTATCATTGGCCTACGTCGCTGCTGGGCGACTCTTGGGATACATGGAAGAACACATGAATGCCTGGGATTGTCTGGCTGGGCAATTGCTGGTCTCGGAAGCGGGTGGCATTGTTGAGGATCAGAACGCCGATGTGATGATCCGCGAAGGTGGGCGCGTAATCGTGGGTACACCAGATGTGTTCGAGACCTTGGTTGAAATCGCAGAGAACGCTTGGAACGACGAGGGGTCTATGCCAACGAAACCCAGCCCGAATAGGGTTTGAGTGTCAATAGATCTGCCTGCCAGAAATGGCCTTGTGAGGGCTGATCGTACTTGCGGTCTATCGAACAATCCGAGAGTGCGCACCACAGCAATGTGCCGACCGCGCCGTGTGTCACGATTGCAATATCTCCGGCGCCATGCATCCGGACAATCTCGGTGACTGTCCGATAAATACGAATCTGCGCCTCGACAGCTGTTTCCCAACCGCGATAGCGCGTTTCCGGTTGAGCAAAGAAAGCATCAGCTGCTGCCTCGAATTCGACCCGAGGCAAATAACCGGTGCCGCTGCGGTCGTTCTCACCAAGACCCAAGTGGTAATTTACAGGTAGCGTTCGGGATGCAGCAAGAATCTCGCCTGTTTCGCGGGCCTTTCGCTCGCCACTGGTCCAAATTTGTGTGACTTTCGATAAGACTTCATTGGATGCAAATTCAGCAGCCCGTTTGCGGCCCGTCGCACTCAAGCACCACTCTGTTATCGGAATGACCGGATCGATAGAGGCCTCGGGGTGTGTTATGATCGTGAGATTCGGCATTTAGTCAGGCAAAAGCACGGGCCCTTTGTCAGCAAAACCCATCATGATTTCAGTGCCGGGTTCTAGCGGTGCATCGACATCATCTTGAACGGCAAAAACCTGACCGAATGCACCTTTCAATGTGTATTCCATCCGAACGCCAACATAGGTCGCCTTGGCCACTGAGGCTGGAATACCTTGATCTGAACCGATCACCAAACGTGAGGGTCGCACGGCGATGGTTGCCGGTCCTTCGGACAGACCGCGGCGTGGCAGCGTGTGGCGGTAGCCTTCGACTTCGATGGTTGCCATATCGCCATCAATACTTACGATTTGGCAGCTCAGAAGGTTTGCCTCACCTATGAAATCGGCGACAAACCGGTCATTCGGCGCATCGTAAAGCTGGCGCGGAGTGCCTATTTGAGCGATCGCTGCGTTACGCATAACAACTATCTCATCCGAGACTGCCAGTGCCTCTTCCTGATCATGGGTAACGTAAACAACTGTTAAGCCAAGGTCTTGCTGAATTGCCCGAATATCTTCACGAACTTGACGGCGAAGCTTGGCGTCGAGGTTGGATAGCGGCTCGTCGAACAACAGCACTTGCGGCTCAAGAACCAATGCGCGCGCGACGGCGACACGCTGCTGCTGGCCGCCCGATAACTCTGAGGGAAGGCGGTTGTCGAACCCCTGAAGGCCAACTAGCTCCAAACCATGCAAGGCGCGACTGCGGGCCTCGTCCTTCGCAAAGCCCGAGAATGTGAGGCCATACTTCACATTCTCCAACACGCTCATATGAGGGAACAACGCGTATGACTGAAACACCATAGATACATCACGGTCGGTGGCTGGCAGTTTGGTCACGTCCCGATCACCGATCAGGATCTTGCCCGAACTTGCCATCTCCAACCCTGCAATCATGCGCAGTGTCGTTGTTTTTCCGCAGCCTGACGGGCCAAGCAGCGTAACGAGCTTTCCTGCGTCTACGTGAAGGTTGATGTTATCGACGGCGACCACATCCTTGCCGAACACTTTCGACACGTTCTCAAACCGTACCGGGGCGGCCTTGGAACCGATTTTGGTGTCGGTCATGGCGATGTCTCCGTTCCGTGCTGGGTGCGTCGACCAATCTGAACCCGGCCAACGAGAAGTTGCAATAAGCCGACCGTCGCGAGCATCACGAAGATCAGCGTCGTCGAATAAGCGATAGCAAGGCCATAGTCGTTATTCTCGACCCGACCGATGATATAGCTGGTTGCCATGTCATACTCTGCGCTGACCAGAAAGATGACGGCTGAGATTGCCGTCATGGCACGAACAAAACTGTAGACAAGTGCAGCAAGTATCGCAGGGCGCAACAGCGGCAGGATGACATTCCGGAACGTCTGCCACGAGTTTGCGCCAAGGGTCAGCGAGGATTCATCAAGGCTGCGGTCAAGCTGTGACATGCTCGCGATGCCAGCGCGAACACCAACTGGCATATTGCGGAAGATGAAGCTGACAACGAGGATGACACCTGTGCCGGTGATTTCGATTGGCGGAACGTTGAAAGCAAGGATGTAGCTAACGCCAATTACCGTGCCGGGGATGGCGAAGGACAACATTGTTCCAAACTCAAAGGCGTTCTTGCCTGCAAAGCTTTGCCTGGTCAGCAGATAGGCAGTTACTAGCCCAACAGCGGCAGTCAATGGCGCTGCTATGGCCGCGATGGTTATTGTGGTCCAGAAACTGTCCCAAGCGGCTCCGGTCCAGCGTATACCCTCTTCTTCGAAGCGGACTGAGAATGCAGTGATGTAGTGCTTGATCGTCAGCGAATTATCGACTCCCCACAACTCAACCACACTGCCGTAGATGATCATTGCATAGACAACAATGGTGAACAGCGCCCACCCCAAAGCGATGAGCAGAACCGGAACCGATAGGCCCGTTGGCATTAGAGGATGCACCCCCGCATCACCCTTGCCGGTGACGGTAGTGTAGCTCTTCTTTCCCAGCCAGACACGCTGCGCGTAAAAGGCGGAAAGGGTAAAGAACAGCAGCACCATTGCCAGAACCGCAGCACGGCCTTGATCGTATTGAGCGCCGACGATGGCGAAGAATATCTCGGTCGACAGCACGTCGAAATTCCCACCCAATACAAGCGGGTTGCCGAAGTCGGCCATGCTTTCGATGAAACCCAGAAGAAAGGCATTGGCAAGACCAGGCCGCATCAGGGGCAAGGAAACCGTCTTGAACGTCTGCCATCTGCTGGCCCGCAGGGTCTGGGCCGCTTCCTCCATCGAGGGAGAAACGCCTTCAACCACGCCGATCAGCACGAGAAACGCAATTGGCGTGAACGCGAGTGTCTGCGCGATCAGGATGCCTGGCATTCCGTAAAGCCACCGCGTCGGCTGTGTGCCGAGTAATTCGGCAAAGAACCGGGTGACAGAGCCGGACAATCCAAAAAGAAGGATGAGCGCTAGGCCGATTACGAACGGTGGAGTGATTATCGGGAGAACGGTCAATGCCCGTAACGCGCGTTTGTAGCGGAAACCCGAGCGCGTCACGACCAACGCGAAGCACAGACCCAGACCCGTGGTGATGACGCCAACAAGGATGGCCAGGAACAGTGAATTCCACGCAGCACCGCATCGCGCACCTTGTAAACACCCCAATCCCCACAACCGGTCGTCGAAGAACTTCGAGAAGAAAACCGCAATGGAATAAGCGCCGTCTTCGGTGATGAACGCAGCGAAAAGCATCTTGGCGATGGGGAAGAAGACAAAAGCTGTGACGATGGTAATCACACCGCCAATAGCGCTTACGACGAAGACATCACCATTAATTGCACCCCTCGCCGCGATACCTTGAGTGAGCAGGAACAGAAAGCTTGATGCGCAGATCATCGCGCCATAGCCCATTCCGAACTGACGGTCGCCAAGCTCACCAAACAACGCATCCAACCAATCGAAGTTGAAGCCTCTGATACCGATGCTGAACCCCTGAGCGATCAGCCAGCTGAACCCCAGCGCGCCGGACAGTATCAGCATACGGGCGTAAAGCGGATCAGATTTGGTACGCTTCAACACCAAAAGCGGCAGGGCGAGGGCGATAAGGAGCGGAGCGAGCCACAGCTTCTCACCTTGTCCAATCAAAAACGCAGCGGGGGCATAATCCTCATCGAACGGGTAGCCGTCCACGAGCCACCCGAACGACCACAGGCCGCCGTCGACCATGTACCAGGGCAGCAGGCAGAATCCGACCCACCCGGCGATGATCCAGAAGATCAGGACCGGATGGGTCGTTTTTGATGTAGTGTCAGCCATTTACTGCGGCAGAACCGAAACCTCTTCATCCCATTTCTGCAACAGACGCTTCCGTTCGTCTGAGGAGCCATATTTTTTGAAGTCATAGTCGATCAGCTTGATCTGACTCATGTCAGGCGCGCTATCCGAAGTTTCCGCGCCCTTGTTCGATGGCACCTGAAACGCGTTAACTTGAAGAGCAAGGTTCTGAGCTTCGGGCGACAGGGCCCAGTCATAGAACTTCTTCGCTTCTTCTTCGTTACGAGCCCCGTCTATAATCGACATTGACCCAATTTCGTAACCGGTGCCTTCGCATGGCGCGACGACTTTGATCGGGAACCCCGAAACGGCCTGCTTTACGGCGTCATGCATGAAGACGATACCAATCGTGTTCTCGCCACGACCGGCGGCCTTGATCGGCGCCGAGCCAGACTTGGTGTACTGGTTGATATTCGAGTGCAGGCCCTTCATGAACTCAAAGCCTTCATCCTCGCCGAAGATCTGCACCATTGAGGCCAGCGTCGTATAGGCCGTACCCGACGAGTTCGGGTTCGCCATCTGAACGTGTCCTTTGTATTCGGGCTTCAAAAGATCCTTCCAGCAGGCAGGTTCGGGCAGGTTGTTTGCAGCGACAAGGTCGGCATTGTAGCCATACCCAAGCGCGCCTGAATAGATGCCGATCGTCTTGTTGCCAGCACTTTCAGCCTGAGATATCGCCCAATCATGAAGCTGGTCGCGCATTGGGGACATGTATTCCATCGTCAGGCCTTCTTCGGCGGCCTGCAGATGAGGGTCGCCCGTACCACCCCACCAAACGTCACCTTTCGGGTTCGAGCTTTCGGCACGGATTTGCGCAAATGTCTCGCCCGAGGACTTTCGGGTCATGTTAACGTCGATGCCAGTTGCATCTTCGAAACTACGTGCCATCAGTTGACACCAATCCTCTTGAGCTGAGCAATAGAAAGTCAGCTTATCGGCATGCGCTGCGGACAAAGACGCGGTCAAGGCAATCAGTGATCCCACGGCAGTGGATGTCAATTTCTTCATTATTTTTCCTCCCTTAGGGTTTAATTCGTCCGGGTTTCCCGGATCTATTTTGCCCTTCCTCATGCAGCCTTACGAAATTTTTCTTAGATCATTGAGGCTTCCTAATTATCTGTCAAAACCTTTGGAAAATGCGCCCGGATACTTTTACAACCACCAACTTCACCAAGAGAAAACCAATGATGCGCCCGGCCTTTCTTTTTGAAATTGATCAGCCCGCGTATATTGCTCTGCCCCCTGAAATCCTTGATGTCATGTGAATTTTCACTACGAAATGAGGATTATGCAACAAAAAATATTGCAAAATGCCCGAAACCCCACAAAATTGAGCTTTGACAATATTCGAGTCGTTGAATGTCCAAAACCGATACGCGCGGTAAGAAACCTGAAAAAAGTCCTGGTCGGGTAAAAAAGTCCGACAGACGCCAGCAAATCCTGCTGGAATTGAAACTGCGCCCGCACGTTCGCATCAACGAGTTGGCACAGCGTTTCAACGTTTCGAATGAGACCGTGCGCCGGGATTTCGAAGCCCTGTCCAATGAAGGCCTGATCGCGCGTGCGCACGGTGGGGCATCAGCCCCAGTGCAAGGGCATTACCCAAGTCTGGAAGAACGGACCGGCGCACAGATCGAAGAGCGCGAGCGGATAGGTATCAGCGCAGCGGGGCTTGTTCAGGACGGCGAAACGGTCATGGTCGATTCCGGCTCGACGACTGTCGAGATGGCACGCGCGCTGGCATTTCTCGATATCCATTGCACGGTGATCACGAATTCAATCCCCGTAGCGATGACCCTTGGCCATGGTACTGCCCAGGTCTTGCTGTGCCCCGGAGAATACCTGGCAGCTGAATCTGCAACGATCGGAACCGAGACACTGGAATTCCTGTCTCGTTTCAACGTTGACAGGTGCATGATCGGTTCTTCGGGTTTCTCAGTAGAAGGCCCGTCAGAGACGGTAAGGGGCTTTGCTGCGATCAAGAGGATGATGCTGACGCGTGCTGCGAAACGCCACCTTCTTATCGATTCCGGGAAATTTGGTCGCAAGGGTCTGGCTCAGGTAGGCGATCTTGCCGAGTTGGATTCCATAGTCACCGACACAAAACCAACCGGGGAACTGCTCAATGTAATAGATGGTGCCGAGGTCGATATTCTCGTCGCCGGTTAAGAACGAAAAGGAATGACTAACAGCGGCTGATAAAAGCCGCACTTAACTGGGAGGAAAACATGAAGATTGACATCAAACTATTGGTTGGGGCTTCCGCAATTGCGCTACTGTCGCTGTCGGGGACAGCTTCGGCGCAGGATTGTCCACGCGGTGACCTGGATGAGCGATTTTGTGACGCCGATGGGGATTTGATCGCGGATATTCCAACAGATGCCTCCGAGCAAATTGATCCAGACACCTTGATTTTTGCATATACACCAGTCGAAGACCCGGCCGTTTACAAAACCGCATGGTCAGACTTTCTTGAGCATTTGAAGGCGGAAACCGGCAAGGACGTCGTCTTTTTCCCGGTTCAGAACAACGCAGCTCAGATCGAAGCGATGCGTTCAGGGCGTCTGCATATTGCGGGCTTCAACACCGGTTCCAACCCACTGGCTGTAAACTGCGCCGGGTTCCGGCCATTCACGATCATGGCATCGAAAGACGGTAATTTTGGCTATGAGATGGAGATTATTACCTTTCCTGGTTCGGGCATCGAAAAGGTTGAGGACATCAAAGGCAAGCAACTGGCCTTTACGTCCCCCACATCCAACTCAGGTTTCAAAGCGCCCTCGGCAATCCTGAAGAGTGACTTTGATCTTCTGCCGGAACGCGATTTCGAACCTGTCTATTCGGGCAAGCATGACAACTCGATCTTGGGCGTGGCCAACAAGGATTACCTGGCGGCTTCGATTGCCAATTCGGTAAAATCACGGATGATCTTGCGTGATGTAATCAACGAAGACGACGTTGTTACGATCTATAAATCGCAGACTTTCCCGACTACAGGATTTGGCACCGTTTACAACCTGAAGCCCGAGCTGCAGGAGAAAATCCGCAATGCTTTCTTCAATTTTGACTGGGAGGGCACGACACTTGAAGCTGAATTCTCGAAGTCGAACGAAGGCCAGTTTCTTGAAATGACCTATCAGGAATTCTGGGATGTCATTCGTAAAATTGACGCAGCAAATGGCGTCTCCTACGCCTGCCAGTGAGCCTTGGCCAATACTGCGGGCCCGAAAGGGCCCGTTATTCAACCTAATCTGGGGCATTTTATGCTGCGTCTTCAAAAGCTGACGAAAACATACAAGACCGGAGATCAGGCGCTAAAGGCCATCGATCTTGAGGTGCCCAAAGGACAGGTGCTTGCGTTGATCGGACCCTCGGGTGCAGGCAAGTCGACCATGATCCGCTGTATTAACCGCTTGGTCGAACCCACAAGCGGCGGCGTCCTTTTGGATGATGTGGACCTGACCAAACTCGGGTCGGGCGCTCTACGTAAAGCGCGCCGCGAAATGGGCATGATCTTTCAGGAATATGCCTTGGTCGAACGCCTCACAGTGATGGAAAACGTATTGTCGGGACGGCTGGGATATGTGGGATTCTGGCGCAGCTTCCTACGGCGATATCCGCAGTCGGACGTTGACGAGGCTTTCCGCCTGCTTGATCGGGTGGGGTTGTTACACATGGCTGACAAACGCGCCGACGAGTTGTCAGGGGGGCAACGCCAAAGGGTCGGCATCTGCCGCGCCCTGATTCAAAACCCAAAATTGCTGCTGGTCGACGAGCCAACAGCATCGCTCGACCCGAAAACCAGCCGTCAGATCATGCGACTAATAACCGAGCTGTGTCAGGAGCGCGGATTGGCGGCGATCATCAATATCCATGACGTGGCACTTGCCCAGATGTTCGTTCCTCGCGTCGTGGGCCTCCGCTTTGGCGAAATCGTTTATGATGGTCTTCCAACAGGCCTTACCCCCGAAAAGCTGACCGAGATTTATGGGGAGGAAGACTGGGAAGCGACCATCGAAAAAGTGGACGAAGATGAAGATGTTGAGGCTGCAGAATGAGCCATCGAGAGTTAGACGACATGCTGGGAAAAGGCTGGCGTAAACCGGCCTTTGTAAAACACCCTTTGCTCCGCTGGGTATTGATCCTGGGCTTTTTCGCCTACCTGATCGCGGCCTTCATGACCATCGATGTCGATTGGGGCCGGGTCTATGAAGGATTGGATAGGGGGTGGGCATTTGTACTTGCGTTTACCAGCCCGGACTTCGTTTCGCGGTGGTCAGACATTTGGAGCGGTCTTCTGGAGAGTATCATTATGACCGTGGCTGCGTCGGTCGTGGGTATCTTGATCTCGATCCCAATAGGGTTGGGCGCAGCACGAAATATCGCCCCTTTACCAGTCTACATGATTTGCCGGGGCATTGTTGCCATCAGTCGAGCCTTGCAAGAAATCATCGTGGCCATTTTGCTGGTGGCTATCTTCGGTTTTGGTCCGCTGGCCGGATTTCTGACCCTTTCCTTCGCCACCATCGGATTTCTCTCAAAACTTTTGGCCGAAGACATCGAAGCGATGGACAGGGTTCAGGCCGAGGCGATCAAGGCTTCTGGTGCGCGTTGGCCGCAATGGATCAACTATGGCGTTCAGCCACAGGTTATGCCGCGACTTGTGGGCCTTTCCATGTACAGGATCGACATCAATTTCCGAGAAAGTGCAATTCTTGGTCTGGTCGGTGCCGGCGGGATTGGCGCGACGTTGAACACTGCGTTCGATCGATATGAGTACGACACAGCGGCGGCCATTCTCATCCTGATCATCGGGATCGTCATGGCACTTGAATACCTTTCGGGAATTATCCGCGCGAGGGTTCAGTAGTGCCTGTTCTTGAACAAAACGATACGCAAATCTGGCGCAGACGGACGACGGGTCAAAGTCTTGTTCGCTGGTTTGGCTGGCTTTTGGGTGTGGCTGTCTTTGTTTATTGCTGGCAGTTCATCTCGGAATCGACGACCTGGTTTTTCGTTTGGGATGCCCCCCGCATTGCCAACGATATCTGGACCCGCGCAACGCCTCCCAAATGGGATTACATCACACAACTGGGCCGCCCGATTTGGGATACGCTGAACATCGCCACCCTAGGTACAATCATCGCCTTGTGCATGGCCGTGCCGGTTGCCTTCTTGGCCGCGCGCAACACCACACCGTCGACATTGTTCATTCGACCCATAGCTTTGTTGATCATTGTCTCGACCCGCTCTATCAACTCGCTGATCTGGGCGCTTCTATTGATCGCAATTATTGGCCCAGGCGTCTTTGCAGGTGTTATTGCAATTGCCATCCGTTCAATCGGGTTCTGCGCAAAGCTTCTGTATGAAGCCATAGAGGAAATTGATCACACTCAGGTCGAAGCGATCACGGCGACCGGTGCGTCGCGCTGGCAGGTCATGGCTTACGGGATTGTTCCACAGATACTGCCCGCTTTTGCAGGCATTGCCGTTTTTCGTTGGGACATCAATATCCGCGAGTCCACGGTTCTGGGTCTGGTTGGTGCCGGAGGTATTGGATTGCAACTGTCAGCTTCGCTCAACGTTCTGGCTTGGCCACAGGTCAGCCTGATCCTGATTGTAATTCTCGTCGCGGTTTTGATCAGCGAATGGGTCTCGGCAAAAGTTCGAGGGGCGATCATTTGACCGGCTTCTCTGCGCAGGAGGCTTTCGATGCCTATGAAGCTGTACGACATCGCCTTCCGGAAGCCAGACCTACTGAAGTGACATATCGTCAGGTTGAAACGCTTGATGACATAGCTCATGAGTTCGATGTATTCCTCCTCGACGCCTTCGGGGTTCTTAATATAGGTGACACGGCAATCCCGGATACACCGGATCGAGTCAGGTCGCTGAAAGCCGCCGGCAAACGTGTTTTGGTCGTTTCAAATGCTGCTGGGTTTCCTCACACAACTCTGTTGGAAAAATATTCTAGGCTTGGTTATGACTTCGCGCCCCGAGACGTGATCACCAGCCGGGCCACGTTGCTATCAGAAGTAAACGGTCAAAGTGGATTGCATTGGGGCTTGATGGCGACCCCCAGCGCCGGTCTTCGCGATTTGGAAGGGCTGAAACTATCCTACCTCGAGGATGACCCGAAGCCCTACGAAACCGTTGACGGGTTTCTAATGATAGGATCAGCGGTTTGGACTGAATCGCGTCAAGCTATGCTAGAGACGGCCTTGCTTGAACGGCCTCGCCCGGTAATGGTCGGCAACCCTGATATCGTCGCGCCCCGCGAGTACGGGTTTTCAAAAGAGCCCGGTCTTTTCGCGCACCGGCTGGCAGACCGGACAGGTGTTGTTCCTCAGTTCTTTGGAAAGCCTTTCACCAACATCTATGATCTTGCTTTTCAACGTCTCGGGCACATCGACAGGTCCCGGGTTCTGATGGTTGGCGACAGCCTACACACAGACATTCTGGGCGCATCCAGCGTTGGCATAGATTCGGCACTCATTTCAGGATATGGATTCTTCGCAGGGCATGATGTTGAAGCAGCGATCAAGAAGGCGGGGATAGTGCCAAACTTTGTAGTAGGCCGGCCTTGAGTTTAGAGCATTTGTTTTCGATAAGTATCCTGTTCAAATCGAATGTCCTGCAAGCCCGCATTTCGAACATGCTGACCATGGAAATACTGCGCTGTGCACCAACGGCAGCTTAGCCCCCTCGCGGCAAAGCGACCCCTGGTCTAAAGTCTGGGTTGGGCTGTGATGCGACGTGTCGGCTCAGCCGTTGAACCAAATCGGAGCATCGCCTTCTGACCAAGTTATGTACTTTCGCATCACCAGCAAAAATACTTCACTGTCCAGGAATTGATCCAGCCACGCCACTAAATTCGGCCACTCCTGTGCGTCAAACCACGCCCGGTCTATATGCGCAAACTGGCGAACAAATGGTAGAAGCGCCAAATCGGCGAGAGTGGGGCGATCTCCAAAAAGCCAGGCCCTCCCGACTAACCGCTCGTCGAGGTTGAGCAAGTAGCTCGCCGCTTTCCTGCGCTCCTTTTGGACGTCTAAATCCGGATACCGCACGACGTATTTTGTGTGATCTAATGCATCCTTGAATGGGCCATCATTTGCCGCGATTAGGCCCCAACCTTCTTGAGGCATATCCAAAAGTCGCTGCGGATCATTTTGTTGAAGCGCCCAAATCATGATTTCCAGGCTTTCATCTATTACTTTGTCTGGAAGTCGAAGCGCGGGCACTGTTCCGGACGGGGATGTTTGTAAGAAAGCCTCAGGTTTGTCCTGCAAAAGAATCTCGCGCAGCTCGACTGTGACTCGTGAACTCGCCAATGCGAGACGGGCCCTTATGGCGTATGGGCAGCGACGGAACGACCATAAGATAGGGTATTGAGCCATACGAAGATATATCTCCAATCTACCAGCGTGGTTAAACCTCCCGTCGTTTCCCAACTGGTACTTCTGCTTGAACGCTGTCTGATACTATCGGATGGGCCATTGCTTCACAAACATCGGCCTCAGTAGCCGTCTGGTTTGGAGATTCAGAACGAGAAAATGCGGAATTGAGTACAAGTGACTTGTCTTGTGAAGTTGCAACGCGAATCTCCCCGAGATCTTAGAAATTGGCCCTGGGCCGGTCGCGGTGGTTATGGATTGATCGAAGAATTAGTCTGTCATAGCTTGCAGCATATGCCCAAGTTTCTCCATCTTGTTGTCTTAGAGCGCCACAGCGCTCATCGCCGAAAACGTTTTGCCGGATAGCTGGTCTTCCATTTGTGAATTAGCCAATAAAACAATTTTGGAGACCTCAGATGACTGAATTCACTGAAATCCCGGTGCTTGATCTTGCACCGCTGATCAATGGAGAGGATACGTCCAACCTCGCCTTGGAATTCGCCGAAGCCTATGGAAAAACCGGATTTGGCTATGTTGTTAATCACGGCGTTGATCCTGACTTGCGCGCTGCCGTGTTTGCCGCCTCGACGGAATTTCATGCACTGCCGGAGATCGAAAAACAGGCAATTGCACTAAATAAATGTCATCGTGGCTACATCGCGATCAACACCTCTACGGACGTGAACTCTGACCTGGCCAAGGTGACTAAACCCAATCAGTCCGCATCGTTCATGATGATGCGCGAGGATGCAGAGGTCGACCCTGCCGTCTATCTGTCCGGACCAAATCAATGGCCCGCTCTGGAAGGTTTCCGAGAAGCCTGCGAGGCTTATGCCGACGCGATGACAAAACTGGGTTACAAACTCATGGGTCTTGCCCTTGACGCTATTGGCGCCGCGGATCGTTCGATCCTCAGGGCATTCCAGACGCCAACGATTTGGCTGCGCCTACTCCACTATCCACCACAACCGCCACAGGCTTTGGGTGATCTTTACGGATCTGCACCCCACAAGGACTTTGGATGTCTGACATTGCTCGCACAGGACAATGTTGGTGGTTTGCAAGTCCAGACGCCTGAGGGTCATTGGGTGGATGCACCGCCTATCGACAATGCCTTCGTGGTCAATGTAGGCGATATGCTGCACCGACTCTCCAACGGAAAGTTGTTGTCCACCCCGCACCGGGTCATCAATGCGACCGGACAACAGCGCTATTCCGTACCGTTCTTCTTCGACCCACATGTCTCCGCTGAAATCGCGCCGCTCCCTGGGACAGGGACTGCGAGATTCGACCCCCTGAAGTTTGGACAGTTTTTGAGAGGAGAACTGGAAGCAAGCTACGACGCACATCAGGTTGGCCATTCGGATACCTAAAAGCACGCTGCGTTGGCAGTGACATTTCACTGACCGATATGAAACGAACGTCCGCATTGCAGTTGCCGCGACGCAGCTATGCGGCTTCGGATCAAAGTCCTCAATGGGCCGTTTCGGTACATGTGAGTAACGTCTGCCGCCCGGATGCTGCATTGGCTCTGATGGCCGCCTTGAGCCCAAAGCAGAAATCGCGGTTTGCTCTATCGTTGTGATAACTTATTGCTTTTGCGCAAGGACGTCTATAATCGCAGTGAGAGCCTTGTCTTCAAGCCCTTGATCCATACCCAATTGCGCCATCTCAACAAACAGTCGGGGCAATTCATCCCGGGCGCCAAGAGCCTCAAAACTAGCGAGAACATCTTCCAAAGCTGCGGCGTAAGTACTCATCGAAGCTGGTGGGTTGTCATAGGTGGCTTGAGGCGCTGTCGCAGCAAAATAGTCGTAATAGGGTTTCATCATTCCCATAGATATGGGCACAAGATCTGAGAAGGTTTGCATAGGGATACCTGCTTTCTTCGCTGCCAGCGCTCCGTAAATCATTCCCCACATGAAACCTTGGCGAACCGTAAAAAGTCCCGCAAAGAGTGCAGCCAGCATTCCGGCTTGGTCACCCACATGGACAGAGCTTCCGCCCAAATTTCTAATGATTGGACCGTGGATCTTCCACTGTTCTTCGGTTCCAACGACCGACAGTACGGTATCCTTATCTCCGATCATATGCGGATAAGCATTGATGATGCCAACCATCCACGAGGCGCCAGCGTTTTCCACGAGTTGCGCTAAGTCTTCAGCATCCTCTGCGCCTCCAGTTGAGAGTTCGATTATGGTCTTGTTGGGCAGCGAATTAGCCGCATTGGACAAGATTTCTATTGTCTGCGGGTGCGATTTTACGCAGGTAATCGTTACAGGACTGGCAGATATCGCCTCAGAAACAGTGGCCGCCACAGTTGCTCCTTCGGAACCAAGAGCGCTAGCTTTCTCGGGTGTCCTATTCCAAACAGTTACAGATCGGCCTGCTTTCATTTGAGCTCGCGCAAGCGCTGTACCCATGGACCCAAGACCTATTACTGAAATGTCCGTCATGCTGAACTCCTCCCTAATAACCAATTGCAAACAACGGCGCGGTTTTGTCTCGCCGAAGTGCCAACGGGCGACCAATCAGATCACCGTACTTGGAAAACGGCTCGCTATACTAAGGTTTTCTGAACAGGTCTTTTGGGAAACGGGTGCTTCACAGTCGCATCACCATTGACCGATGGTCAGGCACTAACTACCTCACTCTCGCCGAGTGGTGAAAACTCGGCGCGACATTTTAGACAATTCTACTGGCCTGACTGACACAGATTGCAACTTGCCTGGCAACGCCTTCAGTTAGAAAATGCTCCGAGATTTAATCTGGCTGCCACAATACTAAAAAGGGAATTTGAAGTGGCCCCTGTCAGAGGCCACTTCTAAGCGTATCACTCAAAGTTGTACGGCGCACCGGCTTGGTTGATCACACTGTTGTATTCTCGGAAAATTCCAACGATTTTCTCATGCACTTCGCCTTCCTGGGCAATTTCTTCCCAGAACTCTTTGGCCGCGTTCTCGACCTCGGCCCATTCGGACGCTGGCACTGATCGCAATTCCAGCTTATCGCCATTTGCGCGCAGTGCCGCTTCTCCGCCCCAATACCATTGATTGCGATAGGTGTGACCTGCTTCGATACCTGCCATCACGACGGATTTCAGGTGATCCGGTAGCTCTGCCCAACGCTCCTGGTTTGCAAACCAAGATCCGATCCACGCACCCGATATGTTGTTGGTCAGGAAATAGTCCGTCACATCGGCCCAGCCAACCGTGTAATCCTCGGTAATGCCAGACCACGCCATGCCGTCAAGCTCTCCGGTCTGTACGGCGACTTCCGCGTCTTCGTAGGGAATGTTCACCGGCACGACGCCAAACTTGGCGAGGAACCGACCAGCGGTTGGGAAGGTGTAGAGTTTTAGCCCATCCAGATCAGCAACCGATGTAATTTCCTTCTTTGTGTTGAAGTTGCACGGGTCTTGCCCAGCTGCAGACAACCACTGAACGCCAACTTTGGCATACTCGTCGCGCCAAATGTCCGCCAACCCGTATTGATTGAACAAAACCGGCACGTCGAGAATGTGCTTTGTCGCGAAGGGGAAGTACCCGCCAAAGACGCGAAGCGGTGTCGGTGACGCCATCGAGTCATCGTCCGAATGAACCCCGTCGATTGTTCCGCGCTGAAGCGCTTGGAACAGCTCGCCCGTGGGTACAATCTGATCTGCGAAGAACAGCTCGATTTCCAGCTCGCCGTTGGCATTGGCGTTGATGTAGTCAATTGCAGGCTTGGTCACATGCTCGCCCAACGCGCCTCCGGCATAGGTCTGGAACCGCCATTTGATGGGGGCCTGCGCCTTTACTATAGCCGGTGCAGCAAGCGTCGCGGGCGCGGCCAAAGCGGCGGTCCGCAAAAATCTACGTCTTGTAGTCATGGTCTTCCTCTCCTGTGCTTTTCATTGAACTTGATCCGGTTAACCCGGTTTCTCGTTCTTTACGTGCTCAGTTTCCGTAGACGATGCCCGGAAGCCACAATGCGATGTCTGGGAAGGCCATCACCAATCCCAAAGCCAATGCCATCACTGCCACAAACGGTATGATGGACCTGTAAATATCTCCAATCGTCACCTCTGGTGGGGCCATGGCCCGCATCAAAAACAGGTTGTACCCAAAAGGCGGAGTCATATAGGCGATCTGACATGTGATCGTGTAGAGGACACCGTACCATATCAGATCAAACCCCAGCGCACCGACCAGCGGCACGTATAACGGAGCGACGATGACCAGCATGGCGGTGTCATCCAGAAACGTACCCATAACCAGAAAGCTGAGCTGCATCAGGATCAGGATGATCCACGGGTTCAGGCCCAGCTGCACCGTAAACAGGTTTTCGATCGCCTTGACCGCGCCCAGCCCGTCAAAAACCGCGCCGAAGGCAAGGGCAGCAAGGATGATCCACATGAACATGCAGGTAATTCCAAGCGTCTGTTTGATCGAGGTCTCAAAGACCTGCCACGTCATGCGGCGTTTCAGAACCGCCGCCATCAAGGCCGCGATTGCCCCCAAGGCCGAGCTTTCGACCAGTGAGGTCCAGCCATTCACGAAGGGCACCATCATCACCGCAAAGATGCCTATGGGCAGCAGACCAGCCCCCAGCAGGCGGAGTTTTTCGCTCCAGGTGACCTGCGCGCGTTCTTCGGCGCTCATCACAGGGCCGAGCGATGGGTTCAGGCGACAGCGGATGGCGATGTAGATGATGAACAGCGTGGCCATCATCAAACCGGGAATAACACCTGCCAGCCAAAGCTGTCCGACCGGTTGACGGGCAATCATGGCGTAAAGGACCAACACAACGGAAGGCGGCACGAGAATTCCCAAGGATGAACCGGCCTGTATGACCCCCGTCACCATACGCTTGTCATAGTTCCGGCGCAGCAATTCGGGCAGAGCAATTGTCGCTCCAATCGCCATACCTGCAACGGACAATCCGTTCATGGCTGAGATCAGAACCATCAGACCGATTGTGCCTATAGCCAGCCCGCCGGAAAGACCGCCCATCCAGACATGGAACATACGATACAGGTCATCCGCGATCCGGGATTCCGACAAAACGTATCCCATGAAAATGAACATCGGCAGCGTAAGCAGGGGGTACCAGCGCATGACCTTGATCGCTGCCGCAAACCCCAGATCATAGCCCCCCCTGTCGCCCCACAGGAAAAAGGCGGCAATCACTGCTACGAACCCGATAGCCCCGAATACACGCTGCCCGGTTAACAGCATCAGCATCATGGTCGAGAACATGAGCGCGGCTATCAATTCATAGCTCACCCGCGGTGTCCCCCTTCAAGGTCTTCGGGGGCCATATGCACCGGCTCATCATCTTTCGGACCCATATCATGTCCTCGCAACCGCAAGATGTCTTTGAACAGTTCCGAGATTGACTGCAACAGCATCAGCAGAATGCCAACCACCATGATCGTTTTGATGGGCCAGATATAGGGGCGCCACGCGGACGAGGACCTCTCGCCGCCATATTGGAACGAGTACATCAAACTGTCCCAACCTCCCCACAATAGAAAGGCCAGATACACGATCAGAAAAAGCACCGTCAGCACGTCAACCTGGCTTTTTCGGCGGTCTGTCCATTCTCCATACAGCAGGTCCATCCGGACATTCGCACCCATCTGCATCGCATAAGGACCGCCAAGGATGTAGTAAGCGACCATGGCAAACTGTGCCATTTCAAGGGTCCAGAGCGAGGGTACAAAGAAGGTCTTGGACACAGAGGAATACAGCAGGATCGCCATCATAAGAAAAATGCCATACATGATGACCCGCCCAATCGTCCTGTTGGCACGGTCCACAAATCTGACATAGGCCTTCATCACATCTGTCACGAAGCCGCCTTTACATAATGTGATTTGTCATGTGAGCCAGCGTAGAGCGAAAATTTCTCCGAGCGACTAAGAACTAACATCCCGCATTCGCGCGGAAAACCGCTATAAAATTCACGCATGTTGAGCTCTACCCCAATACTTTCCCTCTTCATCAGAGCGACATGTCGGATAGCTGTCAAGTTGGTACCAGGCATAATTGGCTGATTAAGGTGATGGTTCTAGAGCTTCATGGCAAACCTATTGTTGCAAGTCGCCCTTACTTGCTACTTTTTCATTTCGATGGATGCACTTTTTTGTGTGAGAACAAACCTTTCAGAGCGACAAAAACAGAGAATTTGGCGCGAAGTAGCGTAACTTAACATTTCATTCAAATACGACCTTTATTTGAGATCGAAACCGAACCTGGGGAGGCTAACAATCTTCCCGATGAGATGCCTAAGGTCCTTAGTGATTTTGTGACGTCCTAGGGGCGCCTGCAATTGAAGTTGTATCTTCTTGCCGAGTAACAGTTATAGCTATCGACAAATCGCTGCGCGGCCCATCCTTACCTAAATGAATGTTCATCAGATAATACCAGTTGCAGCAGTGCCTGCAGTTCGAGAGTTCGACAGGCCTCCTTTTTCGCTAGTGCAGCGAATGGCGGCAAAGCGAGCTGCGACCGCAGCATCTCGGTTGGCGGCTGGAGGTCGGCTCTGGGCCGAACGCTGAGGCAGGATATTCTGCTGATCAATCACGCCCAAGTAACACACACTGCGCCGGTTTCCAGGTTGCGAAGAGGCTCATTGGCTTACTATTTTACGTCGAATTGAAGCGCTTGAACCGTCGAAACCCTCTCAAAGCGCAAAAATCTCAAGGTGTTGAATTCAATAACAGGCGAGTCTCAATAATTCAGTCCCATTATTTACGTACTCCGACAATTCTTGTCGGATCACCTTAATGGTGAGACTGCGGTTCCAATAAAATCAGCTACTTAGAGTTTTCAATTTTTGAGACTCCAGAATCCGAGATTTTCTAACCAAACAAATAAAAAGCAGTCCTTCATTTAACGCGCGGAGAACGACTGCACTGAGCCCCAAAGCAGACGACGAAAAGATGGCCAATAGGTAACGGGTTTCTAGTGCGTTTTCCAAACAGCGGCTACTCAATTGCCGTGCGAAATGTTGCGGTAAGCCGTTTGTTCAATCCGTGATGAGGTTCGGCTGAAAAACCGTAGTGCAACTCCGCGAGGGCAGCGATGTCATTGAAAATGACTACGGAGCCGCCTTCTTCATTCGCGTAAACCAAAAGTTTTTGGCAAAAGGCATCCAAACCAATTGCCGGAAAGCCCGCCATAGCTACGCCACCGGGCGCTGGTCCGCCGAACAGTAAGAGAACTGCATCCGGCAGTTCCACCCCTAGTTGGGATGCTTCGGTCGCAAAATCGATTTCCCCAAACCAGACAGTATCGTCCTGTCCCATCACAGCTGTCCTGAGACGTTCGACTGCCTCTGGTACGCTGAGCTGAGATCGCAGTTCGATGACGCCATAGTCGGCAAACAACCCGTTGGTCGGCGCTGGTGTTGCATCCAAGTCGTTTAGAACTTCGAGCATCTTGCTCTGAAATACACGCACCGAAGACGCGTCCGTGAGCCCATGCCGGATTTTGAGAAACTGGGAGTCCGTGTAGGTAATCTGCGGGCGATCATCCTGATCGAAGGAAAGAACGCGAAAAGGAAGGTCCAAACCTGCTCGCACGGTCTCTTTCAGAATGGGTGTGTTTATCTCAGGATCAGAGAAAATGAGCACACGAGACGCGGGCATTTCTACGCCTTCGGCTTTAGCCAGACGCGAGTGGTCTATCGATGCGATTGGAGTAGGCCCCGCCTCGTCAACGGCAGTCTCAAGTTCTAAAAAATTTTTGTCCACCGCAGTCTGGACAGATGACGATTGTGCCAGACCGGATGTCGAAACCGACGCAGTTGTAATCATCGAGAGAA
Source organism: Ruegeria sp. BB5 (assembly GCF_056539405.1). Lineage (NCBI taxonomy): Bacteria > Pseudomonadati > Pseudomonadota > Alphaproteobacteria > Rhodobacterales > Roseobacteraceae > Ruegeria > Ruegeria sp. BB5. Next base: position 25,045 of record NZ_JBQFUX010000014.1, on the reverse strand, counting down.
CAAAGAAAAACCTCAGCACTTTACACTTCCTGTTTCATTGTACTTTTCTCAGGGAAACCGCCGCCAGAGCTGCAAAAGCTATCTCGGCCGCAAGATAAAATAGAAGTAACCCGTTTGGAACTCCATCGATAAGAATGCTTAGCATGCGTCCAACGGCCAGTCCCGACATAAACAAAAAAAGCACCCACAGCGCGGGGCGTTGTAATTCTGGTTTCGAAGCGGCCGCCAACCAAAACAACGCGTTTGCCAGGTAAAGACCCATAATCGCGCGGAACACGTGGGTTTGGTTGGTCCCTTCCACCGGAAATCCCAGCAAAGCTGGGATCGAACTGCCGGGTATCAGACCGTATGATAACGCGATTGGCACGAGGCCAACGGCAGCAAGCAGAAGGACTAATCTAGCACTCATGGAGGACTCCTTCTCGTAGAGGTTTCGCTTTTTTGCAAAATTCCTAATCGGTTTTCTGGGGCATCCGATGATCCGAGCCGGATGCCCACGCCGCAGTGAGAAAGGCGTATTGGTTGCCTCGCTTCCTCTACTGAGAGATGCCGCCTTCGGTTGATGTCTGTTCTTCAACATGGTCTTGATTGGCGACCGGCTTCCCGCGCGGAGGGAACTCCTCGAAGGTAGCGAGATGTGCCTGCACTAGTCGGGCGGCCGGGCCGAATGCCCACATTTTCTCACCCATCCAGCGGACGTACATCCCGCTTTCCTCCGCAGCTTTCTCGTAAGGATCGCGGCGAAGGTTGAAGAGTAACGGGGCGACCAATTCTTCCTTCGGGCCTGACCAGCCGTGGTTTTGAACGACAAAGTGCGCTTTCCAATCGTTGTAGCGTACTGCTTGGAGGTCCGTACCCTGATAGTAAATCAGCTCGCGTCGATTGCTCTCTTCATCCTCACCTGTCAGGTAAGATAGCTGGTTGTAACCATCGAGGTGCACTTTGTAGCCTTCATAGCCCTTTAGAAGTTTTTCTCTCAGGTCTGAGGGACCTCCAGCCGCAGCAACAAGTGTTGGCATCCAGTCCATGCCGCTGAATATACCGTTCAAAACCTGTCCTTCAGGAATTTTGCCCGGCCAGCGAATAATCGCAGGAACCCTAAATCCACCTTCCCAGGTAGTACCCTTTTCCCCATGAAAAGGAGTCGTACCACCGTCGGGCCACGTTAGTGTTTCCGGGCCATTGTCGGCGGTGAACATCACTATGGTATTATCGGCGACTCCCAGATCTTCAAGGTGGCTGAGAACGTTACCAACGTTGTTGTCCAACTCCTTCATGACAACATCCTGAAGTCCGCGCCCATTGCCCAACATAGCTTCGTATTCGGGGCTGAGGTGGGTCCAGACGTGTGCACGGGCTGGAGCCATCCAGACAAAAAACGGAGTGTCCGACTCAACTGCACGAGAAATGAAGTCCTTCGTGTAAGATGTCACTTCGTCATCCAAAGTCTTTTGGCGTTCCGGCGGCGCAGGTCCGTCATCAATGATGCGCTGCTTCCCGACTTTTCCAAAACGCGGATCGACTGTTTCGTCCTCCTCGTCTGTAGCAAAAGAATGAATGATGTTGCGCGGCGCGAATTGCGCGTTGAATTCTGGATCGTCTGGCCAATCCGGATCAGACGTATATTCCATGGCATTCAAGTGATAGAGCCAGCCCCAATACTCGTCGAAACCTTTTGTAGTCGGTAGGAACTCGTTGAGATCGCCCAAGTGGTTTTTACCGAACTGGCCCGTCGTGTATCCCAACTTTTTCAAGAACATCGGAAGCGTCGGATCATCTGGGTTTAACCCTATCGGATCCCCCGGCAACCCTACCGTGTGCATGCCAGTCCGAATAGGTAACTGTCCGGTCATGAAAGCTGATCGGCCGGCAGTACAACTTGGCTCGGCATAATAATCCGTGAGACGAGCACCTTCAGACGAGAGGCGATCCAAGTTCGGCGTCTCGATGCTTTTGACACCCCCATGGTAAACGCCGACGCTCGCCCAACCCACGTCATCTGCCATGATGACAAGAATGTTGGGCGGGGTATGCTCGTCGGCCCAAGCTCCTGTTAAAGCAAAGCAGACCGCACCCGCTACTGAGATAAGCTTGTTCATTAAGACCTCCCGACACGCAATTTCTCACCAACGATAGGAAAAACATCGGCTTGGAGGAACAGTTTAATTCGTTAACTTTTCAGGCCAAACATATTTTGTGTTAAAACATCTTCGGCCGCAAAGTCTGCAAACATACACTCGTCGCGATTTAGCGAACAACGGGTTCAAGCCCAATACAGACCTTACTTTTGTGTCAAGTTTGGCGCCTACTAAAAGAGCCAGAATTGTGAGTTAGGCCAAGCCATCAGTAGTAAACTCTCGGAAAAACCGAAAAAAAATGGGTATCTAGCTGCTTTGGGCGCTTCCAGTTTTCTTAAAATACGTCAGATATCCTATCTATGCCGCCGTCTCCGGCGGGCATCTCCTTCCGAAAGTTCTGGTGTATAGCTTTTTTGCACCGTGCGGAGAGGGTGTTTCGAAGCTGGCACTGCAGATTAAGCTTGGTCGAGTGTAACTATACTTTCGGATACCCAACCTATACCGATGAACGCCTAGCGCATCCTATCATTCTGTAGTTATTTCGCCTTGCACAGTCCCATAATTGTGCTGCCACCTCCTACTAACCATCCCCCTGTAGGAGAGTTGTTTGCCAGCTTCGCAATGCAAGTGTGTGAGTGGATCCGCATTGTGAAGCTGGCCTTTTTTACCTTCAACAAAAAAGGCCCCGCACAATGGCGAGGCCGTAACTCGTTACCCCCTCACAAATCACTATTGGATTGGGTTAAGCTTAATACGGCAAGGACCGCCGCTTGGATTTAAAGTTCCCCGCGTCACCCTAATCTGGGATGATTGGCAACGCGGGGATAGTCTGGTCATGGGACAGACCAGTCTATTTGTCTGTTCGGGACTTTAAGCCCGCGCAGGAACACAGCCGATATACAGATATTCCGCAAAACGGCTTGTGATTTTACGCCAAAATTCACAACACCGTTCAGAAAGTTAGTAAATGCAAAAAGCTCTGATCATGAGACGAGGTTTTCCGGCTTAAATTGACGGCCGTGTAAGAGGCGGCTTAGTCCCGCGTTATCGTCATTCTAGAGTGCTTCAGCTACGGCATGCATCGTGCCCAAAACGGAAGCTTGAATGGACCTGCTGCCCGAAAGACTCTTGCCATCGAAAAAGATCATTCCCGTTTAGCGCCCGCAATTGCGCAGAAATGTCGACACAATCGAATAGTTGATTTTGTAGAACATCTTTGACCAAATGTTAGGCAGAACCAACGAGGGAACAAGAATGAAGAGATTTATGACCCCCACAGCTGTACTAATTGGGTCTCTAACCGTTGCAGCATGTGAAGATACTGGCAGCTCTACTGCGTCCTCAGAACTGACTCCTGCCCAGCAGGCATGTCTGCGAGATGTCGCCAATACGACGAACAATTCGCAAGTCGTGGTGATGTCGTCTGCGTTTAGCGAGGCGGGAACACAAGTAACCGTCGGCGTTGGTGAGGACCGTGCTCCTTGGAATTGTATTGCTTACAGTGATGGCGCGACAGCTGGTATCGAGTTCCTTGGCGACGAAGGCGCTCTGTGACCAGTTTGGTGCGTAGCTGAGTACGGTTGCGCAGCACTGACTCGCTCTGTGTAAAACTCGACTTGGTTTGTAGAATAACCACCATCGTATTCGCTGCCCTTTACCTGTTGGCGTTGTTTGCGTTTTTGACGGGTACATATGGCTGGTTGGGACAAGCCGGACCTGCCAGACATTTGTGTAACGATTAAAACCAGCAAGAAACCCATTATCGCTGCGATAGCAGGTCCCGCGATGGGTGGTGCGCTGGAGATCGCACTTGCCTGTGATTACCGTGTCGCCACGCCGGATGCATTGATGGGGCTGCCCGAGATCAAGCTGGGGCTGCTGCCAGGCGCCGGGGGCACCCAAAGGCTGCCAAGGATTGCCGGGCTGGAAGCGGCAACGCAAATGATCCAAACGTTTTCGACCAATCTGAACATGCCTATATGCCGATGCTGATGACGGCGGAAAATGTGGCGCGGACCTATGGGATCAGTCGTGACGCCCAGGATGAATACGCTGCACTTTCTCAAGGTCGGACCGCCCGGGCTCAGGCCGCTGGCGCCTTTGATGACGAGATCGTTCCGATCACTGCGATAAAGCGGGTCAAGAACCGCGAAACCGGAGAGGAAACCCTGGACGAGGTGACCTTGTCAATAGACGAAGGCAACCGGCCGGGCACGACGGCTGAAACACTTGGGGCATTGAACCCGGTTGTCGAAGGAGGCGTGATTACTGCCGGAAACGCAAGCCAACTCTCTGACGGGGCCTCGGCTTGTGTGCTCATGGAAGGCAAAGTGGCTGAGCAGCAGGGCCTCACACCGCTAGGTATCTATCGCGGCATGGCTGTTGCAGGAAACGCACCGGAAGAGATGGGGGTCGGCCCAATCTATGCCATTCCAAAGCTGCTTAAGAATGCAGGTCTTCGCATCGAAGACATCGGCCTTTGGGAGCTTAACGAAGCCTTTGCCTGCCAGGTTCTCTATTGCCGCGACCATCTTGGGATTGATCCCGAAATCTACAACGTGAACAGCGGTGCGATATCGATTGGCCACCCCTACGGCATGACAGGTGCGAGACAAGTCGGGCATGCTCTGATTGAGGGGAGGCGTCGTGGCGTGAAATACGTGGTGACCTCCATGTGTGTCGGCGGAGGCATGGGCGCCGCAGCACTGTTCGAAGTCGCCTGACCACACTGAAATGAGTTCAAGCAGAGCGTTATCTGGTTGATTCATTGACATTCTGTCATCTGCGAAAGCCGCCATCTGCAAGCCTGCATTTCATGTCGACCGGAATTGGTGATACCTCCTGAGGCGTTATGACCAATGTCACGCCAACGATCCTTTCCACGGTTTCCAGCCAGTTTGTCGATGACTGGCTGGCGGCGCTACGTGCCCTATGCCCAGAGGCGCAAATGGCGTCGCTGCTTAGCCGGTCCGGTCTGAACGCGGATACGCGCTCGCCGAATGGTCGCGTCACGCTGGATCAGATCGTTTGCCTCTATCAACTTGCAGCAGTTGAGACCGGTGATGAGATGATGGGGCTTTGGAGCAGACCCATCCGGCCGAGGGCCCTAAAACATCTTCTGACCACTGTCAGGGAAGCCACGTCTCTTGCATCGGCGCTCTACCGGTTTTCAACGTTCTGGAACTTGTTGCTGGATGATTATCAGTTTGATCTGGAGGACGCCGACAACGCGTTGGTACTTACCCTGAAACCACAAGGCGAAGTGCCGCTTCAGCGGTTTGGACATATGCTGATCCTCAAACTTGCCCACGGGCTCATGTCTTGGCTGGCAGGGCATGAGGTTCCGGTTAAGGCCGTTGATTTCGCGTTTGATCGCCCGGACTTTGATCAGGATTACGCGATTATCTTTCCTGCACCGCTGCGGTTTGGCCAACCCGCCACCGCCATCGCGTTTGATCCGAATGTAATGGGCCCTGTGCAGACTCGAAGCACAGCTGATCTTGACCGGTTTTTGCAAAACGCGCCACGAGACTGGATTTTTACCTCTTCCCGCGAACACACCCAATCGCTGCGGGTGCGCACGTATCTGGGTCAGACAGGTTGGGATTCGGCGACCTTAACACAGACAGCATCCGCAATGCACATGACCCCGCGCACCCTGATCCGCAGGCTACACGCGGATGGCACGTCGTTTCAGGCCATAAAGGATGCCCTGCGGCGCGACATCGCAATCCGTGATCTTCAGGCGGGGTGCAAAAGCGTTGAAGCCATCGCACATGATGTCGGATTTTCGTCGGCGGCCAATTTCCACCGGGCCTTTCAACGCTGGACCGGAAGCACGCCCAGCTCATACCGCAAATCACAAACATAAGCGGCCATTTGTCACTTTTGGACAATTATCTGTCAGCGCACGAGATAGAGCTTAACGGGCTGGCTCGCTAAGTCTTGCCGCAGAGAAACATTTTCAGCTGAAGTTTCGCCTTCATAGCTCATCAGTCCGGCCATCCACGATTGCCGGGTTGTGGCGTCATCTGAGAACAATCGCCCTTGAAAGGATCCACCAATGTCAGACAAACTCGCCACCATACTCCAGGCTGCACGCGACCACGCCGAGCAGGTCATCCTGCCAAATGTGGACGCCTGGAACGCCACGAAGACATGGCCCCGTGATGCGTCGGACAAGGCCGGGGCCGCTGGTCTGACTGGGCTGTACGCCCCCGAAGAGTTTGGCGGCCAGGGCTTGCCACTTTCAGAGGGCATTCAGGTCTACGAACAACTGGGGCTCGGAGATGGCGCTTATGCCTTTGCCCTGTCGATGCATAACATCTGCACCTTCGCGGGCTGCGGCTATGGCACAGATGCCTTCAAGGAAAAATGGGCGCGAGACCTGACTTCGGGCCGCAAACTGGCGAACTTTGCACTGACCGAACCGCAATCCGGATCGGATGCCACAAACATGTATTCGCGGGCCGTGATCAATGATGACGGCACATGGACGATCAGCGGTGCGAAGGCATGGGTCAGCCTGGCGACCGAGGCTGAAATCTATTTCACGGTGGTCAAGACCAGCAATGAGCCCGGCCACAAGGATATGGCGATGATTGCCATCCCGGCCGACACTCCGGGCCTCAGCTTTGGTCCGCTCTACGACACCCCGTCCTACAACTTCCTGCCTCTGGCCGAGATGTACATGGACAAAGTCATGGTGAGCGAAGACAATATCATCCTGCCCATTGGTCAGGGCCTGCAAGGTTCACTCATGGCGATCGATATTGCCCGCGTTTCGATTGCGTCAGGATGCTGTGGATTGATGCAAGCTGCATTAGATACGGCGCTGTCCTATTCCAAGAACCGCAAGATGTTCGGTGGCAAGAACCTCGATCTGGACGGGATCCAGTGGATGCTGGGCGAAGTTGCGACCGATCTTGAAGCCTCGAAACTGCTGTACCGCAAGGCGGCAAAAGCCCTTGGCACGCCCGAGGGCCCACTGATGGCCGCCCATGCCAAACGGTTTGTGCCAGATGCCGCAGTGAAGGCTGCAAATACCTGCACGCAAGTGCTGGGCGGCATGGGGCTGTTGCAGCCTTATGGTCTGGATCGTTTGTCCCGTCTTGCACAAATGCTGCGGATCGTGGACGGGACGACGGAAATCAGCCGCGTGGTCATCGGGCGGGCCTTGCAGAAACGTGCGGCAAGCTTGCCTGACCTGCCAGTACCGAAAGGATTTGGTGAAACCAGCTGAACGTCCCCCCCCACCGACGAAGCAGAGCCGACCAGAAAATCTCCTCAGAGATCGGTAAAACTGAAAGACCAGCCGCGCATATGCGGCCGGTTACTCGATATTGCAGACCTTGGTGCAAACGCAGCGAATTCACCCTTTGTCCGCAAACTGTAAATTCACCCATCTTCTGATTGCGCACGTGCAGCGAATGTCCGCAATGTCGAGCCGCACTGCAGAATGCTGAACGACCGACTAAAGCCCGGTAAGGGCCGGAAGTGATCAGGGCAGGGCACTTAGTCGCTCAACATTGTTCAGCACAAAACCTTACGCTGTGAAGCTGTCGGTCTGCGAGTTGTGTCCGCTCTCGGAAGTTCCCAATGCGCGTTGCAGTCGACGATCGTATTGCTGCAGTCTGAGACAAGCTTGATAAGTCCAAGTCAGCGAAATCCACCAAAATGCATGAAAATCTTAAGTCGTTGAATTATGGGGAAGACGAGTCTCAATAATTCAGTCCCATTATTTACGTACTCCGACAATTCTCCTTCAAATGAGGCAATCTTCCTATAATACGTCTTATGTGAAATAACAGCGTTTAACTTACCGTCGATATGTGGAGTATCTGTCGAATAGGTCGGCCCGCACATCAGATAGCGACCGTATTTCTGGTGACGTGCTGCACCGAACGGAAGGTCCCGGCCGTTCGAGAAAATCTGAAACAAATGAATTTTGGTGCTTGTTTAAGCCGTGAACCTCAAGCTAAACCACCTGTACGCAGGGGAGTCCCACCAAGGGGACTGAGAGGCTGACGGGGCAATGCCCGGCGACGCGACCCTTTGAACCTGACCCAGTTGATACTGGCGTAGGAAGCTAGGGCGCGCAGGCCACAAAACCGGGCAAGCGCACTCCGAACAGGGGGCTGTCTGCCTTCTCGTTTCCCCAAGCCAAAACTCATCTGGTGTCTTTTTAAGTTGAACTGCTTGAGGAGCACCAACATGAACGTCCCCAACCCCAAAATCACCGCCGGTGAACTGCCCGCATCGCGCAAGATCTATGTAAACGGTACATTGCACCCGGATGTGCGCGTGCCAATGCGTGAAATTTCGGTCCACCCCACGGCGGGGGAGCCACCCTTGCCCGTGTATGACAGTTCGGGGCCGTATACCGATCCGCAGGTGATGACGGACATTCGGCAAGGTCTGGCGCCGCTGCGTCGCAAGTGGATTGAGGCTCGAGCAGATGTCGAAGAATATGATGGACGTGAGATCAAACCGGAAGACAACGGTTTTGTCGAAGGTGATCGGCTAACGCCCGAGTTCCCTGTGCGCCCGCGCCCCCTGCGCGCCAAGGATGGAAAAGCTGTGACGCAGCTGGCCTATGCCCGCGCTGGCATCATCACACCGGAAATGGAATTCATCGCCATCCGCGAAAACCAATTGCGCGAGGCTGTCGTTGAACAGCGCGAAGGCAATGATTGGGGTGCAAACATCCCTGACTATGTGACCCCGGAATTCGTGCGGGACGAGGTCGCCGCTGGTCGCGCCATTATCCCTGCGAATATCAACCACCCTGAAAGCGAACCGATGATCATCGGGCGTAATTTCCTGGTCAAGATCAACGCAAATATGGGTACCTCGGCTGTGACCTCTTCGATGGAAGAAGAGGTCGATAAAATGGTCTGGTCGATCCGTTGGGGTGCTGATACCGTCATGGACCTGTCGACCGGCCGCAACATCCACAACACCCGTGAATGGATCATCCGCAACAGCCCGGTGCCGATTGGCACCGTGCCGTTGTATCAAGCGCTGGAAAAGGTCAACGGCATTGCCGAAGACCTGACATGGGAAGTGTTCCGTGACACGCTGATCGAACAGGCCGAACAAGGTGTCGACTATTTCACCATCCACGCAGGCGTGCGCCTGCATATGGTGCCGATGACGGTAAAACGGGTTACCGGTATTGTGTCGCGCGGTGGGTCGATCATGGCCAAGTGGTGCTTGCATCACCACAAGGAAAGCTTCCTCTATGAGCATTTCGACGAAATCTGCGACATCTGCCGGGCCTATGATGTGTCGTTCAGCCTAGGCGACGGTCTGCGTCCCGGCTCTATCGCCGACGCTAATGACGAGGCACAATTTGCCGAGCTTGAGACGCTGGGTGAGCTGACCAAAATCGCGTGGGCCAAGGATTGTCAGGTGATGATCGAAGGCCCCGGACACGTAGCCATGCACAAGATCAAAGAAAACATGGACAAGCAATTGGAGTGTTGCCACGAGGCGCCCTTTTACACGCTTGGCCCCCTGACCACCGATATCGCGCCGGGCTATGACCACATCACCAGCGGCATTGGTGCTGCGATGATTGGCTGGTTTGGTTGTGCGATGCTCTGCTATGTCACGCCTAAAGAACATCTGGGGCTGCCGGACCGGGATGATGTGAAAACTGGGGTTATTACTTATAAGATCGCCGCTCACGCCGCTGATTTGGCCAAAGGTCTGCCGGGCGCGCAACGTCGTGACGATGCGCTGTCCCGCGCCAGGTTCGAGTTCCGCTGGGAAGATCAGTTCAACCTGTCGCTGGACCCGGAAACGGCGCGGGAATTCCACGACCAAACCTTGCCCAAACAAGCGCATAAGGTGGCGCATTTCTGTTCCATGTGCGGGCCGAAATTCTGCTCGATGCGGATCAGCCACGACATTCGAACTGAAGCGCAGAAAGAGGGGATGGAGGCGATGGCCGCCAAATTCCGTGAAGGCGGCGACCTTTACATGCCCGTGAAAGACTAAACACCGCGGCGGAGCCGATCCTTTCGGCTCCGCACGCTCTTGCATTGAAGGGAAACTACTCTCAGGGCAATAGATCGGATACTTTGCTGAACCCAGTCAAATCGAAGCCAAATGAAATTGGCTCTCCGACCCTGTTTTTAGCGTCGATCTGCAATTGATTACCTGCCCGCATCGCAGACATCCATTCCTGGGAAACTGGCGAACGGGCAAAACAACCTTGTGCCTCGCATGTCAGGAACTCCAGACGGGCGACCTCGGCATCATCCACCTTTGCAACCAGCCCTTCCGAGAACAAAAGACCGAATGGCAGGGTCAGCACGGTCTCAGTCTCGTCCTTACCTGCAGCCTTTATAAATGCGATGGACGTAAGCCTTTGGTTGTTTTCGGTCAAAACGATGCTTTGGGTCATTTCGCAGATCAACTCGGACCCAACGGCCCGATTGCTGCAATTGACCGACCATGGCGGCGCTGCGCCTTCCTGCGCAGCAAGGGGAGTTGCCAATCCCAATGTGACCCCCAAAGCGCTTATCCAAGTTTTCATCCTGCTGTCCCTCATCGATTAGAATTGTAGTCCAAGGCCAAGACCTACCTGTAGGGCCCTGGTTGAGTCTCCGAACAAATGATCGAGGCTCAGATTGACAAAGCTGCTGTCATCCAGCGCAAACAGCCCCAACCGGGCCGAGACCAAGCCATGCGCGTCGCCGACAAAGCTGGTGTTTGAAAACCCACCGTCAGCGGTGCTCGCTCCGTTGAACCCGGCGGTGACCGATACGGTATCATCCGACGAGACAATGGCACCAACCTGAAAACTTGCGCGAAGCTTCTGCGAGGCACTCAGGGTTTGCTCGGTTCCGATTTCCAGCGAAGGCGTGAACGAATAGATCATCTCGCTATCGTCTTGCAGAACGACCCCCGCCAGGGTTGCATCGCCATTGCTTTCGGTTGCCAGACGTGTGGCATCAACGGCTACCTCAGGGCGCAGATAGGAACTGCCGCCCGCGAACCTGTGGTCATAAGCAAGGCTGAGACGCAGGTTCTGATGGTTCATCTTGTGCTTGATCTCGCTGACACCAACGGTGCTTACGATTTGACCGTTGGGCAACACACCACTGATCCCGCCCGCGCTGAGCGTATCATAGTCTGACCAACCGGCCGACAGCTGGGCTGCAAACTCCCAAGCGCCGGTGTATTTGGTCAGCGAGGCACCCAGATTGAACCGATCACCCGTTGCATTGTAATTCGATCCGTTCCGGAGGCTCATCTCGTCATAGCCTACCGCGAACCCGGCGAATAGCTCATCCCCAACCGGCAGACGGACACCAGCCGACAGGTTGGTGTCGTTGATGTCCAGCTCTTCGTACATGCCGGTCTGATCGCGGTCATAAAAAGACCGCCCGCCTGAGAACCAAACACAATTGCGCGGGTCATCCCCGAACTGGTAATCGGTAAACCGTTCGCAATTGTGCAGCGTGTCCGCAAATACCCGGGTGCCATAAAGCGCATCCACGGCATCGGCGGCATAGTCGGCAGTCGACAGGCTTTCGATTGCGGCGATGACATCGGCCTCGGACTGCATGTTGCCGATCAAGGCGAACAGTTGGCCTTGGGCAGCCGATCCCTGCCCGTTCAGAACTTGGTTGATGTAATCCCCGATGGCCGCCTGATTGGCGTTCATGCCGGGGGTCGAATAATCCGGCGTGATCACCAGGTCGACCGAACTGCCGTCAGAGGTGGAGCCGTTCAGGCCGATGGAATAATCCAGCACCACAGTGTCTTCGATCAGCGTGCCCGCGTCTGCGGCGGTTCCATCAGGATTGATGATGACAAGCGGCAAGGCCCTTTCCAGCGTATTCAGCAGTGGCACCAGCGTACCGCCCATGGTGGCATTACCGGTGGCATTAACCAGGTCGCTGTTGCCACCAGGTGCCCCAGAGGTCAGGAAATACACGTCGAAGGTTGACGTTGCCGTTGCTCCAAAGGCCAGGCTTCCGGTCAGGTTCAATGTCTGGCTGACATTGCCGCTGAAGGTAAAGTCACTGGCCGCAACCGTCGCCGTCAAATCTCCGTCCAGACCCAGATTGGCCCCCAGTACAAAATCACCGTTCACCTGCATGAAGCCGTCAGCACCCAGATTGACCGTATCCAACGCATAGAAGTCCGCGCCGTCTTCGACGGTAAAGCCGTTGGTGCCTGCGCCAAGATCCATGTTGCCAAGGGCCGTACCCGCAAGAGAGATTTGTTCGTTGCCGTCGCCTCCATTCACCAATTGATCGTTGCCGGCGATCAACAGGGTATCTTTAGAAAGGGTCAGCACATTGTCGGTGCCGCCGTCCACAACGATTGATGCGACTGACCCCGCCTCACCAGTGCCGCCCATGACGACGCCGTCAAAGCCAAGTGTGATCGCGTCTGCGCCATCGCGCCCCTCGGATTGTGCCAAGACGCCGATGCCGCCCTCGCCCACTGACAGGATGTTACCATCAAGCGTCATGTCGATGGCGCCACCAGAGCCCGCACCACCGGCAGCCCCGCGATAGACCGAGTCCACCATGCCACCGCCGCCGCCAAGCGATTGCGCCACAACACCAATCGCATTTTCGCCCGTCGTGACGATGTTGCCGGATTGCGAGAATCCGATATCGCCACCATCACCGCCATTTGCAGCAGACAGGTTTACCGTGATCCGGCTGGCCTCCATATCGGTTGAAACGAGACCGCCGCCGCCACCGATACTTTGGATAACGAACCCGTGCGATCCAGTTCCACTGGTAGTCATGTCCCCGATATTTGCAAAGCCGACATCACCACCGTCACCGGTTGAATCGTCTTGCGCGCCCAGCGTTACATCCGCACGCCCCAGACCCGAGATGACAACTTCGCCCCCACCGGCACCGATACTCTGAACGCTTTGGCCAAAGGATCGGTCACCACTTGTGAACACGTTGCCGTCCAGCAAAAGGTCGATATCGCCGCCATCGTTGTTGAAGCTGGGATCAGAGCCCAGGATCACAGACACGGCCTTTTGGATCCCGGCTTCGCCATCCGTATTGCTGTTCAGCACAAGCTTACCGCCGCCGCCGCCGATGGATTGCGCCGCTCCGGCGGACGAGAACGCGCCATCGGTGCCAACATCACCGGTCCGGCTTCCGTCCACGTCTCCGCCACCAGCGTCGTCCGTGTCAATCGCACCCAGACGTGCGGTGATGTCGATAGCGTCACCGTCTTGAACATCCACCGTGGTCGCGGATGTACCGCCGCCGCCACCGACACTCTGAAGCATCAGGCCGGTCGAGCGATCGCTTGTGGTGGCAATGTTGCCGTTATGGGCCTGCGTGATCTGGTTGCCCGCCATACCCGACACGTCGTCGCCACCAAGGGCGATATCGCTGCTGACGACCGAGCCGGTCGCGCCAGCGGTCGTGGTGGTGAAATCGACAGAGGCATCAGTATTGCCGCCGCCGCCATTCACCGATTGGACAAAGACCGCTTCGCTGCCCACGCCATTGACCAGAATATCTCCGGTCGAATTGACAGTTACAGTGCCCACCGAACCGGTGGATCCCTCCCGAGCCCCCAGCGCCTGCGAGATTGTGTAATCCAGCACCGAGACCAGCGGGGACGACACCGAATAACCCGCGTTGCCGCCGCCGCCGCCAACGGATTGGGCATAGATGCCAAACCCGTTTTCGGCATTCACAACAATTGTGCCAGTGTGGTTGACCGTGACGTCTCCTCCATCAGAACCCGATCCGCCTGATCCGCCAATGGCGATCTTCGAATAGGATTTGCCCGTCATTGTGTTCTTAAGGTCGTTCACATCCATCGCAACGGCCAGACCGCCATTGCCGCCGCCGCCACCGACAGATTGTGCAAAGATGCCGTAGGCGCCTGTGCCATCCACTTGAACGTCTCCGGTGTTGGTGACGACCACGTTGCCGGCAACATTGCCGCTGCCGCCCGATCCGCCGATATTCAGCTGCGCGGTCGGAGAGCTGCTGTCCCCGGTCTTTAGCCGCAATGTCCCCGTGATTGAGCTGCCGCCATTGCCACCGCCGCCGCCGACGGATTGGGCAAAGATACCATGCGCACCGGCACCCGTTGTCACGATCGTACCGGCATTGGTCACCGCGACATTGCCGCCCGTGCCACCCGTACCGCCTGATCCGCCCAGACCAAATTGCAGCGCCCGCCGCGTAGTGGCCTCGGCCCCGCCATAGCGCCCGTCAACCGAGATGGTCGAGCCGCCATTGCCGCCGCCGCCACCGATGGACTGGGCAAAGATCCCGTGACTTTCCGTACCATCGGTCAGGATCGTGGCATCGGCTTCGTTGACGACGGTTACCGTGCTGCCCGCGCCGCCAGTGCCACCAGTTCCGCCGATCAGAATGGCGTTTGTCGTTGATCCTTCCGAGGATCGGCCCAAGATGATGTTGCGCACCTGTTGCGCGTCGCCTCCGCCACCGCCAACGGATTGCGCATAAATACCGATAGACTTGTCACCTGTTGTTGCGATGACATCGCGGTTAGTGACCGACACTGCCGCAGACATCGCACCGGTGCCGCCATTGCCGCCAATCGAAATTGTCGCTGTGTTGCCGATCTCTTTGCGCAGGTTGATGATGCGGTTTTCCACCAGGCCACCCATGCCGCCTCCGCCGCCGACGGATTGCGCATAGATGCCGTGCGCCATCGTGCCCGCCGTGGTGATCATGCCGTCATTCACAACGGTCACAATGTCCGACGTCATGCCGTCCCCGCCAGTGCCTCCGATGTTGATCGAGGCTGCCGTCCCCACGGTTGATGGGTTAACGAAGGATTTAATCGTATCAAGGTTTCCCTGACCCGCCTGCACCATACCGCCGGTGCCACCTGCACCGCCCACCGATTGCGCCAGCAACCCGATTGAGCGTTCCCCCAGCGTTGCGATCCGTGCGGTACTGGTGACATCGACCGTGCCACCTACGCCGCCAGAGCCGCCGGTGCCACCGATGGACAGTGATGCCGAAATGCCGCCGCCGGCCGAGTTGCTGGCCTTGCCGCCATTACCGCCACCGCCGCCCACGGATTGCGCGAACACCGCATGGGCATCGTCGCCCTGGGTGACCACGGTGCCCGCGACCACAGAGGTCACGTTACCTGCCGCACCACCAGTGCCGCCCGCCAAACCGACCGACACGCTGGCCTTGTTACCCTTGCTGTCGCCGGTCTTTGGCGTGCCAATGCTGACCGAGGTTGACGAAGAATTGCCGCCGCCGTTGCCAATAGATTGGGCAAAGAACCCGTAAGATCGGTCGCCCGCAGTGCTGATGATACCGTCCGAGCTGGCATAAACATCACCGCCACTGCCGCCGGTACCGCCGGTCCGGCCGATCTGAATGTTGACGTTGCCGCCATCCACCGAGGTCGAGGCCGAGTTATAGCCCGCGTTGCCGCCACCGCCACCAACGGATTGCGCGAACAGCCCATGGGAATCCGCACCGAGCGTTGTGATGTCGCCGGTATTGCGCACGTCGACTGTCCCACCGATGCCGCCCTGACCTGTCCCGCCGCCAACGGCCAGGCCAAAACCCTTGTTGGTTTGGTCCGAGGCAAGTTCATAGGCAAAGGCCAGGTTCAGGGCTGCGTTACCGCCGCCACCACCAATGGATTGGCCGAATACCCCGTGGCTACTGTCTTGTTTCGTAAGAATATCGCCGTAATGGTCAATATCGACCGTCCCACCATCCCCAGCGGTTCCGGCATCGCCGCCAATGGCAACCACAGCCGACATGCCGGTTTTGTTGCCAGAAGAATCCGCTGGATTCACTTTGCCTTCAAGCTCATCCAGCACGTTGTTGTAATTGGCAATTACCGAGTCATCCACACCCGTGTTGGTTGGTGTCTTGCGGTCGGTTGAATCGCCCGTGCCGCCGTTGCTCTGACTGCCGTTGGTCTTGCTGATACCCACAACCGCGTTGACCCCGGCGTCACCGCCACCGCCGCCAATGCTGGACGCCTCGATCCCGTGTGCGCCGACACCGTCTGTCGTGATGGTGCCTGCTGCCGCTAGGGCGGTTCCACTCATGACGGTCACGTCCCCAGCGTCACCACCGCCGCCACCAAAGCCGCCGATGCCCATGGCAATGGGTGAACTGTCCTTGGTGCCGACAAAGGTCGCGTTGATCCCGCCAGTGCCGCCACCGCCGCCGATGCTTTGGGCAAAAATGCCACGCGCGTGATAGCCATTGGTCGATATATTGCCGGTTTGCGTAACAACGACGTTGCCCGCATCTGCGCCGGTGCCGCCATGACCGCCCAGACCACCAACGATGCTCAGGTCGGTTTTGCCGTCGGAATTGTTGGAATCGCCATAGTTCAGCTGCCCGGTCACATTCAGCGCGCCGTTACCGCCGCCGCCCGCGATGGACTGGGCCAGAACGCCGTGCTTCCAATTGCCCGCAACGGCAACCGATCCGGCATGATCCACGGTCACATCGCCCGAGACATTGCCATTGCCGCCGAAACCACCGACACCAAATGTGACCGAGGGGATCTTGCCATCCTTGCTCAGCGCAATCCCGCCCGACACGTTCAGGCCGCCATTTCCACCGCCGCCGCCGATGGATTGCGCCATCAAACCGGCCGAGCCATCGGTATCCGGCTTTTCTTCGTTGAAGACCCCCATATCGATGAACAGACGCTCCAACCCATAGGTCGAGGCCAGCTCTTCGGTCTGATCTACGATCGTATCCCCCAGAAAATCGCGCAGCTTGTCTTCGAAAGTTGTGGTGTCAGGGATCGAAATATCGTCCGGGTCCGTCGTGACCGTGATATCCGCTTGCGACGTGACTGTGACATCGCCCGCCTGACCGCCGTTTCCTGCAAACCCCCCAACACCTACGATCAGCGAGCTGTCGGACACGATCCCGCCCGACACGTTCATACCGCCATTGCCACCGCCACCGCCAACGGATTGAGCTAGCAGACCGGATTGGCCGGTGCCATGCGCCATGATCGTGCTGCCGGAGCCAATGTTTACGTCGACGTTCCCGGCATTGCCCCCACCCCCGCCAAAGCCGCCGACCCCGACAACGACTGCATAGGATTTGCTGCTATCCGTTTGCCCCGCCCCTGGTTTTCCGCTGATCGCGATTCCGCCAGAGACATTGGTGCCGCCATGACCCCCGCCGCCGCCCAGCGATTGCGCGATAATTCCGCTGGCGCCTTTGTTTTCATCGACTGCGAAAGTGCCGTCGGATTGCAGCACCATCGGCACCGCCTGCACGTTGCCGGTGTAATCCAGGTCGACATCACTTGCATCGCCGCCTGATCCACCAAATCCACCCACGCCCGCTGCAACGGAAAAGATCGTGTCAGACCCCGACGGTTTGGTCAGCGCCAATGAGCCCGAGATATTCACACCGCCGGTACCGCCACCGCCGCCAAGGCTTTGGGCGAAGATACCATGCGCCCCGTCGCCTGCGGTCACTACATCGCTTTGAACGTCCAGCGTTACCGTACCGGCATCACCGCCACCGCCACCAAAGCCGCCAAGGCCCAATGCGACCGCTGCACCGGATTTGCCCGTCAGGTTCACCGCGCCCGAAACATTCAGACCGCCATTACCGCCGCCTCCGCCAACGGATTGCGCCATCACACCGATGCTGTCGACGCCCGTCGTGACCACCGAAGTTGCACCACTACTGTCCGTATTGGAACGCAGGGTGCTGATAACGTCGCCAGCATTGCCAGCCCCGCCGCCGAATCCGCCCACGCCCAGGCTGACCGAACCGCCGTTTTGCTGGGTGATACCCAGCGTGGCCGAGATGTTCGTGCCGCCATTGCCGCCACCGCCGCCAAGGCTTTGTGTCAGAATGGCCGTGCTGCGATCGCCAGCAGTCAGAACCCCGCCTGTAACGGTCGATTGAACCAGCGCACCGGCATCCGCGCCGCCACCGCCGAACCCGCCGACGCCAATGCCTACGGCCGCATTGGTCGAGCGGGACAAGGACAAGGCCGCCGAGATATTGGTGCCGCCGTTACCACCGCCCCCGCCAAGGCTTTGTGTCAGAATACCGACTGAGTCATCGCCAGCCGTGGTGACATTGCCGGTGACTTGCTGGGTGACGTTGTCCGCTGTGCCGCCGTCTCCGCCGAATCCGCCAACGCCGATCCCAAGACCGCCCGAGAAATTGCTGGCCAGAGAAATCGCGCCGGAAATATTCGTGGCCCCATTACCACCGCCACCGCCCAGGCTTTGCGCCATGACGCCAGCCGAGCGCGCGCCCGAGGTGCTGACATTGCCCACAAAGGTGTTGTCGACCACGCCGCTGGTGCCTCCGCTGCCGCCAAAACCACCAACACCGATCCCCGCCGCGCCGGAACCTGTCCGCGCAATGCTGAGCGCGCCCGAGATGTTGACGCCGCCATTGCCACCGCCGCCACCGACGGATTGCACCAGAACACCGGTTGCGTTTTCGCCGCCCGTGGTGACATCACCGGTGACCGAGCCGGTGGCTGAACTTGAATTGCCACCATCCCCGCCGGACCCGCCAATGCCAACGCCAACAGCACCACCGCCAGTACCCGAAAAGTTCACGGCGGCCGAGACATTCAGTCCTCCGTTACCGCCGCCGCCTGCCGCGGATTGCACCAGAACGCCGCCTGAATTATCGCCAGCCGTGGTGACGTTTCCAACAACCGTCCCGCTCGCCGTGTTGGCGTTGCCACCATCGCCACCGCTGCCGCCAAGCCCGACCGAGGCACCACCGCTGCCGGTTCCGGCAACCGTGACTGTGGCGGAGACATTCATACCGCCATTGCCACCGCCGCCGCCAAGGCTTTGGACGATGACGCCGCCGGACTCGCTCCCTTGGGTCGATACATCACCGGTTAGCGAGGCTTCGGCGGTGCCGCCGTCACCGCCCGTACCGGACGCGCCGCCGAGACCCACCGAGGCACCGCCCGATCCCGTGCCTGCCGCAGCAACCGCGACCGAGACGTTCAGGCCCCCATTACCGCCGCCGCCGCCGACGGACTGCGCTAGCAATCCTGTCGAAGTGTCACCCAACGTAATCAGATTGCCCGTGACATTTGCCGTAACAGCCGAGGCATCACCGCCACCTGTCCCGCGGCCACCCAAACCTACAGCCGCCGCGCCGGAGCCTGTACCTGCACCGCCCACGGATGCCGAGACATTGAACCCGCCATTGCCGCCGCCGCCGCCAATGGATTGCGCAACAACTGCGCTGGACTGCGCGCCTTCCGTCTGTACATCGTTAGCGACGGTCAGACCCACGATGCCGCCCGTGCCACCGCTGCCACCCGATCCGCCCAGACCAACGCTGATCGCTCCTGACCCGGTGCCTGCGCCCGCCAAAGCTGGCGATACGTTAAAACCACCATTGCCACCGCCGCCGCCGACAGATTGTGCCAGAATACCAACCGAGGCGTCGCCCTTGGTGACCACATTTGCCGTTGTGCTGGCGGTAACCTGGCTACCGTCACCCCCACCCGCACCCGAACCGCCCAGCCCAACCGAGACTGAGCCCGCGCCCGTACCTGCACCCGAGACTGTGGGGGACACATTGAACCCACCATTGCCGCCGCCACCGCCGATGGACTGCGCGACGAATCCACTTGAGGCAAACCCGTCTGTCAGAATGGTTCCGTTCGAGGTCAAGGTGACGTCGCCGCCCTGCCCGCCGGTATCACCCGACCCGCCAAGCCCGACGCTGACCGCGCCGCTGGCCGTGCCCGCGCCCGACAGGACCGGAGCAACATTGAACCCGCCATTGCCGCCGCCACCGCCAATCGATTGCGCCACAACGCCCGAGGACTGGTCACCGCGTGTTTCCACTGCATTGTTGGATGTGGCTATGACGGTGTTGCCATCTCCGCCCCCTGCGCCGTCGCCGCCCAGGCCAACGGATACTCCGCCCCCCGCTGTGCCCGATCCCTGAACCGCCGCACTGACGTTAAAGCCGCCGTTGCCGCCGCCGCCGCCAATCGATTGCGCCAGAAAGGCTGTGGCTGAATCGCCCTGCGTCAGGATCGTTCCGTTTGAGGTCAACGTGACTGCACCACCATCACCGCCACCATCGCCCGTGCCACCCAGCCCAACGCTAACCGCGCCAGAGCCGACACCCGCGCCCGCGCCAGTACCAGAGATATTGAAGCCCCCATTGCCGCCACCGCCGCCGATGGATTGTGCAACAACGCCAGACGACCGGTCTCCGGCGGTCACAATAGAATTCGTCGTGGTCAGGTTGACCGTTCCACCCACTGCACCACTGCCGCCATCGCCGCCCAGGCCGACGCTGACAGCGCCGCTGCCAACCCCTGCACCTGCGAGCGAGGCGCTGACGTTGAACCCGCCGTTGCCACCGCCGCCGCCGACAGACTGTGCCAGAACCGCAGTCGAATCCGCGCCGCCTGTGCTGACTGTGCCTGAGACTGTGCCAGTGACCGATTTTCCAATCCCGCCGCCCGAGCCACCGCCGCCAAGGCCAACTGTGACGGCACCGCCACCCGCGCCAGCCCCCGCGATCCCGGCCGTGACGTTGAACCCGCCATTACCGCCGCCGCCGCCAATGGATTGGAACACAACACCACTTGAATTGTTGGACAGAGTTGTGACATTCCCAGCAACCTGAGCCTCGACCACGCCGCCGTCGCCGCCGGTCGCACCGTTTCCGCCCAGCCCGACGCCGATTGACCCGGCACCAGCACCCGCAGCGGCGACTCCTGCGGTGACGTTAAAGCCACCATTGCCACCGCCACCACCAATGGATTGAACCACTACACCTGTGGACCGCAAGCCTTCGGTTCGAACGTCCCCATTGACGCGAACGCCCGTGACAGTTCCGCCAACGCCACCACTGCCGCCGTCACCGCCAAGGCCCACACCGATGGTTCCGGCACCGGCACCCCCGGCGGCCAGACCCGCCGCGACGCTGAAACCACCATTGCCTCCGCCGCCACCGATGGATTGCACAACCACAGCACCGGAATCGTCTCCGCGTGTGGTGACATTGGCGTCGACAGTGGCCGTTACGTTCCCCCCTGCCCCGCCACCGCCGGATTTACCACCAAGACCAACGCTGACCGACCCCGCCGCAGCGCCGCCGATATCGGCGCTCGCACCGATGGCATAGCCGCCATTGCCGCCACCGCCACCGACGGATTGCGCCACAACGCCGCTGGAAAACGCGCCGCTGGTCTCAATCGACGTGCCGCCCGCGACCAGAGTCACATCGCCTCCGGTTCCGGCACCGCCACCGTCACCGCCGACGCCGACATTGATGCCAATCGCAGCAACACCACTGGCACTGACCCCGGCGGCGATGCTGCCGCCGCCATTGCCACCGCCGCCGCCGACGGATTGCGCGATGATCGCGCTGGAGTTCGTGCCCGTCGTGGTAACGTCCGCATTGGTATAGACTTGAACGGTCCCACCATTGCCGGCGCTGCCCGCCTGCCCGCCGATCCCGACGGAAACATTGCCGGAAAACAGTGCCGAAGCACCGCCGGTTGCTGCAACCGCCAGACCACCATTGCCGCCACCGCCACCAACGGATTGGAAAAGCATCCCGGTCGAACGATTTCCTGTGGTGACAACTGTGCCCTCGAACCCTGCGACCGTCGCAACCCCGCTGCCATTGAACTGGCCGACCGTTACGTCTCCGCCTTTGCCACCCGTGCCGCCATCACCGCCGACACCAACTGCCAAAGATCCAGAAACCGGGCCGCCGGACACCGCAACCGAGACAGCATAGCCACCGTTGCCGCCGCCACCGCCAACCGATTGCAGCATGACACCGACGGAATCCTCTCCTCCGGTTTGCACCGAAGCTGAGCCGCTGCCGCTTAGCGTGACGTCGCCACCGTCACCACCATTACCTGCCGATCCGCCGACCGAAACCGATGCCGCACCAAAGGCCCCGACGGCCACCGAAACAGCACCGCCGCCATTACCGCCACCGCCACCTACGGATTGGGCAAACACACCTGACGAGCGGTCGCCAGAGGTTTGGATCGCCGAAGGCTGGCTACCGTCGGTGTTGGAAAGGGTCACATCAACGTCCCCGCCGGTGCCACCGGCACCGCCATCACCACCGATGGCCACGCCGACAAATGCACCAACAGACCCGGACGAGCCACCGTTGCCGCCACCGCCGCCGATGGATTGGGCCAGAATGCCCATTGCGTCGTCTCCGGTCGTGGTAATGATGCCGTCGTTCACGATCGTCACGGTCGAACCGCTGCCACCGCCATTACCATTGCCGCCGACCGAAACCATGCCGCCAGACGATCCGCCGTCCCCGCCGCCACCGCCGATGGATTGCGCGATGATGCCGCGCGCGCCGTCGCCGCCCGTTACGATGCTCCCGTAATTGCTGACGCTGACTGCTGCGCCCGTGCCACCCCGCGACCCGGTGCCACCAATGGCTACCAAACCATAGGAATTCGCGCCCGTGCCACCGCTGCCACCGATGGACTGAGCCATAACCCCGTCAGAGCCTTCGCCTGACGTCAGAATGCTGCCGCTGCCCTGGACTGTGACGCTCACAGTGTCTCCGCTACCGCCGTTTGATCCGACCCCGCCCAGAGACAATGCAACCAGCCCCCCTGCAGTGCCCCCCGAACCGCCACCGCCTCCAATGGATTGGGCGACGATTCCGCGCGCGAAATCCCCTTGCGTCTCAATTGCCCCGCCATGCGAGACCGAAACCGCGCCGCCATTGCCGCCATTATCTGCGCCACCGATCAATGAAACCAGCAAGTTGCCACTGGTACCGGCCGAGCCACCGGACCCGCCGATGGACTGGGCATAAATCCCGTTGGCGTAATCTCCTGTCGTCAAAATGCTGCCGCTTGATGTTGTGTTGACGGTGACCGTGCCACCACTGCCACCATAGCCGCCGTCACCTGATGCGCCGACCAACCCCCATTGCGAGCCACCATTGCCGCCATTGTTCGATACACTCAGAGCATAGATGCCATCGGCCGAGTCTCCGGTCGTTGAAATCGACCCGCTCTGGTTGACTGTGACATTGCCCCCATCGGCTGAATGCCCGCCGGTACCACCGCCCGGTGCCGCGAAACCGCTGCCGCCATTACCCGCTTCACCGCTACGGCTAAATGCAAATATGCCGTCATTATCGGAGCCTGATGTTTGGATTGTGCTGCTGGAGTTTTGCGTTGCGGTGACTGTGCCACCTTTGCCGCCATCACCGCCGTCGCGCCCATCCCAGAAACTCAGATACGAGTCGCCCCCGTTGCCGCCGTCGCCCCCGACGCTGCCGATCTCCCAGCCGACGTTGCTGGTGGCGTTGACATCGCTGGACAGAGATTTTGTCTGCGTTGGGCCATCATCACCATCTCCGCCCGATCTTGGCGGAACGACCAAGGCGCCGTCCCGTCCGTTGCTGCCATTCTGTCCGTATACAACTTGATTTACTCCGTTGGGCCCAGAGACATTCACTGGCGGTGTGACGGTACCCGGAGTGCCCGAGCTGTTGAAGTTGCTGTTGTACTGGGACAGCGTCAATTGCGTCGACAGGCTGGATGTACCGGTCGCCCCGGAATTGCTGATCTGCGCCGTTGTTCCGCTAATGGAGACAATATCAAATGCAAGCGGTGGATTGTCCGAATTATAGATTGTGTCGCCCGCACTTTTAACGAGAAAAACATATCCGTCAGCCGTTTCCACAAAAGCGGTTGTACCCGCTGTTGGCGTCGAGGCCGGATCCACAATTAGCGCGCTTACGGTCGTATCCAGACCAGTCACAGGGTTGGTGACTGTGTCGCCAACTTTGGAAGCGGCTGTTGGCGCAGCAAGCAATGGGTTTGAAATCAAAACAAAAAATGAAATCGCGAGCAGCAGATTTGATTTCATTGTCACCCTCGAACCTCGCAACCGGCATAGTCAGAACACATGGCAATCGGGTACAGTTCCGAAAAACAGTTACCTGCAATTCGGCATTTCCCCATCACCATTTCGGGCAGAATACGCGCAAGCTAAAGGAGATTAATTTCCTAAAATTCAACTATTAACAGTTTCGTGAACCGTATTGCCTAAATGCAACATTTTTAATGCGCCAATAGGCTGTCACACGGTTTGAACAGGTAAACCACCTAAGGTGAGACAGCAGCCCTATAAAAACGTGAAATGTGCCAAGGCGACATGACGGGCGCCTTCCGGACGAAGAGTGGATTTGTATAGGGTAAAGCCGGTCACAAGCATCTCTGGCAACGTATTCACCGTGCAATCGTGGGGAATGTGAGCCGCCTGATGACGTTCGTGTTTAAGCCGCGCGATCGTTACATGTGGGCGAAAACGTCGGCGGGGCAACACAATTCCGGCACGCCGTGTTGCGATCTGTATCTTGCGATGCAGCGCAACAAGTGGCGCGCTGTCCTTAACCCCAATTGCCAATGCACGCCCGAAACACTCGATGCCCAAAAACGTGATGTGAAAAGGTGCAGAGGAAAGCGCCAAAAGCTCGTCATGCAAAGCCTCCAATACCTGTTCGGGCTGATCATCCAGAAATGCCAGCGTCAGATGCAGGTTCTCAGGTGGCACCGGTCTGCCCGCGGGTAACGCGCGTTGTAGCGGCGCAAGAGCCACCTTCGCCTCATGGTTGAGTGATATGGCGACGAAGGAACGCAATTGACCCTCTTGCTGTGTCTATTGTTGAACGCAGGTAAAGTTAACCGTTCATGCCCGCGATGTCAGGTCTTTGCGCGATCTGCATGAAAGCCCGGAATTGATGAATGACTGGCCCGAGCCGACTTATTCTCGGGCGATCCGGGATAAATAGAACTGGGTAATGGCTTGTGCTCTGTTTTTCACCCCAAGTTTTTCATAGATATTCGACAGGTGAAACTTGACGGTATTTGTCGAGATTTGCAGGTCCTTCGAAAGTTCACGATTGGATAGGCCCTTGGCCAACGCTTCAAGGATGACGCGCTCCTTACGA
>NZ_JBQFUX010000013.1:0-49665 GCF_056539405.1 Ruegeria sp. BB5 | reverse complement strand
AAAAACCGACCGTCACCAGCGGCATCCGCCTGGGCTCGCCCGCCGGCACCACCCGCGGCTTTGGCGAGGTCGAATTCCGCCAGATCGCCGACTGGATCATCGAAGTGGTCGACGGGCTGGCCGCTAATGGCGAAGACGGCAACAGCGCCGTCGAAGCCAAGGTCAAAGCCGAGGTCGCGGACCTCTGCGCGCGCTTCCCTCTCTATCCGAACCTGTAAGACGAAGGACCCTTACCCATGAGCTTTCATAACATCGACCAAGCCCCTGCTCGCCTGAACCGCAGCGAACTGGCCGTTCCGGGCAGCCAACCCGGAATGTTCGAAAAGGCCGCACAATCAGATGTAGATGTGATCTTCCTCGATCTGGAAGACGCGGTCGCGCCTGATGAAAAGGAACAGGCCCGCAAGAACATCATCGAGGCGCTGAACGATATCGACTGGGGCAACAAAACCATGTCGGTGCGGATCAACGGGCTGGATACGCATTATATGTATCGCGACGTGGTGGATGTGGTCGAACAGGCTGGCGAACGGCTGGACCTGATCATGATCCCCAAGGTTGGCACCGCTGCGGACGTCTATGCTGTCGATATGCTGGTAACGCAGATTGAGGACGCCAAAGGCTACAAGAAACGGATCGGGTTCGAACACATCATCGAAACCGCGCTTGGGATGCAGAATGTCAGCGAGATTGCGGCAGCTTCCAAACGCAATGAAAGCCTGCATTTCGGAGTGGCTGACTATGCGGCCTCGACCCGCGCACGAACCACGATCATCGGCGGCGTGAACCCCGATTATTCCGTGTTGACCGACGCAGATGCCGATGGTGGCCGTCTGACCCATTGGGGTGACATGTGGCACTATGCGCTGGCGCGCATGGTGGTTGCGGCACGCGCCAACGGACTGCGTCCAATCGATGGGCCATTTGGCGACTTTCAGGATCCCGACGGCTATCGAGCGGCTGCCAAACGCGCGGCGGTTCTGGGATGTGAAGGCAAATGGGCCATCCACCCCAGCCAGATTGCCCTGGCCAATGAGGTCATGTCGCCATCCGAGGCCGAAGTCACCAAGGCACAGCGCATTCTTGTCGCCATGGCCGAGGCTGAATCGGCGGGCAAAGGCGCGGTTTCTCTGGATGGCCGTCTGATCGACTATGCCTCAATCCGTCAGGCCGAAGTGCTGGTCGAAAAAGCAGGCCAGATCGCAGCAGCTTGATCCGAAGGGCTTAGGCTACCTAAATAGGTCAGCGCCAAACGGTTTTGTGGATCGGCCACTGGTACAGTTTGGCGCTGCGTTTTTCTGGTCACTCAGCGAGAAGACTTGAAAGTTTGTCCGCGCCCTGCCGCAGTGTTTCCAGAAACGACATCAGGCTGCCGACATCATGGCGTTGGGTCGGGGCGTGAACCGATAGCGTCCCTACCAACCTGCCCTGCCCGTCCTGAACAGGCACCGCAAGCGCGGACATTCCGGTCATGAATTCCTCATCATCGGTAGAATACTGATTGTCGGAAATGCGTTGGACTTCGGCCTTTACTGCCTTGGGGTCCGTCAGCGAACGCTCGGTCTGCGGTTGCAATTTTCCGGCCGAAAGAAACCCGTCCAGCGTTTTCTGACGCAGCGTGGACAGGTACATTTTGCCACTGGCCGTGCAGTGAAACGGAACCTGCGTGCCCACGGGCAACTGAATGCGCAGGGGCCATTTGGTTTCGACCCGGTCCAGATAGATCATCCCCTCGCGGTCGGGAATGGCGAGGTTGCAGGTCTCTCCCACCTCCTCGGCCACGCTGCGCAATATGGCTAGGCGTGCAGTCCGCAAATGTTCGGCAGACATGGTGTTGACGGAGAGCAGTCGCAAACGACGGCCAGGGCCAAAAGACCGACCGTCCAGATCGCGTTGCAAAAACCCCTCGGCCTCGGCCGTTTGCAGCAATCGGTGAACAGTGGGTTTTGCCAGACCCAATGCATCGATCAGGTCTGACGGCTTAACAGCTACCCCGCGCCGAGCCACCTCTTCAAGGATCAGCAAAAGGCGCAGGTTCGTTGGGATCTGAGTTTCTTTTTCTTGTGTTTCCGTCTCGGCCATCCCGCAACATTCTAGTTATTTGGCAGCAGGATCAAGGCCAGATCGGGGACCAGCGACACCAAAATCCAGACCGACAACAGAGCCACCAGATAAGGCACCGTATACCGCAGCAGCCGGAAATAAGGCACGCCCGTCACACCCGACGCCACATACAGGTTCAGCCCGTAAGGTGGCGTGATGAACCCGATAGAAGCACCCACAAGGAAAATCACCGAGAAATGGATCGGATCAATGCCAACCGAGGCGGCAATCGGCGCCAAGATCGGGGCGAGGATAATCGTGACCGGAAGGCTTTCCAGTACCATGCCCGAGAAAAAGACGATCACCATCGAGGTGAACAGCACCGCATGATAACCCCCCATCGAGGTCACGAAGTTCCCGATGGTCTCTTGCGCGCCGAGCAGCGACAAGATTTGCTGCATCACAACCGAAATTGCGATCAGCGGTGCAAGGATGCCAGTGATCTGGGCCGAGCGGATCACGATCGAGGGGATCTCGGGGATCGTGAAGCCTTCGACCACGAACATCTCGGCATAGCTTTTCTCGGTCGGTGGAATATCGTTCCGGGCACCCATGATCCGGTTGATCGGATAACTAAGCAAACCGGCGATGACACAGAAGCCCACGGTCACACCCGCCGCCTCGGTCGGGGAAAACTTGCCCGTGTAGATGCCCCACAGCACCAACCCGATGGCGAAAAAGCCCAGCCATGCACCAAACGCGGTTTTCAACACCCGGTTCAGTTGCAAC
Source organism: Ruegeria sp. BB5 (assembly GCF_056539405.1). Classification (NCBI taxonomy): domain Bacteria; kingdom Pseudomonadati; phylum Pseudomonadota; class Alphaproteobacteria; order Rhodobacterales; family Roseobacteraceae; genus Ruegeria; species Ruegeria sp. BB5. The sequence continues at coordinate 46,833 of NZ_JBQFUX010000013.1, read as the reverse complement.
GGGATCAAATATCCCCAGCCGTTGATCCGGCAGATGATCCAGCAGGCAAATTGCATACCAAACACCATCAATGCGCCGGGCAGGATACCCGCCACAAACAGCTCGGAAATCGGCAGGTTCATCAGGAACCCGTAAACGATGAAGATGATCGACGGTGGGATGATGATCCCAACTGTACCACCCGCCGCCGCTGTTGCGGCGCTGAAGCGTTCATCATAACCGCCCTTGACCATCTCAGGGTGCAGCATCGACCCGATTGTCGCGGTTGTTGCCGAGTTTGAACCCGAGATCGCTGCAAAAAGCCCGCAGGCCCCCAGCGATGCCATTGCCAGCCCGCCGCGTATCCAGCCCAGACAGGCATATGCAAAATCACTAAGCCGCCGCGCGATGCCGGATTTGTTGATCAGGTCGCCAGTCAGGATGAACAGCGGCATCGCCAGCAGGGCGAAGCCTTTGTTGAACACATTCAGCAGCTCGGCCCCCATATTGTCCAGCGTCAGGCCCAGCACAAACGAGCAGCCAATAACCCAATAGCCGATGACCAGAAGCACTGGCACGCCCAGCATGAACAGAAAGGTGACCCCAAGCGAGATCAGTGTGACCATGGTTCCGTCTGTCATCAGTCTGCTCCAATCACGGCCTGCTTGATCAGCGGCTCACCTGTTTTCCAGTTGTGCAGATCGTCGGCGAGGTTCTGAAACACCCGCCCGACCATCAAAAAGAACGACAGCGGTGCGGCCAACAGGAACCACCACTGCATGATGTTGTCAGTACCCAGAACGATCTGAAAGTTTGATGCCGACAGCGCCACCAACCGTGTGGTGGTCACAATGACGATCACTGCGAAGATGAACCAAAGGACAGCATCTAGGAACAGGCAAGCCAATTGCCCGCCGCGCGGCATAGAGGTGCGAAATTCGCTAAAGCTTAGATGCGTGCGTAGCCGCACGTTATAAGACGCGCCGAACCACGCCATCACCATGAACAGCAGCGGCGGGATCGTTGTTGACCAAGGCTCCTGATCGTTGAACACGAACCGGTCAATCACGCCCCAAAAGATGATGAAGGCAATCGCAAGGTAGGAATAAACCATCACGGCACGTTCAAAGTGGCGTTCGACAAACGGCACTTTTTGGTAAATCCACATGATGAGGAGCCCACCCAGGGCCGAGACGATTGCGCCTACGACCCATGTTGCGTCGGATTCCAGCGCGGATTGAATCTCGAATGAATCGAAGGTGAGTAAAGCACTGAATATCGCGCCGACATCTGCCCAAAATGACATGAACCCCGTCCTCCCAGTCGGTGTTTAGTGGAACCGGCCCACCCGGGCCGGTTCGTATTAAGCTTAGGTTAGGCTTCGCCTCTCCACCAACGGCGTGGCTCGACGTTTTCCGCAATTGTATCAGCGGGAATCTCACGCGCGATGTCGTAGATCTCTTGATAGGTGTCGATACCACCGGCCCATTTGTTAATGCGCTCGCGCCATTGCGCCCAAGGCTCGGGGTTGTAATTGGGGGCACACATTTCTTCGGCCAGTTTAATTTGGTCGTCCGCCAGGAAGGCCGGGCGTACGCCGTTTTCGGCGAAGATCGTATGCGGCAGTTGCGGTTCCGAGAAACCCACGGTGTTCAACAGTGCGGCTTCGTTCGCACCTTGGATCAGCGCCTGCGTGAAGTATGAAGACTCCATCACCGCATCCTGCAACTCACCGCCCAGGCTGTCGAAGACCTTCGAAGACATGGACGTATGCTCGGTACCGCAGAAGAATTTCAGGTTCACCGATTGTGACACCACAGGCGCCATGTTGGCGTAGGCCACAGCCGATGCCCAAGTTTCGGCGCCGTCGATCAGGCCGGTTTTCAGCGCGTCCAGCGTTTCTTCCCACGCGACAGGTACCGGATTCAGGTTCAGCAGTTGCATGGCGATACGGCCAAGTTGCGTGCCCGTCACACGGTTCTTGGTGCCAAATAGTTCTTCCAGCTTTGTGACGGTTGGCTTGTCGGCAAAGTTCGCGCCCATCTGCAGACCGCGCAGCTCACAATGAGTGAACAGGAATTTCAGACCGTGCCGTTTTTCCAGCGGATCGCGCAGGATGCGCTGGCTCGCCGGACTGTAGAAGAAGTGGTACTGCGCCGCGCGGCTGGGGAACATATAGGCATAGTCCAACACGTTCAGATACGGCGCACCACCGGCCGAGTTCTGGGTCGAGGCAGCATAGATATCGACAATGCCCTGCTGGGTTTTCTCTACACAGCTCAGCTGACCACAGATCTGGTTGTCGCCGATGAACTCGATGCGAATCTCGCCATCGGTGCGCTCTTCCAGGTCACGCGCAAATTCGATTGCACCCGCACGCTCGATCAGCAGGTTGCGGGTATTAAAGCCCGATGCGCCGAATTTCAGCGTATGCTTCGGCTCTTTCGAAAAGCGCTTTTCGTAGGTTGATTCGGCTGCCTGCGCTAGATTCGCAAGGCTCATCGCCCCACCGAACCCACCTGCAGCCAGTAGAGTCGAGCTCATACCGTAACGGCCTGCCACGCGGAAAAAATCCCGCCGTGAAATACCACTTAGTTTCCGTCCGATCTCCATTGCTTACCTCCCTGATCGCAAATAATGAGACGTTTTGTATCAAAAAAGGCTAGTATATTTCTCATCGTTTGGCTAGAACTTTTTGAAACCAGTTTCAGGGAGGTGATCATGGAAGTAGACTATGCAGTTGTCGGGGCCGGGTCTTCGGGCTGTGTCATCGCCAATCGCCTGAGCGCCGACCCAAACGTGACCGTTGCTTTGCTCGAGGCCGGCGGTCGCGATACCAATCCGTGGATTCACATCCCGGTGGGCTATTTCAAAACCATGCATAACCCTTCGGTCGATTGGTGTTATCGTACTGAACCTGATCCAGGGCTGAATGGGCGCTCTATCGACTGGCCGCGTGGCAAGGTGCTGGGCGGGTCCTCGTCGCTGAATGGGTTGCTGTACGTGCGCGGCCAGAAAGAGGATTACGACCGCTGGCGTCAGATGGGCAACGAAGGTTGGGGGTGGGAAGACGTTCTGCCCCTGTTCAAACGTTGCGAGGATCAGGAGCGTGGCGAGGATGAATTCCACGGCGTTGGCGGGCCATTGTCGGTGTCAAACATGCGCATCCAACGGCCCATCTGTGACGCGTGGGTCGCAGCCGCGCAGGCCGCAGGGTATCCGTTTAATCCAGACTACAATGGGGCTGAGCAAGAGGGTGTGGGGTATTTCCAGTTAACCACGCGCAATGGCCGCCGCTGTAGCGCTGCCGTGGCGTATCTGAAACCCATCCGCGACCGACAGAACCTAAACATCATCACAAAGGCCCTGGTGACACGGATCACGTTGGAGGGCAAAAAGGCAACCGGTTTGGTCTATCGGGATCGTTCGGGCACCGAGCAAACCCTGAAGGTTCGTCGCGAAATCATCCTGTCCGGTGGTGCGATTAACTCGCCCCAAATCTTGATGCTGTCGGGGATCGGCGACCCGGACCACCTGAAGGAAAACGGCATCGAACCGCTGCACGCCCTTCCCGGTGTCGGCAAGGGATTGCAGGACCATTTGCAGGCAAGACTGGTGTTCAAATGCAATGAACCCACGTTGAATGATGAGGTCCGCAGCTTGTTCAATCAGGCGCGTATCGCTCTGAAGTACGCCCTGTTCCGTGCCGGTCCGATGACCATGGCTGCCAGCCTGGCGACGGGGTTCATGAAGACCCGCCCCGACGTTGAAACTCCGGACATTCAGTTCCACGTCCAACCATGGTCCGCCGACAGCCCCGGCGAGGGTGTGCATCCGTTTTCGGCCTTTACCATGTCGGTCTGTCAGCTGCGCCCGGAAAGCCGGGGTGAGTTGCGCCTGAACGGGCCAGACCCTTCAAAGTACGTCAAAATAATCCCGAATTACCTGTCGACCGAAACGGATTGTCGAACCATCGTCGACGGCGTGAACATCGCCCGCGGGATTGCTAAGCAGAACCCGTTGCATTCGAAGATATCCGAGGAATTCAGGCCCTCGGCGGATCTGAGCTGTGAAGATTACGAAGGCACGCTGGATTGGGCCCGGTCAAATTCGACCTCGATCTATCACCCGACAGGCACCTGCGCGATGGGCAACTCTGAGGCATCGGTTGTCGACGCAAAGCTAAGAGTCCACGGAATTGCCAATCTGCGGGTGGCGGATTGTTCGATTATGCCCGAGATCGTCAGCGGTAATACGAACGCTCCTGCGATCATGATTGGAGAAAAGGCCAGCGATTTGTTGGCAGCGGATGCCTAGAAAGCAGCGCGAACTGCTTTGTAAAGCGCGCGAAACCGGCCAAGCCGGTCCGACAATGCGCCCATTTCCGCAGGATCGAACCTGACAGATCCTGCGGGCTGGATGGCAAGGTCCTCAATAGTCAGCGCTTTGTCACCGCAAGCCGCCAAACGTGCCGCGCCATAGGCGGGCCCGGAATCCGCCCCCTCAGATCGAAGGATGGGTTTGCCTGTCACCGTTGCAATCAACCCAAGCAGCAGGTCGGACCGGCTACCGCCACCGATGGCGGCCAAATCCGAAAGGCCGTCTATCGAGTCGCCAAAACTCTGGGCGGCGTCGGCGAAACAAAAGGCGATGGCTTCAACCACCGAGCGACAAATTTCTGCACGCGTTGTCGCGTCCTCAAGATTAAAGAAACAGGCGCGTATATGCGGGTCGCCGTGAGGGCTGCGTTCGCCTGTTAGATAAGGCAAGAAAATCGGCACACGGTCTTGCGGGGCTGTTTCGGCCATTGCGATGACTTCTGCCGCAGACAATCCAAGCTGCCCGCCGATCCACGCGATTGGCCTGGCGCCGTTAAGCATTGCCGCCATCTGGAACCAGCGATCTGGAAGTGTATGCGCAAACGCATGCACAAATCGTTCTGGGTTTGGCTTATACACGCGATCCGCAACGAAAAGCTGACCGGAGGTGCCCAGCGAAATAAACCCTCGCCCCGGTTCAGTCGCCCCCAGCGACACTGCGCCGGTGGCCGCATCCCCACCTCCTGCTACAACAGGTACGCCGGGCTTCAGTCCGGTCTGGTTGGTCGCATCTGCCGAAATTGTGCCCACAACTTCGTGCCCATCGGAAATTTGCGGCAGCCAGCGGGTCGCAACATGGGTCGCCTCGGCGATCCCGCCGTGCCACTGCCGCGCGGCTTGATCCAGCCAAAGGGTGCCCGCCGCATCACAGGGATCCGTCGCGAGGACCCCGTGCAGGCGCAGCCCGATATAATCCTTCGGCAACAGGATATGAGCGATGCGGTCATAGTTTTCAGGCTCATGCCGCTTCAGCCATGTAATCTTGGGCGCAGTGAATCCCGGCAGGGGCAGAACGCCCGCGATCTGACCGATCTGCGGCAACGCATCGCGAAGTTCACCGCATTCCTGCGCCGAACGGCTGTCATTCCACAAAATGGCCGGACGGATTGGGTACAAGTCCTGGTCAAGCAGTACGGCTCCATGCATCTGACCCGACAGACCGACAGCCCGAACGTCCGCCAACGTAATCTGTTCCCCCAGCTTGCGTAGTGCGTTGCAGGTGGCGCGCCACCACAGGTCAGGATGCTGTTCCGACCATCCAGGCTGAGGCGAAGAGGTTTGCATTTCAACCGATGCCGTCGCGATTATCCGCGCCGTGTCGGCGCAGACAACCTTGACCGCTGATGTGCCGATGTCGATCCCGAGATACATTTACAACCCTTGCCCTGCGTCCGAGGTGCGGCACATGTCCGGCTATTGATTTTTTTAGCGCGCGCAAAGAATATGTAAAGCTATGATAAGATCAAAGCGGCAAAGATCCGCAGGTAGATTGGCATGACCAAGATTAAAAACATGGAAGAGTTCGCGGCCCTCAGCGGGATATCCCGGCCGACGGTTTCGAAATACTTCCACGACCCGGACAGCGTGCGGCCCACAACGCGGGCGCGCATCGAAGAGGCGTTAGAGCGTTTTGACTATCGCCCTAATATTTACGCCATAAATCAGAACCGGAAGCTGACCAAGAATATTGGTATCGTCGTGCCCTATCTGGCTGATCCCTTTTTTGCCGAGATCGCGCGCTATCTAGAGCAATCCTGTATCGCGGCGGGGTATCGCCCGTCTCTATTCAGCTCACATGGCGAGCAAAAACTGGAGAATGAGATACTCGACAGCTTACGGTCTCTGAAACCAGCAGGTGTTCTGTTAGCACCGCTGGGCCGCGCGTCGGATCAGTCAGCGATTGAAAAATTCTGCGCCGATGTTCCAACGGTTTTGTTCGACAGTAACCTTGATGGTATGGGGGCTGCTTTCATCGGTTCAGACAATTTCAGCTTTGTGTCACAAACCGTAGAATACATGACCCGCACCGGGGAACCACCATCGTTCTTTGAAATGCGCACCCCAGCCAACCCAAATGCCAACAAGCGGCGCATAGCCTATGTCGACGTTATGGAGCGTTTGGGGTTTGAACCGCATATCATCAAGATTGACGGCACAGGATGGGCCTTTGAAGAGATCGGTCGGCAAGGTGCGCGAAAAGTGCTGGAAGAACGCAGCCTGCGGACCGACTCGGTGCTATGCAGCAATGACCGTCTCGCCATCGGATTTCTGGCGGCCTGCTACGAACAGGGGATTCGGGTTGGGCGCAAGGAAGATTGCACGTTGCGATTGGCCTCAAATGACGATCATCCCTTCGCAAAATTCACATGTCCGTCCCTGACAACGGCCGCGCATGACTATGACAATGTGGCTGCCCGCAGTGTCGAAACACTGTTCGAACTTATTGAAAGCGGTGGGAAATTTGAAAAACGAACAGAAACTTTGTTTCCCGCAAGACTTGTTTTACGCGAGTCCGCCTGAACAATAAACTTAACGCGCGTAAAGTTTTTATTGACGCCGCGACAATTTATGAACTAGGCTTCCTGCACAGCATCCAAGCTCAGGGAGGACAAGGATGTATCTGAAAAACGCACTTCGTGCGGCGACGGCGTTGACATTCGTCGCCACGGCAGCGGCCCACGCGCAATCCATCACCATAGCGACCGTGAACAACGGCGACATGATCCGGATGCAGGGCTATACCGACAAATTCACCGAGGCGACCGGCATCGATGTCGAATGGGTGACGCTAGAAGAAAACGTGTTGCGCCAGCGCGTGACCACCGACATCACCACCAAAGGTGGCCAGTTCGACATCATGACCATCGGTATGTACGAAACCCCGATCTGGGGCGCCAATGGTTGGCTGGTGCCGCTGGAAGGAATGTCCGCTGAATATGATGTGGATGACATCCTGCCCGCGATGCGCAACGGGTTGAGCCATGAGGGGACGCTGTTCGCGGCTCCGTTCTATGGCGAAAGCTCGATGATCATGTATCGCACTGATCTGATGGAGAAAGCCGGTCTGGAAATGCCTGATGCGCCGACCTGGCAGTTCATCCGAGAGGCGGCTGCGGCGATGACGGATCGAGACAACGACATCAACGGTATTTGCCTGCGTGGCAAAGCCGGTTGGGGTGAAGGTGGCGCGTTCATTACCGTGACCGGAAATTCCTTTGGTGCCCGCTGGTTCGACGAAGACTGGAAGCCCCAGTTTGATCAGCCGGAATGGAACGAAGCGCTGACTTTCTTCGTCGACATGATGAGTGAATCCGGCCCCGCGGGTTACGCTACTAACGGGTTCAACGAAAACCTGTCGCTGTTCCAGCAGGGCAAGTGCGGCATGTGGATCGACGCCACTGTCGCGGCATCATTTGTAACCAATCCTGACGACTCGACTGTGGCCGACAAAGTGGGCTTCGCGTTGGCTCCGAATTCGGAAGGCGTTGACAAGCGCTCCAACTGGCTTTGGGCATGGGCGCTGGCCATCCCTGCAGGCACCGAACAGGCGGATGCTGCCAAGCAGTTCATCGAATGGGCAACCTCGAAAGACTACATTGAGCTGGTGGCCGAAAACGAAGGCTGGGCCAACGTCCCGCCGGGTGCGCGTACATCACTGTACGAGAACCCCGAGTATCAGAAGGTTCCGTTTGCCCAGATGACACTGGATTCGATCCTGTCGGCTGATCCAAATGATCCGACGGTGAAACCGGTGCCCTATGTCGGCATCCAGTTTGCTGCGATCCCTGAATTTGCAGGCATTGCTACGCAAGTAAGCCAGGAATTCTCGGCCGTTTACGCCGGACAGCAATCGGTGGAAGAGGCGCTTGAAAAAGCGCAGGCCTTCACCGCAGAAGAGATGGAAGCCGCAGGTTACTGACGTCTTCTAATTGCGGGTGGGCAGAGGTCTGCCCCCCGCCCTACCCTTCCACAATCCACGTTTTTCTCGCAGGCTGGTATGCGCCTGAACAGAGAGGTCTTGCGCCATGGCAACCCAACATTCCCGATCAGTGGCCCGCCTAATGATGGCACCCGCCGTGGTCCTGCTGCTTGGCTGGATGCTCGTGCCGCTGACAATGACGCTGTATTTTTCCTTCAAGAAATACCTGCCCCTACGCGGTGGTGATCTGGGTTGGGTCGGCTTTGACAACTACGTCCGGTTTGTGTCCTCCAGCTCGTTTTGGCCTGCCGTGCAGGCGACGCTGATGATCGTTGGTGGTGTACTGGTGATCACCGTGATTTTGGGCATCCTTCTGGCCATTCTGCTGGATCAACCAATGTGGGGTCAGGGTGTTGTCCGCATCCTTGTGATTGCACCTTTCTTTGTGATGCCTACGGTCTCTGCGCTGGTCTGGAAGAACATGTTCATGGACCCGGTGAACGGTCTTCTGGCGCATCTGTGGCGCTTTTTTGGGGCCGAGCCGATTTCATGGCTGTCCGAGGCCTCGATGACGTCTATCATCATGATCGTGTCGTGGCAGTGGCTACCCTTCGCCACGCTGATCCTGCTGACTGCCATCCAGTCGCTGGACAGCGAACAGCTGGAAGCAGCGGAGATGGACGGCGCGCCAGTTCTGAAGCGCTTTTACCATATCGTCTTGCCGCACCTGAGCCGCGCAATCACGATTGTGATCCTGATCCAGACGATCTTTCTATTGTCGATCTTCGCCGAGATATTCGTGACCACCGGCGGTGCATTCGGCACCCGCACACTCACCTACCTGATCTTCCAGCGCGTGTTGGAAAGCCAAAACGTCGGCCTTGGATCAGCCGGAGGTGTCTACGCCATCATCCTTGCCAATATCGTTGCCATCTTCCTGATGCGCATCGTCGGCAAAAACCTGGACGCGTGAGGAGATAAGACCCATGGCCCGCACCGTCACACCCCGCCGCAAATCGCTGAACACCGCCCTTGCCTGGGCCGTTGGACTGCTGATCTTTTTCCCGATCCTCTGGACCATTCTGACCAGTTTCAAGACCGAGGCACAGGCGATTGCCAGCCCGCCCCTGTTCCTGAATTTCGACTGGACACTTGAGAACTATGCCATCGTGCAAGAACGGTCTGATTATATGCGGTTCCTGTGGAATTCCGTCATCATCGCAGGCGGATCGACCATTCTTGGCGTAATCATCGCGGTCCCCGCCGCATGGGCGATGGCCTTTGTACCATCCAAGCGCACAAAGGACATCCTGTTGTGGATGCTCTCCACCAAAATGCTACCTGCCGTTGGCGTATTGTATCCGATCTACCTGCTGTTCATCCGTCTGGGACTGCTAGACACACGCGGTGGACTGGTCGTGGTGCTGATGCTGATCAACCTGCCGATCATCGTCTGGATGCTCTACACATATTTCCGCGAAATCCCCGGTGAAATTCTGGAAGCCGCACGGATGGACGGGGCGACACTGAAAGAAGAAATCCTTTACGTATTGACGCCCATGGCCATCCCCGGCATCGCCTCGACAGTTCTCCTGAACTTCATTCTGGCGTGGAACGAAGCATTCTGGACCCTCAACCTGACCGCCGTCGACGCGGCACCGCTAACTGCCTTCATTGCCAGCTACTCCAGCCCCGAGGGCCTGTTCTTTGCCAAGCTCAGCGCGGCCTCGACCATGGCGATCGCACCAATCCTCATCCTTGGCTGGTTCAGCCAGAAACAACTTGTCCGCGGCCTGACCTTCGGCGCTGTGAAATAAGGAAGACGACGTATGGGACGTATTCAACTTAAATCCGTGACCAAAAGCTTCGGCGACGTGCAGGTCATTCCGCCTCTGGATCTGACCATCGAGGACGGCGAGTTCACGGTCTTTGTCGGCCCTTCGGGGTGTGGCAAGTCCACCTTGCTGCGCTTGATCGCGGGGTTGGAGGATATCACCTCGGGCTCTATCGATATTGACGGGGCAGATGCCACTGACGTGCCCCCCGCCAAACGTGGCCTGGCGATGGTGTTCCAATCTTACGCTCTGTACCCGCATATGACGGTGCGCAAGAATATCGCATTCCCGCTGCGCATGGCCAAACTGGATAAGGCGGAAATCGACAAGCGCGTCGAAGGCGCTGCAGGTGTACTGAACCTTGCAGACTATCTGGATCGTCGACCTGGCCAGTTGTCTGGTGGGCAGCGTCAGCGCGTTGCCATTGGCCGCGCCATTGTGCGTGAACCTGCGGCGTTTCTGTTCGACGAACCGCTGTCCAATCTCGATGCGGCGTTGCGGGTGGGCATGCGGCTTGAGATCAGCGAGTTGCACGAACGTCTGGCCACAACAATGATCTACGTGACTCACGATCAGGTCGAGGCGATGACCATGGCCGATAAGATCGTGGTGCTTCAGGCCGGTGTCATCGAACAGGTCGGCAGCCCACTAGAGCTGTACCGCACTCCGCGCAATTTGTTTGTTGCAGGCTTCATCGGCTCGCCCAAAATGAATTTTATCGAGGGTGAAGAGGCCGCGAAACACGGGGCCCACACCATTGGTGTGCGCCCTGAACATATCACGGTATCCGAAAGCGACGGGCCATGGTCTGGTGTCGTTGGCGTATCCGAACATCTGGGGTCGGACACCTTCTTTCATATCCACGAAACCGGGTTGGCCGAAACCATCACCGTGCGCGCGGATGGAGAGGTCGGCTTCCGTCATGGAGATCGTGTCCATCTGGCCCCACGTGCAGATGTCATTCATCGGTTTGACGCACAGGGATTGCGCATCGAATGACGCGTTTGGCCGGCAAAACAACCCTAATTACGGGGGCCGCGCGTGGTATCGGCCTAGCCTTTGCCAAAGCCTATGTTGCCGAGGGCGCGCGTGTTGCGATTGCCGATGTCGACATTACCCGTGCGCGAAAGGCCGCAGCCGAAATCGGTGATCCTGCGCTAGCCATCGAGATGGACGTAACCAACCAGTCCAGCATCGACCAAGCAGTCGCGCAAACACTCGCGCATTTCGGACCCATCGACATTCTGATCAACAACGCCGCGATATTCACTGCCGCCCCGATCACCGAGATCGAGCGCGCCGATTTCAACCGCGTTTTTGACATCAACGTCGCCGGAACCCTGTTCACCATGCAGGCGGTTGCACGACACATGATCGCGCACGGGGTCAAAGGCCGCATCATAAACATGGCCTCTCAGGCCGGACGGCGTGGTGAACCTCTGGTTTCGGTCTATTGCGCCAGCAAGGCGGCGATTATCTCGCTGACGCAATCGGCAGGGCTGAACCTGATCCAACACGGGATTAACGTGAACGCCATCGCACCGGGCGTTGTTGACGGCGAACACTGGGACGGTGTTGATGCGTTCTTTGCCAAACACGAAGGCAAAGCCCCCGGGCAGAAAAAGCGCGAAGTGGCGGCGGCTGTTCCCTATGGCCGTATGGGCCGCGCCGAAGATTTGACCGGAATGGCCGTTTTTCTGGCTTCGGACGAGGCCAAATACATCGTCGCGCAAACCTATAATGTCGATGGCGGAAACTGGATGAGCTAATGGATCCTCTGGCGAACGCAAAATCTCCGGTACCGCTGGGTCGTAATGCCCTTACGGACTTGCCCACAGCAGTCAGAAGGCCAACGTATCGCCATGCTGAATTGCGACCGGGTATCGTTCATATCGGTCTTGGCAATTTCCACCGCGCACATCAGGCCTGGTACATCCACCGTTTGATGCAGCAGGGCCTGGCAAAGGACTGGGCGATTATCGGCGCAGGGGTTCGGGCTTATGATGCCGGAATGCGGGAAAAGCTGGTCAACCAGGATTGTCTGACAACGCTGATCGAACTTGACCCATCCGGAATGTCCGCTGAAATCATTGCCCCGATGATTGACTATCTGCCGATCGAACCCGGGAACGCGCCGTTGATCCAACAAATGTCCGATCCTGCGATCCGCATCGTGTCCCTGACTATCACCGAAGGGGGGTATTTCCTGGACGCCAATACCGGGGCGTTCGACACTTCCCACCAAGATATCCGCCACGATGCGCTAAACCCTGACCAACCTTGTACAGCTTTCGGCGCCATCGTTGCGGCGCTTGGGCAGCGTCGAGCGCATGGCTTGAAACCTTTTACCGCGCTCAGCTGCGATAATCTGCAAGGCAACGGAACGATCCTGCGTAACTGTATCGTCGGATTGGCGCGGTTGTCTGACCCTGATCTGGCCGACTGGATCGAACAGAACGGTGCATTTCCGAATTCGATGGTGGATTGCATCGTGCCGGCCACAACACATCAGGTGATCTCGCAATGCCGCGCCCTGGGTATCGAAGACCGCGCCCCGGTTTCGCATGAGAATTTTCGCCAATGGGTGATCGAGGATGATTTCTGCGCTGATCGTCCCGCGCTTGAAAAGGTTGGTGTGACCCTGACCCGCAATGTACATACGTACGAGGCCATGAAGCTGCGTGTTCTGAATGGCGGCCATCAACTGCTTGCGAATGTTGGGGAAATACTGAATGTCCCGACGATTGCAGACTGTATGCAGGATGACGATATCACAGCCTTTTTCAAAAAGGTTCAGGCTGAGGGTATATTACCTAATGTCGCGCCGGTGCCTGGAACACCACCTGCTGACTATCTTGAACTGGTCGCGAGACGTTTTGCGAATACTGCCATTCACGACACAACACGCCGGGTTGCCTTTGACGGCTCGTCCCGCCATCCCGGATTTTTGCTGCCGTCGCTGCGTGACGCACTGGCGTCAGGATCGCCAGTGAACGGGCTCGCCCTGGCCGAGGCGTTCTGGTGCCGGATGTGCGCGGGCCTTCGCGAAGACGGAAGCGAAATCGCGGATAATGACCCCTTTTGGACCGAATTGCATGACGCTGCTCTAGCCGCGAAAGCGGACCCCTTGATCTGGATCGCACAAAGCAAATTCTACGGAGATATCGGTCGGGAAGAACGTTTTGCAACAGCGTTTTCCCAATGGCTCAGGACCATATGGCAACGGGGAAGCCGGGCGGCAATTGCGCAATACCTCGGGTAATCCGGTGGCTGGCTTTCGGCTTTCGAGGTCAAATATTCGCGATAAATTTTGAATATCGTGCAAATTCGGGCAAAACTACTGGCAATGTCTGCAAATAGGTTTCATCGGGTAACCTATGTTGCGCTCGGAGGTTGGCTTGAAACCCACAATTTCGCAGGAAACCATCGCCAAATGGCAGCGGATCGTCGATCTGATTGCCCGGGTTGCCGATGTCCCTGCAAGTCTCGTGATGCGGACACATGCGCCTCATCATTCTGTTTTTGTCACAAGCAGAAGTAACAACAACCCCTATGAGGTAGGATGCGGTTTTACCCTGAGTGAGAAACTTTATTGCTATGGCGTTCTGAAACGCGATGGCGAACTGACGGTCGAAAATGCAACCCAAGACCCGGAATGGTGTGACAATGACGACCTAGAACACGGGATGAGTTTCTATATCGGCTATCCGCTCAAATGGCCCGACGGTACGATTTTTGGAACAATTTGCGTTTTGGATTCGCGCCGTAACCAACGCGCAATGCTGTTCCGCGAGGGCCTGCAGGAATTCGCGAGGGTCATAGAATCCGATCTTTCGTTGCTGGTTGAGATTGACCGCCGCACCGCGCTTGAGGCCGAATTGCAAGCCACGCTGGATCAACTGGAACAGCGCGTGGCCAACCGGACCGCAGATCTGGAAGAGGCAAATGCCGCGTTGCGGGTATTGCTGAGCAGTGTCGAAACTTCGCGGCAGGAATATGATGCCAAGATTCTAAGTCAGATAAAGGGGTTGGTGGTTCCGCATCTGGCAAAGCTGCGTGGCCGAATGGACAGCGACCCTGCCGGTCGGATTTATCTGGACCTTGCTGAAGAAAGCTTGAAATCCATCACCTCTGAGATGAGTGGGCAACTGACCACGATCTTTGAATCCCTGACACCAACCGAACAGGAAATCGCACAGTTGATCATGCGGGGACAGACGACCAAAGATATTGCGAGAACGCTGTCACGCGAACCCAGCACGATCGAGTTTCACCGCAACAACATACGCGCAAAGCTTGGATTGAAACGCAGCGGTAAGAACCTGCGCAGCCTGCTGTTGTCGATCCAGTGAACATGGGGAATCCCCCCATGTTTCCCCCGTAGATTTTCGATGCACTGTTTAATAAACCGGCTTGGTACCCTGTTTCTGTTCCGGCAAAGACCGGAACGAGAGACAACAGGGAACACCAAAAATGGAAAGAGATGACCTGGACCTTAAGCCAACGGTATTGCGTGGTGACAAGGATGAGTTGACGCCGGGCCTGTCGCGGCGATCCTTTTTTATGGCGGCGGGTGCTGCCGGTGTTGGTGGGGCGGCCTCGCTGCTGACCACGACATCTGCCAAGGCGCAATCCACCGACTGGACACAACCCGGCAACAATAACGGCGTGATCGAATTGCAGAAAACCACGGGACAATCCGTGGATGGGACCGTCGGGATCGACTATTACGGTCACTGCGCCATCAAGATCACATCACCCGGTGGTGCCACCGTTCTGTTCGACCCCTGGCGCGATGACCCTTCGGGTGCGTGGGGTCTGTGGTTCAAGAATGAATTCCCGGAAACGCCGGTCGATATCTGCATGTCCACGCATACGCATTTCGACCATGACGCCATTCACCGTCCGGTTTCGACCATGGTTCTGGACCGGATGGTCGGGAACTTTGAATTCGCCGACATCAAGATCACCGGTTTTGCGGACAAACACGTGTGCCGCGCGCCGGGCTGGTACGACTGGACCAACGCACTGGGCGAGTTTGGAGTTCAAGCCTGCCCGCCGGACAATGTCAGCCACATGGACATGGTGGTTTATCTGATTGAAACCGGCGGCATCCGCACACTGATCTGGGGCGACAACCGGCACGATCCGCCACAGGAATTCTGGGATGCGATTGGCCAGGTTGATGTTCTGACATTGCCCGTCGACGGGTCGCAGCACATTCTGGACTATAAACAAGGCAACGACATCGTCGAAAAGCTGAAGCCCAAGATCGTCATTCCAACGCATTACCTGAGCGAGACCACAAGCTATACGCTGACCACGCTTCAGAATGCGGATGAATGGGTGAAATCGCAGAAAAGCTACAAGATGCTGGATTCGGCCAGCCTGTCTCTCGAATCGGGTGATGTGGCCGGAATGGATCGCGAGTTCCTGTATTTTGGGCACAACGCACACACAGCCTGACCTAGGCAGGCCGGTAGGGCGGTTACCTTCGCGCGGGCCGCCCTGCCACAAACTCACGTAAAGCTGACGTAGCCTCAGGGCGAATTCACCTTCAGCCGTTTAGCCGTTGCTGAACATCTTCGTCGTATTCACCCGCCGCCATCCGCTTGAACGCCCTTTTCCAACCATCCGCCAATTCCTCGGCCTCGGCACGGGTCGCTTTTCTGAGCAACCGGGCCGACGTCAGCCGCGCGATTGACTAATTCGGCTGTGTCCGTGCGATCAGCGAAATATCATCTCCGATGGATACCTGGCCCTCTTCAATCACCCGGTAATACCAACCCGTTCTGGACGTCTTCTCGAACAGGTAAGCCATCTTGCGATTCTGCGTATATTCGCTGACTTTCCAGCATGGCGATCAAGCCCGAAGGCGGCGGGAAGCGCGGCTTTGCGGGCATCATCGACTCGTATAATTCCCAGCGCGTCGGCTCTGCCGCCGTGTGTCAGAGGATCTCGCAAGGCGCTTTGGAGACGGCCGTGGGCTATGCCAAGGTGCGCGAACAGTTCGGCCGCCCGATTGCCGAATTCCAGGGCATCCAGTGGATGCTGGCGGAAATGCAGGTCAAGGTGAACGCGATGCGCAACTTCGTGTATCAGGCCGCGCTCAGCGCGCCGGGCACGCGCAACGGCTTCCCCGAGCCCATGCTGGCGGCACAGGCCAAGCTCTATGGCTCAGAAACCTCGAAAAAGGTCACTCATGACGCGCTGCAGAACCACGGCGCCGAGGGCTATTCCCGCGAGCGCCCGCTGGAGCGTTACTATCGTGACACCCGCATGTTCTCGATCGGCGGCGGCACCGCGCAGATCCTGCGCAACACGGTCGCCGGCGAAGTGCTGGGCATGCGCCTGCCGCAAACGCGCGACGGATACCCAAAACTCGCAGCCCGAAACGCAGCAAAAGCGGCAAAGTAAAGCAAAGGCCAGAGGCCGAAATGAGTTAACGCCCCTGGGCGACACGTTGCGCGGTGAAAACCCAATTTCGTTAACCAGGGGCGTTTTCTTATCGAAAACAAAGATGCTCTGTTGTCAGAGCTTCGACCGTTTCAAGGATGTCCTTCTCCAATTTGCGCGCGGCGGGTGACAGCGCCGATCCCGCTTTGCGCAACAGATGAATGTGGCGCTTTAAGGTCTCATTGGCCAGTGGACGGAACACAAGGTCGCTCGGACCTGAAGAGATTGCGGCCATTTCAGGCAGGATAGTCACGCCAATACCAGCCCTGACCATCCCCAGAATGGAGGTCAGGTTATGGGCCGATAAACGCGATCTGGCGTGTATCTTTTCGGATTCTGGACCCGGAATGCCGTCGGATAAGCTATTGGCGATCAGACGTTCATTTTCCAGCGCTTTCCAGTTGACGGGGCCGGTGCCCGTGGCCAACGGATGATCTGGGGCAACCAGAACGCCGAACCGGTCGGTCAGCAAAAGCTGGCTGTGCAGATTGGACCCGTTGACGCCCAGTGTTGCGATACCGATATCAATTCGACCGCGTGACAATTCATGCAAAACCGATTTTGAATCCATATCGCGCAGGTCGATCCGGACTTTGTCATATGTGTCTATTTTACGGGCAAAAACCTGCGGAATGATTGTGCCAGCCACTGATGGTACTGTGGCAATTCGAACATGTCCCAAACTGGCGTCAGCGAAATTTTCGATGGCCCGTACAGTATTGTCGAAATGCTGAACTTCCTGCTCTGATTGTTCGAGAACAAATTCTCCTAGTGCAGTGAGCTTGTTTTTCCGGTCCGTTTCGAACAGCGGTTCCCCAAGATGGGTTTCCAGCTGTTTCATCATCATCGACACCGCAGAAGGTGTTCGTTTCAGGACCAAAGCCGCGTCCGTCAGGTTGCCGCAACGCGCGACGGCGACAAAGCCACGAAGCAATTCGATTTTGAGTGTCATCCGATCATTTCAACTTATCTGAAGTAATGTTCAATAATTTTAGTTTGATTGATTACCCCAAAGAGGTCCATACCTGATCGATACTTTCTGAATGAGGCGACACAGCTATGGCTGACATCCAAAAGAACCTGATCGCTGGCGAGTGGCTGGCAGGTGAAAGCGAAATCGAAAACCGCAACCCATCTGATCTGAGCGACTTGGTTGGTATGTTTGCTCAGGCCAGCGCCGATCAGCTAGAGACAACGCTGGATCAGGCGCGTGTCGCACAAGCCGAATGGGCGGCTTTTGGGCTTGAGCGCAAACAGGCAGTTCTGAACGCCATCGGCAACGAATTGATGTCCCGTGCCGAAGAGCTGGGCACCCTGCTCAGCCGGGAAGAGGGCAAGCCTCTGGCCGAAGGCAAGGGCGAAGTCTATCGCGCCGGTCAGTTCTTTACCTATTACGCTGCCGAATGTCTGCGCCAGATTGGTGAGAACGCTGATTCAGTACGTCCCGACATCGAGGTTGATGTGCGCCGCGAGGCCGTAGGCGTTGTCGCCATCATCAGCCCGTGGAACTTCCCCACGGCAACCGCTTCGTGGAAAATCGCTCCGGCGTTGTGTTATGGCAACGCCGTTGTGTGGAAACCTGCCAACATTACGCCCGCCTCAGCGGTGGCCCTGACCGAGATCATCAATCGTCAGGATATCCCTAAGGGTCTGTTCAGTCTTGTGATGGGATCGGGCCGATCAATCGGTCAGCGTCTTGTCGAAAGCCCTAAGGTCAATGCGATTTCTTTCACCGGTTCGGTTCCGGTCGGCAAGGGTATCGCGGCGGCGGCCATCCAGAACCTAACCAAGGTTCAGATGGAAATGGGATCGAAAAACGCTCTGGCCGTTATGGACGACGCCGATCTGGATCTGGCGGTAACACTGGCCCTTGGCGGGGCGTTCGGTGGCACAGGGCAAAAATGCACGGCCTCCTCCCGCCTCGTGGTTCACGCAGGCATTCACGACGCGTTTGTAGAAAAGCTGGTTGCGGGTGCGCAGGCGATGAAAGTCGGCCACGCGCTCGAGGAAGGGGTTCAGATGGGCCCCGTCGTCAGCCAGCAGCAGTTGGCTGAAAATTTGGCCTATGTCGATCTGGGCAAATCCGAAGGCGCGGAACTGGCTTGTGGCGGGCAGCGTTTGGATATGCCGCATGAAGGCTTTTACATGTCGCCCGGCGTGTTCCTGAACACGCGCAACGATATGCGCATCAACCGCGAAGAAATGTTCGCGCCACTGACCAGCGTCATCAAGGTTGGCAGCTATGATGAAGCGCTGAGCGTCGTCAATGACACTAATTTCGGCCTGACCTCGGGCGTCGTGACCAAATCGCTGGCTCGGGCCACGCATTTCCGCCGCAACGCGCGCACCGGCGTTGTCACGGTGAACCTGCCCACCGCAGGCACTGATTATCATGTGCCGTTCGGTGGCCGCGGCGACAGTTCGTACGGGCCGCGCGAACAAGGCAAAGCCGCGGCTGAGTTCTACACAACGGTCAAGACCGCCTATATCAGCGCCGGAAAGCCGGATTGATGCTGATCGATTGCTTGCAATACGCCAACTGGTCGGAGAAAATATTCCGTCAATTGCGCGAAGGGGGCGTGGACGCGATCCACGTCACCATCGCCTATCACGAAAACTTCCGCGAAACGGTTCTGAATTTTGAGAAATGGAACCGTTGGTTCGAGAAATACCCCGACCTCATCATGAAAGGCCGCTGGGCCGGCGACATTGACGTGGCCCGAGAAACGGGGCGGACGGCGGTGTTCTTTGGCTTCCAGAACCCCTCGCCCATCGAAGACGATATCGGTCTGGTCGAAATCCTGCACGATCTGGGCGCGCGGTTCATGCAGCTGACCTATAATAACCAGTCATTGCTGGCGACGGGCTGTTACGAGGCCGAAGACACCGGCATCACCCGTATGGGCAAGCAGGTCATAAAAGAGATGAACCGCGTTGGTCTTGTGGTGGACATGAGCCATTCAGCAGATCGTTCAACCATCGAGGCGGCTGAGATTTCCGAACGTCCCATCGCCATCACCCATGCCAATCCGCATGAGTGGTCGCCTGCCCTTCGCAACAAGCGGGACATGGTTATTCGGACCGTAACAGAAAACGGTGGGATGCTGGGCTTTTCGGTCTACCCTCATCACCTCAAGGACAAATCCGACTGCACGCTTGAGAGTTTCTGCGAAATGATCGCGCGGACTGCGGACAAATACGGCGTTCAGCATTTGGGGATCGGCACCGACCTGTGCCAGGATCAACCCGACAGCATCGTGGAATGGATGCGCGTCGGTCGCTGGACCAAAGAGATCGACTATGGTGAGGGCTCTGCCTCAGCCCCCGGTTTCCCGCCCATGCCAGATTGGTTCCGGGACAATCGTGACTTTGGAAATATCAGGAATGGCTTGGGCAAGACCGGCCTGAACGCCGACGAAATCGCCGGAATAATGGGAGGCAACTGGTATCGCTTCTTTAATGACAACTTCGGGCCGCCGGAAAACTGAGGAGGCATGGCCGAATGACTGACGTTTCCCAACGCGACCCTAAGCTGGTGATGCGCCTTGCGCGCCTTGGATCGATGCACCAATCGCGCCTATCCTTCATGCGTGTTTTGACACGGCGTCTGGCCCGAGAAAACTGGCGGTTCGAGCAGACTGCTTTCGAGATTGATGAAAACGGCGTCGGCCATGCTGTTTATACAGCGCACGGGCCTGATGCGTCATATTCGTTGATCGCCTATGCCCATGACCTGCCGCCTGAAAAACGGTCTGATCGGGTGATTGCCGAAGCCTGGGACGCCACATTCACATTGTTCGATGGTGTGCCGACTGCGGATGACATCGAACGCCTGTCGCATAATATCCCGGTTCAGGAAGCCGGGCGCGTGACTGGCACAGAACTATCGGTCTCACGCGCGAACCGGTCGGTGCGCCTGTGGGAGCATGTCGTCAGCGAACTGGCTGGCGGACGCCAGCCGTCCGTCGCGAAAATCGAAGACGTCGGTTACCTGATGCGCACGACAGCCGTTTACGGCTCGGGCAAACTGGGTGCTGCGGATCGTGAGATGATCGCCGACCGCCCCGAATTTCGTGCGCCTTTCCAGGTTGAGATGTTGTCGGTCTATCTGACGCGCTGGTTTGTGACCGATCTAGTGCAATACATGGCAGACCTCCGCGCGGCAAAAGACGGAACCCGCGCGGCGCGGCTGGACCCAGGGATTGCCCGCTCGATTGGCATCGGCAACTCGACAGGTCTGGGCATGGCGCCGTTTCTGTTGAACCACCCGGTGCTGTTCAACAATTGGATGGCAGCACGCGAACGGGCTATTCAGGCCGTCCGTGCGGTTAAAAAGGCGACCGAGGCTGAAATCACCCTGCTCCGGGAAATGCTGACGCGCAACACGCAGATCGTCGAAACCTGGCATTCGGAACACCCGATCCAGATTGAGAAACTGGCGGCCCTTCGTGGGGATGTCGCCAAGGTTACCGACTATCTGGCCAGTGCCAATCTTGATGCGGATTATCCCTGGGATACGCTTTACACATGGGCCGAGACGAACCTGACCCTGGAAGGGCAGGAATGGATTGCCTCGCTTATTCTGGAACCTTACGGGGACCTAGTAGACGGGTTTGCCGAAAGTATGGCGGCAGATAACACCGCGACCTTCCGGATAGCGGGTGCGATGAAGATCGGCGATTTGCGGACGCTGCTGAAGGACATTTATGGCTGGGCGATCGAGACAGATTGGACCACTCCGGCCAGCAAGGCTCGCGCTTGGTATGTTTCCGAGGAAAAGCTGGAACCGCGCCTAGGTGAACGCTTTGAAGAACCTATTGAAGAATATGAACAGCCTCTGGCCCCCGGGCGAGATGCCGCACTATTGTATCAGGCTCTGGCTCATTGGTCGGACGAGGCACAGGTTGCGGATTTTCTTTTGCGCCACCCTGAACACCGCCACGTCCTGCGTCGGGTCCAGATCGTAGGTCGCGCACCCTATGCCGAAATTCGGGACAATACGATCTCGGACCGAGTACTTCCGATCGACATGTTGCGCTGCAAGCTATCCTTCTTTGGCGCGACCAAGTTTGATCCTCGCTCGGACCGCTGGGTTCGGATCTGCATGTATGGGAATGCTCCCCTGCCCTACGAATTGGCTTCTGAAAACGCCGATTTCTGGGTATTCCCCGAACTTGAAGAGGCCGTGGCATGAGCCATTCGTTGAATGAAATCGAAGCCATGAGCAAACGCGCCGCGCGCGGTGCCGGCCTGTCATGGGGGCTGGCCGAAGAGGCGGCCAAAGGCACGCGCTGGCTGTCGGCTTTCGGGTTCTCGGGGGCTGGGATGTTGGCCGATCTGCTGGAAATGAACGACCATATTCCGTCGATTGACGTGTCGCCCGTCTCTCTTAGCGCCGAAGTATGGCATGCTCCCACACGGCGTATGAGTCCGCTGATCGCCGGGGCATCGCTGAGCGATTGTGCCGTGCGGCTGATGAATCGGGGATCGATCACCATGGAGAACGTCAGCCTGCCCCTGTTGGCAGTGCCGTTCATGGGCGGTGCCGCGTTGCGTCTGGGCGTGCCGGTTTCTGCCGAATGGCAGGGGGTCCGCTTGGCCACCGACGGACGACAGGTTTGCGTAAAAGCCACGCCCGATGCGCTTGAGGCGCGCCACGCAAACAAGCTGGTCTTTTCCGCGCCCGCCGAAATGACCGGGCGTCGTGAACCGGTGCTACGCGCCGATGTGTCAGAGGAAAACTGGAACAGGCTCAGCGCCTTTGCCCATCGCACGTTCGCCCCCGCAACCGAGGAAAGCCGCTTGCGCGGCGCCGGTGCGGGATTGAGCGACAACGACTGAAATGCGGCTCCTGCACCGGGGCGCTTACAACTCTTACGAACGGGAATATATGATGATCGCCACTGAAACCCTGTCACTGTCCGAGATTGAAGACCTGGCCTTTCGCGCGCTTGTCAAAGCCGGAACATCCGAGGAAAACGCGCGTCCTTTGGCGGTCGCCACTGCGATGACCGAAGCGGATGGGGTGGCGTCACACGGGTTGGCTTATATTCCGATCTACGCTCAGCATGTCGAATGTGGCAAGGTGGACGGCACTGCAAAACCGGTGGTCACACAGCCTCGCCCTGCCGTTGTCACAGTGGATGCCGCCACTGGCTTTGCCCATAGTGCTATTGATTTGGGGTTCGAGAAACTGATCCCGCTGGCGCGCGAACAAGGCGTTGCAGTTCTGGCTGTCAACAACTCGTATAATTGCGGTGTTCTGGGCGTGCATACACAGCGGTTGGCGCAGGCCGGGCTGCTTGGGATCGGATTTACCAATGCCCCTGCCTCGATTGCCCCGTCGGGTGGCGCGAAACCCGTTGTCGGCACCAATCCATTTTCGATTTCCGCCCCCGATGCCGATGGCAATGCCGCGCTGCTGATCGATCAATCCGCCAGCACAATTGCCAAGAGCGAGGTGATGAAGCACGCCCGCGAAGGCAAATCTGTGCCCGAAGGCTGGGTGCTGGACGCCAATGGCCAACCCACCACCGACCCCGAGGCTGGCCTGAAAGGCTCGATGGTGCCATCGGGCGGTTACAAGGGTGTCGGCATTGCCCTGACCGTCGAACTAATGGCTGCCGCGATGGCGGGTGCGACGTTGGGTTCCGTGGCCAGCCCATTCTCGGGTACGGCTGGTGGCCCGCCAAAAACCGGTCAATTCTTTATTGCCATTGACCCGCAGGCGACTTCGGGCGGGCTGTTTCAGGACAAGCTGGCCGCTCTTATCGAGTCGGTCCGCTCGCAAGACGGTGCCCGCCTGCCAGGCGACGGTCGCAAGACATACAGAGAAGGGGCTGCAAAGGAAGGTGTCGCAGTGAACGCTGCCCTTCTTGAAAAGATCCGTGCGCTTTTGTGACGCGAAAGGGCAATAAACGGACGGAGAATAACAAACTGATATGCGCACCCCCTATAGATTTGGCGGGAATGGCGCACTTCAAAAAATAATAAGGCCATTTACCGACAAGGGAGAACAGAGATGTCGATAAAGGAACCGTTTACGGACTTAGAAATAAAGACCGCGGATGATGGTTTTTATGAGAACTACAGCGTCCCGATTGCGCTGATAAGCAAGGCGATCATGGTTGCTTTGGTGCTTTGGGCTTTGGTCTTTCCGGCCAATGCCAACGGCACCCTGGGCAGCTGGAACGGCAAATTGCTGGAGAGTTTCAACGGCTTTTACGTCATCATCGTGGGCTTTTTCTTTTTGTTTCTGGCGGTGGTGGCCATCCTTCCGGGCACCGGTAAGCGTGTCATGGGCACACCCGGAGAAAAGCCCGAGTTTTCGAACTTTTCGTGGTTCTCGATGATGTTCGGGGCCGGTCTTGGCGTGGGCCTAATGGTGTTTGCAACGGCCGAGCCGTTGGGGTTGTGGGGCTCAAACCCCGTTGTGGTTGCCGGGGATGTTCCGGGCAATGAACCCGAGGCGATCCAATCGGCCTATCGCTATACGTTCCTGCACTATGGTTTTCACGCCTGGGCGATCTATGTGGTGACGGGCCTGTCTTTGGCCTACTACGCCTATACGCGTAACATGCCACTGACGATCCGCGCGGCGCTGACGCCGCTGTTCGGCAAGCTGATGAACGGTTTTCTTGGTCATGTGGTTGACGTTTTGGGCGTGGTTGCGACCATCCTGGGTGTTTCGGTCACCATTGGTTTTGGTGTCAGCCAGTTTATCGACGGGGTCTATGCAATCACCGGTATGCAATGGGTAATGGACCTGAGCGGAGACGTTCCGGCACCATCCAAGGTGGGCTTGATCGCGGGTCTGGTCGTTATCATGGCACTTTCGATCATTTCGGCGGTTTCGGGTGTCGGCCGCGGGGTTAAGTATCTATCAAACCTGAACCTTGTGTTGTCGATTATCCTGCTTGGAACTTTTGTGGTGTTCGGCTCGTTTGTCTTTGCAATGACCACCTATGGTTCGGCGATGGTCGACTATATCTTCCACTTCCTCTCGCTGAGCTTTGGCGCTTATGGGCCGCTGTCGGCAGAAGCTTTTGCTGCAGCACTGCCCGCAGAAGCACAGGCCCATGCGGCAGACCTGATGGGGGGTGCTACCAACGCCTGGGGCAGCTTTGACGGCTTCAAGAGCGGTCTGGAAGGTGCAGCAGCTGAACTGGACGAAGCAACTCTGGCCGCAGCTTATGCCGCCGGTGAACAGGGCCGTCAGTTTGGTTGGCAGTCGGGCTGGACCACGTTCTATTGGGCTTGGTGGATCGCGTTCTCGCCGTTCGTTGGCTTGTTCCTAGCACGCATCTCAAAGGGTCGTACCGTGCGCGAGTTCATCCTGGGTTGCGTGTTCGCACCGGCATTGGTGTGCTTTGCCTGGATGACAGTCCTGGGCGGCACCGCGATCGATCTGGAACTGGCAGGCGCGGCCGAGGGCGCGATCATTGGGGCGTCGAACACCAACAAGCTGTTCGTGACTTTGTCTTACATGATCGACGGTGGGTTGTTGTCAATGCTGAACGTCATGTGCGTGATCCTGATCATGACCTTCCTGGTTACCTCTGCGGACTCCGGGATTTTGGTGATGAACACAATCATGTCGGGTGGCAGTCAGGAGACCGGCGTCAAACATCGCATCATTTGGGGTGTGATTCTGACCGCCGTAATCGGTGCGCTGATCTTGGCAGCGGGTGAGAACAACCCGATGGACGCATTGCGCAATGCGATGATCATCGGTGCGCTGCCGTTCACTATGGTGATGGGTTTGATGTGTGTTTCTCTGGCCAAGGCGCTTTATCGCGACGGGCAGCGGGACAGGCACGAAGACGCCGGAACACAGGCAGCTGAATAACCTAAGCCAATAATCCAATCAGCAACGCCGCCCCCTAGGGCGGCGTTTTTTTGCGTCTGTCCAGCTCTTATTATGGGTCTGGAAACTATCGTAAATTTGCGGTGGGTTCAGTATCGACAGGGCTGCGTAGGTCGCCCGCGTGGACCTAGACGTGGTCAACCAAATCACTTTGCCCGCCCCGAAGCATGAGCTGTGCAAGCCTAGTTTGATCTCAGCTTATTCATAAACAGCTGCGGCACCTTCCGCGCGTTTTTCATGATCAGAGTGGGCGCACCGCCAACCTGATTGCGCCGGATTGCCTTATAATCTTCCGTCGATTTCCTGAGAATTCGACGGACGCTGCCGTTGCTGGCCCCGCCAAGGCGCATCTTGGCCAAAACTTCCGGAAGATAGGCTGCTGAAATGCAGCCCTGGCCGAAATAACGCAGTATGCTGTCATAATCTGCTGAGATCTGGAAGCTGTCATCATAGCCACCCCACCGCGTGATGACATCGCGTTTGATAAATAAGCTCGGATGTGGTGGCATCCATCCACGTTTCAGATTGTGCGGGCCATAGGGTCCAGAAACCCAATGGCGCACCACCTTGTTGGTATCCCGCGCGGACACATATTCCAGATCACCATAGACCGCGTCTGCGCCGGTTTCCTCAAAGACCTGTGCAACACGAGTCAAAACCTCTGCATGTGCAAAAAAGTCATCAGAATGCAGCAACCCGACTACATCACCGGTTGCTCGGTCCGTGGCGCGGTTCAGTGCGTCGTAAAGGCCCCGATCTGTTTCACTGACCAGCCGCATACGCGGATCGTTTCGGGCATTGAGCAGCTCTAGCGTGCCATCACTAGAGCCTCCGTCCTGAACCACATGTTCGTAGTTGTCGTAGGTTTGTGTATCCAGGCTTTGCAAGGCATCTGGAAGGGTGGCCGCACGGTTCCAAACTGCTGTAAGGATAGAAAATTTCATGCATAATTCCAAAGAATAACAAACGTGAATATCAATCTTTCACAACGTCGTAACCGCAGCGTACTTAGCCTTGCTGAGGTTCGACCAGAAAGCGAGGCTGGTTACCTTTTTGCATCCCCGCAATGATCCGTCCTGCCAGCAACGACTGAAACGTCAATCGCACGTTAAACCAAGACGTTTTGACAGCCTTAATCGCTGTAATATTTGGACGCATATCTTCCGTAGGAATATCCGTAATGCTTGGCGCTATGGACATTGATCTGACCCAGAATAAGACCGGTTAAGCGCTGATTATCGGTGTGGAACAGGCGCATTGCCTCGGTGATGTCTTGCGCGGATGTGTCATTCCACTTGATGGTCAGCAGCACCGCATCCGCATTGCGTGCAATCAGGCGTGCGTCGGATACCAGCAATGTTGGCGGCGTGTCGATCAGTATGACGTCATAGAGCTTGCGCATGTCGTCCAGAAAAACCTTGAACCGTTCTGATGCAAATAGGTCCGCCGCATTCACCGAGGTCTCTTCACCAGCCAGAATATCGCAGTTCAGCAACGGGTCCTGAAAGATGACCTCTTGTGGCGTGGCGTCCCCGGACAGAACCGACACGATCCCTTTTTGGGGTGCGCCCTTGAGCTGCGCTGTCATGGTCAGGCGTCGGATATCGCCTTCGACCAGCAAGACCTTTTTGCCGATACCGACAAAGTTCTGGGCCAACGCCAGTGAATTTGTCGTCTTCCCCTCGCCCGGCAGCGATGAGGTCATAACCACAACTTGTGGCGGGCGGTCCACGTTGGACAGCATCAGCGAAGTTCTCAGGTTGCGCACCGCCTCGGCCGTGGCAGAGGACGGCTTGTCGGCCAGATATTCCAGAACCTTGCGGCGCCCGCGTGCAGGAAAGATCGGGATCTGACCCAAAACGCTGTAGCCGGTCTTGCGTTCCAAATCCTGCGCAGAGCGATAGCCTTTGCGTCGCGCTTCAGCCAACAAGACGAACCCGCCGCCCAGCATGAGGCCCAGTATGGCCGAGAGCATTAGCATTCGGGATTTTCGGGGCGAAGTCGGGATGCTGGGAATAACGGCGCGTGACAATTGCCGACTATCCGCCTTTTGAATCCCTTCCTGCGCCGATGTCTCTTTCAGCCGTGCCAGAAAATACTCATAAAGCAGCCGAACCGCTTCGGCCTCACGCACCAATTGCTGCAGCGTAATCAGGTCCGCATTCTGCTGCGCGATCTTTTGCCCAAGGTCTTCTGCCGATTGTGTCAGGGCCTGAACCTGCTGCGTCGACCGCCGCACTTCAAGCGCTGTGCGCGCGAGAAGGCGTTGAAAAGCGGTGTCAAAGACTGTCTCGCCCGTACCGGAATCCTCGATTTGCGTGAAAAGACGTTGCAACTGCGGGTCCTGGCTGGCTTCAGCCTGAGCCGCGCGGTTGTCTGCGGAAGACAGTGCGTCATACCGGGACTGTGCCGTGACACGGGTTGCCTCGGCAGATACACGACGTTCACGAAGATCTTTCAATTGCACTTCCTGCAACTGTAGAGCTTCGGGTGAGATCAGCGCAGTCGTCCCATTGAAGTCGCTGACTTTTGCCTCAGCCGTTTCCAATTCGACTTGCAGCTCGGCCACACGGTCGGTCAGCCACGCCGTCGCCTGTTCGGTGGCCTCAAACTTTACCTCGATCTGGTTCAGTACGTATAGTTCGACGATCGTGTCGGCTATCAGAGCTGACTTGCGTGCCGATTCCGTCTCGACCGTAACTTCGAACACCAAGCTTTGCGGCACGATTTTGACCGAGAGCTTCTTGAGCAGGGCAGTAATCACGCTGTCCCGGGTTTTCTGCTGGGTCAATTCCTCGGCCACCTGCTCGGGGTCGCTTCCGGCGCCAAGCACTAATTTGACGAACTGTTTGACTCCATCGAGTGCCGAGTCCGGCAGAAGATCGGAATTGAACTCGGGATCAGAAACGAGGTCCAGCTTGTCCACGACCTTGCCTATCAGGCCGCGGGACTGCAGCACTTCCAATTCGGAATTGACTTCAGCGGTGTCTCCGGCCAGACCGCCCACTACGCTTTGAAGGTCAACCACGCTGGCTTGATCGGTTTCCAGCATGACCACCGCAGTCGACCTGTATAGTGGCACGGCGACGACAAAGGCGTAATACCCTCCGATCAAAATGGCTATGGCGGTGGCCAGGGCAATGATCCACTTTCCACGCCATAATGTGCCTATCAAAACTCCTAAATCGACCACGTCATCTTCTGGCGCGTCACCCATTGGTGACCGGCTCGAATTGAACTGTGCTTCGTGTATTGGAGATTGCTTCATATCAAATAATTTATCCCAAATGCCGGATACACGCGAAACGCGTTTGAAGCCGCTCTCTACAAGGTTCCAGCGCATAAATAAAGGCCCGCCCGTATGCCAAACTGCCAGTTCAAAAAGCCGCGGTGAAAACCACCTTGCCCCTGCATTTCATGACTGCTGTTTGGGTCGGTTCAAACCAGGCTTCTAGCCACTTCCCCCTTATCTGACTATGGGCGCATGACTTCCGATCAACCCGTACGGTCGCCTAATTAAAAATCAATAATCTTAGAAAATTATTCCGGGTGAAGAACGATCAAGTCTCAACCCATGACTGAATGCTAACGTCATGCATCAAGTGAGAATGAGTACCCGCAAAGCCCGGGTTTCTGAACACGCAGCTACGGAAATCTGAGGGCAATTGGCATCTCATCCAATGAAGTCGCACCAATCCAATAAGTTGGAGATCAACAGAATGTCCCGCGCAGTAATTGCCAGCAAGGCTGAACCAGCCTTTGTCAATCAACCCAGGCATCAAACAACCGATGAAGTGAAAGGGGTTGTTAATAATGATTAATCTTGGCCTTTCCATCACATCATTGGCGACGCGCAATGGTCCTGGCGGTATTAAAAACTTGAACCCGTCGCTTTGGCTCGACCCCGCCGATATGCGCTCACTGTTTCAGAACTGGGCAGGGACGATGCCCATACTGGGTCCGGGTCAACCGGTGGGGTTGATGCTGGATAAATCGAACGATCTTAAACCTGGCCCTGACGCTGTCACGGACGGGGGGTTAAACGATGGTGAGGCTCATTGGAATACGAACGGTGATGCAACCATTTCAAACGGACAAGTGCGCATCCACTCACCCGATGGGTCGTATTCAAACGTCGTGCAGACTGATATTTTAACGGTCGGAGAATGGTACCGACTAGAATATACAGTGACCGCATATGGCTTTGGTGGCCTGTCTATCAGCGGTGTGACGGGCAACCCGCCCTTGCCTACCACAATAGGCCGGCACAGCGTTATTATACAATCGAAGGTAGAATACCTTAGCATCAAGCGGCGATCGGGACCGACGGATATAACCATTGCTGATATAGCGGCCCGTAGCATTCCCGGATACCACGCCGCGCAGAAATTTAATGACGACCAGCGCCCTTTTCTTGCCCGGCACCCGATGAGTGGGATCAGGAACTTGATGGACAACTCTGCGAGTTTCGCAGGGTGGAACGATAGTGCTGGATCTCTTACTGCGACTGCACTGGGAATGCCAGAAATAGAGATGGTGAAACTGGCCGCGAGGGTCGGCCAAAGTGGTCTGACATTTGTTGCCCTGCCTTCGGCTGTCCAAGCCGCACAGACTGTTACATTCTCTGTTGTTGCCTCGGCGGCGGAATATCCAATCCTGCACTTTACCGGTGGCGACGGGTTTGCTGCGTCGCGCGGGGCCTTCGAAGTCGATTTGACGACGGGCGCAATCCTGTCCGGTTCAGCTTATGTTGAAAGCCTTGGCAGCGGTCTTTTCCGGGTATCCAAACAACTGGACTACAGCGGCACGGGCAATAAAAACCTCTATCTTCGACCCCGAGAGGAAATGGGGGTCGATGTTCTGGGGGATGGTGTGAAGGGCATTCTGCTTGCACAGGCTCAGCTTGAAATCGGATCCGCACCGACACCGTACCAGAACCGTATCAATCAGTATGACGTCACTGAATCTGGACAGCGCGCTTTCTGGTATCTTTCGAATGATCAAATTGACGACGAACTTGTCGTTGAGTTCCCTGACCTGGGATCGGACGTCACTGAATTTTGGGCAGATGAGAACGGGGTCACGATCCGTGGCGGCCAGCTCATCGGGGCGGGTAACAGGGTGGTGCCGGGTGGTGCGTCTCTTTATGCCTATGGCGCAATTGGACGCGCATTGTCAGGACCGGAAACCGAGCAATTGCGGAAATTTCTTGAGCTGAGGGCGGCGGTCAGTAGTTAAAGCGCAAACTGGTACTCTTCGATGAGTGGATTTGCTTAGAAATCGCCTCTTGCGGTTGACCGCAGGAGGTATTCCGCCAAACCGAAACCAATGTGCGGGTTTAAGCTCGGGCCATGGTTGGGCGAATTGCTGTCCGCTGATTGGCCAGGTCTGGGATCGGTCAGCGCTCTTGCTTGTCGACCGAAACAAGGCAAGTGCAGCCGAATGTCAGACGGCCGCGCCACCTGTCTATGTAATCGAGTGACCAGCCCAAAAATTCTGGACAAGTTAAATTTCGGATTTCCCATTTTTTCAAACTGTTTTTAAATGCCCTCGAGCCTACGTTTCGAACGACCCGTTTCCCATGTCGCCACGGCTCATGCAGGAAAGTGAACTCAATGACCGAAGCCTATATCTGCGAGTATATTCGAACGCCGATCGGCCGTTTTGGTGGTACTCTGGCCCCGGTACGCCCTGACGATTTGGGCGCGATTCCTATACGTGCCTTGATGGCGCGCAATCCACGCGTTGACTGGGATGCTGTCGATGACGTGATATTCGGTTGCGCCAACCAGGCCGGTGAAGACAATCGCAACGTGGCGCGCATGTCATTGCTGCTTGCGGGCATGCCTGTGGCTGTCCCCGGTACGACCATTAACCGCCTGTGTGGATCCGGTATGGATGCTGTGATCAACGCCGCGCGGGCGATCCGCTGTGGTGATGCCGACCTGGTGGTCGCTGGCGGGGTTGAGAGCATGTCGCGCGCACCCTTTGTTATGCCCAAGGCCGAAAGCGCCTTTTCACGAGCGAATGCTGTTTATGACACCACCATTGGCTGGCGCTTTATCAACCCGGTGATCAAGTCACAGTACGGTGTCGACTCCATGCCGGAAACTGCTGAGAACGTCGCCGAGGATTTCAATGTGACGCGTGACGCGCAGGACGCATTCGCGCTTCGCAGTCAAGAGCGCGCGGCCAAAGCTATCGCGTCGGGTCGGCTGGCACAGGAAATTACTCCGGTCGAACTGCCGCAGCGAAAAGGCGATCCAGTTCTGTTTGCAACCGATGAGCATCCCCGCAGCACGACGCTGGAAAAATTGACCAACCTGCCCGCGCCTTTCCGTAATGGCGGAACAGTCACGGCTGGCAATGCCTCGGGCGTCAATGACGGGGCTGCCGCGCTGATCATCGCCTCGGCTGATGCCGCCAGGACATACGGACTGACCCCGATGGCCCGCATTGTTAGCGGGGCGTCGGCGGGTGTGGCACCTCGGATTATGGGTATCGGTCCGATCCCGGCCACGCAAAAGCTGTGCGCCCGTTTGGGCCTGAAACCCGAAGACTTCGACGTGGTTGAACTGAATGAGGCTTTTGCCGCGCAAGGTATCGCAGTTCTGCGCGGCCTAGGTCTGGCCGAGGATAGCGCGCATGTGAATCCAAATGGCGGGGCCATTGCTCTGGGGCACCCGCTGGGCATGACCGGGGCCCGGATCGCTGGAACGGCGGCACTGGAGCTGTCGTTGGGTGGCCACAAACGCGCGCTGGCCACCATGTGCGTTGGTGTTGGTCAGGGTATCGCCATCGCGCTGGAAGCCGTCTGATCGATTTACGAAAGCTCGGTAGAGCTGAGGACGCAGAAAAAACTGGCCGATAGAGATTTCAATGCAGGTGTCCGGTGCGTAACTCCTTTGCCTCAACCTTGGGGCGATCCAA
Source organism: Ruegeria sp. BB5 (assembly GCF_056539405.1). NCBI lineage: Bacteria > Pseudomonadati > Pseudomonadota > Alphaproteobacteria > Rhodobacterales > Roseobacteraceae > Ruegeria > Ruegeria sp. BB5. Next base: position 14,469 of record NZ_JBQFUX010000013.1, on the reverse strand, counting down.
CACTAAATAGATGTTTCAAAATAGAATAGCGCCGGAGCCTTTCGACTCCGGCGCAACCAGCTTCCAGATTATTGCGTCACTATTGGATGCCCATAAGCATCTTCGGGAGGAACAGTGACAATTCCGGAAGGAATGTAACCAAAAGCATTCGCCGCAAGCCGATCGGACCAACGAGACGCGAACTTTCTTGACGTTCGCCAAGAATGCACAAATGTCCGTTTTCTGTCTCAGTGAACAAAGCAGAGAGTGTCAAAGTTTCGCCTCCAAGACGCCACCTCTTCTCCAACATTTTCGCCGTTGAGACCGCGTTTAATTAGCGCGGCAAGCTGACCTGCATCGGCCGTCGTAATGCCCCAACGGACCAGTTCTGGCGTGCCAATGCGCAATCCGTTCATATCGCCGTCAACCACGGCCAATGGCAGTCCGATGCCGCAAGCTAGAAACCCATTCGGGCGCAGCTTTTTCGACGCCGCCTGACCGCCTCCAAAGGGTTCGGCCAATACGGCGAACTGGTGGGAGTTCGTAAAGCCTTCGGCCCCAGCAAAGACCGGAACGCCCTCTGTGTCCAATGCGGTCGCCAATGCTTGCGACATTGCGATCATCCCCCTGGCATAGGCTTTCCCAAAGTCCCTCCAATCCAGCATGGTCACCGCAAGAGCGGCCGTCTTCGCAGCATCGAAGTTGGCAGTCATCCCGGGGAACGCGATGGCATCCAGCGCCTTTGCGATCTCGGCGTCGTTGGTGACGATCAGTCCCCCGGCCGGTCCCCCAAGGCTTTTGTAGGTGCTCATCGTCATGAAATGCGCGCCTTCCTTCAGCGGGTTCGACCACGCCCGCCCGGCTATGATCCCGCATTGGTGGGCAGCGTCGAACATGACCTTAGCGCCGACTTCGTCCGCGATGGTACGAATGTCGGCCACAGGATGCTCAAACAGGTTCAGACTGCCGCCGATGGTGATCAGCTTGGGTCGTTCGGCCAGGGCCAATGCGCGAAGCTGATCCAGATCGACCGTGTAGCCATCCTTGTTTACGGGAGCCTCGACCGTGCGCAGGCCATAAAGCCCCGCACAGCCCGCGATATGGTGCGTCACATGCCCGCCAATCGACGCGGGCGGAGCGATAATCGTGTCACCCGGTTTGCAGGTCGCCATGAAGCCATACAGGTTGGCAATCGCGCCAGAGGGCACGCGGACCTCTGCGAAACTGGCATCGAACACCTCTGCGCAAAGCTGGGCGGTGATAACCTCGATTTCTTCGATCGCCTCCAATCCCATTTCATACTTGTCACCGGGATAGCCCAAGGACGGACGCGATCCGATACCTGACGACAAGAGCGCCTCTGCCTTGGGGTTCATAACATTGGTCGCCGGATTGAGGTTGAAGCAATCTTCCTCGTGGATCACACGGTTCCGCTCAGCGAGTGTCTGAACCCGGGCCAGAAGATCGGCCGAGGACGTGGACGCAGCCTTGTTGGCAATGTCCTGAACCAGAGTTTCACTCGTTATGGGAACCCAGTTTCGTTGTGCAAGTGTCATACGCCATCCTCCTGTTTGCACCAATCTGGCGCCTTGAGCGTGACAGCGCAAAGCAGATTTGCTATTTCTGGGCGTAGAAAAACTAAGGCTAGGAAATGAGCGTCGTCCCCAAACGCCCGAAGGGCCCACCGCTGAACGCCATGCGGGCATTTGAAGCTGCTGCGCGACATGTGAGTTTTGTTGCGGCTGCGGATGAGCTTTGCGTCACTCCCGGCGCGATCTCTCAGCATATCAAGACGTTGGAAGATTGGGCAGGCATGTCACTCTTTCGCCGTAACGCCCAAGGGGTGGAGTTGACGAAGGCCGGAGCATCGCTGGTCTCAAGGTTCACATCTGCCTTTGACGCGTTGGCGGATGCAACGCGCGCCTTGCGCAACCTTGGTCCGGACGTGGATTTTCACATCGCAGCCCTTCCTTCCGTCGCTCAGCTTTGGTTGCCGAAAAGACTGAGCAAGGTCAGAGCGCTATTGCCCATGATCAACTTCTCGGTCACCGCCATGGAAACCCCGCCGAGCCTGTCGAGAGAACTGTTCGATTTGGCGATTTTCTTCGATGTGCCCGATGGATCCCCCGATCAGGTCCCAATTTGTGCCGATGAGATTGTACCGGTGTGCGCACCCGCGCTTCTTGAACGGGTCGTAGACTTCGAGACAACGACGCTTCTGCACGACCAGACATGGGCAGATGACTGGGCCGTTTGGTCAAAGGCGACATCCACGCCCACAAGCGATCCGATACACGGTCCGAAGTTTTCCCTCTACAGCCTTGCCGTGGAAGAGGCCAAAGCCGGTGCCGGCGTCTTGATCGGGCATCTGTGCCTGATCGAAGAAGCGCTCGCGAAAGGTTCGCTGAAACGTACCAGCGAGGCTACTTGCCATACGGGGCGTCATTTGTGCGCTCGACTGCCCGAAGATTCGAGGCGAAGACCCGAAACTGATCAAGTCGTTTCGCTGCTTTACTAGAAGTTCCCAAGGCCCCCATTCGAGCGTGGTGCAGCATATCGTAGGTTTGGGCTCGCACCGGCCTTTCTCTGCGATGTGTCCCAAGAGGAGGAAGAGCCCATTGCTGCCGTTGATCACACTTCAGTCGTTCGCTCATGCAGCACGTCGCCAACCACGCAATCCGGACATTCTCTGAGTTGTACGCAGATGGCGGTGACGCGGACTTTTCTGCCCTTCGCCTGTTCGGAATCAAGAACCGCAGGCAGCCCAAACCGGACATTCACAACTAGACTTTGCAAATCCCAAACAAACGGACGAAGCCGAATTTCGCCGTCAGGGCCGAACGCCCGCAAACTAAACTTTTAACGGACTTCAAGCCATGTCTGCCAGTTGTTGTATTCCAGATCAGACAGAAAGACGTTGCTGCTCAGACCGGGTTGGCAGTACAACGCAATGCAGCGCCTGTCGCGTCTGAGAGAAGAAATTGGACTCTGATGACTGTCCGTTCAAGGGCAACGGAAACTTCTCGAAAACACGGAAGCAGACATTGGTGTACATGGAGTGAATAGCAGCAAAGTCCGCATTGCTGACATTCGCTGCAACTGCATTTTTCGTAATTGTGCACGTTCACGCAGTGCGAACAATGCAGCCAGCGCCTGATCAACAAAAAGTGCGTGCCAAGGTGTAACTTATCATCGCGGCCATGGCTTGGCACCCGCTGCCTCCCTCTCGGGACATTGTTGCCGCAATGCCCTGCCGGGAAGTGGATGATGGGCGCGGATCACGGTGCTGTCGATCATTTGCAGCTTGTGAGGAACGGCTCTGCTTTGGTTCAAAGTATCCACGATCGACTCCCATAGCATGTCGGACAGGTAAAGACCTGACAACACCGCTTCGGCGGATCAATAATTTTGCCCAAAACCGCTTGATTGGGAAGGCCTCGTTACCGAAGTCCTGACCCTAACCGACGTTTTGCTCGGTGACGATTTCCCCAAACCTGTCAAAAAACTTGGCTGAAAGTTTTTTTGCAGTCCCTGCAATCAACCGGCTGCCCAATTGCGCTATTTTTCCGCCGATTGTGACCTTGGCAGTATAGGATAAAACCGTTTCCTCGCCCTCCGTGCTAAGATTGACATCCGCACCCCCTTTGGCAAAGCCCGCAGCGCCACCTTTTCCTTCACCAGTCAGGGAAAACTCATCCGGAGCATTGGAGTTGTCCAACGTCACTTCGCCGCTGAACCGAGCCTTGACGGGGCCGATTTTGAGCACAACTTTGGCCTCCAAATGCTCGGGAGAATGCTGGATCAATTCCTCACAACCGGGAATGCACTCACGCAACACATCCGGATCATTTAGCGCTCGGTACACGACGTCACGCGGAGCAGAGATTCGGATTTCGTCATTTAGTTCCATTTGAGAGTCCTTTACTCAACAGCATCTTGGGAAAACGCGAAGTGCGGTCTCGGTCGCCTCTTCCGGGGTCTGTTCCGGCTTCACAGTCCGAAAGGACTGCAACCATTTACGCCATTTTTTCATCATGCGATGTCTCCTTGGAATTGTCTGAATTCCGCCAGAGGATGATCTCGGCGAGGATCGAAAGGGCGATTTCGTGCGGGTCGATTGCATGGATATCCAGACCGGCCGGTGACTTAAGCCGACTGGTCTGCTCGACGGTCATTCCCTGCACTTCCAACCTCTCGCACAACACCTTGGCCTTTCGGTGGCTCGCGACCATCGAAACGCGTCGTGCTGGTGATTCAAGCGCAGATTTCAGCGCTGCACCATCGCCCTTCCCCTGTGAGGCTACCACCGCGAAATCGCGTGGTTCAACCCCCAATGCGCTTAGGTCATTGGGATCAAAACCGATGAATTCCACCGAGCTTTCTGAACCTTCAGGCAAGCAAACACGCAGTCCGGTCAGCGCCGCGTGCGCAGCAAGCGCGTGTGCAATCGGAGAGTCTCCAAATATGATCAGGCGCGGAGCGTGCTGATACGGCTCGATCAACAAGTCGACAGTTCCGCCCGAAGGACAACCGCTTTTGAAGGTCTCAACACCATCCGGATCTGTCATCGCCACTACCTTTTCCGAAGGTTTCACGCGGATCATTTTCGGAATTCCAACCGCAAGTGCCTCCTGCGCCGATGCGCGTACGACGCGCTGCACGCACGCTCCACCCAGGTGCCCAAAAATACACCCGTCCCGCGTGATCACGGCCTTGCCACCTGCCTTGGCCGAGGTTGCGTCGGCAGTTCGAAGGACAGTTGCCACGCAAAAGGCGTCACCCTTTTGACGCAACTCCTCAATCGTGTCGAAAATGTCGAAACCTGCCATAGCCGTGTCCTTTCACAGTTTTCGGAATTCGGGTTCCAACACCGACAGCGCGTCGAGCGTGTTAGCCGGTAAGTGCGCATCCAGATACGGCTCCGCAGCCTGCATGGCAGCAGCAATGGGCTGATAGTCTTTCCATCCTTTAAGAGGATTCAGCCAAACAATCCGCCGCGCCTTGCGTCGAACCTGAGCCAGAGCTTCTCCCAAGGCTTCAGGTGACGAGCTGCAATAGCCGTCCGAGAGGATCAAAACGATCGTCCGTCCGTTCAATGCGCGGGCACCGTATCCGTTCAGAAACTTCTCAAGGCTTCCCGAGATGTCGGTCCCACCGCCGAATCCTTCGGCCATGAGTGATAACCGGCCGGCTGCACGCAGCGTGTCATGATCGCGCAGCGCATCAGTCACCCGCATCAAACGCGTGTGGAACAAATAGGCGTCTGCCTCAGCTCCACTACCGATCAATCCTTTCAAAAAGGCCAAAAAGACCCGCGAATAGACAGCCATGGAACCGCTGACGTCACACAAGGCCACAATCCTCATTGGGCGTGATGGGCGAGCGCGGCGATACAGATCCATCGGCTCTCCTCCTCGTGCAAGGCTGGCGCGTTGAATCCGGCGCATGTCCAAAGCAGAGCCCCGCAGAGCTTGCTTTCGCCTACGCGAGCGGCGGTCACGGATGGCGCGCGCGATGGCGGTCGCGACCTGTTCCGCCTGCCTCAGGGCGTCTTCATCCATCAGTTCGCGCAAATCCCGGCGCGACAGGTTGGCCGTACGGGTTGCGATTAGCTTCCCGTCTCTCCCCACGGCCTCCCCATCGCCGGTATCAGGTGCGGCGGCCTGATCCGTGCCAGTCTCGGATTCCTGACTATCCTGGCTCTCTTGCTGCCAGATCATCGGCTTTGCAGATTGAACCCGCACATGCGCGGTTTGGGCGGTTCCCGTGCGTTGCTTGCCAGTGTTGAACCAATAGGCTTCGAACAAATCATCGAACCGCCGCCAATCGTCGACGTCGCCAGCCAGCAACGCGCAAAGTGCCTGCTGGGCCTGTCTGACATCCGTCGCCTCAACCGCCGCCAGCGCACCCAATGCGTCCCCCGTTTCAGCCGGACCAACTCGCATCCCGTTCATACGCAAATGTTCGATGAAGCCGGACATGCGATCCGACAGACCAGATGCGCGAGAGGGGAAGCGGGTGACCTGCATCACGCCACCTTTCCGATCAGGCGATCCATCACTTCAGGCGGAGCTGCGTCATAGTCGGCTGCAGTTTTCAAAAGACAAACAAGGGTTGCCTGAACGTCTTTGCGGGACTGCGCCATGTCGTTGACGCCCAGCCCTGAAAGAGCGGCCGCCCAGTCCAGCATCTCGGCGATGCCGGGGGTCTTTTCCAAGTCCTCTTTGCGCAGCGCCTGCACAACGCTAATAATCTGGCGCGCCAACAGCCCTTCGACTGCGGGCATGCGAGCTTTCAGGATCGCCATTTCCGTTTCACGCGATGGGTAGTCGAGGAAACTATACAGGCACCGACGCCGCAGCGCGTCCGACAGGTCCCGAGTGCCATTCGCCGTCAGAATCACGATGGGCCGCGAACGCGCCTTGATGGTGCCGAGTTCAGGGATCGTGATCTGAAAGTCCGACAAAATTTCGAGCAGATAGGCCTCAAACTCCTCATCCGCCCTGTCGATTTCATCAATCAGCAGAACAGGTGGTTCTTCTTCGCTGATTGCTTCCAGCAAGGGTCGCTTTAGCAGATAATCATCGTTGAACAACTGCGCTTCGCTGGTGCCACCCTGTGCCTCGCTTGCGCGAATTGCCAGCAACTGGCGCTGGTAGTTCCACTCATAAATCGCATGGCTGGCATCGAGCCCTTCATAGCACTGCAACCGGATCAACCGCGCGGCGCGCTGTGCTGCCAACGCCTTGGCGACCTCGGTTTTACCGACACCAGCCGGGCCTTCCAGCAGCAGTGGACGCCCAAGCGTCTGCGCCAGATGCAACGCCATAGCCAATCGGTCGTCGGCAACATAGCCCACCTCGGCGAGGCCTTGCTGTATGTCCTGCAAGCTCATGCCATTCTCCCGGATTGCCGCCGCACCAAGTTTCGACGCGACGGCCTTTCCTGTTAGCCGTGCATTCCAAGACCATTGGCGATCTTCCAGATGCGCCAGTGATCATGCGGCATGTGGCTTTGAACAAGGCCAAATGGGCGGAAAGCATCATGCACCGCGTTCGAGAACGCAGGCACACCGCCGACATTCGGGCTCTCGCCCACGCCCTTGGCACCGATCGGGTGATGCGGAGATGGCGTCACCGTGTGATCAGTGGTGTAGTTGGGCGTCTCCCACGCGGTGGGCAAGAAGAAGTCCATCAACGTACCGGTCTTGACGTTGCCCATCTCATCATAGGCGATTTCCTGACCCATAGCGATGGCCAACGCCTCGGTCACGCCGCCATGGACCTGACCTTCGATGATCATGGGATTGATCCGGGTCCCGCAATCATCCAGCGCATAGAACTGCCGGACCTCCCATTCGCCGGTATCGACGTCGATCTCCATGACGCAGATATAGGCCCCGAACGGGTAGGTCATATTCGGCGGGTCATAGTAGCTTACGGCCTCCAGACCGGGTTCCAGCCCCGGAATGGCCTGATTATATGCGGCAAAGGCGATTTCTTTCATCGTCTTGAACCGCTCAGGCGCACCTTTGACTGAGAACCGATCCACGTCCCACTCAACGTCGTCGTCATGCACTTCCAGCAAGTAGGCTGCGATCATCTGCGCCTTGGCGCGGATTTTGCGGGCGGCCATCGCCGTTGCCGCGCCGGCCACGGGTGTCGACCGAGACCCATAGGTACCAAGCCCATAAGGCGCGGTATCAGTGTCGCCTTCTTCCAGCGTGATGTCATCGGCAGGCAGGCCGATCTCGCTGGCGATGATCTGAGCAAAAGTCGTAGCATGGCCCTGACCTTGGCTGATCGTCCCCAGCCGTGCGATGGCGGAACCGGTTGGGTGAATCCGGATTTCGCATGAGTCGAACATTCCCAACCCAAGGATATCGCAGTTCTTGACTGGTCCAGCCCCGACGATTTCGGTGAAATGCGTCAGGCCGATGCCCAGCAGTTTGCGGGTCTTTCCGGCTTTGAAGTCCTCGATCCGTTGCGCCTGCTCCGCCCGCAGACCATCATAGTCCACGGCCTTCAGTGCTTTGTCCCAAGCGGTGTGATAGTCACCCGAGTCATATTCCCATCCCAGCGCGGACTGATATGGGAACTGATCCTTGCGGATAAAGTTGATCCGGCGCAACTCGGCCGCGTCCATGTTCAGCTTGATGGCCAGAACCTCGATCATCCGCTCGATGAAATACGCAGCCTCGGTCACCCTGAACGAGCAACGATAGGCGACGCCGCCCGGTGCCTTGTTGGTGTAAACCCCATCCACAGCCAGATAAGCGGTGGGGATGTCATATGACCCGGTGCAGATGTTCATGAACCCGGCCGGGAACTTCGTTGGGTCGGCACAGGCGTCAAATCCACCATGATCTGCTGTGGTATGGCACCAGAGACCAGTGATCTTGCCATCCTTGGTCGCAGAGATCTTGCCTTGCATCCAGTAGTCGCGGGCAAAGGCGGTAGACATAAGGTTTTCCATCCGATTCTCGACCCATTTCACCGGTTGGCCGGTGACAATAGAGGCTACAACCGAGCAGACATAGCCCGCATAAGCACCAACTTTGTTACCGAAGCCGCCACCGATATCAGGGCTGATCACCCGGATATTGTGCTCGGCGAGACCAGAGATCAGCGACACTACGGTTCGGATCGCGTGCGGGGCCTGGAATGTACCATAAAGCGTAAGCTTACCGGTCACCTTATCCATCGAAGCCACACAGCCACAGGTCTCCAGCGGACATGGGTGGGTCCGGTGGTAATAGACCATCTCTTCGGCCACGACATCCGCCTCACCCAGCACAGCTTCCGTCGCATTTTTGTCGCCCTGTTCCCAAGTGAAAATGTGGTTGTGATGCTTGCGCGGGCCATGGGCGCCCTCGGTCTGACCCGCAAGGTCTTCACGCAGTACAACGTCCGATTTCAGCGCCTCGAACGGGTCGGTCAGAACGGGCAGTTCTTCGTAGTCAACCTCGACCAGTTCTGCCGCATCCGCTGCGATGTATCGATTTTCAGCAACGACATAGGCAACTTCTTGGCCCTGGAACAGAACCTTGCCATCGGCCAGCACCATTTGCTTGTCACCTGCCAGCGTCGGCATCCAATGCAAACCCAGCGGAGCCAGATCCTCGGCTGTCAACACAGCAACAACGCCGGGCACGGCCAACGCGGCCTCTTTGTTCACATTGACAACGCGGGCATGAGCATAGGGCGAGCGGACAAACGCGCCAAACAGCATCCCGTCCAGCTTGATGTCATCGACGTAGTTGCCCTTGCCTTGGGTAAAGCGCACATCCTCGACGCGTTTGCGCGAGCTACCCATCCCTTTGAGATTGGCGGCGCGTTCTTCGGGGGTCATGGTTTGATCGTTCATTCCGCGGCCTCCTTCTGAGCGTTCAGCATGTCAGCTGAAGCCGAGATCGCCTTGACGATGTTCTGGTACCCGGTGCATCGGCACAGGTTGCCAGCCATACCAAAGCGGATTTCTTCCTCGGTTGGGTTCGGGTTTTCCTGCAGCAGACGATGCGCGCGGGTGATCATGCCCGGCGTGCAGAAGCCGCACTGCAGCCCGTGATGTTCGCGAAACATCTCTTGCAAAACGCCAAGGCTACCATCGTCATTGGTCAGCCCTTCGACGGTTGTGATATCGGCCCCGTTCACCTGCGCCACAAAGGTTGTACAGGACTTGACGGACTTGCCATCAATATCCACGGTGCAGGCCCCACAATGGCTGGTTTCGCATCCAATATGCGGACCGGTGATTTTAAGATCTTCCCGCAGGAAGTGGATCAACAGCGTGCGCGGCTCGGCCAGACCTTCGACCTGTTTGCCGTTCACTGTTAGTTTTACGTGCATTTTTGACATGGTTGTTCCTCCCCTCAACTCGCGCGGCTTTGCGCACGGTCGATGGCGCGGCGCAGCATCACGGCGGCCACGTGTTTTTTGAATTCGACTGGGCCGCGATTGTCGGCCACCGGGTCGATTGCTTCGAGCATCGCGGCGACGCAGCCGCTGACGTCTCCGTCGGCCAGCGCATTGCTTGCGCTTTCGGACCAGATGGGCGTATCCGCCAGATTGGTCATCGCGACCGAGGCCTGTCCGTTGCCAACCATCACCGCAGCAGCTGCCGTCGCGTAGTCGCCGATCTTACGTTTCTGCTTTTCATACGCCTGCCCTACACCCACACCCGGCACCGGAATTGAGATCCGGGTCAGGATTTCCTCATCCTCACGTGCAGTAAAGTAAGCAGCCTCATAGAAATCCCGTGCCGCTACACTGCGGGTGCCGTCAGGACCGGACAGTTCGAACGTCGCATTCAGACACTGCATCAACCCCGGCATGTCGTTGCCCGGATCACCGTTGGCAACGTTCCCTCCAACAGTGCCCACGTAGCGGACCTGTGGATCAGCGATCTGCAACGCCGCCTCACGTATCAGCGGGATTGCCTCTGCCAGACCGTCATGCGTGATCAGTTCATGCTGGGTCGCCATCGCTCCCAGCGAGACGGAGTCGGCTCCAATCTCGATACCCTTCAATTCGTCAATGGCCTGAAGATCGACCAAGTGGCTCATTTCGGCCATGCGCAGCTTCATCATCGGGATCAGGCTGTGCCCGCCCGCAATGACGCGCGCCTCGTCTCCGTGTTCCTGTAGAATGCCGATGGCCGTGGCGATGTCGCCTGGCCGGTGATACTCAAAACCGGCTGGTATCATGTTTTTCCTCCCTGGGTCCGAGCGGTGTGCCTTGGGGAACCTGCGAGGTAGGAAAGAACGTGTGACTTAAGGCTTCCAGCGATCGGGAACAGGTCGCGCGGCTTGTTTCACGAAATGCGAATAGGCTGCATGAACTGCGATCAGAGGCCCAGAGCCTCGCGAATGTCCGTCAGGCGGGACCGGCTGACCGGCACTTTGGTCAACGCGTCCACCCCGTCAAAATAACAGGTGCCGTTGTCCTTGTGACGTTCAAAGCTAGAGACGTGTTTGGGGTTCACCAGATAGCTGCGATGGGCGCGCAAAAACCCGTCTGGTTTCAGGCGGTTTTCGGCCTCGGTGATCGACCATGGACAGAATAGTTTTTCAACACCCATATAGAGAACAGTATAATGCCCCTCGGCCCGGATGGCGGCAACGCTGGCGGGTTCCGTGAAATATGTCTGGCCTTCACGCTCGAACGGAACACCGGCGCGCAAGGTTGCGGGTTCCGGCGTGCGTTCGGGCGCCAGCTTTTCCTTCGGTTCGATGAACGAGATCCCGGTCAGCAGAAAAGCTCCGCAGATCAGGAAAACAGAAACGGTGACGCCCATCGCCAGAACCTGATTGTCCAGCGCGGGCCCCGCACCGCCGGCAGCGTCACTTGCCACAAAATCGGTCAGACCGGTCGCCACAAAGTGCATAGTAAAAACGGCCAACCCAAAGCAAACTGTGCCCAGCAGAATATTGCGTTGCGTGCGGTTGCCATAAGCAACCCAAATAGCCGCGACCGATAGGATCACCGAGGCCAACGTCGCCAGAGCTACGTCCAGAACATTGTATACGGGGCGGCATAGCTGCATTCCCGCCATGCCAATGTAGTGCATCACCACGATGCCCAGCCCCACGATCACCCCCGATCCGATCATCGTCTGAGGCGTACGCGGACGGAAATGCAGCAACAGCAGCGCCAGCCCAACCATCAGGATCGCTACAAGCGCAGAGATCAGAGTGATCAGAGCGTCGTAGTAAAACAGTATCGGCAGTTGCAGGCCCAGCATGGCAACGAAATGCATCGACCAGATACCGCCGCCCAGAATGACCGCAGCCAGAGCAACGACAAGCTTGCGGCGCTGGCTATCCAGCCGGGACGCGCCATGCGTCAGATAAAGGCCGGTAAATCCGGCCATCAGCGCAACGGCCAAAGAGGCCGCGACAAGCCAGGCGTTGTGCGAATAGTCCAGCATATAGGTGTACACGCCCTCCCCAGCGCGTGTCTGACGTTAGCAAACTGAAATTCCCGGCACAATCTACTCTGACCGGACTGCAGTAGCACGCGCAGAGGAATTCGACTCAGTCTCAGTGAGGCTAGCAAAGCTGTCCTGTGTCCGGCACCGAGTTCGAGCCATTCGGCAGCAGCGGCGGAACGTGTCTGCACGACGTGTCCTGGTTGAAGAGGGATCGCTCTTAGTTAAAGTGGTTGCAGTTCTAGACATGAAAGGTGGCGATTACGGTACATTCCATTCAAGTTGCGTCAAGGCAAGCTTCGCCGCTGCAGACATTTTGCCTGCCTCCTACTGCTACCGACCTATCCGGGCGATCACGATTTAGAGTTCGCGCCAGACCGGAGCAAAGATCCAGTTAGCCCAAAGGCTACGTGACCAAATAGGCGCGAACGCGTTTGAACACTTCGCGAATACACTGTTCATCTTCGGATCATTATATCGCCTTGCGACCCGTCGCACGTGCCTTGTTGTCCAGATCCCAGCCCGTGCCTCAACTGGCCCCTTGAGGAGTTTAGCGCGGCTTGGGAGGATTTCTTGGATCAATCCCGAAAGCGCCCCCTTATCGAATAAGGTGATCTTTTGCAGTCCAAGTGAACATCGGGTTATGGCTCGTCACGTCCGGGAGAGCTTTATGAGTGAAAAAGAACGCGATGACCAATAGGGCTGTAATGCTCGACTGCGTTATATTGAATAGCGCGGCGATTGGGTTGATTACCCCTGCCCTATTCCTTGGCTTGGCAATTGAATCCGACACCTTGCATCGCTGTTCGACGCCGACAATTACACGTAAGGAACACCGCGCGTAGATGGGTTCGCTAGACTGGGCTCCTTCGGGCCCTCTCCAACCTGCTTAGGACCCTTCAAACAGATCTAAAGTGGTCCGGTAAGACGGTGAACCAGACGCCTTAGAATCCGATTCATTTAAGGCTTGAGGCATATTTAGCTCAAAAATATTGACACTCTCTTGAAGTGGTTGATAAACGGTAAAAAAAAGAAGTACTCCCTTAAAACGAGTATAAAAATAATTAGTTTAAGGCTCTTGAGCAGTTATGTTTGATTTTAATTTACCCGAGCACGATCTCGGGGAATCCACCGCCTTTGCGCGGGCTCCAACCTCTACACCAAGTGTCTTTTTTGCCTTGGCAAAACGTGCGTTTGATCTTGTCCTGAGCGTATTTGTTCTGTTGCCTCTCGCGGTGTTTTTTGGAATCGTCCTGCTCGTCTTGAATCCAATTTGGAACAAGGGGCCTCTATTTTTCTCTCAGGTGCGTATGGGGAAAAACTGCGAACCATTCACAGCATACAAGTTTCGCAGCATGCGCCCGGCCAAGAAAATTGAACGGGGTGCTGATTGCCCGTTGGAAGAGGACAGAATTACCCAGCTTGGTCGCTTCTTGCGCAAGTCCCGCATTGATGAATTGCCACAAATCATTAATGTTTTCAAAGCTGAAATGAGCTTGATAGGCCCTCGACCGGATTACATCGAGCATGCCCGAGAATATATGTCGCTTATACCCGGATACCAGGCGCGTCACCTTGTGCGCCCCGGAATCAGTGGTTGGGCGCAGGTTGAACTTGGGTATATCGAAGGTACAGATGCGACACGCCGAAAAGTACAGGCAGATCTGTACTACATCGCAAATACCGGGCTGATCATGGAAGCTTGGATCGTGTGGCGCACCATTTCAATCATGCTACGCCGAAGTGGAGCTTGAGCAAACTCCGTCGGTAGAGGCTTTCGGAAGATCCAGATTTTTCCAGCGATCAAAATCTGAGACGCCTGCCGCAGACCAGGTAAGCTGATCAAGCTTGAAGAAAGTCAGGAAACTATGACCTTCTACCCTTTTTCGAAGGGGAGAGGATTTAAGTTGTACTCAACTTTAGGCTGTTTTACAAAAGTTCAAAAAATGGGTATCAAACTGTCTTTTTACAGAATTGCCACATGGTGTTTTGTGGATATTTTTTTGGCGGATTGTTTCGGGACGTTTGTTTTGAAAGTTGTTAGTGAGGCGCCGATCGAAAAAGCGATAGATTGACGTGAAGATTCGAGCGGTGTCTTTGAGGTTGAGAAGCCTGTTGGCGTTGGTATGTGCGGGTGCGGCGGGCATGGGTCAGGCGCATTCTGTTTCGACCTATGTCACACCCGGCCTACTTGAGATTCCGACCGCCGAGATGTTCGATGACGGGGCGCTGGTGTTCACCGCTGCGGGGTTACGCAATGGCGGGCGGGGGACGATGACGTTCCAGATGCTGCCCTGGGTGCATGGCAGCTTCCGCTATGCGGTGATCGACAGGCTGGATGGGCCCGACACCACCCGGTATGACCGCAGCTTTGACATCCATTTCCGGTTGCGCGAGTTCGGCGCCGTCACCGCCTGGCACCTTGATATCCGCAACGCCGCACAGCTGACCCTGGCCGAGCAATTCCAGCTGCGCTCAAACGACATCATTTTCATCGCGGAAAACCCTGTCACAAAATGGGGCCGCACCATCAGCCAGATCACCCCATCCCTTGTCACGACG
>NZ_JBQFUX010000012.1:0-140501 GCF_056539405.1 Ruegeria sp. BB5 | reverse complement strand
CGAAGGCGGCCGCACCGTCGGCGCCGGCGTTGTGTCGAAAATCATCGAGTAAGGCGCTTAAGCCAATACTCAAAGAAAGGGCGTCCCTTGGGGCGCCCTTTTTTTGTTTGGATTTATCAGTTCCTAGGCGCGCAAACTGCCTTTGCCGAAGGCTTAATCGTAAGCAGCATCCACGATAAATTCCACTTTCAGTTCGGGGCGTGCCAGCTTGGCTTCCCCGCAGGCGCGGGCCGGTGCGTGACCTATGGGAACCCAGGCATTCCAGACCTCGTTCAATCCGGCAAAGTCCTTCATATCGGCCAGCCAGATCGTAACACGCAACATATTTTCACGTGATGACCCGGCTTGTACGAGCAGGGCATCGATTTTTTCGAGGCAAATTCGGACTTGTTCCTGAATAGTGTCACCCTCGGCGACTTGTCCGGTCAGGTAGGCCACGCCGTTGTGTTTTACGATTTTCGAGGACCGTTCGCCGGTGTCGATGCGTTCAATCATGGGGCATTCTCATTTAGATGTTTGATGCGGCTGTTCATGGTCACAAGATGACCTGCTTGGCAATTGCTATTTTCGAGGCAAGATCTGCGGTCGTTTTGGCGGTTTAATTTTACCTCCACTTCAACGCAAAGAAGTGACCCCATGTTTGCACTCGAAGCAAACGGCGCGAGACCCGCAGGGGTTGGTGTCAGAAAATCAGAGTTTGGGGTAAATCATGTTTGGACTTCCGTTCGTACACTACAGCACGCGTATCCTGCACAGCACCGATCTGGGCGACATGCAAGCCGCAATCCTGAGCGCCGATGATCCTGAGACGGGCACCAGATCGCACTTGCTACATCCGCAGCAGAAAGTAAGCCACATAACCTGTCTTTCAGAGAAACCGGAAAGATTCCGGGTGAAAAAGTAATAAGCCGGAGTCAACGCTCTAGCCCACCTAACAGCGACTGCTAAACTCAACATGCACCTGTAAAGCGCGCCTGGCCCCGGTCAGCGCGCAAAACTGATGAGGTAGGGCATGGTGGGTTTGGACCTTTTGGTAAATGCGGCGAATGTCTTTTACCTGATATCTTATTCGGTCAGGGATATTTTCTGGCTGCGTGTTCTGTCGGTGATTGGCGCGATGATCCTGCTGCCCTATTACTATCTGCAACCCGCGCCGCTGTGGGCCCCGATCGGGTGGAACCTGTTTTTCACCGGTATCAACATCTTTTGGATTGTGCGTTTGTTGCTGGAACGACGCCCGGTGCCATTTACCGATATGCAAAGACACCTCTATGAAATCGCTTTGCGCAATTTCTCGGAGCGGGACGCATATGACCTGCTGAGAATGGGAGTTGCAAAAACAGTTCCGGTTGGAACCAATCTGTTAACGCAAGGTAGCCCGGTACACAGCCTGTCGCTTATCGTGGATGGGGAAATCGGTGTTGAGATGAGCGGAGACCGAGTAGACACGCTGGGCGAAGGCCGGTTCCTTGGCGGGACGGCCTTTCTGGCCAAAGATCAGGGCTTTACCGCGCCGGTGACCGTGACAGCCCTTAAACCGTCACGGGTGATCGAATGGAACATGTCCGATCTGACTGCGGAACTGCAAAAACAGCCAGATCTGGCAATTTCAATCGAAGCCAGCCTTGGGCTCGAGATTTCGCGGTTTCTGCAAACCGCCAGATTACAGATGGCCTAAACCGCGGATTCTGCGGCAGCCCTTACGGCGCGAATATTGTCGCCATAGACACCGGAGCTTTCAACTGATCCACCCTTGAAGACGGCTGATCCTGCGACCAGCACGTCAGCCCCTGCGGCTGCAACCAACGGGGCTGTTTTCGGGTCAACACCGCCGTCGATCTCGATATGCACGGGGCGGTCACCGATCATCTGACGCAGTTTGCGGACTTTGCTGGTCATGTCGATGAATTTCTGACCGCCGAAGCCGGGGTTCACGGTCATGACGCAGACCAAATCGGTCAGGTCCAGAAGATGCTCGACGGCTTCGGCTGGCGTGCCGGGATTCAGCGCAACCCCTGCCTTCATCCCGGCTGCACGAATGGCTTGCATCGTACGGTGGGTGTGCGGACCGGCCTCGATATGCGCTGTAAGGATATCGGCACCTGCATCGGCATAAGCTTGAATATAAGGATCAACCGGCGCTATCATCAGGTGGACATCCATCACCGTTTTAACGTGCGGGCGGAATGCTTTGACGGCGGGTGGGCCAAAGGTCAGGTTCGGGACGAAATGGCCATCCATAACATCGACATGGACCCAATCCGCGCCCTGGGCCTCGATCGCCTGAATCTCTTGCCCGAAATTGGCGAAATCGGCGGATAGGATCGACGGGGCGATCTTGATGGTGCGGTCAAAGCTCATGGTGGCCTCGTGTCAGCTGAAGAGTCGCGGTCGCGTATACCTGCGCTGCATTGCAAAGGGTAGCCCCCGCGGTTTGCCCAACGTTACAAAACTTTCACCGCGTTGCAGGAGTGCTTGAGCATTATAGGAGCAGTCATGTCAAAGGGCGGAACCACTCCCGCACCCGCAGGCGCATCGGCTGTGCCGATACCCCCTAGCGGCTTTGGGCCCGGCGCCACGCGCAGCGCGGCGCTACGCCCAACGGGATGAGGCCTCCGCAAGGAGGTCGAAGACGGGCGAGAGCCTCCGGTGCTCAATCATTATTCAGGGTCAGGGTAACCCGCTCTCCTGCAAAAACCGTGCGCCCGAATTCGACCGGTACGCCGTTTAGATCGGCATTGATCCCCGTCGAAAACAGTACCGGAGCGCCTTGCGACAGTTGCAGATGCAAAGCCTGTGTCGCCGTGGCAGCCCGCGCGGTCAGGCGGGTAGACACACGGGTGTAGTCTGCGACGCCGCAGCGTTGCAGTGCCTTGGTCACGGATCGCGTGTCTTGCAGCGCAGTCAGGATGTCGGGCAGACGATCGGCCGGAAAGACGCTCTGAAATAGGCCGATGGGCTGGCCATCGGCCAGAGACAGGCCGTCATACACGTGAACCGTGTCTCCGGGGGTAAGCTGCAGAGCTTCGGCTTCGGTTTCATCTGCCGCGCGGGTGGTCAACGACAGGATCGTCTTGCCCGGCATCTTACCGCTGGCCGATATGCTTTTGTGGTATCTCACCCGTTTGCCAATTGGATAATCGGTCGGGCGCGCGGCCACAAAAACGCCTGACCCGCGCCGTGGGCGGACCAGACCTTGTTCGGCCATGTCCGACAGCGCGCGCCGTACCGTATGCCGATTGACACCATGTTGCGCCGCCAATTGCGCCTCGGTCGGCAACCGGTCACCTGTATTGTATCGCCCCTCGGCTATGTCCGAGGTCAGGCTGAGCGCAATGCTCTTCCAGACAGGCGTTTTACTCATGGCATCAAACTTTCACGGGGTCGCGGATTGCGGGTTCTCCGCGAGGGGTGTAATATTTGTCTAGTTGTATAGTTCATGTAGACAACCTGGCCAAGGGGGTTTGATGACCGATAAAGCAAAAACCGGGAATGCTGCGCGTCAGGAATGGATGGGTTTGCTGGCCCGCGCTCCAGAAGAAGAACTGATTGCGTTGTTGGATGAAATCGGCGCGCCTCCGCGCTTTCAATGGCTCCGTCACCCCGAAGTAGGAGGTGTGATGGTGCGCGGACGGACCGGCGGCACAGGCGCGCCATTTAATCTGGGTGAAATGACGATCACGCGCTGTTCGCTCGCGTTGCAGGACGGAACAATTGGTCATGGCTATGTGCAGGGACGTTCCAAGCGAAAAGCGGAAATAGCGGCGCTGGTCGATGCGTTGATGCAAACCGACGCCGCCGGAGACGTTCGTGCGCGGGTGATCGCTCCGCTTGGTCAACAGATGCAGACAGCCAAAACAACCCGCGCCGCCAAGGCCGCGGCCACCAAGGTCGAGTTTTTTACGATGGTGCGAGGTGAAGACTGATGACCGTGCAAAACCAATTTTCAGGCGGGTTCCAGAACGCACCAATTGAAGCGGCCCATGCTTTTCGTGCCGCGATGACGGTCATGGCGCGCCCGGGTGAGATCCGCCGGATGATCGGCACTCACCCACCCGCGCCCTTGTCCGTGGTGGCGGGGACGTTGCTGCTGACGCTTTGCGACCCAGACACCAGTGTGTTTTTGGCGGGTGAGGTTGATACGGATGTGGTGCGGCAATGGTTGACCTTTCACACCGGCGCGCCGCTTGTGACAGCGGACCAGGCTGACTTCGCAATCGGAACGTGGCAAGCGCTGATGCCCTTGGGGCAGTTCCGCATTGGAACGCCTGAGTATCCTGACCGTTCAGCGACGCTGATCGTGGAATGTGACGACCTAAATCAAGCGGGGGCAATGCTGACGGGGCCGGGGATCAAGGGCGTCGCCCGTCTGTCACTACCGGACATTCCGACGCTTCGGGCCAATGCGGCGCTGTATCCATTGGGATGTGATTTTTTCTTCTCCTGCGGTGACAAAGTCGCAGCGTTGCCGCGGAGCACGCAGATCAAGGCAGAGGGTTAGTCGATGTATGTGGCTGTAAAAGGCGGTGAGAAGGCCATCGAAAACGCCCATGCCTGGCTGGCCGAGGAACGGCGCGGGGCGACCGATGTTGCTGAACTCAGCATCGCGCAGATTCGTGAACAGCTGAGCCTTGCGGTAAACCGGGTAATGGCCGAAGGGTCTTTGTTCGACCCCGATCTGGCTGCTCTAGCCATCAAGCAAGCGCGCGGCGATTTGATCGAGGCGATTTTCCTCATCCGTGCCTATCGCACCACCTTGCCCCGGTTCGGGAATACCAACCCGGTTGAAACAGACCGTATGGCCTGCGACCGCCGAATCTCGGCCACGTTCAAGGATGCGCCGGGCGGACAGGTGCTGGGTCCGACCTTTGATTACACACATCGTTTGCTGGATTTCAAACTGGCCGCCGAGGGCGAGGTTCCGCCCTCACCCAAAGGTCAGCCACGCACAGACCCGGTTCCGCATATCGCCGACTTTCTGAAGGATGAGGATATCATTCAAGATGAACCCGCAAGTGACGACGCTCCGGCTGATCTGACTCGGCAACCGATGGAGTTTCCGGCCGGACGCCCCCTGCGCTTGCAATCGCTGGCCCGCGGGGATGAGGGGTTTGTGTTGGGCATGGCCTATTCAACCCAGCGCGGTTACGCCCGCAACCACGCCTTTGTCGGCGAATTGCGCATCGGCAAAGTCGCGGTCGAGATGGATATTCCCGAGTTGGGCTTTGCCATCGAAATCGGCGAGGTGGAATTGACCGAATGCGAGTCGGTGAACCAGTTCAAGGGCTCCAAGACCGAACCACCCCAGTTCACACGCGGTTATGGTCTGGTCTTTGGCCAGTCGGAACGCAAATCAATCGCCATGGCTTTGGTCGACCGCGCGTTGCGCTGGCAGGAATTGGGAGAAGACAATCTGGGTGCTCCCGCGCAGGACGAGGAATTTGTCCTGAGCCATGCTGACAACATTCAAGCAACCGGGTTCCTCGAACATATCAAGCTGCCGCATTACGTGGATTTTCAGTCCGAACTGGAATTGGTCCGCAAGCTGCGGCGCGACGCCGAGGCGAGGACTACACCGCAGGAGGCAGCCGAATGAGCCTGACCAACGCACAGCGGATAAGCGGTTTATTGCTCCTACTCCGTGTCCTTCACCCTGTGATCGCCAAGGTCAGGGGCACCGATTGCTTTCCAAATACCGGCCTTGTCCCGCAGCATCGATTCTCGCCGCCGTCTGGAATGGCGGATATGCAGGATGAGATAAAACATAACGGCCAAAAAGACCGCTCCACATACAAAAACGTCCATAAAAATACCAAAACACAAAGTGATACTTCAAAATGAATGAGTATAACTTTGCATATTTGGACGAGCAGACCAAGCGGATGATCCGCCGAGCTATCCTCAAGGCTCTGGCTGTTCCGGGATATCAGGTACCTTTTGCCAGCCGTGAGATGCCCATGCCCTTTGGCTGGGGAACGGGCGGCGTGCAGGTATCGGCTGCAACATTGACGCCGGACGATACGCTCAAAGTGATTGACCAGGGGGCCGATGACACCACCAACGCCGTTTCGATCCGCAAGTTCTTTGAAAACACCGCAGGGGTGGCGACAACCGAGGAAACCGCGAAGGCAACTGTTATCCAGACACGCCATCGCATTCCCGAAGCAAAACTGACCGAGGATCAGATCCTTGTGTATCAGGTACCGATCCCTGAACCCCTGCGTTTTCTCGAACCGCGCGAGACCGAGACTCGCAAGATGCACAGTCTTGAGGACTATGGCCTGATGCATGTGAAATTGTACGAGGATATCAGCCAACACGGTGCGATCTCGACCGCATATGCCTATCCGGTAAAGGTCTCGGGGCGTTATGTAATGGATCCGTCGCCGATCCCGAAATTCGACAACCCGAAGCTGGAAATGGACGCGATCCAGCTGTTCGGGGCTGGGCGGGAACAACGCATCTATGCGCTGCCGCCGCATACCAAAGTGGTGAGCCTGGATTTCGAAGATTACCCGTTCGAACCCACCAAGGCCGATCATGCCTGCGACCTGTGCGGGGCAGAGGACAGTTATCTGGACGAGGTAATCATGGATGATGCAGGCAACCGGATGTTTGTCTGTTCCGACACGGATTACTGCCGCACGCGACGCGCGCGGGGGAGCCAAGGGCGATTAAGCAAGGATGGCGAGATATGATGCGGCAGAATGTATTGGGAATTGATCACCTTGGCCTGACGGTCGCTGATCTGGACGCCTCGAAAGGGTTCTTTGTCGACGGGTTGGGCTGGGACGTGGTGGGTGGCAAGCCGGAGTACCCCTCGGCTTTTATCAGCAACGGTGCCGCCGTGCTGACACTGTGGCAGCAGAAGGGTGACAACCGGCGCGGGTTCGATCGGCACGCAAATGTGGGACTGCATCACGTGGCATTCAAAGTGCCGGACGAGGCCGCGCTGAACACCGTATTCGATGCCATCAAGGACTGGCCAGGGGTTAAGGTCGAATTCGCGCCAGAGCCATCCGGCGCGGGTCCGAAAATCCATTTCATGATCCGGGAACCCGGCGGCAACCGGATCGAATTTGCGTACGACCCGAGGTGACAAGCATGACACCCCTGCTGAGCGTTCAGGACATCACCAAGACATATGGCGCGCGGATTGGATGTACTGGCGTCAGTTTTGATCTCTATCCGGGTGAGGTTATGGGGGTTGTCGGTGAAAGTGGCTCGGGCAAGACAACATTGCTGAACTGTCTGGCCGGGCATCTGGAGCCGGATACAGGGCAGGTGATCTTTGACGCCCGCGCCGATGGTCCGGTGAACATTGTGACCATGTCGGAACCCAAACGCCGGATGCTGGGGCGAACAGATTGGGCCTTTGTCCATCAGCATGCCCGCGACGGCTTGCGCATGTCGGTCAGCGCGGGGGGGAACATAGGCGAACGGCTGATGGCCGTGGGTGAGCGTCACTATGGGTCGATCCGAGGTGATGCCATGGATTGGTTGGGGCGAGTCGAGATTGACACAGACCGAATTGATGACCGCCCCACCGCGTTTTCCGGTGGGATGCAGCAGCGCTTGCAGATCGCGCGCAACCTGGTGACGGGGCCTCGGCTGGTTTTCATGGATGAACCGACCGGTGGGCTGGATGTCTCGGTTCAGGCGCGCTTGCTGGACTTGCTGCGGGGGCTGGTGCGCGAGATGGGGCTGAGCGCCATAATCGTCACCCATGATCTGGCCGTGGTGCGGCTGCTGGCGGATCGGTTGATGGTGATGAAGGACGGCCACGTGGTTGAGGCTGGGTTGACCGATCAGGTATTGGACGATCCGCAGCACGCTTATACGCAGCTCTTGGTTTCAAGCGTACTGCAAGTGTGAAAGGGAAGGAGATGATCGAACTTAAAGGTGTCAGCAAAAGCTTTACCCTGCACAATCAGAACGGTGCCCTGATCCCGGTGATGGAAGGCGCTTCGCTGAAAGTCTTGCCTGGCGAGTGTGTTGCTTTGACCGGGGCGTCGGGGGTGGGCAAGTCGACTTTGATGCGGGTGATCTATGGCAACTATCTGGCGGCATCCGGTCAGGTTCTGGTTGGTGGGCTCGACGTAGCTCAGGCTGAACCGCGTGAGATTTTGAACCTGCGCCGCGAAACGCTGGGATACGTCAGCCAATTCCTGCGTGTCGTCCCACGAGTGCCAACGCTTGAGGTTGTGGCCGAACCGCTGTTGGCCATCGGATTTGACCGGCAAGTGGCTCTGGACAAAGCAGCTAATCTGCTGGTGCGGCTGAACATTCCCGAACGCTTGTGGACCCTAAGCCCTACGACATTTTCCGGCGGTGAACAGCAGCGGGTGAATATCGCGCGAGGCTTTGTGCATGACTATCCGGCGTTGTTGCTGGATGAGCCCACGGCCTCACTGGATGCAAAGAACCGCGAGACGGTTCTGGCGCTGATCACCCAGGCCAAGGCACGCGGCGCCGCAATTGTCGGCATCTTCCACGATGTCGACGCACGCAAGCGCGTCTGTGATCGCCAGGTCGACCTGTCCGACTTTGCACCTGGAATGGCCGCATGAGCCTTGCCACTGTCATAGCGGTCGTGGGCCCGTCAGGCGTTGGCAAGGACAGCGTGATGCAGGCGTTGGTGGCCCGTGCGATCGGCATTTGTTTGGCACGCCGCGTGATCACGCGACCCGAGGGCGAAGAGGGTGAGGATTTCGACCGAGTGTCTGATACTGAGTTTCGTCAGATGGTTGCGCGGGATGCCTTTGCGCTACACTGGTCCGCGCATGGATTGTTCTACGGCGTACCCCGCACCATTGAAAAACAGCGGCAAAGGGCAGATGCCATTTTGGTGAACCTGTCCCGATCTGTCTTGTTGCAGGCCCAAGAGGTGTTTGGCGATCTGATCGTGATCTCTCTGACCGCTGATCCCGAAGTGTTGGCGCAACGCCTGTTGATGCGCGGACGTGAGAGCGCACCTGAGCAGACACGAAGGTTGGCGTGTGCCAAAGTGCCTTTGCCCGAGGGGCTGAAACGGGTGATCGAGATTGACAACTCCGGGCCGCTGGAGGCTACGGTTGAAGCCATTCTCGATCAGCTTCAGCCGGAAAGGACGTAGCGATGGATCAGGTGAAACCGCCCATCCCTTGCCTCGCCCACCAAAGCCAGATCATTGATTTGAAAGGGCGCGGGCAGCAGGGGAACAAGGTGCGATTGCAGCGCGCGCTCAACTGTCGACAACGTGGGTTTGTCCAATTTACCGCTGAGGGTGATGTGAAAACGGAAAGACTCCATCACATGCGGATAACCCCATTGCACCAGGTTAGCCTCTTGCCGGGCGTTCAGGCCATGGGCGCGGCGGCGGTGCAGTTCGGCCTCCGATGGCGGGGCACGAAAGCTGTCCAGATCACGCACACAGGCGGCAGCCAGCGCGTTCAGAGCGACCTCATCCCCCATCGGACGCAAAGCCAGAAACCGACCCAATCGGGCGATCTGCAGCCCGTCCAGGGCGACTGGGGCCTGCGTGGCCGCAAGCCGCGCGCAGGCGTCGTGCAACGCTTCAACCGACTGCCCATCCCACAGGTGAAACGGGGGCTTCATCGTCGCATGCAGCCCGTATTTGCGCGGCACCTCGGTCACGGCTGCAACGCCCACACCGTTTATCACCGGGTGGGCAATGGGCGTTCCGACCTCCATATCCCAGCCCAGCCAGCTGGTGGCGAATTTCGTCCATTCCGCCCGCGCCGGGGGCATAAAATAGATCGCGTATCGCGTGAATGTCACGTTGGCCTCCTGTGCGCGGCCTTTCCACTTGTTCAGACCGTGTGAAGTTCAGATGACAGAAGAAATGATCCTTGCCAATGCCACGCTTGTTCTTGCCGATGAGACGATTACCGGCAGCGTCCGTATCGTAGGTGAATCGATTGCCGAGATCGCCACCGGCCGCACGGTTCCCCCGGGCGCGATTGATTGCGAAGGTGACTATGTCAGCCCCGGTCTGGTCGAGCTGCACACCGACAATCTGGAACGCCATATCCAACCGCGCCCCAAGGTCGACTGGCCGCATGCGGCGGCCATCTTGGCCCATGATGCCGAGCTGGCCAGCACCGGGATCACCACTGTCTTCGATGCGATACGCGTCGGGTCAATCCCCAGCGGCCAGCGTTACCGACGATACGCCCGCGAACTGTCTCGTGAACTGTGGCAACTACGGGAGCAAGACGTGTTGAAGATCAGCCATTTTCTGCATCTTCGGGCCGAGGTGTGTTCAGAGACCCTGGTCGAGGAGTTAAACGAGTTCGGCCCCGAAGATAGGGTTGGGCTGGTTTCGTTGATGGATCACACACCTGGCCAACGTCAGTTTCAAGATATGTCGAAACTTGAGATTTACCTGAAAGGAAAGCTGGGGTTGGAGGGCGAAGGGTTTCAGCGCCATGTCGCGGACCTCAAGGCAATGCGAAAGCGCAACGGAGACAAGCACGAGGTCGAAACCGTCAAGGCCGCCAAGCGGTTTGGGGCCATGCTGGCCAGCCATGATGACACCACACCGGAACAGGTGCGAGTCTCGGCAGGACACGGCATCCGGCTGGCCGAGTTTCCCACCACCGTCGAGGCCGCACGCGCCTGCAGCGAACACGGGATAAAGGTGATGATGGGGGCGCCTAATCTGATCCGGGGCGGGTCGCATTCCGGCAATGTGGCCGCTCAGGAACTCGCCGATCTGGGCCATCTCGACATTCTCTCCTCAGATTATGTTCCCGCCGCGTTGCTGTTGTCGGCTACACGTCTGGGGGAGATATGGGGCAATATGGCCCGTGGCGTGCGAACGGTGACGCGGACGCCAGCACAGGTTGTTGGTTTGGACGACCGCGGAGAACTGCGCAGCGGCGCGCGCGCAGATATCATCCGATTCTGTCTTCACCATGGCGCCCCGGCGCTGAACGGAGTGTGGTCTCGTGGACGGCGCGTGGCTTGATCAGGCGCGGTAGAACAGATACCGGTCCGGCGCGATGGTATCCGGACCTTTGATCTCTTCGAACCCGGTTAGAGGTTGCCCCGATATCAGCAACCCGCCGGGCCGCATTACCCGCGCAATTAGCGGGCTAAGACGCGCTGCTTCGGCAACATCGTCTTCTTTGATGCCACGTCCAAAATCATAATGGGCCAGCGCGATCTTTGGCCCGTCGATACCAAGCTTTTCAAGCATGGGCTCCGCTTCGCCCTGCAGAAAGTCCTCGGCCGGAGGGGTGCTGGACGGATGGCATTGCAGCACCCGGTCCATGACCCAGATCCGCCGATCTGGCAGAATTTCCCGCAAATGGTCATAGGTGCGACCGTTGCCCAGCCCCATGTCCAGAACATCGCCGTCCATGTCGCTGATCTGCGCGACCGCCCAATTCAACCCGTCGCGTTGCGCGGTCAGGCGGCGTAGCATGGAATCCAGTCGGCTCATTCGGGTTCTCCGGTTGGTATTGTGGGGCCTGCCCAGGCAAAACCGGGGCCGTCCAGAAGTCGGCTCAGCAGCTCTTGGGTAAAGGTCCAGATCTCCTGATCATGGACCAGATGGTGGGTCAAGACGCCAAAAGGTTCGGTAATGTCGGCGCGTCCCTCACGCCGGTCGCGTAAAAGGTCTGCTGTCTGAATGATCAACTTGTCCGCCGCCACCAACCCGCGCGTTCCGCGCCAGTCAATCGGGTCCAGATGGGTGTTGATCTGCTCCAGCCTTGGGACAGCTTCCCGCGTCTTGCGCGGTGTCGCTGTCGAGATGATGCGATACCCAAGATCCGGTAATTCCTGCACCACCTCGGGCGCGATGCGGTTCCAGGGCGGTACAAAAATTGGACACAGCCTGTCTCCGAACAAAGTACGCAGGCGCTCCAGCCCGGATTGCGCGTCGACGATTATGGCCTCAAGCGGGCGGTGCAACCCAAATTCGGATTTCTTCTCGTCAGGCGGTGCGTGGTTTTGATGAGCCCAGCCATGCACTACAGGAATCAGCCACTGCTGCTGCGTGACGTAATCGCCCAGCCCGGCATCGGCATCACGAGGAATGATCGCCAGATGAACGAACAGGCCAAGCGACCGTGACAGCTCTGACAGCCTTTCAAGCTGCGGTGTCCTTGATATGGCGTCATCATCCCGCCACCACAGCGGCAGCGACAAGCCCTGCGCCTGCCAGATGTCCAACTCCGCCTCCAAAGGGCGCCAGTCCATCATCTTGTTTGCTCCCGCAAGTTCACGGCAATCTCGACCGATCTTGCGGCCCCGTCAAAGCCCTGCGCTGAAACCGGGCGCGGGCCATCTGACATGACCGACGCAACGGCCCGCGCTAATGAATCCCCATTAAGGGATTTGCTAGGCAACACATCGATGGCCGACAGGTCCGAGAGGCTCTGACCACGCAAACCCTGCTCAACCTCTTTGCCGTCGTCGAACGGGATAAAAACCGCAGGCGTTCCCGATTGCAAAATATCCAGCGCCGTGTTGTAGCCGCACATACTGACTGAGGCCGCCGCATGGGGCAGCATTTGCCGGAAGTCCGGGCGCACCGGTTCCAGCGTCACTTGGGCATCGCCCACGAGTTGTGACAGTTGATCAATACGTGCCCTTGCATCTTGTCCGCCAACCAACAGGCGCCAGCGCCTGTTGGGCATCTTTTGGGCGGCCTCGATGGCCGCGCGAAAGATCGGCTGGCCCACAGATCCGCCACCGGCGCTGACCAGTATTTCGCCATCGCCCACCGCGTCAGGATGCGGCACAGGCGCCTCGGGCGCAACAAAACCGGTATAGAACAACCGCGAGCGCAATCGGTCGGTCACCGGCCAGCTCACCTCCAGCGGAACAACGCTTTGATCTGAATGGACGAGGATACCGTCGTAATACCGGCACACGATCTCTTCCGTGCGTTTCGCCTTTGATGCCTTCGATGGCGGGGCTAGAATATCGCGGATCGAGCCCAGAACGACCGGCCGTCGCGGT
This sequence comes from Ruegeria sp. BB5, assembly GCF_056539405.1. Classification (NCBI taxonomy): domain Bacteria; kingdom Pseudomonadati; phylum Pseudomonadota; class Alphaproteobacteria; order Rhodobacterales; family Roseobacteraceae; genus Ruegeria; species Ruegeria sp. BB5. Next base: position 127,526 of record NZ_JBQFUX010000012.1, on the reverse strand, counting down.
AAGTTCCAGGCAGCCTCCAATGCGGCATTGAACTCGGCCGCCAGTGACCTGCGACCAAAGGGAAAAAGCTCGGTGATCAGCACATCAGGCGCGAAATTCTGCACGGCTGCGACCAATGCGGTTTCGCGCGATGTCAGATAGGCGGCATCGGCCACTTCGTCGCTTTGGGTCAAAAGCCGGGTGAAATCCGTGCCGTCCGAACGCAGCGGTGGAAGCCCCAACAGGGTCATGCCCGCGCTGTCTAGCTGTGGTGCCGGCATTCCACCCGAGACAACAAAGGTCTCGTGCCCGGCCCGTACGAAAGCCCGGCCCAAAGTCAGCGCCCGGCTCAGATGCCCGGTGCCCAACAAGTGCGTGACAACAATCATCACCTTCATTGTGATGCCTCTGGTCTGATCAGGCGGACGGGTTCGGGCTGGGGACGTAGTGTCGACATATCGACGATATACATGCGGTTGCGTTTGATTTTAAAGGGGGCGGGGCCATTGAAATCCCATCCCCAGGCCCGCGCCAGAATGACCCGCATAATACCGATGTGGCAGACGGCAACCGTATCGCCCGACAACGCGTTCAGCCAGGGGTGTAGACGGGCCCAGACCTCAGCTGGGCTTTCACCGTTTGGCGGGCGAAAATCCCAGCTCCAGTCTTCGATATGGCGGTATCCGCTGTCGGGGTCGGCAATCAGGTCGACCCCGTGTAACCCTTCCCAATCACCCCAGTTCATCTCGGTCAGCGCGTCCGAAGTCTGCGGCTCGCGTCCCGCGACCAGACGGGCGGTTTCGCTGGCCCGCAGCAGGGGGCTGGACCAGAGGTCCGCGTCCTTCCATGGCGCGGGCAGTTGCATAGCGGATAGCTCTGCCTGCGCATCTTCGTCCAGCGGTATATCACTGCGTCCCTGAATGCGGCCCGCGCGGTTCCAATGGGTGTGACCGTGCCGAAGCAGTGCTAGCCGGGTCATGATCGAACCTCCATCAAGGGTCGTGTTGCCTGCCAGAACCGGTCGGTTGCTGCAGGCATCAGGTGACGTTCGGCCACGCGCGCGCGGGCTTTGGCCCCCAGTGACAGGCGCAAAGAAAGGTCATCCAGCAAGGTGCGCAGCCGTGCGGCCAATCCTTCGGGGCCAGCGTCGACCGAAGGATAGTCCGACGGGGACAGCACATCCCGCACGCCGGGCCGGTCCTGCGCTACAACAGGCACACCGCTGGCCTGCGCCTCAAGATAGATCATGCCATAGGCCTCGTTCACTCCCGGCCACAACAGTACCGAGGCCGCACCGTACAGCTTCTGCAAAGTATCGCGGTCACACTGCCCCAGAAACCGGACCTTTGATCCGAACGGCGCCATCAGCACCTCGACTTCGGGACGTGCTGGGCCATCACCCGCAATATCCAAAGACCAGTCGCCGTCCAGTAAGGCCAGAGCCTGCGCTAGAAGAGTGTAAGAAGCCAGCTTGTCACCGTGCCGCATCATGCCCACGGTCAGCATCGGCCCCTCACAGCCCGAGGCGGGCGGCAAATACGACCGGGGCAGGAAAGGCGGCAGTTCCACAAGGTTTTGATCCCCGTACCGTTCCCGTTCCAGAGTGATCAGGTCATTGGAGGTGTGGTAGAAAATCACCTGCGCCGCATCACAGGCGTCATGTGCAGCTTTTGCAAACCCGGCCCAGGGACCTGTCAGGCGGCTGGTTGCGCGGGTGCTTTCCAACTGAACGTAGGGAATGCTGCGCGCCTTGCAGACACGCGGGCCCAGCAGATCGGGGGCCTTGTAATAGTTGTGATAGGTCACCCAAAGCGCGGTGTCCGCGGGAAGATCGGCGAGCAGACGTTGCACCTCGGCGTCAGCTTCGGCGCGCAATGCGGCCTGCACCTGCGCGTCCCCGGCTTTGTCGTAGGTACGCAGCCGCGAGGCCAGTTCGACCGTATCCTCTTGCGCGGCGATCGCGTGCATCAGGTTGCGGGCCATTTCGCGATCCCCCGACGGCACCGGGCTGTCCGGCGCTTTCATCGGAGAGTAAAAGGCCACTCGTGCCATCAGCCTATGTCCGAACCCAATGCGCGCAGTCGTTTGGACAGGCGGGCAATGCCGGGGTCCATGCGGAAATCGGCGATCAAACGATCATAGGCGGCACTTGCCATCAAAGCAGTTTGCTGCGGATCGGCGGCCAGATGGATGATGGCGCTGGCCAATGCGGCAGGATCATCGTCGGACAAGACGCCGTGGGTGCCGGTTTCAATAAACTCGGGGATGGCCGATACCGGCGTCGACAGGATCGGCAAAAGCTGTGATGCGGCCTCCATCAAAACATTGGGTAGCCCGTCGCGGTCTCCGTCACTGGCGATCCGGCTGGGAAGCACAAACAAGTCTGCGCTGCGCATTGCTTCGATCACTTCGGGTTGATCACAAGCGCCTTGCCACGTTATCCGTTGCGACAGGCCAGCGGCGTCGGCTCGATCACGCAAGGCATTGCCAAGTGTTCCGCCGCCAATGTGCGTCCAGTGCCAGTCCAGCGTTTCTGGCAGCATGGCAAACGCGTCGATCAACCGGTCAAAGCCCTTTTTCTCGACTAGACGACCGACCGAGAGCATGTGAAATGGCCCGTCCGGCGCGCGCGGTGTGCGGTTTGGCGGAGAAGGAAAACGGTTCAGATCCAGCCCGTGATAGATCAGGTCAACCCGCGCGGGATCGTCGGCCAAACTGCGTAGATGGTCGGCCCCGATGGCCGTGCATGTCGCACCAAATGCCGCTCCATGGGTGTCGGCGCACAGTTTTTCGATCTTTTCCCACTCGGGCGAGGTCCAGATGTCCTTGGCGTGGGCAGAAAAACTCCACGGCAGGCCACGCATAATGGCGGCGTAGCGCGCGACCGAGGATGGGGTGTGCATGAAATGCGCATACATCACTTGTGTCACGTCGGGTAATTCGGCGGCCAGAACGCAGGCCTGACCAAAGCGCCGTATGCGGTTGTGGGTCGGATCACGGCGCAGATCGGCGCGCCAGACCCGGTAGGCCTCGGCATAGCCCGGCAGGGTTTGCGCAGTCTGTCGCGCAGCCCAGACACGCTGTGGTTCTTCGTATAGGTATTCAGGGAGGTAATGCACCTGACCCTGAAACCGGTCGTGCAGCGGGTGCCGTTTTACGTCGGTCGGATGGCGCAAAGACCAGATGTCAAAGCTGTGCCCGGCCTCTTGAAGGGCGACAAGCTCCTGGGCAATGAACGTCTCGGACAGGCGCGGCCACCCTTTGACCAGCACCGCCAGTTTCGGCTGGGCTGTGGTCATCCGATGGCCCGTTCTTGTTCCTGTCTTAGCAATGCGTCAACGCGGTCGATGACATAATCTAACCCGTCCAGCAGCCCGTCCTGAATGGTCTGCGATGGCAGGGGTTGGTGCGGCAGGTCGCGGATCGCCTCGATCATCGCATCCGCTGTCAGCCCGTCGCGGTTTTCGTCCAGCATCCGCACAAGGCCCAGCCCTTCTGCGCGCGAGGCGCGAATCCACTGTTCTAGTCGTGGCGTCGTGCGAGGCACGATGACGGCACGTTTGTCAAAGGACAGAACTTCGCAGAAAGTATTGTAACCGCCCATACAGACCACCCCCGCGGCCCCCGCAAAAAGCGTTTCGATCTGGGATTCGAACCCCACGGCGGTCACCCGGCCATTCAACGCGGCAACGCGGGTCTCGAATTCTTCACGCAACTCACCGGAAAGAAAGGGGCCGTAAACCAGCACTGCACGCGGCGACAGGGTAGGGTCTTTTTCGTAAGCGGAGAGAACCTGGTTCACCATCGCCTTACCGTCGCCACCGCCACCTGGCGTGATCAGGATGTAGGGTTGTTCAGGTGGCTCGCCTACAGGGCCAAGATCCCGCCGCAGGTAACCGGTCCAATGCGTGCGCGATTGCGCCGCGTGGCTAAGCGGCAGCCCTTTGGTCGGATCATAGATCGAGCGCAGACCGTAAACCCAGATTTCGTGATAGAAGCGCTCGGTCGCGGCTAGGGCCTCTTTCCGCTCCCACTCGGCGACCAGAACTTCGGGTTCGTCCAGCACGTCGCGCAGGCCAAGAACCAGCTTGGTGCGTTGCGAATGCAACAGATGCTCCAGTGTCGGCAGCAACTCCCCACGAAAACCGGTGGGTTCCTTGTCGACGATCAGCATATCGGGGTCGAATTGCTGGACGGCAGTCTGGATCAGACCTGCGCGCAGTTCGGTCACCTCTTCGATCCCCATGCCAATGGTGCGCGCTGCATAAGAGCCATCGGCACGTTTGGTCACACCTGGCAGGCGCACGTGGTCGACCCGGCGCGGAAAGGTGAACCGACCTGCTACGGGTGACCCGGTCAGGATCAGGGCTGACGCTTGCGGGTTGGCTTGCGTGATAGCTGCGGCAAGGGCGCGCGACCGGCGCAGATGCCCCAATCCAAATGTATCGTGGCTGTAGAACAGTATGCGCGGCGCACGGCCGGTGATGTTGTTTTGTATTCCTAGGCTCATGCCTTCGCCTGTCGTGTCCCTGGGTGCAAATCCGCGCGTTAAACTCCGTTACCGTATATTCTTTGGCGCCGCTTGCCAAAGGGGGTGCCGAGATTGTGCAAATTCGTCAAACATGGCGAAATGGCAACAGCCAAAGTACAGATGGTATTGAGGCGTTTTTCCCCGTTACACCCTGCGTTGATCTTGCCATTCCACTCATACTACAGGGTCGGTCATATTCAGTTTTTCCAAGGTTGCAAACACTCTTGTCGCCTGCATTGCAGCCGAAACACGAAATGACACGAACTTGAGCCGTGAAACGCTGAATATTTGAATACGCTCAGGCGCTTCTGTAACCTGCGATGCAACATACGACTTGGACAGAAAAATTGATGAAACTCAGACTAATTGCTGGAATGGCTCTGATCCTGTGGGCGTTTGCTGCGGCCTTCGTCACAGAGGCATCGGCGCAAGTCCCTTTGATCCCCGGATATACCTCAGAGTCTGAGGCCGAAACTGGGGCCGATGGTGATCTGGCTGCTGCGATCAAGGCGGCAACCGAGGCCGGCGCCAGCGTAATTGTCATCGACAGCGCGGGGCAGGTTGTGTCTTCGGGCGGTCAGCCAGGTGCTGATGCCTCGGCCGAGGACGCGCACGGACCGATGGGCGACGGATCGCAACTGATGAAAGCGCAGGAAAGGTTCTCAAAGTTCCGCGAGTCCATGGAATCGCGCCTAGAGGCTTTGCCCTATTCAATTTTCGAAGTTCAGTACGTCCTGCGGCAGACCAGCCCGGATGGCCGCATTCAGACCTATGTCGAGGTTCTGGCGTGGAACATTCTGTTTCTGCTGCTGGGGCGCTGGCTGTCCACCGAGATTTACGGCAAGCGCATGGCCAAAAAGCTGGTTGTGGCACGGTCCAAGGAAAACCCGCAGGGCTATCGGGAGAAAATGCCGTTTTTGGTGTTCCGGTTTTTCATGGGGATCGGGGGCACGATCTTTGCGATGCTGATGGCGCTGATCGTGGGGTACCTGTTCTTTGGTGAAGCCGAAGATATCTCGATTCAGTTTACGGTCACGGCGATCTTTACGGCGTTTTTCCTGTCGCGCACGATATCCGACCTGTGGCGGATGGTTCTGTCTCCTTATCTGAGCCAATACCGTTTGCCGCCCTTCTCGGATCGAGACGCAAAGCGGCTGTATTTCTGGGCGTCGGCGCTGGCGACCTACGACATCTCGGTTGTGTTGTTCGCCACTTGGGTGGCGGATTTTGGGTTGAACTACAATGTCTATGCCTTGGTCTATGGTGGCCTGACCATGTTGGGCGCGCTGGGCAATTTGTTGATGATCATGTTCAATGCGCGCGCCATTTCGAATGCCATTCGCGGCGGGCGCGCACCAGACCAAGTGTCGTGGATTTTGCGGTTCATCTCATTCGCGTGGGCGCCTGTGCTGGTTGTCTATATCGTATTCAGCTGGTTCAAGCTGGCGGTGGATCTGGTGCTTGAGAATGAGAATTCTCTGCCGATCGTGGCCAGCAGCTATTTGATTTTCATGTCTGTGGTCGTGGCCTACGGCGCAATGAATTACCTGCTGGAGCGTTACTTTGACCGTAACCGCCAAATGGAAGACATGAATGCGGCGGCCACGGAAGAGGATGATGAAGCCGTTGAGACACCAGAAGCTGAGATGCGCCAGCACTCGATCATGACATATGAGGATTTGGCCCGTCGCGTGGCAGGGATTTTGGCCTTTGTGGTCGGGCTTTATGCGTTGGTGGTGATCTGGAACCCCGAAGCCAGCTGGAGCGAGGACCTGCCGGTCGAGCGTGCGCTGGATGTGATGGTCATCCTGTTCATCGGCTATATTCTCTTCCACTTCTTCCGCATCTGGATCGACTCGAAAATTGCTGAAGAAACCGATGATGGCGGCGAAGAGGCCGAGTTGGGCGATGAAGGCGGCGAAGGCGGGCAAAGCCGCCTAGCGACGTTGCTGCCCTTGTTCCGTGGTGCGATCCTGGCCGTTGTTGTCGTCACCATCGTTTTGATTGTGTTGATGGAGTTGGGGATTAATGTCAGCCCGCTGTTTGCCGGTGCTGGTGTGGTGGGTCTGGCTGTTGGGTTCGGCTCGCAAACGCTGGTGCGCGATATCTTTTCGGGGGCGTTCTTCCTGATGGATGATGCCTTTCGTAAAGGAGAGTACATCGACATCGGGGATGTGAAGGGGACGGTCGAAAAAATCTCGGTCCGGTCATTCCAGCTGCGTCACCATCTGGGCGCGCTGAACACGATTCCCTTTGGTGAGATCAAGGTGCTGACCAACTATTCCCGCGATTGGGTGATCATGAAATTGCCGTTGCGTGTGACCTATGACACCGATGTTGAAAAGGTGCGCAAGCTGATCAAGAAGCTGGGTCAGCAATTGCTGAGCGACCCCGTGATCGGCGACAACTTTATCCAGCCGTTGAAATCGCAGGGCGTGATTGAGATGCAGGATTCCGCGATGATAATCCGGGTCAAGTTCATGACCAAGCCCGGTGACCAGTGGCTGGTGCGCAAGAGAGTCTATCAAGATATCCGCGAGCTATTCGCACGCGAAGGGATCAAGTTTGCTCATCGCGAAGTCACCGTGCGGCTGGCCGAAGGCAAAGAACCCGAGGATCTGACGCCGAAGCAGCGTGAAGCTGTGACCGGCGCGGTGCAGGCGGCGATTGATGAGGATTATCTGGACGATATCGGCCCCGGCGGGGATGATCGCTAGGGAAGGCTCCCGCCCCCTTGGGATGCGTCTCTGACGAGACGTCCCCCCAAAGTGTTGGGCCGGGCCGTGCGTACCGCGCGGCGGTTGGTTCAGGTGGTCCGCGAAGGCCAGATGGGTTGTGATGTGCCCAGCTTCGCGGCTGGCAGAGGCCATGACATATGGGCCTGGCCTACGGACAAAGCCGGTTTCAGGCGACGCCCGGGGCCCCAGCCGGATGCTTCAATCTCTTGAGCGTAATCGGATGTTGTGGGGGTTGTGATCTCTTCGTCCTGCTCGGATTTCGCCAACGCAGCCAGTAGTTCCGCTGTGCGGGCCAGGGACAGCTGCGCCAGCATGATGGAGTTTGCAGACGCGGCTTCGGCCAGTGCTGACAGGACCGTCGCAGCCATCAGGTAGCCTGTAGCATGATCCAGCGCCTGAACCGGCAGTGGAGTAGGTCTTTCGGTCTTGGACCAGGCGCGACCCGCATCTGCGATGCCAGCGCTCATCTGTACGAGGCTGTCAAAACCACGTCTGTTGGACCATGGCCCCTGCCAGCCATAAGCGTTCAGAGTGACCTCAATTCGGTTGGGGGCCAGTTCATCGCGTTTTATCTTGGTCAGTCCAAGCGCGTCCAGCGCGCCCGGGCGATAGCCATGGATGAATACATCCGCTTGCGCCAGCAGGTTTTCCAGCTTCTTCAGACCGGCTGGCGATTTCAGATCTAGATAGGCGCAGTGTTTGCCCAGTGAAATACCCGGAATGACGCCCGGCTCATCCCATCCGGGCGGGTCAATGCGCAGTACCTCAGCCCCAAGCCCCGCAAGCGTGCGGGTTGAAACCGGTCCGGCCAGAACACGCGTCAGGTCTAGAACGCGCAAGCCCGCCAGCGGACGTCGGGCCGTTGCTTTGGGACGGTCGCGCAGCGTGATATGCCGCGGGCTGTGCCATCCGATCAGCGGATCGCGCGACACCGCCCGCCCTTGCGGGTGTTCCAGCCATTCGGTCCGACCGCGCATCGCGGCGGCCGCGCCGCCCTCGGCCACAACCGAGGTTTCCAAATCGGCGATGGACCAGTCTTTCACAGCCTGTGCAACTGCGTCCCGGTTGGCTTGCGCCTCCAGCACCTTCAGCGCCGCTGCCCGGTGGGAGGGCAGATTGGTGTGCAGCCTGATCCAGCCATCCGACGCCTGATAATCCCCGGCGATTGGGTCCCAGAGGCTGGGCATCTCCCACCCGTCTGGTTTGAACGAAGACCCGTACCACAGCGAAGCCAAACGATGATTGACCGATATCTCAGGCGTTGTGGGGGCAAGGTTCATTGCTGTGATCAGGCGCGCCAACTCTTGACCAACGGCAGCGAAACTGGCGGTTGCCAGTTCGGAAACCGCGAAAGCGCTGGGCCATGCGCCCTTTCCGGTCGACTTGTAGCTGTCTGCGGCGGGGAGGGCGGAAATCAGGCTCATTGCTGGTACGGGTCCAGACTGTCGCGCAATCCGTCGCCCAGGAAGTTGAACGCCAGTACAACGACAATGATTGGCAGCATTGGAATTGCCGTCCACGGATAGATCTCGATCGAGGCCAGGTTCTGCGCGTCATTCAGCATCACCCCCCAGCTGACGGCAGGAGCGCGCAGCCCAAGGCCAAGGAAGCTGAGCGCCGTTTCTCCAAGGATCATCGCCGGGATCGACAAGGTGGCCGATGCGATCAGGTGGGACATGAAGTTGGGCAGCAGGTGTTTGCGGATCACGCGGCCCGAGCTTGCGCCCATCATCTCGGCGGCGCGCACGTATTCCTCTTCGCGCAGCGACAGGAATTTGGCGCGCACGGATCGGGCCAGACCGGGCCAATCGAGGATGCCGAGGATGATCGAGATGATAAAAAACACCGCCACCGGGCTCCAATTCGAAGGCACCGCGGCGGACAGGGCCAGCCACAAGGGTAGTTCAGGCAAAGAGCGCAGGATTTCAATGACCCGGTTGATCACCCAGTCGATCTTGCCGCCGAAATAGCCGGCCATCGAACCGAAGATAATTCCAAGGGTGAAAGACACCGAGATGCCGATTAAACCTACGGTCAGCGACAGCTGCGCGCCGTAGAGAATGCGACTGAACACATCCCGGCCCAGACGGTCCGACCCCCACAGGAACAGCGTCGCCCCTTCGGGCGCGCAGAACAGGTGAGTGTCGGATTTGATCAGGCCAGCCAGTTTGTATTCCGACCCTTCACAGAAAAACTTGATCGGGCGCGGATCTTCGAGGTCGGGTACGAATTTCCATTGGAAGGTTTCCAGATCAGCCTCGGCAACGATGGGAAAGACATGGGGGCCGATGAATTTGCCCTCATAGAACCAGTTGACGCTTTGCGGCGGCGCATAAAGATGCTCTCCGTTGCGTTCATTCGGACCATAAGGTGCGATGAACCCTGCGAAAGGCAGCATCAGATAACACAGCAGCAGGAAAATGCCCGAGATCAAGCCCAGCTTGTGAGTTTTGAACTTGCGCCAAACCAGCACCCAGTTTGGCGCGTCCAGATCGGCACGCTCAAGCTGTTGCAGGGCGGCGTCCGGGTCATAGGGGGCGTCGTCGACATAGCGACCATCGGGATGTTGGGTCATGCTTCACGCCCCTCGTACCGGATGCGCGGGTCAAGCATGACCAGCAGAATGTCAGATATCATGGTGCCGATGAGGGTCAGCAGGGCCACGAACATCAGAATAAAGGCGGACAGGAACTGATCCTGCGTTTTCAGTGCCGTCAGAAGGGTCGGGCCGATGGTTTGCAGGCCAAGAACAACCGAGACCAAAACCGAGCCGGACACCATCGAGGGTAGCAGGTTGCCGATATCCGCCACGAAGGGGTTGAACGCCACGCGCAGCGGGTATTTCGCCAGCATCCGCGACGGGGCCATCCCTTTGGCGATTGCGGTTTCCACATAGGGTTTCCCCAACTCGTCCAGCATGTTGGCACGCAAGCGTTGCATCATGGCCGAAGCCCCCGAGGTGCCGATCACAAAGGTCGGGACGATCAGGTGGACAAGAATGGACTTCAACTTGTCCCAGCTCATCGGCTGGCCTTCAAAGGATGGGTCCATCAAGCCGCCGATGGGTAGGTTGAAGTAACGGTGGCCGTAATAGAACAGGATCAGCGCAAGCAGAAAGTTCGGCGTGGCCAGACCCAGATACCCCACAAAAGCCGACGTGTAGTCGATCCACGTCCGGGACTTGGCAGCAGCAAGGACACCAAGCGGCAACGCGACGGCGTAGACGAACAGGATGGCGGCCAAGTTGACCACTACGGTCAACCACAGGGTATCGCCTACAATCTCGGCCACGGGGCGGTCGAATTCGAAGGACCAACCATAGTTGCCCTGCAGAAGCCCCTCGAACCCGTGCGGGCCGGGCCAGAATCCCATCCAGATCAGATATTGTTCCCAGACGGGCCGGTCCAGCGCATATTCCGCACGCAGAAATTCCGCCTTGGCCACGCCGGCAGACTGGCCAGATGCCTGCAATTCGGCGATCTGATTGCTCAGGTAGTCTCCGGGCGGAAGGTTGATGATCACGAAGATCAGCACCGACACCACCAACAGAGTCAGCAGCATCGTGAAAAAGCGATACACCGCATAGCGCAGCATGACCATTTAGCTGCTCCTGATCAGTCGGCGAAGAAGAACTCGTCCGGCCGGTGAATGCCGAAATGAGCGCCGGGCTCCCATGCCCACATGGCCTGTTCGGGCACGTTGCGCAGGCGGTTCGACACCACCACAGGCTGCGGTGCGCCGTTCAGAATGCCGATGGCAAAAAGCTGTTCGGCATGAATGTTCAACATCTCGGTCCAGATTGCCTTGCGATCGTCGTCGTTGGTGGCGACCTCCCAATCATGGGCCAACTGCATCAGGCGTTCTGCCTCGGGCATGTCGGGGGCTTCGCCCGCGTCGCCGCCGGTTTGATAAAATTGACCCCATTTGGGCCAAGCCAGAAAGACCTGATCTGTGGGCGCCAAATAAGCGGGTGACGTGTGGGCCTGCGGAATACCGTCATCCCAGCCAAACCAGACCGAAGCCATTGTGTTCCCTGCAAAAACGCGGTTGCGCAGGATGTCCCTATCCAGCGGCCGCATGACCAGAGCGACGCCAATCTCGCGCCAGGTGTCGGTGACGATCTGCAGCGCGTTCTCGACCTCTTGCCGTTCACCGGCGGTTTCGATGATCAGCTCCATCGGGCGGCCATCGGGTAGCATGCGGATGCCGTTCTTGTCCCGCTCGGTCAATCCGGCCTCATCCAGCAGGGCATTGGCCATTTCGATGTCATATTGCGCCCAGGCCTGAGCATTTTCCTCATCATAGAATGGTGACGCAGGCAGCACCGACATCGCGCCGGGTTGGGCCAATTTGAAATACAGCGCCTGATTGATCGTCTTGCGGTCGATGGCTAGTGACAGGGCACGGCGCACGCGGACATCGCGCAGAACGTCGCGCCAACCGTCATCAGCAAAGTTCAGATTCGGATAGATTGCGATCTGCGACGCGACACCGGTTTTCCACAGCCGTGTCTTGTAGTTCCCGACTTCTTCGCCCTTTTTCAGGATCGACGCATCGCGGAACGCCAGCCCACGCCCCTGCAGGTCGGTTTCACCAGCGTTGGTTTTTGCTGCGACCAGACCGGGGGCGACAATCTCCATCTCGACCACGTCGATATAGGGCAATTGCACACCGTTGCTGTCGATGCGGTGGTAATAGGGGTTACGTACAAAATTATGCCGGATTTTCTTGCCTGAGCTGGCATTCAGCCATGGCTGAAGTGTGGGTAGTTCGTGGTTGTCGAATTTATAAAGGTTATCCAGCTTGTTGTGCAGTGCCGCCCAGCTTTTGACCCGGTTGTCTTCGACCAGCGCGGCCATTTCTTCGGGATCTGCATATTTCTCGTGATACGGCTTCAGAAATGCGGCCGGTCGGTAAATGAAGGGCGGACGCGCCTGTGCCAGTGATTGCAGGAAATCCGGGTTCGGGTCCTCCCATTCGAAAACAACCGTGGTTTCGTCGGGGTAGCTTACCGTTGGCGTTTTGCCTTCGACGATCAGAAAATCGGGCGGGCCGGACGGGCTGAGCAGCTCGTTATTTGCGACATCTTCCCACCAGTACCGGAAATCCTCGGATGTAAACGGCGATCCGTCTGACCATTTATGCCCCTCGCGCAGGTTCAGAGTAAACTTGCGGTTATCTTCGCTTTCGTAGGACTCGAGCAGGTCGGGTACAAGTTCGTAATTCTCGTTGAAACCCACCAGCCGGGCATAGCCATAGACAACCATCTGGCGGATGTCCTTGGACCGGGTGACCATGGTGCGCAAAGTGCCGCCTGGCGTTCCAGATTCACGCCCCTTCGCCGCCAGATCGACAACCAGCGGTTCATCGGGAAGGCGATCCTGAACAGGTGGCAGATTGCCCGCGCTCACCTCACTTTCCCAAAATCCGCTTTCCTTTGGGGTGGGTGTTTCCGCCGAGGCGGGCAGCATCCACGCAGCCGTCAGCGTGGCAGCCAGAAGCAGGGGGCGAGTGGTCTTAAACATGGCATCGTACCTTATGGCCGGGTTCCATCTCTACCAGCGAAGGTATCACGGAGTCAGTAAATCGGAAGGCGTCATCCCAACTGTCCGGCGAACCTGCGCCCAAAGCAACCAATTTCAGGTCGATTGGGCGGTTGATGTCAGGTTCTGGCTGGGCGGCAATCAGCGCCTTGGTGTACGGGTGGCGGGGATTGTAGAAAAGGGTCTCGGGCGGGGCCTGTTCAACGACCAGCCCGCGGCGCATCACGGCAACCTCGTCGGCAATGCGCGCCACAACGGCAAGGTCGTGAGAGATAAAGAAGTAGGACAGGTTCAAACTGTCCTGCAAATCTTCCAGCAGTGTCAGGATTTGTTCCTGAACCGAGACATCCAAAGCCGATGTAGGCTCGTCGCACACGATCAGCTGCGGGTCCAGCATCATGGCGCGGGCAATGGACAGGCGCTGTCGCTGACCACCAGAAAAGGCATGAGGATAGCGTTTCAGCATGTCGGCGTTCAGCCCAACCCGCAGCAGCATCTCGGCGGCTTTGTCACGCTGTTCAGATGCGGTGCCGATCTTGTGAATCTCCAACGGCTCGGTCATCGCATCCTGAATGCGCATGCGCGGGCTGAGTGAACTGTAGGGGTCTTGAAACACCATCTGCGCCTTGCGCTGAAACGCAGTGCGCTGGGCGCGGGTCATGTGGTGGACGGTAATAGGGTCTTCGGTTGGCGAGGTGCGGAACAGAACCTCGCCGCCGGGATCGGGAAGTTCGGCGCCCAACGCGATACGCGCAGCCGTGGTCTTGCCCGAGCCGCTTTCGCCGACCACGGCCAGCGTCTTGCCGCGTGCGAGCTTCATGTCAACGCCACGGCAGGCATGGATCAGTTGTTCACCCTTCCAACCCTTGCTGGATCGCAAGGTGTAAGTTTTTGAGACGTTCTTGATCTGTAGGATCAGATCCTCGTCGGGCATCGGTATCCCAACTGAGTCTTCGTCCGGAATCTCGGGTGCGGCGTTGAACAATTGCTGCGTGTAAGGATGCGCGGGTGAGGTCAGGATCGGGGCGGCGGCCCCGGATTCCATCACACGGCCCTTGTGCATGACGACGACCTGTTCTGCCATATTGGCGACCACGCCCAGATCATGGGTGACAAGGATCAGTGCCATGCCGGTTTCGCGTTGCAATTCCTTGATCAGGCCCAGAACCTGCGCCTGTGTCGTCACGTCAAGCGCGGTTGTCGGCTCGTCCGCGATCAACAATTCCGGCTTGGACACCATCGCCATCGCAATCATGGCGCGTTGGCGCATGCCACCCGACAATTCAAACGGGTAAGAATCATATGCACGTTGGGGATCGGGAAAGCCAACGCGCTCGAACTGAGTCAAAACTTCTTTGCGGGCCTGCGCCTCGGAGGCGCCACGGTGCAGCCAGAGAACCTCGCTGACCTGATTGCCGATCTTGTGCAGCGGCGACAGGGATCGCATCGGTTCTTGAAAGATCATCGAAACGCGGTTGCCGCGAATGCCGCGCATCTGCTTTTCGCTAATCTTGGTCAGATCCTCTGTGCCTTTGGAATCATTCAGAATGATTGTCCCGCTGCGAATTTGCGCGGTGCGTGGCAAAATCCGCAACGCCGCCCTGCACGAGATAGTCTTGCCAGAACCGGATTCGCCGACCAGCGCAAGTGTCTGCCCCGCCTCGACGTCAAAATTGACGCCTTTGACAACGGGGTTGCCCGCACCAAAACCGATGCTCAAATCGCGGACAGACAACAAAGCTGTCATGCGGGTATTCCACCCGTTGGGCCGTAGGTCGGCATCGGCTTGATCAACTCCCCGTGTTTTTTGACGCAGTCTCGCGCGGTTGGGGCGGGGTAGTCAAACCCGTTCTTGGGGTGAAATGTCGCGGAAACGTGAAACTGACACCAATTTGTCTACACAAAGTCTTGAGGATTTGCGATCACGGGCCATGTCGACCCCATCTGGCAAATCGACTGATATCAAGGAGAGATTTCCCCGTGCCCGACGATCAAAGCCGACTCGATCTGTTCATTGACCGCATGGTGTCGCAACGCGCCTGTCTGGATTTTGCCATTGCCGAATCGCGTGGCATGGCGGGGCCTGTCTTTGAATTGGGTTTGGGCAATGGGCGCACCTATCATCACATGGCGCAATACGTGAAAGACCGCCCCGTTTACGTGTTTGAGCGCGCGGTGGCGTCCCACCCAGATTCAACGCCCCCCGAGGATCGGGTGATTCTGGGCGATGTGCGCGAAACGCTGCCCGCCGCGCTGGCGCGTTTCGGTGCCACTGCAAGCCTGATCCACGCGGACCTTGGCGGGCATAACCGAGAAAAGAACGACGCCTTTGCCAGATTTGTTTCACCGTTGATCCAACCTCTGCTCGCAGAAGGTGGTTTGATGGTCTCCAGTGATCGGATGTATTTCGACGAACTGACTGAATTGCCTTTGCCGCCCGGTGCGGTTCAGGGCCGGTGCTTCGTCTATCGTCGCTGAGACACAGGAGCATCCCATGCTGTTCTACGATTGCAAGACCGCCCCGAACCCACGCCGGGCTCGTATGTTAATCGCGGAAAAAGGGTTAGAGGTCGAAACCCGCGAGGTCTCGATCGGCAAAGGCGAACAGCTGAGCGATGCGTTCAAAGCGATCAACCCGAACGCGACCCTTCCTGTGCTGATCACTGATGAGAGTACGGCACTGACCGAGAACCTTGGCATCGCGGCCTATCTCGAGGCCCGATTTCCCGAGCCGCCTTTGATGGGGCGCACCCCGGATGAAAAAGGGCTGGTTTTGATGTGGAACAGTATCGTTGAACAGCAAGGCGGGGCGCCCATTGGCGAAACTTTACGGAACACGCATCCCGCCTTTGCCGACAGGGCGATTCCCGGTCCGGTGAATCACGCTCAGATTCCTGAACTGGCGCAACGAGGTGCCGCGCGGGTTGGATACTTTTTCGATCTGTTGGAAAGGCGATTGGCGGAAAGTCCCTATATCGCCGGGTCTGAGTTTACGCTGGCTGACATCTCAACATTTGTCTTTGTTGACTTTGCCCGAGTGATCAAGACGCGAATACCGCAGGAAAATTCGGCAACGCTGACTTGGTTCGAAAAGGTCAGCACACGGCCCAGCGCGCAGCTTTAAACCAGAGAAATTCGTCCAACAATCTGGTGCGGGTAGAACTGTACAGAAATGTCTAGACAGAAGTGAACAGTGGGTCTAGCGTTCTGCCCAAGCCATGTTGGGAGGGCAGGATGAAATCTCAGTACCGTGTTGTGGTTATCGGGGGCGGCGTTGTGGGCGCCTCGGTTCTGTATCACCTGGCCAAGTTCGGCTGGACGGATGTGGTGATGCTGGAACGGCGGCGGTTGGCATCGGGGTCTTCCTGGCACGCTGCCGGAGGGGTTCATGCGTTGAACGCTGACCCAAATATGGCCTCGCTGCAGGCGTATACCATCGATCTGCTTAGTGAGATTGAAAAGGAATCGGGTCAGAATATCGGTATGCACATGACCGGCGGCCTGACGTTGGCTGGAACGCCCGAACGGTGGGAGTGGCTACAGGCGAACTACCGTATTTTTCAGTCTATCGGCATTGAGGATTGCGAGTTGCTGTCTCCGGAAGAGGCGCAGCGCCGTTGCCCGATCATGTCCACCGACGGCGTGCTGGGTGCTATGTGGGCGGACCGCGAGGGCTATATCGACACGACCGGCACGGTGCAGGCTTATGCAACGGCGGCCAGAAAACGTGGTGCCGAGTATTACGAGGAAACCAAGGTTGAGGAGCTGATCCAAACCGCGGATGGTTGGCAGGTGGTGACCGACAAGGGCACGATCACTTGCGAACATGTGGTCAATGCGGCTGGGCTTTGGGCCAAACAGGTGGGCCGCATGGCTGGCATCGAACTGCCGGTCTCGCCGCTGAAACACCACTATCTGATTACCGACACGGTGCCCGAAGTGGCGCAGGCGGATTTCGAGATGCCGATGACCGTCGACCTCGAAGGCTTCACCTATATGCGGCAGGACCAGAAGGGCATCCTTGTTGGTATCTACGAGATTGATCACGAACACTGGGCCATGGACGGCGCACCGTGGAATTACGGCGAAGAGCTGTTCCAAGAACAGCTGGATCGGATTGAAAACGAACTGACGCTGGGCTTTGAGCGATACCCCTCGATTCAGAACGTGGGGATCAAGACATGGGTAAACGGGGCGTTTACTTTCTCGCCAGATGGTAACCCGCTGGTCGGACCCGTTCCGGGCAAGCGCGGTTATTGGTCGGCCTGCGCAGTGATGGCCGGGTTCTTGCAGGGCGGCGGCGTTGGCAAAACATTGGCCGAGTGGATGATCCATGGCGAGCCTGAGGCGGATGCATGGCCGATGGACGTGGCGCGGTATGGTGATTTCGCGCAGAACAAACGCTATATCCGCGAAACCACCGGGCAGTTCTATTCCCGCCGTTTCGTAATGACCTACCCGAATGAGCAACTGCCCGCGGGCCGTCCGCTGAAGATGGCGCCCGCCCATGACGCAATGACAGAGGCCGGCTGCAAATGGGGTGTTAGCTGGGATATGGAAGTGCCGCTGTATTTCGCGCCGAAAGGGTTTGAGGAAACACCGACGCTCAAACGATCAAACGCTCACGACATCGTGGCCGAGGAATGCAAGGTGATCCGCGAAGGCGTCGGCCTGTTGGATATCTCGGGCTTTTCGCGGTTCGAGGTCAGCGGCCCCAATGCTGAGGTTTGGCTCGATAAGGTCATGGCATCGAAACTCCCCGCGCCGGGTCGTGCCAAATTGGCCCCGATGCTGGGCGAAGACGGGCGGCTCAAAGGGGATCTGACCGTTCTTAACTGGGGCGACGACACCTGGTGGATCATGGGCAGCTATTATCTGCGCGCCTGGCACATGCGCTGGTTCGACGATCACATGATCGACGGCGTCAATATCCGTGATCTGGGTGAAGAGTATTGTGGTTTCGCTGTGGTAGGGCCGAAATCGCAGGCAGTGGTCGAGAAACTGGCGGAACAGGATATCTCGGGTCTTGGGTTCATGGGCTGCGATGAATTTGATATCGGCCTCGTTCGCGCCCGCGTCGCGCGTATGTCGGTGACAGGCGAAAAAGGCTATGAGATCAACTGCCGTTATGGCGATCATATTGCGCTGCGCCGGATGCTGCTTGAGGCCGGGGCGGATGAAGGTATTCGCGAATGCGGCTTCAACGCGATGCTGTCGACGCGGCTGGAAAAAAGCTTTGGTATCTGGTCGGCGGAGTTCACCCAGGCCTACACGCCGGGGATGACAGGAATGGATCGCTGGATCGACTGGGATAAGGATTTCGTCGGCAAAGACGCCGCATTTGCCGAGCGTGACGGAAACGGCCCGGCGCAAGTGCAAGTAACGCTGGAAATAGACGCGCTGGACGCTGACGCCAGCGGGTACGAGCCGATCTGGTCGGGCGAAGACCGAGTGGGTTTCGTAACTTCGGGCGGCTATGGGCACTATACCGGCAAGTCGCTGGCAATGGCTTTGGTCAACCGCGACAAGGCTGCCCCAGGCACCGAGTTGTCTGTGCATGTGGTTGGCGTTGAACGTCCCGCGCGTGTGATCGCGCCGTCCCCATACGATCCGAACGGTAAGGCGATGAGGGGCTGATGGTGATCTCGCAAACATCCGAGCGCGGCAGGCGGCGTCGTGGACGCGGTGCAGACGCCGCGCCTGCCCCAAGCCGCGATGTGAATTACCGCCAGCTGCGCAACCCGTTCCCGGTGATGGAGGTGTTCCCGGCGGATCAGATCGCCGATATGCACGAAACCGCCCTGCGGACGCTTCAGGAGCTGGGGATTAAGGTTCTGCTGCCCGAGGCCCGCCGAATATTCGACAAGGCAGGCGCACGGGTAGAGGAAGACAGTGAAATGGTCTTCATCGGTCGAGAGATCGTTGAGGCCGCCATAGCGTCAGCCCCCAAGTCCATCAATTGCCGTGCTGGCGCGCGCCGTCGTGATTTCACGCTGGAACTGGGCAGTCTCGTGTTTCAACCAGGGGCAGGGGCTCCGAATGCCACCGATCTGGAAAAGGGTCGTCGCCCCGCGACGGGGCAGGACTATCTGGATTTTTTGAAACTTACGCACCACTTTGATGTGTTCCAGATGATCTCCCCGCAGGTCGAACCACAGGACGTGCCGACCCACCTGCGTCACTATTTCACCACGCAGGCGCAGATGGAGCTGACTGACAAGTTCCCGTTCTTCTACTCTCGCGGAACGCCGCAGGTGATGGATTGCTTTGAGATGCTGACCACTGCGCGTGGCCTGCCGGACGATGAATTCCGCGCCACCCCGCACAGCTATACGATCATCAATACCAACAGTCCGCGGACGTTGGATATCCCTATGGCGCAAGGTCTAATCGACTTTGCCCGCCACGGTCAGATGTCGATTGTCACGCCGTTCACGCTAATGGGGGCGATGGCACCCATTACTGTGGCCGGGGCGATTACGCTGTCTCATGCCGAGGCTTTGGCAGCGGTTACCCTGACCCAGCTAACCAATCCCGGCGCGCCGGTGTGTTATGGGACCTTCACCAGCAACGTGGACATGAAATCGGGGGCTCCAGCGTTTGGGACGCCTTCGCATTTCCAGGCGTCTCTGGCGGCGGGGCAGTTGGCGCGGCATCTGGGCCTTCCGTGGCGGTCCGCCGCCGGGTCGGCGTCGAATGTAAACGACGTTCAGGCCGCGAATGAAAATCAGTTTGGCCTTTGGGGGTGTCTGATGGCCGGGGCCACGGTGATTATCCATTCGGCCGGGTGGCTGGAGGGTGGATTGACGGTCTCGTTCGAAAAGATGATCTGTGACGCCGAAGTGCTGAATATGGTGGCCGAGCTGTGTGCTGGCGCACAAGCGGGCACGGCCGAGATCGGTTATGACACCGCCCTGCGAGAGGTTGAACCCAGCGGGCATTTCTTTGCCTCCAGCCAGACGATGGAGCGCTACAATACCGAATTCTACGAGCCCCATGTGCATGACTATGCCAATTTTGGCACCTGGACCGAGCGCGGATCAATCGACGCCAATCACCGTGCAACGGACGTTTGGAAGACCATCCTGAACGATTTCAAAGCCCCTGCCGGGGACAGCGACAGGTTGGGTGACCTGCAGGACTTCATCGCACGCCGTACGGCTGAAGGCGGCGCACCGCCGGAGAGTTGAATGAACACAAAACCGATCCTGCATAGGGACGATCCCAAGGCCGAACCGCTGGTCGGCAACATCAAGGTCACGCGCGACGACTGGCTGAACGTGGCGATGGACGTGCTGATCTCGGACGGGGTGGACCAGATCAAGGTTCTGAACCTGGCCGAGCGGATGGCCGTGTCGCGATCATCTTTCTATTGGTATTTCAAGTCCCGGCAGGAATTGCTGGACGCGCTGCTGGCTCGCTGGCAGGCAACCAATACGGCGGCGCTGGTTGCGCAGGCCGAAGAACCTGCCGATACCATCACCGCTGCGGTTTGCAATGTGCATCGCTGCGTGGTGAACACGGACCTCTTCGATACGGCGCTGGATTTCGCCGTGCGCGACTGGGCACGCAAGTCAGGCAAGGTGCGACGAGCCCTGGATCAATCGGACGCGCGGCGGCTTGAGGCGTTGCACGCCATGTTCGCGCGGTATGGGTATCCCGAGATCGAGGCCGAAACCCGCGCGCGCGTGTTGTACTACATGCAAATCGGGTACGATCTGGCGCAGTTGAATGAGCCGATGGAAACGCGGCTGTCGCTGGTGTCGCATTACCTTTACGTCTTCACCGGAGTCGAACCCAGGCCCGAAGAAGTCGAAGAATTCAGTGCCTATTCAAAGCGCTATTGGGAGGGAGCAACAGAATGAGTCAACCAGACGCAATTATCATTGGCACGGGTGTCATCGGCGCGGCCATCGCGTTCGAGATGGCCAAGGCCGGGTGGAAAACTCTGTCGTTGGACCGCAATGCTCAGGTCGGTCACGGCTCGACCGCCGGGTCCTGCGCGATCATCCGGATGCATTATTCGACCTTTGATGGCACGGCCTTTGCGTGGGAAGGCTATCACTATTGGCGCGACTGGGCCGAATATCTGGGCCTGCCAGCAGATGCCAATCTGGCGCAGTTTCGTGAAACCGGATGTCTGGTGATGAAGACCGAAGCCAACGGGATGCTGGAAAAGCACATGAAAAACAGTGCGGATCTGGATTGCCCGTTCGAAGATTGGTCGCCTGAAAAAATCACGGAGCGTCTGCCGGTTTATTCATTGGACAGCTTCACCCCGCCCAAACGCATGGAGGACCCGGAATTTGGCCAGCCGAACGGGCGCAAGATGCAGGGCGGCGTGTTCTGGCCGCAGGCCGGATACGTTACCGACCCGGCCTTGTCGGCGCAGAACCTGATGGATGCCGCCAAACAGCATGGGTCAGAAGTGCGCACCGGGGCCGAGGTGGTCGAAATTCTGACGGAAGGTGGTCGCGTGGCCGGGGTCAAACTGGCCTCGGGCGAGGAAATCCGCGCCAAGGTCGTGGTAAATGTCGCTGGACCGGGATCAGCGATTATCAACAAGATGGCTGGCGTATTGGATGACATGACCATCGAAACCCGCCCTCTGCGACAGGAAGTGGTTCACGTCCCCGCGCCCGAGGGATTCGATTTCGAAAATGACGGTACTATTGTGTCGGATAGCGATATTGCGTGTTACTGCCGCCCTGAACATGGCAATCATATCCTCGTGGGTTCAGAAGATCCCGAATGCGATCCGCATCAGTGGTGCGAGGATGACGTGCACTACAATCACGACTTCACCGACCAGTGGACCACACAGGCGATGCGCTATGCCCAGCGGGTGCCCAGCCTTGGCATCCCGTCCAAAACCCGTGGGGTGGTTGATCTGTATGATGCGTCGACCGATTGGATTCCGATCTATGACAAATCCAGCCTGCCGGGATTCTACATGGCCTGCGGCACCAGTGGAAACCAGTACAAGAACGCGCCGATCGCAGGAAAGATGATGACGGCCCTGATCGACTATTGCGAGGGTGGGGCGGATCACGATGCGCAGCCACTGCAGTTCGAGCTGCCCTATATCAAGCGGATGATCGATGTTGGGTTCTACTCGCGTAAACGTCCGATCAACGAAGAAAGCAGTTTTTCGGTTCTGGGCTAGCCTGCCTGCAAAACTGCTCTAGTCTTTCCAGGAACCGTTTGTGGGGTCCTGGATGACTGAACCATCGAACCGAGTTCTGATACTGGGCAGCGCGCCCGGCGCCTTGGCCGCGCAAGGCTGGGCGCGCGATCCCTTTACCCATATTGTCGCGATCAATAACGCCTGGCGCATCCGGCCAGATTGGGACATGCTGATCCACCCCGAAGATTTCCCGATAACAAACCATCCAACTGGACTTGCCCCGCATCAGCGGATCATCACGGCGCAGGACTATGTACCGGCGCAAAATGGGTTTGGTGGGTTTGTCTACGCTGGCGGAACGATGGCGTTTACCGCGGGCTATTGGGCCTTGGCGGCGCTAAGGCCTGCGGTGCTGGCCTTTTTCGGCTGTGACATGATCTACCCGGATACCGGGAAGACGCATTTCTACGGAACCGGTCAGGCTGATCCTTTGCGTGCGGATATCACTTTGCGGTCGCTCGAGGCTAAATCGGCGCGCCTGGCGCTGTTTGGTGCAGAGCAGGGATGCCAGGTCGTCAGGCTGTCAAAAGGGGAGAGCCGCCTGCTGTTTCCGTCCGTCGAGATCGGTGATCTTGAAAAAGACGACTTACCCGAAACCGACGCGATGCAGACCATTGTCCAGTCGGAAAAGGAGCTGGGGTATCACGTGCCCTCGGGGCGGTATTGGGAAGTTGCGGACAGGTTCGACACTAGCAAGCTTGATGCGTTGGACCAGCAATGGCTGGCAGCCTATCGCGCGTCAGCCCTGATAGATTTCGCCTGAAACGGCCAACAGATCAGGTGGCGAATTTCGCCCAGGCCCAGACCATCGCGATATAGGTCAGGTTGTGCATCAACTGGTCCAGACCCGCAGCGCGCCAAAAAGCAGCCTGTGTTGGCATCAGTTTTTTCTTGTCAGAATACCTGGCTTTGGCAAAATCGATGTTGAAATGTACGAACCATTCCAGGGCGGCAATAATAAGAATAAAAGCCCAAGGCGCACCGAACAGCACAAAGACAATAACGGATCCGATAACATGTACGCCGGCATGTTGCGCGCGACCCCAGTGAAGATACTCACCACGACCCGATAGCATTTTGGGTGTCTGAAGGTAGAAATCCGCGAACATATGTTTGATCTGCAACAAGCAGAGCATCAACAACACTGCGCCCAAGCTGGCGGTCAAATTGTTTCTCCCGATATCGTCCTAAAGCGAACTCTAGGGGCTAAACTGGTGCGGCGCAAATAAACTAGATCACACATGGCGAATTAATGTGCAAACTGGAAACTATTTGCGTCAGTGGTCACGAATGCTGTAAATTCAGCGTGTTGGATGCGCCGCAATTTCTTCAAGATCGGATCGGTGATTCAAAACAGGGGCAGGATCCATAGAACGTTCGATTTTCCGGTTTATTTGGAAGTACTCAAAACGCGATCAGCTAATTCTGCTGGCCGTGACGTCAACGCTGTTCCCGCTGCTGTATCTGACACTGGAATTGCCCAAGCGCATTATCAACGATGCCATTGGTGCAGCCAGCCCGATTGTGGATGTTCTGGGGTATCAGGTACCGCAAACCACATTCCTGATTATTCTGTGCGGCGCGTTCTTACTGGCGGTGCTGGCGCATGGCCTGATGAAGATGCGCATCAACACCATGAAGGGTGTGCTGAGCGAACGGATGCTGCGCCGGTTCCGCTATCAGCTGATCAACCGCGCCCTGCGTTTCCCCCAACCGTATTTCGAGCGGGTCAGCCAGGGCGAAATGGTGTCGATGATCACCGCCGAAAGCGAGCCTATGGGTGGGCTTATGGGCGATGCGATCAGCCAGCCGGTTCTGCAGGCGGGACAGATGATCACGATCCTGTCGTTCCTGTTCCTGCAAAGCGTCTGGTTCGGGCTGGCCGCTGTGGCCTTGATACCGCTGCAGGCGTGGCTGATTCCCAAGCTGCAGCGTCAGATCAACTTACTGAACAAGAAACGCATTCAGGAAGTTCGCGTGCTGGCCGCGCAGATTGGAGAGAATGCGGCCGGGGCTTCGACCTTGCGTGCCAATGGCGGCTGGCGTTATCGCCGGGCGATGATCTCGGATCAATTGGGGCGGCTGTATGGCATTCGCTTCGAGATCTACCAGAAAAAGTTCTTTATGAAGTTCATCAACAACTTCATCTCGCAACTGACGCCGTTCATGTTCTATTTGATTGGCGGCCTTCTGGTGTTGCAGGGCTCGGTCTCATTGGGGGCGCTGGTGGCGGCGTTGGCGGCGTATAAGGACCTGAGCTCGCCCTGGAAAGAGCTGCTGACCTACTACAACCAGACGCAGGACATGTCGCTGCGCTGGGACGTGGTGATCGAACGTTTTGCCCCGCCAGGAATGCCCGATGAAAAGCTGTTCGAAGGCGAGCCCGAAACGCGACCACATCTGAATGGGGATATCGCGCTGGATCGGGTCTCGGTTCGGGATATGGATGGCAATCAGGTTTTGGATGATCTGAACCTTACCTTTAAGGGCGGACAAACTGTTGGGATTGCGGCCCCCAGCGAAGAGGACCGGCGCGCCGTTGCTGAGTTGCTGACGCGGGAAATTCTGCCCAGCGCGGGTCGGGTCGAGATTGGTGGCGAAAACCTGTCGAACCTGCATCAAAGTGTGGTGGCCGCGCGCATCGGCTACGCCTCGTCACGCCCAGTTATGTTTCAGGGGACGTTGGGCGACAATGTGATGATGCCGATGCGTCAGAGGCCGCTGACAACGCAGTCCGACGACCCTGATTTTGCTGAGACCCAACGCGCAGGCAACAGCGCCGATCCGTATGATGCCGAGTGGCTTGACCCGTCTCAGGCTGGGTTGGACAGCCCCGACGCGCTGCGCGATTGGTGGTTGCACCTGATTGACGGCATGGGGTCGGGGGCGGCTTTGTTCCAGCGTGGATCAGAGCAAGTGTTTGATCCGGTTGAACACCCGGAATTGGCCAGCAAACTGGTCGAGCTGCGCCCCTTGGTCCAGCAGGCAGTGCAAAAGGCTGGGCTGGAGCAACAAGCTTTGGTGTTTGATCGCGATACTTACAACCCGGCCTTGCCGGTGGTGGAAAACCTGCTGTTCGCCACGCCGCGTGTGCCGGTCACGCAGGAATTGCTGGCGCGTCAAACCGTCTTTTTGGGACAACTGCGCGAGTTGGGGTTGGACGAAACACTGGTTGGTCTGACCCGCGATGTGATCGAGATGCTGCGTCAGATCTTTGGTCTGGACGGCACCGACCACCCGCTGTTCCGCAAGCTGGGACTTGAGGCGCAAACCTATGAGGCCGCGCTGGAACTGGTCGAGCGGACCAGGAATGAGGGCGTATCCGGTCTGGATGACGAACAACTGGCCAATCTGCTGGCGGTGCCATTCGTGATTTCGGCGGAACAGATTGGGCCTGCCTTTACCGATGAGTTAAAGAACCGAATCCTCGAACTACGTCACAGCCATTCCGAGAAATTGCTGGGGCGGTTGCATGACGTTTTCGTCTCGCTGGACAAAACGGCATTTGCGCCGGGTCTGACCGTTATGGAAAACGCCCTGTTCGGCAAAGTCAGTCAGATCGGGGGCGGTCGTTCGGACGAGGCGCGTAAGCTGATTGTCGATGTGCTGGACGAAAATGGCGCGCGCCCGCTGGTGGTCGAACTGATTTATGACGTCCCGGTCGCAATCGGTGGTCAGAACTTGCCTGCCGTTTTTGCCGAACCACTGGCCTTTACCCGCGCGACGATCAAAAAGCCGGACATCCTGATCCTGGAAAACGCGCTCGCCAGCTATGACATGGCGACACAAGTTGCTGTTTACAAAAACCTGCGTCAGTTGCTGCCCGACACGACAGTTATCTATCTGAACGACCAGTTCGAAAATCCGGATGTATTCGACATGTTTGTCGAAATCCGGCAAGGTCGTGTGGTCTCGGACGGAGGGTATGATGCCGTGGAAGAGGATAGCGCCGCCTCAGCCGATCTGGCGCGCAAGCTGCGCGCATTGGAACAGACGCCGCTGTTTTCCGGTCTTGACCGCAGGCAGTTGCGCCTGCTGGCCTTTGGTGCGCGCTGGTTCGATGCCAAGCCGGGCGAGGTTGTGTTTCTGAAAGATGACCAACCCACCGATGGGGCCTATGTGGTGCTTGAAGGCGAGGCCGGGCTGTACCTGCCGCAGATTGAAGGCCCGGATCAACTGATCACAAAAGTGGGGCCGGGGGCACTGGTGGGGGAACTGGGGCTGATCCGCAAGGAGCCCCGCGCCCTGAGCATGATTGCCGAGACGGAACTGTCCTGCTTGCGGATCGGGGAAGAGGAATTCCTGGCGGTGGTCGAAAACGATGCCGCTACCGCATTCAAGCTGATGCAGGTGATCGCTGGGTACGTTTCGAACTAGATCTTGGGCTTACAGAACAATTCGTAAAGCAGCCCGATGACCTGCGCGGTGTTGCCGTCCTGCAGCGAGTAATAGATGGTCTTGCCGTCTCTTCGCGTGGACACCAGCCGTTCCTGCCGCAACCGGGCCAGCATCTGGCTGACGGCGGCCTGCCGGATTTGCAGCAGGTCCTCTAACTCACCCACTGATTTTTCGCCGTCGCCCAGATGGCACAGGATCATGAGCCGGCCTTCATGGGCCAGTGTTTTCAGAAACGCCGCAGCCCGCGCGGCGCTTTCTTTCATGTCCGCGGGGTTTTCAGAATGTGCGCCTTCGGTGTCTTGGGCTTTGGGGGTCACACGCAGCCTGTTTGTTCGCAATATGGTTGGACCAATATGCCCTGAAACCGGTTTGGTTGTCACCCCTCGGTCGCTGGCGCACCCCCTTGAAAGGCGTTGCCATTGACATAGTCGCAAGGTTCTTCCTGCATTTGCAAATGTAGCCCGTCGCTGGTGTAGGGATGCGCACGGGCCAGGTCCTCGTCCACCTCGATCCCAAGGCCGGGTGTGGTTGGGGCGGTCACGAAACCATCATCGACACGCAAAGTGCCTTTGATCAGCTGATCGTGGAAAGGCGTTTCGATGGTCTCCAGCAGCAACAGATTTGGGATCGACGCGGCCAGATGGATATTTGCGGCCCACTCGATTGGTCCGGCATATAGATGCGGTGCCATTTGGGCATTGAACACCTCGGCCATGGCAGCGACCTTCTTCATCTCCCATATGCCACCAGCGCGGCCAAGGGCGGGTTGCAGGATTTCGGCAGCCCCGGCACGCAGTACCGCGCCGAATTCGGCCTTGGTGGTCATACGTTCTCCGGTCGCGACAGGGATGCGGACGTTGCGGGCGACGCGGGCCATATCCTCGATCATGTCGGGGGGGGTGGGTTCTTCGAACCACAGCGGAGAGTAGGGTTCCAACGCCTGACCCAACCGGATTGCGCCTGCGGTGTTGAACTGACCATGGGTGCCAAATAGCAGGTCGGCCCTGTCCCCCACGGCTTCGCGGATCGCTTTGCAGAACGCGACCGACATTGAGATATCGGACATCGCAGGCATATGCCCGCCGCGGATCGTGTAAGGGCCTGCCGGGTCGAATTTCACCGCGGTGAATCCCCGCCGTACCATCTCGGCCGCGCACTCACCGGCCTGATCGGGTGAAGTCCAGAAATCGGACAGATCATGTTGCGGCAGGGGGTAAAGGTAGGTGTAGGCCCGGATGCGCTGGTTCATCACCCCACCCAGTAAGGCATAGACCGGGCGGTTACGATCCTTGCCCAGAATGTCCCAACAGGCAATTTCAAGCCCCGAAAACGCGCCCATGACAGTCAGATCGGGACGCTGAGTAAAGCCGCTGGAATAGGCACGGCGGAACATCAACTCGATGTTTTCGGGATTTTCGCCCAGCATATGCCGTTCGAACACGTCCCGGATCACGTGCTGCATCGCGTCGGGACCGACGGATGAAGCATAACATTCCCCCCAGCCGGTGATCCCGGTATCTGTCGTCACTTTGACTAAAATCCAGTACCGTCCACCCCAGCCCGGCGCAGGTGGGGCGGTAACGATGATGTCGAGGTCCTGCAGTTTCATCCGGTGTCCTCCCCTTGGATGGCGTCAGCCCCTGTCGAACAGGATCACGTTGCGCTTGGCGGATCCGGTTTTGGTGTCTTCGATTGCCTCGTTGATCTGATCCAGGGACCACCGGCCCGAGATCAGCTCGTCCAGTTTCAGCCTCCCCTGTTTATACAGGTCGATCATCCACGGGATATCGCGCTGAATGACCACGTCGCCCATTTTCGAACCCACCATGCCCTGACCCAGCGCGGCCAGAACCACTGGTTCATAGCTGGACATATCGCCCGAATGCGGCATGCCGATCATGATCGCCCGGCCGCCCCGACCCAAATAACGCGGGGCCTGATCATAGGCCGGAATTGCACCGACGGTGATCAGAACCGCATCCGCGCCGCGCCCACCCAGTGCCTTGAAGGCGGCTTTCCACGGTTGATCCTGACTGGCCAGCACGCCATGCGTCGCGCCAAATTCCATGGCGATGTCCAGCTTTTCCTCGGTCATGTCGACGGCCACAATCCGACGGGCCCCAGCGATACGGGCCCCCTGAATGGCGTTTAACCCGACACCACCCGCGCCGATGACCACCACATCCTGACCAGGGCGTAGCTTCGCGGCATTCACCGCCGCACCAACCCCGGTAATCACTCCGCAGGACAGGAGGCTGGCCACGTCTTTCGGCATCTCAGCAGGAAGTTTCACGATTTGCCGGTGGCTGACGACAACCTTTTCGGCAAAGGCACCGCAAGCCATCGCCTGATCTAAGGGACCACCGTCCACTGTCTGCAACGGTCCTTTGACGGTGTCGTAAGGCGTTTCGCAGATGGTTGGCTGGCCGCCTGCGCAAGACGGGCAGGACCCGCAGGCGCGGATTAGGGTAACAACTACTGGGTCGCCAACCTTGAAACCCCCGGCCTCGTTGCCAATCGCGGTGATCACTCCGGCGGCTTCGTGGCCATAGACGGCAGGCAAATGCCCACCCCATGCCCCGCTAGCAAAGGTGATATCGGAATGGCAGATCGCCACGGCCTCAAGTGTCACTTCGACCTCGCCCGCGCCCGGCGGTGCCAGCAAGACGTCTTCGATGACCAGAGGTTCGTCAAACGCCCGGCAGACGGCGGCTTTGATGGTTTGCATGTGGTCCTTCACTCCCTTTTGATCACGGTGGCGCGGGAAACTGCATGTCGCAAGACGGAAACCGTCATCCAGGCGTCGTTGTTACGCCACGACAGGGCGCGATCGCAAAAATAAGGCAAATCCGACGACCATCAAAACCAGGGCCAGCAGGAATGGCGCGCCGGGCAGGTAGATCGCCGCGTCAGGATTGGCAAAATGAGCGAACACGCTAGTCATCACCAGTGGCGAAATCACCATCGACAGCGCGTGCAGCGAGGTCAGCACACCCTGCAACTCACCTTGTTGCGAATCCGGGGTTGCGCGGGATGTCAGGGCCTGCAGGGCAGGGGTCACCACCGCACCGACTGCGGTAATCGGGATCAGCATCAGAGCGATGAAGCCATTGGTCAGGAAAGCCAACAGCAGAAAGCTGACCACTTCGAAAGCCATACCGTAGATGATCGTTACCCTCTCACCCAAGTACCGGGTCGCGGGGCGGATCAGGCCACCTTGTACAGCGGCCATGCCGATCCCGTACACGCCCAGTGACAGACCGATCATTTGAGGTGACCAGCCAAAGCGCTCGGTTGTGAAATAGGCCCAGATTGCGGGGTAAACGTAGATGGACACCGAGTAGAGGAAATAGACCCACAGCATCGGGCGGATGCCGGGTAAGGATGCGATGGCACGCAAAGAATTGACCGGATTGGCGCGGCGCAGGCTGAAGGCCCGGCGGGTTTTGTCGGTCACCGTTTCCGGCATGACCAGAAGGCCCGCCAGAAAAGTCAGCGCAGACAAGGCGGCTGCCGCCCAAAAAGGCGCGCGGGTTCCGTATTCGCTCAGCAACCCACCGATAACTGGGCCCAGCACAAACCCCACCCCGAAGGCGGCACCCAGCAGGCCAAAATTCGCCGCCTTTTCGTGCGGTTTCGAGACATCAGCCATGAACGCCGCCGCCGTGGCATGGGTGGCCGCGGTGATGCCACCCACGATGCGCCCGACCAACAGCAACCAGATGCTGCCGGCAATCGCCATCACCACATAGTCCAGCGACATGACGAACAAGGACACCAACAGCACAGTGCGCCGGCCATAGGCGTCGGATAGGTTGCCCAGAATTGGCCCAAATACGAATTGCATCGCGGCAAAGGCGGTGCTGAGCACACCGCCCCAGATCGCTGCGTCGGCCAAAGTGCCGCTCTGAACCTCGATGATCAGCTCAGGCATGATGGGCAATACCAGACCGATGCCCATGGCGTCGATCATCACCGTGCCGAGTACGAAGAGAAAAGGTAGACGCATAGAAACCGCTCGCGAGATTCGCCCGGACCCTATCACGCTTCGTTCACCTGTGAAGCACCTGTAACGTCAGGTCATGCCGCCGGTAATTTTTGTTCCAGATCATCCAGGATTTCGGACAGAAGGCGGGGATGAGAGAAGAACGGAGAATGCGAACTGTTGATCGATGTCCGCAAACCTTCGGGCGCGACGTGGCTCATCTGTTCTTCGTATTCCCTTGGGATCGTATGGTCGTCCGTCGCGGTGATGTAAGCCTTGGGGACGCGCGCGAAATTATCTGCAACGAACAGCGGGGTTTCCTGCGGTGCGATGGGCTGAGGGCACATGCGCGCAAGGGCATAGGGTAGGGTTTCAGGTGCGCAATCGTGATAAAACAAATCTTGCACCATGTCTGGCCTGAACGTGTAGGACAGGCAATCGGTGGATTTTTCGACGGCATCAACGACCAGTTGGCGCGGTGCCCTTTTGCGCATCTCAATCATCGAAAGGCCGTCTTGCGGAACATATGCGCACAGATAGATCAGGGCCCGCATTGCGTTCGGAGCCGCCTCGGCGGCGGCGCTGATTGGATAGCCGCCCCAGGAATGGCCAACGAGGATCGTTTTCGGAGTCGAAGCCGAAAGAACTGCATCGCGGCAACTGTCCAGCGTGACATCGACAATCGGTGTCGGGTCCGAGCCGTGGCTGGGCAGGTCAATTGCGCGCGCCGTGTGACCCAGTGCCGTCAGGGCGGGAATGACATCACGCCAGCACCATGCGCCATGACACGATCCATGGATCAACAGAAAATCTGCCAAAACAGTGCTCCTTCAAATATGTCCAATATCGGTCAGAAAATTACGCAGCAGGGCGGCGTATTCCGCCGGTTGTTCAACACAAGGCAGGTGACCGGCCCGGCGCATCAATTCGAATTTCGAGCCAGGGATAAGTTCAACGGTTTCGCGCACCAGATCCGGAGGGGTCGAGCCGTCCTCGCTGCCGGCAATGCCCAGCGTCGGCAGGCGCAAACCGCTGGTGGGGGTGTAGAAATCCGTGCCCGAAATCGCCGCGCAGCAACCTAGATAACCGTCAACGGGCTGTCGCACCATCATGTTGCGCCACAGCAAGTGTTCCGGCTCTGAGCGGAAACTTTTGGAAAACCACCGTTCCATCGTCGCATCGGCCAGCGCTTCGATACCGCCTTGGCGCACCGCATCCATACGGTCCTGCCAGATTGAAGGGATGCCGATCTTGGCGGCGGTGTTCGACAGGACCAGCGCGCGGATTTGATCCATACGCTTTACCGCCAATCCCTGCGCAATCAAACCGCCGATGGACAGGCCGACAAAGACGCAATCGCGAACGTCCAACAGATCCAGCAATGCCTCGGCATCGCGCACTAGCGCGCCCATGGAATACGGGGCGGGCGGTTGTGACGACAGGCCATGCCCGCGCTTGTCATAGCGAATGATCCGTAAACCGGCAGGCAGATGCGGCAGCATCGCGTCCCAAAGACGCAAGTCGGTTCCTAGCGAGTTGGCAAAAACAATGGGCGCGCCGTTTGGATCACCATCGACGCGATAGTGCAGCTGCACTTCTCCAATATCTGCGATCTGCATGACACAATCCCCTGTCGTCATACTTTAAGGAATCAGGTTGACCCAAACATTGATCAATGTCAGGTCAGGAATTCCAGCGCTTTTCCAAAGACTTCCGGGTCCACATTGCCCCCCGAGGCCACGACGATCACCGCGTCGCCTTCGATTTTTTCCTTGCGGAAAAGGGCAGAAGCCAACGATACCGCGCCGCCCGGTTCTAGCACGATTTTCAAACGCAGAAAGGCCAGAGCCATCGCACGCATGGCTTCCTCTTCAGTGACCGACAGGCCCGGACCGCACAAGCGGCTGAGAATTGGAAAGGTAATCTGCCCGGGCTGCGGCGTCAGGATCGCGTCACAGATATTGCCCGCAGTTTCAGCATTGGCCTGAATCTGACCGCTGGCCAATGAGCGTTTGACGTCGTCGAACCCTTCGGGCTCACAGGGGCGGGCGCGCAGACCGGGTGCGTGACCTTCCAACGCCAGCGCGATCCCTGAACTCAGCCCGCCGCCACCGCAGCAGACCAAAACATCGCCTTGCTTAACGCCCATTTCGGCGGCCTGCCGAACAAGCTCCAGCCCGGTGGTGCCCTGACCGGCGATTACCTGCGGTTCATCATAAGGGCGGATCAGGGTCAGGCCGCGTTCGGTGGCCAGGGATTCGCCAATCTCTTCGCGGCTTTCGTTTGCGCGATCATACAGGACGACCTCGCCCCCCAGTGCGCGCGTGTTGTTGATCTTCAACTGGGGCGCGTCCGAGGGCATGATGATCACTGACGAAATGCCGTGCCGTGCTGCCGCCAAAGCCACGCCCTGCGCGTGATTGCCCGAGGAATAGGCGATCACGCCGCGCTGTCGGTCCTGTGCATTCAGCGCCGAGATCGCCGACCACGCGCCACGGAACTTGAAGCTGCCCGTATGTTGCAGACATTCGGGCTTTACCAGCACCCGACGACCGGCCAGGTCATCCAGAAACGGCGAGGTGAGCAGCGGTGTTTCCCGAACGTGACCCCGCAGCCGATCGGCGGCGGCTTCGATCATCTCCAAAGTGCTCATACGGTATCCAATACTTTGCGCATAAGGGCTAAAGACTGCGGTTCGTCCAGAAACGGCACATGGCCGCGATCCGGTATTTCTGCCGAGATAAGATCGGGGTGACGTTTGTGCATCTCGACCAGCGTATCCTTGCCGAGAACATCCGAATTTGCGCCTCGAATGACACCTGTCGGAACATCGCGCAAAGCTTCGAAGAACATCCACAAATCCGGAAATTTGCCCGCAGCGGCTTGTTCCAGTAATGCAGTGCGCAAGGCCGGATCATAGCGCAACGTCAGGCCATCGTCGGTCAGTTCGTATTGGATTTCCGCCTGCTGCCGCCACATGTCCAGCGAAACCCCGGGGAATTGCTGTTCCATCACCTGCTGTAAGATTTTCGCGGCCTCGTCATAGGTTTTTGAAGTCGGCTGTTTGCCTACATAATCCATGATCTTGGCAATACCTACAGGGTCGATCACAGGGCCGACATCATTCAGGATCACCCCGGACAGCCGTTCGGGATGACTGACGGCCAGCGCCATGGCAATCAACCCACCGCGCGAAGTGCCTAAGACAACCGCACGGTCCAATCTGAGATGATCCAGCAGTTCGATCACATCAAGGGATTCGCGAACGATGTTATAGTTCATGTAGTCCGGGTCATGATCCGATTGCCCGCGCCCCCGGTAATCCATCGTGATCATCCGCACATCGGTGATATGTGGCGCCAGGAACGCGAAATCCTGGCTGTTGCGGGTCAGCCCAGCAAGGCACAGCACCGGAGTACCGGCACCGATGTCATCGAAGAAAAGGCGCCTGTCATCAGACGTGGTGAAAAAAGCCATTAAACTCCGGCCAGTTGAGGGATCGTTGTCAGGTCGGACAGAACATGTGCGGGCGTCCATGGCAAGCGATCCATTGGCTCATCTGCACGATTAACCCAGGCGGTTACGAACCCGTACCCGCTGGCCCCGGCGGCGTCCCACCCGTTCGAGCTGACAAAAAGTACCTCGTTACGGGCACAGTCGAAACGCTGCTGCACCAGATCGTAAACACTGGAATGAGGTTTGAAGACGCCAACACTTTCGACTGACAGCACGTCGTCCAGTACGCCGCCGATTCCTGCCGATTGCACCGCACCATCCAGCATGGGCGGCGACCCGTTGGACAGAATCGCGGTGTTCAGACCGCCCTCTTTCAGGGCGGTCAGCATCTGGGGCACTTCCGGATAGGCCTGCAATTCCCAATACAGGTCCAGCAGACGTTGGCGCAGGGTGGGATCGCCCTCAAGCCCGGTGGCGTCCAACGCCCAGTCCAGCCCGTCTTGCGTGACATCCCAGAAATCGGCATGGGCATCGGTGATCGCGCGCAGCCAAGTGTATTGTAACTGTTTCAGCCGCCAATGATTTGCCAATTCGGGCCATTTCTGTTGCAGCTTCTCGAACCCGGGCTCGGATGCGGCTTGCCGCGCGGCGGCGGCAACGTCGAACAGCGTGCCATAGGCATCGAATACGCAAGTGGTGATCGGCATCAATTCCCCTCCCTCATTCGCGCGCAGGTTGGCACAAGTGGTGCAGGCACAAAAGGGGGGAGGGTTTACAATAGCGCGTTACCCCCTAGGGTTGGCCGCTCAATTTCTTAACGGCCGGAGGCCACCTATGACCGAGATCAAACAAGGCGACACGGTTCGCATCCATTACAAGGGTACTTTGCTGGACGGAAACGTGTTCGACAGTTCCGAAGGGCGCGACCCGCTGGAATTTGTGGTTGGGTCCGGTCAAATCATTCCCGGTCTGGATACGGCTATGCCCGGCCTGACAACGGGTGAGAAAAAACGGGTCGAGATTGCCTGCGTGGATGCCTATGGCCCGATCAATCCGGCGATGCGGCAGCAGATCCCGCGCGAAGGGATACCGGATGACATCCCGCTTGAGCCTGGCACTCAGCTACAGATGCAAACACCGGATGGGCAGGCACTACCTGTGACGGTGGTGGAGGTGGATGACGCAACCGTCACGCTGGACGCCAATCACCCGTTGGCCGGGCAGGATCTGATTTTTGATATCGAGGTTGTTTCTATCAACTGACAACCGTGGGCCAGCGTGATGGATCAGCCTGAAATCAGGCTGGTCCAGGTTGTGAGAGTGGTGCGGACTTCTGCCTGTGTGAAGAACACAAACAGCATCAGCAGCGTGGTCAGGGCCAGCAATGCGATCCGGCCGCGTTG
Source organism: Ruegeria sp. BB5 (assembly GCF_056539405.1). Taxonomy (NCBI): domain Bacteria; kingdom Pseudomonadati; phylum Pseudomonadota; class Alphaproteobacteria; order Rhodobacterales; family Roseobacteraceae; genus Ruegeria; species Ruegeria sp. BB5. The sequence goes on along the minus strand of NZ_JBQFUX010000012.1, from coordinate 92,306 downwards.
CCCCAGAAAACCCGATTTGCGCCGGGATGCCCGTGTGGTGGTGGCGATGATTTGTTCTGCTTTGCTCATGCCGCTATCACTGCCCGGAAAAGATGGTTAAATCTTGGCGCGGACAGGGAAAGATCAGGTCACATGTGATCGGGTTGTGGCATGCCCAGAACGTGGAACCCTCCGTCTACCCGAATGATCTCACCCGAAGTGCAGGCCCCAGCGTCCGAAGTCAGGTAAACTGCGGTGCCACCGACGGCTTCGAGCGTTGCGTTCGCGCGCATCGGTGCGTTCTGATCGCAGAACTTGTAGGTCTTGCGCGCACCGCCGATGGCCGCACCTGCCAGCGTTTTCATTGGGCCGGGTGAGATGGCGTTCACTCGGATGCCTTCGGGGCCCAGATCATTGGCCAGATAGCGGGTCGCCGATTCCAGCGCCGCCTTGGCCACGCCCATGACGTTGTAGTTCGGCACGACCCGGTTCGAACCCTGATAGGTCAGCGTCAGCAGTGAACCGCCATTGTCCTTCATCAACGGGTAAGCGCGGCGCGCAACCTCGATAAACGAATAGGCAGACACATCCATGGAGTGTTTGAAATTCGCCCGCGTGGTGTTTAGAAACCGGCCGGTCAGTTCGGATTTATCCGAATAGGCGATCGCGTGAACTACGAAGTCGATGCTAGGCCAGCGCGCGCCCAGCTCATCGAAAGCACGGTCCAAAGATTCGTCGTCGGTGACATCCGCATCCACCATGAAATCGCTGCCCAGGCTTTGCGCCAATGGCTCCAGCCGCTTACCGAACGCTTCGCCCTGATAGGTGAACGCCAGTTCTGCGCCGGCTTCGTGCATGGCCTTGGCAATGCCCCATGCAATCGAGCGGTCATTTGCCACGCCCATGATCAGGCCGCGTTTGCCCTTGAGAGTATCCGACATCGTATTCACCCGTTATACTTTGACAGAACCATGGACCCGTTGGTGCCACCAAAGCCGAAGCTGTTGGTCATCACGCTGTCCAAGCCTGCGTTTTCAACTACTTGAGTTGCAATTTCACCGGGCAGGATGCCTTCGGCAAGTGTGTCGACATTGATCGACGGAGTAATGAAATCATGGTGCAGCATCAGCAGGCAGAACACCGCCTCAAGCGCGCCTGCGGCACCCTGTGCGTGGCCCGTCATCGACTTGGTCGATGAAATCGGGGGCACGTTGCCTTCGCCAAAGATACGGCGCACGGCCTCAACCTCACCCACGTCGCCGACCGGGGTCGAGGTGCCGTGGGCGTTGATGTATCCGACCTTGCGGCCTTCGGGAAGTGTCGACAGGGCTAGACGCATCGCGCGCTCGCCACCCTCACCAGACGGGGCTACCATGTCGTGGCCGTCCGAGGTCGCGGCATAGCCGGTCACTTCGGCATAAATCTTGGCGCCGCGGGCCAGCGCGTGCTCCAGATCCTCAAGCACGACGATGCCGCCGCCGCCCGAAATCACGAACCCGTCGCGATTCTGGTCGAACGCGCGCGAGGCTTTGTCGGGCGAGTCGTTGTATTTCGAGGACATCGCGCCCATCGCGTCGAACAGGCAGGATAGGGTCCAGTCTAGTTCTTCACCGCCGCCGGCGAACATAACGTCCTGTTTGCCCAGCATGATCTGTTCGGCCGCGTTGCCGATGCAATGCAACGAGGTCGAACAGGCCGAGGTGATCGAATAGTTGATGCCCTTGATCTTAAACGCGGTTGCCAAGTTCGCGGAAATCGTCGAACACATGCATTTCGGAACCGCAAAGGGGCCGATGCGCTTGGTTGCGCCGGTTTTCAGCACCGTCTGATGCGCGGTCAGCATGGCGCTGGTCGACGGGCCGCCCGATCCGGCGACAAGCCCGGTGCGTGGGTTTTGAACCTGATCCTCGGTCAGGCCTGAATCTGCAATTGCCTGGGTCATGGCAATATGGGCATAGGCCGCGCCGGGCCCCATGAAGCGCAGGGTGCGCTTGTCTACATGCTCGGATACATCAATATCCAGCGATCCGGCGATTTGGCTGCGAAAGCCATGTTCGACCATCTGCTCATTGGCCACTATGCCGGATTTACCGGCCTTGAGTGAGGCCAGAACCTCTTCGGCATTGTTCCCGATGGAAGAGACAACCCCCAGACCGGTGACAACTACTCGACGCATGTGCGTGCTCCTTATTTCAAGCCAGTCCGGCTTAGGCTTCGGACAGAACGACTTTCATATCTTTGACGTCGTAAATCATTTCGCCGTCCGCTTCGACGATACCATCTGCCACGCCCATCGTCAGACGGCGAGTCTGGATCGCTTTCTTGAAATCAATCTTGTAGGTCAGCATTTTCCGGTCCGGGCGCACCATGCCGGTCAGTTTGACCTCGCCCACGCCCACGGCCATGCCGCGCCCCTTCCAGCCACGCCAGCCCAGGTTGAAGCCGGTAAGCTGCCACAGACCGTCCAGCCCAAGACATCCAGGCATGATTGGGTTGCCGGGGAAGTGGCAGTCAAAGAACCACAGGTCCGGGGTAATATCGAATTCGGCCAGCACATGGCCTTTTCCGTGCGCACCGCCATCTTCCGAAATGTCGGTGATGCGGTCCATCATCAGCATCGGCGGAGCAGGTAGCTGCGCGTTACCGGGGCCGAATAACTCGCCACGGGCGCATTTCAGCAGATCGTCTTTGTCAAAGCTGCTCGGGAATTGGGCCATTCTGCCGCCTCTCCTGCCAGGGGTCCGTTTATCTAATCTGGCCTCACCTAGCACCCGTATGCAAGGTCCTGCAAGAGCGGTCGCCCACATCATGTTGTGTTCAGGGCATTCTTTGCGAATGAATTTCATTTGAAATTGCCTGGCCGGAACACTTATATATAGTTCAGAAAAGAACAGGTATCGGATTCATGACACCTCAGAGCCAAAACATAGCGACTTCCTGGTTGGTTGACGCAGGATTACGCCCGACGCGTCAGCGCGTTGCCTTGGCCGAATTGCTGGTGGGCGACGGTAAACATCGTCATGTCACAGCCGAAAGCCTGTTTGATGCGGCCAAGAAGAACGGCGATGCTGTTTCGCTTGCGACCGTTTACAACACCCTGCGCGCGTTTTGCGACGCCGGGGTGCTGCAGGAAATCACGGTGGATGGGTCTAAAAGCTATTTCGACACCAACACCCATGATCACCCCCACTTTTTCTGGGAGGATGAAAGCCGCCTAAGCGATGCGCCCTCGGATCAATTGGTGATTCAGCGCTTACCCGAGGCACCCGAAGGGGTTGAAATCGCATCGGTCGACGTCGTGATCCGCCTGCGAAAAAAATAATCTTACGGTTTTAGATCAGATAGGGCCTGCTCGGCGGTCGCAATCTGCGTGTCCGAGGGGCCAGTGCCATGTCGTGCCAGCACCACGGGTTCTGCCGTAAATGGGTCCGAAACGGGCAGGCTTAGCAAGGGCATCCCATCATAACTGGTATGGGCGGGGGGATTGGCATAGCTGATCGCAACCCCTTCGCCATGTGCCGCAAGGCTGCGCTGAATTTCCAACGAGGCCGCGCGATGTGCGACCGTTGGGTTTTCCCCGATCTGGCGAAACAGCCCCAATACATGCTGTGCCGACAACCCTTCCTCTGACAGGATCAGCGGGTAGGCCGCCAGGTCCTGAAGGGAAACGTCGCTGTGTGCGGCCAAGGGATGATCCGGCGCCAGCAGAGCATGCGGCGTGCTTGTGAACAGCGTCTGCTGGGTAAAACCTGCATCCATGCTGAGCCCATAGGTCAGGGCAAGGTCAATCCGCCCGTCAATCAGGCCCGAGATCAGCCCTTCGAAACTGTCCACCCTGTAGGTGATTGCAACGTCCGGCATCTGCACACGCAACTGGCGCAAGGCGCGTGAAAGCAGGAAGGGCGCCAGATCAACAAAACACCCCAGCCGCAACCGCGTCTTACCCACATCTCTATCAGTGGCATTTTCCAACCGGGCGGCACTGGCCAGCAGCGCCTCGGCCTCATCGATGAAACTGCGGCCCTGTGGTGTCAGCGCCATGGCTGCTCCGCGCCTGCGGGCGAAAAGGGGATAACCCAGCTGTTCCTCGACCCGCGTCAACGCGTTGGACAGCGCAGGTTGCGAGACATTCAGGTGCAGTGCGGCGGCGGACAGGCTGCCATGCCGCCCGATGGCGCAGACATATTCATATTGGCGCAGGGAAATATATAACATGAAGTTAAGTCTACCTTTGAAAGATATTACTTGAACAGAGGACTTTGTCATGTGCAGATCACACAACCCTACGGCACGGAGACTGACATGACGCACCCTCTGGTCACGCAAGAGATGATCGACACTTTCCAGCAGGACGGCGTGGTCCTGATCAGGGGGCTTTATACCGGGCACGTCGAAACGCTGCGCGAAGGCGTTGCCGCGAATATGGCCGAACCCGGCCCGTACGCGTCAGAAAACAAGAAACAGGGCGAGACCGGTCTGTTCTTTGACGATTACTGCAACTGGTCGCGGATTGATCAGTTCCGGGATGTAATCGAAAACTCTCCGGTGGCCGAGGTTGCAGCGGATCTGATGCAGTCCCAAACCGTGCAGATGTTTCACGATCACGTTCTGGTCAAAGAGCCCGGTACCTCAATGGCGACACCGTGGCATCAGGATGGTCCATATTACTTTGTCGAGGGGCAGCAGACCATCAGCTTCTGGTCGCCGCTCGACCCGGTTAAAAAAGCGACGCTGCGCTGCGTGGCGGGGTCACACCGTTGGGAGAAAGAGGTGTTGCCGACCCGCTGGGTATCGGAAGAAGGGTTCTTCCCCGACGAAGGCCAGTACATTCCCGTTCCGGACCCGGATGCCGAGGGCATGAAGGTTGTGGAATTCGAAATGGAGCCGGGTGATGCAGTGGCGTTCAATTATCGCACGCTGCACGGCGCGCGCGGTAACCAATCAGACAGCCGCCGTCGGGCGTTTTCGCTGCGTTTGGTCGGGGATGATGCACGGTATGTGGAGCGTCCAGGCCGGACTTCACCGCCGTACCCTGGCCATGACATGACGCCCGGTCAACGCCTGCGCGAGGACTGGTTCCCGGTGCTGCTACGACGCTAGAGCGAGCTCAAAACCACTGGCCCGATTCGATCAGTCCGAGTTCGAGCAATTGGCCGGATTTCCACTGAAATGGCACCGAGTTGTGCCAACAGAAACTTGGAATGTCGAAGGTGGACCCGGCGTTGGTCTTCAACGCTTTGGCGGCGCGGAACGAACACACGGCTGCCGTCATATTGTGATGCCAAGGGCAGGAATAGGTGTTGTATTCCGGCTCGTTAAAGGTGTGGTCGGGCCGCAATTCCAGCCCCTTGCGCGATTTGAACAGAGCAATCCGGTCGATGCGGCGGCGCTCATAGGGGATGTGATCTTCGAACCGCCAGCGCAGGCCGCCGGACATGTCGAGCTGCCTCTCGATCGGGTGGCCTTCGGCGTCATGGCGGGTGTGGGCGTAATACCCTGTGCTGTCCAGCATGGCGTGATCCGGGGCGACGCCGTTTGGAAACGTGTTCAGGTCATCAGCATAAAGGTCGACGACATGGCTGAGCATCGCGTCGCGGCGTTCCTCGGCGTGGAAGGCCAGCAATTCGCCCACCGTGCGGGTCTCGCAAAACGGAAAGAACAGGTACTCGGCGTTATAGCAGTAATACATCCAGATACCCGGCGCGGCCTGAAGGATCCTGTTGATTGTGTCGAATGCAACTGTGCTGGGTACGCAGGTCAGGGTGACCCTGTGGATGCGGTCAGACAATTCAGAACCCAGTGCGAAATCCTGCGGCATGAAGGCAATCACGGACTTAAAGCCCAGATGCAGATGGTGCCGGAGCGTGCTGTCGACCTCGACATTGTCTTCAACAAAGATCAGCGCGACAGGGCCCTTGGCCAGGGCGGATTTGCCTGAGGTGAGGAAATCGTCGAGAGAGTCGTATTGCATTGCCTGTCCGGTTCCACTTTGCTGGAATCTGCTGTCAAAATCGGGTATCCGCCCCGGCATTGCAAGCGGCGTTCGTAGGGTATAGATGACGCCGATCCCGTCAGCGCAAAGGCCATACCCATGTCGGAACCCAAAAAGCTGTATATCAAAACCTACGGTTGCCAGATGAACGTCTACGACAGCGAACGCATGTCCGAGACGCTGGGTGGGCAGGGCTATGTGGAAACGCAAAGCCCCGATGATGCCGACATGATCTTGCTGAACACCTGCCATATCAGGGAAAAGGCAGCCGAAAAGGTCTATTCCGAACTTGGCAGGTTTAAGGGCCTAAAAGCGGAAAAGCCTGACCTCAAGATCGGTGTGGCGGGGTGTGTGGCACAGGCCGAGGGCGATGAGATTATGCGCCGTCAGCCTCTGGTCGATCTGGTTGTGGGGCCGCAAAGCTATCACCGCCTGCCCGAGATGGAGGCGAAGACGCGCACCGGTGCCAAGGCGCTGGACACGGACTTCCCCGAAGAGGACAAGTTCGAAAAGCTCAAAAACCGTCCCAAGGCCAAGCGTGGCCCGACGGCGTTTCTGACCGTGCAGGAAGGCTGTGACAAGTTCTGTGCCTTTTGCGTGGTGCCATATACCCGCGGTGCCGAAGTCAGCCGACCCGCAGATCGTATTATCCGCGAGGCGCAAGATCTGGTTGAACGCGGTGTGCGTGAGATCACTCTGTTAGGTCAGAACGTCAACGCCTATCACGGGGCTGGTGCAAACGGAGACATGACACTGGCCGGGCTGATTTGGGAGTTGAACAAGGTTGATGGGTTGGAGCGCATCCGCTTTACCACCTCGCACCCCAATGACATGGCCGACGACCTGATCGAGGCGCACGGAACCTGCGAGAAGCTTATGCCGTATCTGCATCTGCCGGTACAGTCAGGCTCGGACCGAATCCTCAAACGCATGAACCGCAGCCACACCGCCGAAAGCTATCTGCGCCTGATCGAACGTATCCGCGCTGCGCGGCCCGATATCGTGATGTCTGGGGACTTCATCGTTGGCTTCCCTGAAGAGACCGAAGAGGATTTCCAGGCCACCATGGATTTGGTGGAAGAGGTCAAATACGGCTATGCCTATTCCTTCAAATACTCGACACGTCCGGGAACGCCTGCAGCCGAGCGGCCTCAGGTTGATCCTCATGCGGCGGATGACCGTCTTCAGCGTCTGCAGGCCCTGATCACGCGGCATCAGCGGGAAATTCAGGACGCAATGGTAGGGCGCAAGGTTAAGGTTCTGTTTGAAAAATCTGGACGGCTGCCAGGCCAGATGGTCGGGAAATCCGAGTATTTACATTCGGTTCACGTGTCTGACGCCGATGTCGCGGTCGGAGAATTGCGAGGTGTTGAAATCACCGCCTCAGGGGCAAATTCGCTGGCCGGTGAGCTGATCTGATGCCCCCCCAAAGTGCTGTTTGAAAGCCATAGTGGGTAATTGTTCCAAAAATTAACCCTTGATTTATCGCCGGTAACTATGTTCGGACAAAAGCCGGACGTATTTGGGGAAAAGGGTTTCTGTTTCCTAAAATTCAGGTCGGTGCTGACCCTGTTTTCGGGCCAGGACGATGGAGGGTACGAGTGAAATTCCTAACACGTTTCTTTGGGCCAAACGGCCGGTTTGTTTTTCCGGCGGTGCTGGTGCTTTCACTTTTTTCCAGCGCAACGGTGGCGGGTAACCTTGAACAGGGGGTGACGGATCCCCCGGTTGTCAGTCCCAAGCGTTTGGGCAGCGACGTTAGCGCGTTCTATCTGGGCCTGAGCGGGGCCTATGCATCGGGTGGCACGGACCGATTCGGACTGCGTACCCAGACGGATCTTTTCGAAATCGGAGAGCTGGACCTGAGTGGCGGCTACGGTGGTATCCGTGGCGGTTGGCGTGGTGTTCTGCCGGCAATCGGCGGCCGGGATTATGTTTATGGGTTCGAACTCGGCTATGACTTCGGAAAGATCGACGATGAGGTGTCGATGGATATTGGCACTGTAGCTGTTACTGGCGGATCTGAGGTTTCGGACATTATTTCCCTACGTTTTCGCAATGGTTTGACCAACAAGAGCGGCACCGTTCTGTATTTTGTCTCGGTCGGGTACGTGCAGGGTGACATCACAACGTCAAGCAGCCTGTCCACGGGCGGCACGGTTCAATCCTTTGAAGACAGTGACTCTCGAAATGGGTTTTCAGCCAGTATCGGTGCAGAACACAGTCTGAACGACAACTGGTCGATCACGGGTGAGTTTGAATACGTGCAATTCGACTCGCGCGAGGTTGAATTCGACAACGGGTTCTCAACAAAATCCACCCCTCGCTACCGTGGTTTGCGTTTTGGATTGAATTACACCTTCTGAAGCTGTCCGCGATTGGGGTGGTGCTCGGCTGCGTCTGATTTCGGCGGTTTTACCATCTGTTTGGGAAAAATTGAAACTGTGGCTTGCGCCCACCGAGAAATGTTGTCTACGCTCAGGGTATAAACGCCAAGACAGGAGAACGGATTGGCCATCGGTGCCCTTACCCCACCGCAAGATGACATGCCCCAAAGTGAGGCGTTTGTTGAATTCCCTGACAATCGGTTGTTGATTGATTTGTGCGGCGAGTATGACCGCAACCTGACCGAAATCGAAACGAAGCTGTCTGTCCAGATCGTGCGCCGTGGCAATCAGTTGGTTGTCATGGGTGACGAAGACGCTCAGAAGCAGGCGATAGAGGTGCTGCAGGCCCTTTACACCCGTCTGGAAGGTGGGCGCGACGTCGAGGCCGCCGATGTGGATCGCGAATTGCGGATGGGCGGATCGGAACAAGAAACCGGCAGCCGCGACGGTGATCAGCTTGAGATGTTCAAGGGCGGCACGGTTGAGATCAAGACCCGCAAAAAGCTGGTCGAGCCGCGCACAGACGCGCAAAAGGCCTATGTTCAGTCGCTGTTCCAAAATGAACTTGCGTTTGGGATCGGTCCCGCAGGCACGGGTAAGACCTACCTGGCTGTTGCCGCTGGCGTGTCGATGTTTATCGGTGGGCATGTGGATCGAATTATCCTCAGCCGCCCCGCGGTCGAGGCCGGTGAAAAGTTGGGCTATCTGCCCGGTGACATGAAAGACAAGGTCGATCCGTACATGCAGCCGTTGTATGACGCGCTGAATGACTTTTTGCCCGGCAAACAACTGGCCAAGCTGATCGAGGAAAAACGAATCGAAATTGCTCCTCTGGCCTTCATGCGCGGGCGAACCCTGGCCAATGCGTTTGTGGTGTTGGATGAAGCGCAGAATGCTACGACCATGCAGATGAAAATGTTCCTGACCCGTCTGGGTGAGGGCAGTCGCATGGTGATCACAGGTGACCGCTCGCAAGTCGACCTGCCGCGCGGGGTTCAGTCGGGGCTGCAAGACGCGGAGCGATTGCTGAAAACGATCCCAAATATCAGCTTTAACTATTTCACCTCGAAGGATGTGGTCCGCCACCCGCTTGTCGCCGCCATTATCGAAGCGTATGAGGCCGACTCGGGCCGTGAGACGGGGTAGTCGTCCAAGGCCGTAGGCTTTGGGCGTGGTGATATGAACCTTGAACTGACAATTGAAGACGCACGTTGGCAGGGGCTGGAGCCCTTGGCCATGCGCGCTATTCAGGCGGTGTTGGACTATTGCGGTTTGGACGCTGACCTGTGTGAAGTCAGCCTTTTGGCCTGTGATGATGCGCACATCGCCGAACTGAATGCGGAGTTTCGGGAAAAGCCCACACCGACCAATGTGCTCAGCTGGCCCGCCGAGGATTTGGCAGCCGAGGAACCCGGGCAGAGCCCGACGCCGCCTGAGCCGGATTTCACCGGTGAAATCCCGTTGGGGGACATTGCGATTGCCTACGACACCTGCGCGCGCGAGGCGGATGAGGCAGGGAAATCAATGAATGATCACGTCATGCACCTGATCATTCACGGGACCTTGCATCTGCTGGGCTATGATCACATTCGTGACACCGACGCCACTTTGATGGAAACGGTTGAGGTCGCTATACTTGGCAAAATGGGTATCGATGACCCATATAATATGTAGACGGGCCATCAAGGCCGATTATTTGGAATAGGATTATGGGCGAGACAGACGGCAGTTCTATGGCGGCGCAGGGCGCGCAAACCAGGAACAGCGGTGAAGATAGTAAAGAGAAAGCCGGTTTCTTTTCTCGAATAGTGGATGCGTTTTCGCCGCAGGGCGAGGATGAGAAAAGCCAGGTGACCAACGGTCATGAGGTCGACAAGGCACAGCCGCGCGGCATGATCAACCTGCGGCGGATGCGGGTTGAGGACGTGGCCATCCCAACGGCCGAGATCATCTCGGTTCCTTCAACAATTACCAAGGATGAGCTGGCGAAGGTGTTCCGCGAAAGCGGTCTGTCGCGGATTCCGGTGTATGAGGGCACGCTGGACACGCCTTTGGGGTTCGTCCACCTAAAGGACTTTGCCCTAACCCACGGATTCAACGGTGGGTCCAGTGAATTCGATCTGGTCAAGATGCTGCGGACGTTGCTGTTCGTTCCGCCTTCGATGCCGATTGGGGTTCTGCTGACCAAGATGCAGACGGAACGTCGCCATATGGCGTTGGTGATCGACGAATATGGTGGTGTCGACGGGCTGCTGACGATTGAGGATCTGATCGAACAGGTCGTGGGTGAAATCGCGGATGAACATGACGCGGATGAAGATCAGCTTTGGGTTCAGGACAAGCCGGGTTGTTACATCGTTCAGGCCCGCGTCCCGTTGGAAGAGTTCGAGGCTGAAATCGGGCGCTCGCTGACCAGTCACGAGGACGTGGATGAGGAAGAGATCGACACTCTGGGCGGTCTGGTCTTTATGCTATCAGGCCGGGTGCCCGCACGGGGTGAGGTTGTCTTGCATCCCGAAGGCCCTGAATTCGAGGTGATCGACGCCGATCCACGCCGGATCAAGCGTCTGCGCGTTATGTTGCCGGATCTCGTTGTATGAACCCTGCACAGGGTTGGTCCATTTGGCTGAAATGTGCATTGGCGGCGCTGCTGGGTGCGCTGGCGGCGTTTGGCCTTGCCCCGTTTGGTGTGTGGGCGGCAACGCTGGTTGCTCTGGTGCTGCTGGCGCCGTTGTTTCTGTCAACCGAGACTAGGGGCAGGGCCGCCTGGCTGGGCTGGGCTTTTGCCACCGGGTATTTCGCACATGGTCTCAGCTGGATTGTCGAGCCGTTCTTGGTGGACGCGGAACGTCACGCCTGGATGGCACCCTTTGCCCTGATCTTCATGGCCGGAGGGTTGGCATTGTTCTGGGCGCTGGCCTTCCGGGTCGCGCGGCGGCCTGCGGGTGGCGCAATCACACAAGCTGTTTTTCTGGTTGTGACCGTGTCGCTGGCGGAAATGGCCCGCGGCTATGTGCTGACAGGATTTCCATGGGCGGGGCTGGCGCAGGTTTGGGTCGGCTCTCCGGTGGCCCAGCTGTTGTCATTGGTCGGACCCTATGGTTTGGGCGCATTGACCCTGTTGGCGACGTTGCCCTTGGGGGCGGCACTGGCGCAACGCGGTGGATTTGCATTACCGCTTGGACTGACAGTAGGCGCGGCCTGTTTGGCGCTGGGCTATGCCTCCGCGCGCCCGGCGGTTACGGAAACCAATCATGTCGTGCGCCTGATCCAACCGAACGCGCCGCAACATCAAAAATGGGACCCCGAATACGCGCCTTTGTTCTTTGCACGCCAGATAGAGTTTACTGCGGCGCAGCCTCGGCCCGATCTGATTGTCTGGCCCGAAACCTCGGTACCTGCCTGGCTGAGCAGCGCGCAGCCCTATCTGGATGCCATTGCCGATGCGGCGCAGGGCACGCCGGTTTTTCTGGGCATTCAGCGTGGTGACGGACCGCGTATCTATAACTCGATGATCTATCTGGATGAGAAGGGCCAGCAGCAGGGTCTGTACGACAAGCATCACTTGGCCCCGTTTGGGGAATATGTACCGTTCGGCGAGGTGATGGCAAAATTTGGTATCTATGGCATGGCGGCGACCAACGGCAATGGGTTCAGCGCTGGGCCCGGGGCAGCTTTGATGGATGCGGGCAAGCTGGGTAAGGCGCTGCCGTTGATCTGTTATGAGGCCGTGTTCACGCAGGATGTTTTGTCCGCGCCGGGGCGCGCGGATTTTCTGTTGCAGATCACCAACGATGCGTGGTTCGGCACACGGTCTGGACCCTATCAGCATCTGGCCCAGGCTCAGATGCGCGCGATTGAGCAAGGCCTGCCGATGATGCGGTCAGCCAATACCGGCGTGTCGGCGATGATTGACCCTTTGGGGCGCATCACGCAGGCGCTTCCATTGGGTCAGGCTGGATTTTTCGATGCAAATCTGCCTGCTCCGTTTGTCTCAACGGTGTACTCCAGGAATGGGGATGTTCCGGTCTTTGTCCTACTGGCGGCTCTCTTCGCGCTGTTTTGGCGCAACGCCCGGCGGGCGCATGTATAATTACCGATTGACCCTGTGTTTGTGTGGGCGTATCCCCTCGCATGCTCGTCACAACGGCTTCCTGGCGTGATGGGGAAATCTTAATGGAGCACTTTCATGTCCCGACAGAACTACACTTTTACTTCGGAATCCGTATCCGAAGGGCATCCGGATAAGGTTTGTGACCGAATCTCGGATGCTGTACTTGACGCATTTCTGAACGAAGAACCCGAAGCCCGCGTGGCGTGCGAAACCTTTGCGACCACCGACCGTGTCGTCATTGGCGGCGAAGTAGGTCTGTCTGATCAGGAAAAACTGCACGACTATATGGGCCGCATCGACGAGATCGCACGCGCCTGTATCAAGGATATCGGTTACGAGCAGGACAAATTTCACCATGAAACCGTCGAGGTGACGAACCTGCTGCATGAACAATCCGCCCATATCGCACAGGGTGTGGATGCCTCGGACAACAAGGACGAGGGCGCCGGTGACCAAGGCATCATGTTCGGCTATGCCACCACCGAGACCCCCGCGCTGATGCCCGCGCCGATCCAGTATTCCCATGCGATCCTGCGGCGCTTGGCGGAGGTGCGCAAGAACGGGTCTGAGCCCGCGCTGGGCCCGGATGCAAAATCGCAGCTGTCCGTGATCTATCGGGATGGCAAGCCGGTCGGCGTCAGCTCGATCGTGCTGTCGACCCAGCACTTGGATGAGTTGCTGAGCTCGGACGACATCCGCGCCATTGTCGAACCTTATATCACTGAAACCCTGCCCGACGGCTGGCTGAACGCTGATACCGAATGGCACGTGAATCCCACCGGCAAGTTCGTGATTGGCGGTCCTGATGGAGACGCCGGTCTGACCGGGCGTAAGATCATCGTGGACACTTATGGTGGTGCCGCACCGCATGGCGGCGGCGCGTTTTCGGGCAAAGACCCGACCAAGGTGGATCGTTCGGCTGCTTATGCCGCGCGCTATCTGGCCAAGAACGTGGTTGCTGCGGGCATGGCAGAGCGCTGCACCATTCAGCTGAGCTATGCGATTGGTGTGTCCAAGCCGCTGTCGATCTACGCGGATACGCATGGAACGGGTCAGGTGGAGAATGCGGATATCGAGAAAGCCGTTGATAAGGTGATGGATCTGACACCGCGCGGTATTCGTGAGCATCTGCAACTGAACAAGCCGATCTACCAGCGTACGGCGGCCTATGGCCACTTTGGTCGTCAGCCTGATGCGGATGGCGGTTTCAGCTGGGAGCGTACGGATCTGACCGACGCTCTGAAGTCGGCAGTCTGACCGTTCCACAATGAAACGGTGCGCCCTTGGGGGCGCGCTCTATTGTAGGAAATGCAATTTGGGGCGGCGTGTCGGCAGAACTGACGCGACCGCCCCTTGCTTTGACCCCGCCTGCGCAGTATGGGCACCGCCATGAGCACTCAGACACCCCAACGCCCCCGCAGAAACTTCTATGGCCGCTTTAAGGGCAAGGCCCTGAAGCAGAGTCAAAAGACGTATCTGAACGAAGACCTCGATGCTTTGTCGCCTGGTGCAGTGGACTGGGACGCGAATCCTGAACGTCATCCGCTGGACCTAAAGGCACTGTTCGGCGGTAAAGATGTCTGGCTTGAGGTCGGCTTTGGCGGTGGTGAGCACCTAGTCCATCAGGCCGCCAGCAACCCCGATATCGGTATCATTGGGGCCGAGCCGTATATCAACGGCGTCGCCATGTTGCTGGGCAAGATCCGCAAGGCCGGGGTCGAAAACCTGGCCGTTCATCCCGGCGATGCGCGGGATTTGTTCGATGTGCTGCCCGAGGCCAGCATTTCACGGGCGTTTCTTTTGTATCCTGACCCATGGCCCAAGACGCGTCATCACCGTCGGCGTTTTGTGACGCAGGAACATCTGGAGCCACTTGCCCGCACGCTAAAGCCCGGTTCGATTTTTCGCGTTGCCACCGACATTCCCGACTACGTCCGCCAGACGTTGGAGGAGGTTCCACGTGCCGGGTTTGAATGGCTGGCCGAACGCCCCGCTGATTGGCGCGAACCGTGGGATGACTGGATTTCCACCCGCTATGAACAAAAGGCTTTGCGTGAAGGCCGGACGCCACATTACCTGACCTTCCGGCGCAAAGACTGATTGCCGCTGGACCAACCGGCTCCAATTCGCTAATCCGCCTTGAACTGATAGCGAAAACAGGAGCCCCTATGTCCGGACACGGCACGCCCATCCCGATGACCTCGCATCCCTGCGGCCCGCTGACCGGCACGGCAGAAGTGCCCGGTGACAAGTCGATCTCGCACCGGTCGCTGATCCTGGGCGCAATGGCGGTAGGTGAGACCAGAATCTCGGGCCTGCTGGAAGGTGAGGATGTTCTGGACACCGCCAAGGCCATGCGTGCCTTCGGGGCTGAGGTCACGGATCACGGCGACGGTGAATGGAGTGTGCATGGCGTGGGCGTTGGTGGATTTGCCGAGCCCGATCAGGTGATTGACTGCGGCAACTCGGGTACCGGTGTGCGGCTGATCATGGGCGCGATGGCGACCTGCCCGATTTCCGCGACCTTCACGGGTGATGCAAGCCTGAACAAGCGACCGATGGCCCGCGTCACCGATCCACTGGCACTGTTCGGAACGCAATCGGTTGGGCGCTCGGGCGGGCGGCTGCCGATGACCATCGTGGGTGCGGCAGAGCCTGTACCGGTGCGGTATGAGGTGCCGGTGCCGTCGGCGCAGGTGAAATCCGCGGTGCTGCTGGCCGGTCTGAACGCGCCGGGCAAGACCGTTGTGATTGAGAAAGAGGCCACCCGTGACCACTCGGAACGGATGCTGGCCGGTTTCGGGGCCGAAATCAACGTCGAGGATACGGATGAAGGCCGGGTGATCACGCTGACCGGCCGCCCTGAGTTGAAACCGCAGGTCATCGCTGTGCCGCGCGACCCGTCCAGCGCGGCCTTTCCGGTATGTGCGGCATTGATCACGCCGGGCTCTGACGTGTTGGTGCCGGGCATCGGCCTGAACCCGACCCGCGCGGGGCTGTTCACCACATTGCGCGAAATGGGCGCGGATCTGACGTACGAAAATGAGCGGGAAGAGGGCGGCGAACCCGTCGCTGATCTGCGCGCGAAATACTCTCCGAATATGAAGGGGATCAATGTGCCGCCCGAACGCGCGGCCTCGATGATCGACGAATATCCTGTGTTGTCTGTGGTTGCGGCCAATGCCAACGGCACCACGATGATGGGCGGCGTGAAAGAGCTGCGCGTCAAGGAAAGCGACCGGATTGACGCCATGGCGCGCGGGTTGCGGGCCAATGGTGTGACCGTGGACGAGGGCGAAGAATGGTGGTCGGTCGAAGGGTTGGGCATCGGTAACGTCCCCGGTGGCGGCACCTGCGAAAGCTATCTTGATCACCGCATTGCCATGTCGTTCATGGTCATGGGGATGGGTGCGAAGTCTCCGGTTTCCGTGGATGACGGTGGGCCAATCGCGACCTCGTTCCCGATTTTCGAGCCGCTGATGGCCGCCCTGGGTGCCAAGGTCGAACGCACATGAGTTTCACCGTCGCCATCGACGGCCCTGCGGCGGCGGGCAAGGGGACGATCTCGAAAGGGGTGGCGGCGCTGTTCGGTTTTGCGCATCTGGATACGGGGCTGCTGTATCGCGCGGTCGGGCGCCGAACGCTGGACGGGACTGACCCCATCGAGGCGGCGCAGGCATTGACTGCGGAAGAACTGAAACAAGGCGATTTGCGTACGGCCGAGATTGCGCAGGCGGCCTCGAAAGCGGCAGTGATCCCTGAGGTGCGCGCGGCGTTGGTGGATTTCCAGCGCGCCTTTGCCCGTCGGGCAGGGGGGGCTGTGCTGGATGGGCGCGATATCGGAACGGTGATTTGCCCCGAGGCCGAAGTGAAACTGTTTGTTACCGCCAGTGCCGAAGTGCGGGCAGAGCGCCGCTTTTTGGAACTGCGCGCAAAGGGCGCTGATGTGACCCGAGAGTTTGTGCTTGCAGATGTGCGCGAACGCGACGTGCGGGATGCCGAACGCAGTGCTGCGCCGATGAAGCCTGCTGCAGATGCTGTGCTGTTGGATACGTCTGATCTGAGTATCGAAGCTGCTTTGGCCCAGGCCGTAGCTCTTGTCGAAAGCAAACGCCCCGCAACGTCCTAACGCCGCGGGGAGAGGTAATTACAGCTCGCCTACGGCGACGGATTTGATCTGCGCCCACTGATCATCAGCGGTTTTTGCTGTGGCTGGCACGTCTTTCAGAAACGCAGCCCGAGTTTCAGCGTTCAGGAACAGATACAGCTTGCCGTCTGTGACCAGATACTGGTCCGGGTCGCCATCAAATTTCTTGCCGACAGACACGCCGAAGGAACAGAACCCGCCGTGCTGTGGCAGATAGGCGGTGGGGTTGGCCTCGAACGCCTCGAGATTGGCGGCGCTGGTGAAGTAGTACGATGCCCCGTCGTAGGTCGAGGAATGGGTGGCAAACCCTTCGACCGGGTTACCTTCGTTGACCAGGGCCACCAGATCGACGCCATGTGCTGCCAAGGGCGCGCCCGCGGCCGAGATGCCGTTCGAGACATTGATCTCATCCGCTGCAAAGGCCGGCGCGGCGATCAGGGGCAAGGTGGCGATCAGGGTTGTTAGAACCAGAGATTTCATTGTGTTTTCCTTTCCTGTTCAGGTTCGGGTCGGCGGGGGAGCCAACCGCTGAAACAAAGCTAGGGGCAGTGTTTTGAACGGGCTATCGCAGTAAGATCGGCAAACCTTGCAGATCGTTCAAACTTGTGGCGGCGCACGACATACTCTTCACTAAGCTTTGTTTGGTCAGGGTCCAGGCAGGTACCTATTGTAAGGGAGTAGCCTGCAGGAGAGATGCCATGATCCGACTAGCCCTAGTGTTGATTTTTCTGGCCGGAGGTCTGGCGGCCCAAGATGCGCCTGAGACCGAGCCACCGATGGACTATGAACGTCTGGGCAAGATCCTCTTTGCGCTTGATCCCGAGGCACAGCCGCAGGGGCCGGGCTTTGCTTTGACGCTGTCGGATGTGCCTGTTCTGGTCGTCACGGATATCAGCACTGATCGCATGCGTGCGATGGTGGCGGTTCGTAGTGCTGATGAACTGTCAAAAGAGGAATTGCACAGAATGATGCAGGCCAATTTCGACACCGCTTTGGATGCGCGCTATGCGATTGCCAACGGAATCGTTTGGGCAACATTCATTCATCCGCTTTCGTCTTTGAAGAAGGACCAACTGATCTCTGGCTTGGCGCAGACAGTGAATATCGCTGCAACTTACGGCACGTCCTACACCGGAGGGGCGATTCAATTTGGTGGCGGTGACAGCAACGAATTGCAGCGACAATTGATCGAAGATCTTCTGAAGAAAGGTGAGGAGATTTGACGAGCGTTCAGGATTCGAGCCTGTGCTGATACCTGCCCACTCCACAGATCTCAATCCTGTACGATAGGCCTGAAATTCCCAGTGCTATAGGCCCTAGCTGGACGCAATAAAGCTGTTATAGTCTTCGATACGCCATAAGGGAAAGCTGCGATCTAAGTCCAAAACACAAAAAATGGGCACGTAGCTATAATATCCCTTGAGCCAACAGGGACAAAAAAACATGAATAATCGTTTGCGCAAGATCACCATCGTCGGTGGCGGCACAGCAGGGTGGATGACCGCGCTGATACTGGAAATGGTGCTTTCACGCACGTCAGCGGAAAAGGATCGCCCTCGCATATGCCTGATCGAGAGCCCCAATATCGCGACAGTGGGTGTGGGCGAGGCGACAGTGCCGCGCATGCCGGTCACGCTCCGTCAGGCGGGTATTTCCGAGCGGGACTTTTTTCGCGAAACCAACGCGTCGTTCAAGCTGGGTGTGAAGTTTTGCAACTGGAACAAGGACCGCAAAGGCAATCGCATCGATTATGTGAACCCCTTTGCGCATGGCCAATTGTTGGAAGGGTTGGAAACAGCCGAGTATTTCTTGCGCTTTGGCAATGGGGATCGGGATTTTACGCGGTCCATCTCACCACATGATGATCTGGCCCGTCTGTGCAAAGGCGCACGGCAGTTGGGGCAGCCTGAATACGAACAGCGGTTTGGCTATGCGTATCATCTGGATGCTGTGAAATTTGCCGGCATGCTCACCAAAGTCTGCACCAAGCGCGGTGTAGAGCATATTCAAGATGAGGTGAAATCGGTCGAACTGGATGAACAGGGCAATGTCAGCCATCTGATGTTGGAACGCCAGGGCCGCCATGACATCGAGATGGTCATAGACTGTACAGGGTTCCGCGGCTTGATCATCAACCAAGCGCTTGGCGAACCGTTTATGGATTACTCGGACTATTTGCCAAATGATCGTGCCATGGCGTTGCAGATCGAGCATCCCAACCCAAAGAAGATTGAAAGCGTCACGCGCTCGACCGCTCTCGGCGCAGGTTGGACCTGGCGGGTGCCTCTCTATAACCGTGTGGGAACGGGCTATGTGTTCTCATCCGCGCATCGCACGGATGATCAGGCGGCGGATGAATACCTCAAATGGCTGGGTGACAGCGGCAAGGGCGCGACGCCGCGCGTGATCCCCATGCGCATCGGGCGTGTGCGCAATGCCTGGGTTAAGAACTGTTTGGCGATCGGCCTGTCCGGCGGGTTTATTGAACCGCTAGAGAGTACGGCGATACATATGGTCGATCATGCGGTGCGGTGGTTTGCGGAACACTTGCCCACGCGAGACATCGAGCCATCCTTGCGGACGCGGTATAACCGGCAGATGAACAAGCTTTATGATGAGGTTCTGGAGTTCATCTGTCTTCACTATCGATTGGGTAACCGCACTGACGATCAGTATTGGATCGATGCGCGGACAGAGATGAAGATACCGGATCGGTTGGCGGAAAACCTGGAGCTATGGCAGCATCGTCTGCCAATGGAACATGACATCGAATTTGCGACGTTGTTCAACTTTCGCGTTTACCAAACGGTTCTATTGGGCAAACAGGTTTATGATACCGGTTACGGGACCGGCATCCGTGATCGTCTGCGGCCACTAAAGCGACAGATTTGGTTCCAGGGTATGAAGACTGCGAAAGCACATCTTGCGCAGATCCTCACAAAAATGCCGGATCACAAAATGCTGTTGCATGATATCCGAGGGGAGTTGCAGCGACCAGCATTCGGCAAGACAATGGCGACGAAGCCGACAGTTACGATGCCGGGCGCGGCGCCATCATCCGTACCGATCCAAAACATGCCGAACTTTGCCGAAATCCAAAGCGGCGCGAAGGATTTGCAACTGTTCTAGACCTTCTTTGCGTTCGCTACCGAGGGCGCTTGAGGTAAAACAGAGGGTGGAGTGTTATATTCTCTACCCTCAGAATGGCTCTTTGACGCTCTGGGCGCGCGATTGCGGCGGCGCGCATCAGTTCGGGCGCGGTGACCTTCAATGTGAGCTGATACGAACTTCTCAAAAAAAGGCGAGGAATTCTGAACTAGAGCGCGGATCCTTCGCGCTGTTTTTCTTGCTCGGACGGGGTTGGAGTGTGGTTGAAGACGAAGGCCGTTCGACAGGCTTCTTCTCCGCCCAGCTCGACAATCTTCTTACGCTGATCCTCAAAGGCACGCGCGTTGACCTCTTCGGGGTCACATATTTCGCGCAGACGGCGTTCGCCTTCGACCAACGCCGCTTGAACTTCGGGGTCGTTAACTCTGTCCGTGGCGCGATTGGTCTGTTCATTCGGGTCCGATGCAAGATCAAATAGTTGGGGGTCATGCCCAACGTAATAGACGTATTTCCACTTGTCCCAGCGCACCATAAAGCTGCCGGTTTTTGACCCCCCGTCATGATATTCACTGAACCCGGTTCGGTTGGGATCATCCGGTGCCGTGGCCAGATCGATAAGCGAAACGCCCGGTTGATCGGCATTGCCTGCATCATCAGGAACACCGCAGACGTCCCGCGCGGTTGCTGAAATGTCTGTCAGGTTTGTACAGGTTGAGACTTGCTTGCCGTTGGGAATACCGGGCCCGGCGAGGATCATCGGAACCCCGGCGCTGGCCTCATACATCACCTGTTTGGTCCAGAACCCCTGATCGCCCATCATGTCGCCATGGTCTGAAACATAGACGATGACCGTATTTTCGGCCTGACCACTTTGGGTCAGAGCTGTCAGGATGCGCCCCACGCAATCGTCCATGAAAGATGTTAGCCCGTAGTATGCGGCCTTGGCTTCGCGCATCTTTTGTTCATCAAAATAGTCATCGTAGTTGAAGAACGACGCAATGTTTTGCAGCTCTGCGTGATCAGGGAGGCCGTGGCCATAGCCCACCGGCAGGTCCATATCCGCGGGATCATAATGGTCGTACCATTCCTCGGGGCAAGTCAGCGGATAATGCGGGCTGACCAGGGACACAAAGGCGGCCCATGGTGCATCGTGACGTTTCGGATCGGTCAGCCATACCTCAGATGCGGCGGTAATATCCAGATCATAGTCGGTATAGGTGCTGGACCCGGTGCCGACATCACCCGCCAGTTCGGCGGCTGAATCATACGCGGGCGGGTTCTCGCGCAGCAGGCCGACGGCCCAACCAATTCCTCCGACGACATGCATGGGGAGTATTTCCTGCGAGAAACCGTTGTCATCCTCGGCTGAGCGAAAATGCAACTTGCCGATCGACACGACCTCGCGCCCCGTGTCTCGCAGTTGACGCATCCAACTGCGCGGGTGCCCGGCATAGGGTGTCGCGCTGTCCCAGTGACCAGTGGTATGCACCCACTCTCCGGTAGCCAACGCGGCGCGGGTGGGAACGCACATTGGCGACGGTGTATAAGCCGAGGTGAACATCGTACCCCGCGCTGCCAAGGCGTCCAGATTGGGGGTTTTGACGATCGGGTGGCCAGCGCATCCCATCGCGTCCTTACGGTGTTCGTCGGAAATAATGACCAGAAAATTCAAATCGTCTGCTCCTTGATCGCTGGATTGAGCCTAGCATCGTTTCGCCGACGGAGGACTTCAACTTGCGACAACTGGGTCGCTTTCCGGCTTTGACTTGCAGTGCTTCAGCAGACTCGCTATAGAGCACGCGTCTGAACAAGGGCGGTCAACGTCCGGATGACGTATCTGAGCAGGGCCGGGTTACCTCGGCCCTTTGTGTTTGTTAGCTCGGGCGCGTTCTGGATCACGCATTCAGGCACCATGAAACAAGACCGGCGGAGACAACCGCTCGGCCAGCAAAAACGTATGTAAAGGAAAATGACGCCACATGGCTAACGCATCCATGGAGGAATTCGAAGCCCTCCTGAATGAAAGCTTCGAAATGGACACACCCGAAGAGGGTTCTGTTGTCAAAGGCAAGGTTCTGGCGATCGAAGCCGGCCAAGCCATCATCGACGTAGGCTACAAAATGGAAGGCCGCGTTGATCTGAAAGAATTCGCAAATCCCGGCGAAGCCCCTGAAATCGCTGTAGGCGACGAGGTCGAAGTTTACCTGCGCGCCGCAGAAAACGCCCGTGGCGAAGCTGTTATCTCGCGCGAGATGGCCCGCCGTGAAGAGGCATGGGACCGTCTGGAAAAAGCATATGCCGACGACCAGCGCGTCGAAGGTGCAATCTTTGGTCGCGTCAAAGGTGGCTTCACCGTCGATCTGGGTGGCGCAGTTGCGTTCCTGCCCGGCTCGCAGGTTGACGTTCGCCCCGTGCGCGACGCTGGCCCGCTGATGGGTCTGAAACAGCCGTTCCAGATTCTGAAAATGGACCGCCGCCGTGGCAACATCGTTGTTTCGCGCCGCGCAATCCTGGAAGAATCGCGTGCCGAGCAGCGTGCCGAAGTCATCGGCAACCTGTCCGAAGGTCAGACCGTCGAGGGTGTCGTCAAGAACATCACCGAATACGGTGCATTTGTTGACCTGGGCGGCGTTGACGGCCTGCTGCACGTCACCGACATGGCATGGCGCCGTGTGAACCACCCGTCCGAGATCCTGACGATCGGCGAAACCATCAAGGTTCAGGTCATCAAGATCAACAAAGAGACCCACCGCATCAGCCTGGGTATGAAGCAGCTGCAGGAAGATCCGTGGGATCTGGTTGCCGCCAAGTACCCGCTGGGCTCGGTCCATCAGGGTCGCGTCACCAACATCACCGACTACGGCGCGTTCGTCGAGCTGGAAGCCGGTGTCGAAGGTCTGGTGCACGTGTCCGAAATGTCCTGGACCAAGAAAAACGTTCACCCCGGCAAGATCGTTTCGACCAGCCAGGAAGTCGACGTCATGGTTCTGGAAATCGACGGCGCCAAGCGTCGCGTGTCTCTGGGCCTGAAACAGACTCAGCGCAACCCATGGGAAGTGTTTGCAGAAACACACCCCGAGGGCACCGAGGTCGAAGGCGAAGTCAAGAACATCACCGAATTCGGTCTGTTCATTGGCCTCGAAGGCGACATCGACGGCATGGTTCACCTGTCGGACCTGTCCTGGGACGAGCGTGGCGAGGATGCGATCCAGAACTACCGCAAAGGCGACATGGTTTCAGCCGTTGTCTCGGAAGTTGACGTGGAAAAAGAGCGTATCTCGCTGTCGATCAAAGCCCTGGGCGGCGACAAGTTCGCCGAAGCCGTGGGCGGCGTGAAGCGTGGCTCGATCGTGACCGTCGAAGTGACCGCAATCGAAGATGGCGGCATCGAGGTGGAATACGAAGGCATGAAGTCCTTCATCCGCCGTTCGGACCTGAGCCGTGACCGTGCCGAACAGCGCCCCGAGCGTTTCTCGGTTGGTGACAAGGTCGACGTCCGCGTCACCAACGTCGACAGCAAGACCCGCCGTCTGGGCCTGTCGATCAAAGCACGCGAGATCGCCGAAGAGAAAGAGGCCGTGGAACAGTATGGTTCCTCCGACTCGGGCGCATCGCTGGGCGATATCCTGGGTGCAGCGCTGAAATCGGGCGACTAAGCCCGGGCCTCAGCCTTAGCCGAATTTACGGCCCCGCGTATCCGCGCGGGGCCGTTTTTGTTGCGAATCAATATGTTCCAAAATTTGGGCTTATTCCGGCTGTCGTTCACGCTTTTGCGGTGAATTTCACGCTCGCAAGCAAAAAAACGCGTGACTTGGCGCGAAAATGAAGACTTTGCACACAGAGTTTACGTTCCCCCGATCACGGTTTTTTCCTATACTGTCCAAATAAATAGAGATGGCTAACCGGTCGCCTGGGAGGGTAACGCTTATGATCCGTTCAGAACTGATTCAGAAAATCGCCGACGAAAACCCGCATCTGTATCAACGCGACGTCGAGCGGATCGTGAATACCGTGTTCGAGGAAGTGACGGATGCCATGGCACGCGGTGACCGCGTAGAGCTGCGTGGCTTTGGTGCCTTTTCGGTAAAACAGCGCGACGCGCGCGTTGGCCGCAATCCGCGCACCGGGGAAACTGTTCAGGTCGAAGAAAAATGTGTTCCATTTTTCAAAACTGGCAAGTTGCTTAGGGACCGATTGAACGGTAAAGCCTAGGGCATGATACGCTACCTTCGATATGCTTTTCTGGCGATCCTCGGGATCGTTCTCATCTCCGTCTCGCTGGCCAATCGCGAAACGGTTGAACTGACCCTGATGCCCGAAGCTTTTGCCGAGCTTTTGGGCTTTAACCTCAGCACGTCGCTGCCGCTGTTTGTC
Source organism: Ruegeria sp. BB5 (assembly GCF_056539405.1). NCBI lineage: Bacteria > Pseudomonadati > Pseudomonadota > Alphaproteobacteria > Rhodobacterales > Roseobacteraceae > Ruegeria > Ruegeria sp. BB5. The sequence continues at coordinate 68,205 of NZ_JBQFUX010000012.1, read as the reverse complement.
GTGGTGCTGGGCGGTGTGGTTGCGGGCCTGATCATCGGTTTCCTGTGGGAATGGCTGCGCGAGCATAAGCATCGCCGCGATGCGTCCACAAAGAAAAGCGAAGTGCGCAAGCTTGAGCGTGAAGTCAAGAAGCTCAAGAAAAAGCAGAACGAAGGGCAAGACGAAGTTCTGGCGCTTTTGGACGAGGCCAGCTGAGGCCCTTTTATGTCTGATGTATCCGTCAAAATCTGCGGTCTGACCGCCCCTGATCACGTGCGTGCAGCGGTGGATGCTGGCGCACGCTATGTCGGGTTTGTCTTCTTTCCCAAATCGCCCCGCCATCTTGAGATCCCAGCCGCCGCAGAACTGGCCCATTTGGCGCCCGCCGGGGTTGCCAAGGTCGTGCTGACGGTGAATGCGACGGATGAGGAGTTGGACCGGATCGTCGCCAATGTACCGCTGGACATGTTGCAACTGCACGGCAAGGAAAGCCCGGATCGGGTGGCCGAGGTTCGCGACCGTTTTGGTTTGCCGGTGATGAAGGCAATCGGCGTGGCCGAGGCAGAAGACCTTGCTGCGATTGATCTCTATTCCGAAGTTGCCGACCAGCTGCTGATCGACGCAAAGCCGCCATCTAACGCGGAACTGCCGGGTGGCAATGGTCTGGCGTTTGACTGGCGTTTGTTGGCGGGACGCAAATACTGGCAACGTCCGTGGATGCTGGCCGGGGGGCTGACGCCCGAGAACGTCGCCGAGGCGATCCGCATGACCGGTGCGCGACAGGTGGATGTCTCGTCAGGAGTCGAAGGTGCACCCGGCGTCAAGGATTCGGCATTGGTCCGGGCCTTTATCGACGCGACCCGGTGATCTGATCGGCAAACACCTGCGTATCCCCGATAGGGGAGGACGTAATCATGCTGGCGGCGATCGGCGGAGTTTCATTGAAACGATGGTACTATGGGCCAGAGTTCTTCTGGCGCGCCCGTCAGGCATTGCTACAAGCGCGCGGTGACCCCTTGTGCCTGCATGCTGGCGTGTTCCCACACCAGGGGCTGTATTTCTCGCTAAGCGTCTGGCACGACCTCGAAGCCATGTTAACCTTTGCCCAGTCGGGTCCCCACCGCCAGGTCGTTCTAGCGGCCAATCGACTGGCAGATGTGAATCAGTTCTATCACTTTCCCTGTATTGCCGTGCCCAGCAACCAGCAGGCGTTACAGATTTGGGCACAGCATGTTCAAGCGGCGGAATGATGCGTTTTGCCATGGCAAATCCTGTCGTCACCTCCTATGAACAACGGGTACGACGAGGGAGACACCCATGGCCAACGATCTTTTCAATTCCTTCATGTCCGGTCCCGACGAAAAGGGCCGTTTCGGTATATTCGGCGGGCGGTTCGTCAGCGAAACGCTGATGCCTCTGATCCTGTCGCTGGAAGAGGAATATGAAAAGGCCAAGGACGATTCCACCTTCTGGGCTGAGATGGACGATCTGTGGGCGAATTATGTGGGCCGCCCGTCACCGCTGTATTTCGCGGAACGCCTGACCGAGCATCTGGGCGGTGCGAAAATCTACCTGAAACGCGATGAGCTGAACCACACCGGCGCGCATAAGATCAACAACGTTCTGGGCCAGATCATTCTGGCGCGGCGCATGGGCAAGACCCGGATAATCGCGGAAACCGGGGCAGGGCAGCACGGCGTGGCTACCGCCACCGTCTGCGCCAAGTTTGGTCTGAAATGTGTGGTCTACATGGGCGCGCATGACGTGCAGCGTCAGGCCCCGAACGTGTTCCGCATGCGCTTGCTGGGGGCCGAGGTGATACCGGTGACCTCTGGCCGTGGGACACTGAAAGACGCGATGAACGACGCGCTGCGCGACTGGGTAACCAATGTCCGGGACACGTTCTATTGCATCGGCACCGTCGCTGGTCCGCACCCGTACCCGGCGATGGTCCGGGATTTCCAGTCGATCATTGGCAAGGAAGCCAAGGAACAGATGATGAAGGCCGAAGGTCGTCTGCCCGACACGATCATTGCCGCCATTGGTGGTGGATCGAACGCAATGGGCCTGTTTTACCCGTTCCTCGACGACAAAGACGTCAACATCATTGGCGTTGAGGCCGGCGGCAAAGGCGTGAACGAGAAGATGGAGCACTGCGCCTCGCTGACCGGCGGGCGTCCGGGCGTTTTGCACGGCAATCGCACCTATTTGCTGCAGGATGATGACGGGCAGATTCTGGAAGGCTATTCAATCTCGGCCGGTTTAGATTACCCCGGTATCGGACCCGAGCATTCTTGGCTGCACGACATTGGCCGGGCGAACTATGTCTCGATCACTGACAAAGAGGCACTGGAAGCGTTCCAGCTGTGCTGCGCGACCGAGGGCATCATCCCGGCGTTGGAACCCTGCCACGCGTTGGCGCATGTGATGAAAATTGCGCCCGAGCTGCCCAAGGATCACCTGATCTGCATGAACATGTGTGGGCGTGGCGACAAGGACGTACAGACCGTGGCCAAATATCTGAACTTCGACATGTCGGATACCGAAGGCCGCAGCGCAGACTGACCAAGCGATAAAATTTGAAATTTTTGACAAGAGCGGCGCGCCTGAAACGGGTGTGCCGCTTTGTTTTTGGATACAGGCCTTTTCAAATATTGCGCAACTGGGTAACTTTGTTGCGTGACCGCCACAGGTGCGATTTTGACCTTCAGAAATTTATTGAGCGAATCCAGACCTTTCGCCTAAACCCGCCGTTACCGGTCACATCGGGCCGGACCCTAGCGGGCAGAGGTGATTACTCTCTCGGTGCGGACGGCGCTGCCGAAACCGTATGCCAGGGCCGAAACCGGGGATTGGTATGCTTTGTAGCTCAATTGGATAGAGCGGCAGGTTTCCCATCTGTAGGCGAAGGTTCAATTCCTTCCAAAGCTCCAAATGTAGCTCATTCTGGTGAGAGCAATCGACCGCAAATCGATGTGTAACGGGTTCGAATCCCGTCATTTGACAAAGCTGTTAAGTCAGCACCGGCCTTCCACGCCGGCCCGTGAAAACGGTCCAAAATCATAAGGGTCCGGGTGTTCCCCAGCAGGGGTGACACCGCGCAACGTCAGGCTTAGGCCGGGCGGGGCAGGGGGTCTTCGCTGCTCTGGTCTTGGGCCGGAGGGCTGATGACGGTGCCGCCGGATCGGTGCCCCGCTTAGCCCTTTGGGCAAGGCGGCGCATCGGTCCCGCGCCCCTCTCTCTGACCTTCCCGCGCAGGGGCATGGCGCGGGGGATGCTCGGATCTTTCCTGCCTTCGTCCGAAGGCCTCACACCTGTCACCCGTTCGGGGTGCAACCCACTGAAAACATGAAAAGGAGTTCGCATTTGCGACGACGATAGAGCGAGACGAAAAGGAAAAATGATATGACACTGTTCCAAGATCTGATTGACCGGCTGACCGGCCACCGGCGGCTGACCCTGACCGAGACCCAGCGGATGCTGGTCCTGCGCAACGGGGTGTTCGATGCAATCCTGGGCGCCGGGAAACACCGGCTGCCGCGCAAGGATGTGCTGACCGAGTTGCACGATCTGGAGAAGCTCTTTTTCGTGTCGCCCTATGAACGGGCACTGATGCAGAACCGGCCCGAGCTGGCTGCCAAGCATCTGACCGAGTTCCGGGCTGGGCCTGACGAAGTTCTGGTTCTGCTGCGGGATGGGGTCCCTGTTCGGGTGCTGAACCCCGAAGCGCGGGCGCTGGTCTGGAAGGCCGCAGGGCCGTGGAAGGTCGAGCATCACGCGCTGACCGAGACCATGGTTGTTCCCAAAGTGGCGGCTCAGCGGTTGGTTCGGGCCGGGCTGCGGCTGAACCTGACGCAGGTCGAGGTTGCCGAAGGGCATACCGGGCTGCTGACGGTTGACGGGGTACTGGTGGATCAGCTGGACCCTGGGGCGCATGCCTTCTGGAAAGTGGGGCGAAACGTCGAGGTTAAACAGATCGACCTGCGGCAACGGACCCATGAGGTGACAGGGCAAGAGATCCTGACCAAGGACCGGGTTACCATCCGGGTCAACCTGTCTGCCGATTACCGGGTCATTGATCCGGTCACGGCGGTAGGGTCGGTCAAGGACTTCGATCAGGCCTTGCACCGGGCGCTGCAACTGGCGTTCCGGAAGACCTTGGGGGCGATGACGCTGGACCGGCTGCTTGCCGAGAAAGTGACCGTCGACACCGAAGCCGCGGATCGGGTGCGGACACAGATGGCCGGGATCGGTATCGAAGTGGGGGAGATCGCGTTGAAAGACGTCATCCTGCCCGGGGAGATGCGGGAGATCCTGACCGCCGTGGTCGCCGCCGAGAAACAGGCTGAGGCCAACGTCATCCGGCGGCGGGAAGAAACCAACGCCACGCGGTCCCTACTGAACACCGCGAAGGTGATGGCGGAAAACCCGATGATGCTGCGGTTGAAAGAGCTGGAAGCTCTGGAAACCATCGCGGGGAAAGTCGAACGGCTGACGGTTCACAACGGGACCGAAGGGCTGATGTCTGACCTTGTCAAACTGCGGGAGTGATCCCGAATAAGGGCCGGTCCGGGGTTTCCTGGGCCGGTCCGCTTACTCTGAAGTGGCGTTTTCTTTCAGAAGGCGTAGCGGAATGATCTCAAGCGCCCGCTGATGGGTCGCCTCAAGATGCACCTTGGGCGCGCAACCTTCGTCATGGGCCTGCAGGAAGCGCGCGGCGCACAGGCACCAACTGTCACCGGGGTTCAGACCCGGAAAGTTGAACTCCGGGCGCGGGGTGCTCAGGTCGTTTCCAACGTATTTCGAAAAGGCCAGAAACTCGGCCGTCATCACCGCGCAAACCGTGTGGCTGCCCTGATCTTCGGGGCAGGTATTGCAAGCCCCGTCCCGAAAGAAACCAGTCAGCGGATCACGGGAACAGGGGCTGAGAACGCCGCCCAATACATTGATACTGTCTTGTTTTTGCATAGGACCACCTTACAGGCTTTGGGCGATCTTGCGGAACATTTCTATGTTTGCTTCGTTGATGCCGGGATCGCGGAACTGGCGATCTGCGCCGGTTGTGACGATCAGCACGCCGCGCGGCTGGTCGAAATAGATGTACTGGCCGTACACACCACGAGCCAGAAATTCACCTTCATGCGCGCCAAGAGGAATCCACCACTGATAACCATAGCCGATCTCGCCGGGCGCAGTCGGTGCGCTGGGCAGGACGGATTCGGTGATCCAGTCGACCGGGATCAGTTGCTGGCCTTCATGGACGCCATTTTGCAGGATCATCTGACCAAAGCGTGCGAAATCGCGCGTGGTGAAGTTCAATCCACCTAACACAAAAGCAACTCCGGCACCGTCAGTCACGTAATAGCCGTCGTGTTCCAGGCCCAAGGGGTGAATGATCTTTTCGACCAGCAAATCTGTCACACTGCGCCCCGTGGCCCCGCGGATGACCATTCCTATCACATGGGTGTCAATCGACACGTATTGCCAGGTCTCGCCGGGCGTGGCGAACGTATCCTGCAGTGAGGCCGCGAAATCGTCCAACTCTCCGCCCAAGGCGATGACACGACCCATTCGGTTGATGTCCGAATTGGGGTCGAAATAATCCTCATCGAAAGTAACTCCGCTGGCCATGTTCAACACATTGCGGATCGACGCGCCGTCATAAGCGGTGCCCTCCAACTGCGGCGCATATTTCACCACGGGATCGTCCAGCGAGTCGATTGCGCTCTCGGCTAACAGGATGCCGAAAAGCGCGGACAAATAGCTTTTGGCCACCGACCATGAAATCCGGCGATCCTCGGGCGTCGTGCCCAGATAGTATTCTTCGAACCGGATTTGCCCGTCCTGCATCACCAGCAGAGAGGTTACAGAGCGATCTTCGATCCACGCATCGGTATCCTCGGGCAGATCAAAGCCGGGTCCGTAAGGCAATTCCCAGGTCGGCCCGTCGCCACGGGGCAAGTCGACCGTCAGGAAAGCGTCGTTCATATGAGAGAAGTTGTGAACGATCTTTTCCTCGGAAAATAACGAGTTCACAGCCATAAGGCGTTGCAGTTCTTCGCGTTTCCAGAACCCGACAACGACCGCTGCCAGCACCAGCATCAACACGATGCGCAGCACCCATTTCAACATAGATCTCATATGTCGCCTCCCCGATCCATGCTGCATTGGAACGCGCCAAAAGCCGTTGTGCAATTGGGACGTTGCGGCAAGGTCACCCGTCTTATTTGAACTTGTCCAGTAGCTTCTGCATGGCCGAGCGCGTATCGACCTCTGGTTCTGCAGCAGGTTTGGCGGTTGCTTTGGGCGCCTCGGCCGGTGACTTTGACGACCGGGGCGGGGCTGTGCGTAGGGCGACGGCGTTCATGAACTTGCCGCCATCCCCGTCGGCCAGATAGCCTGCACCGTCCGACACGCCGCGCAACACGTCGTCAAGCCAGTCAGCGTCGGCCTTGGCAAAGTCGCCCAGGACGTAAGGAGAGACCATTTCCTTCCGGCCCGGATGCCCGATCCCCAACCGTACTCGATCATAGGCGGGGCTGATATGTTCGTGGATTGAACGTAGCCCGTTGTGCCCGGCATGTCCGCCGCCCGCCTTGACGCGCACCTTGCCGGGGGCAAGGTCCAGCTCATCATGAAAGATCGTCACATCGGTCGAGTCGAGCTTGTAAAACCGCATCGCCTCACCCACGGACTGACCAGAACGGTTCATGAAGGTCTGCGGCTTGATCAGCAGTACCTTTTCGCGGCCTAACCGACCTTCGGAGATCTCGGCCTGAAACTTGGACTTCCACGGCCCAAAGCCGTGATCCTCGGCAATGCGATCAACGGCCAAAAAGCCGATATTGTGCCGGTTGCGGGCGTATTTCGACCCCGGGTTCCCCAATCCGACAAACAATTTCATAGTCTCGTCCTTGTGCATTGCGACATGAGCAGGTGGTTGATGGCACGGAATGCCATTAGTTTTCCAGCCCATATGCGCCAAAAGAAAACGGGGCCCGATCAAGGCCCCGTTTCCAAATCCGAATTGTTGGGTCCGGACTTATTCTTCTGCTTCTTCCTGGCCGACGACTTCAACTTCGTCAACTGCCACTTCTTCGCCTTCTTCCTCATCGTCGTCGGTCGCCAGACCGGTCGGTGCCGAAACGTTGGCTATCACGAAGTCACGGTCGATGGTCGGCTTAGTGCCTGCGGGCAGGTCCACGGCCGAGATGGTGACAACGTCGTTGATCTCCATGCCGGTTACATCGACGATGATCTTCTCAGGAATGTCACCTGCGGTACACATCAGTTCGACTTCCGGACGAACAACGGTCAGAACGCCGCCCTTTTTGATGCCGGGTGCTTCTTCTTCGTTGATGAACTCAACTGGGATGAACAGCGCGATCTTAGTGGTCCGACGCAGGCGCATCAGGTCTAGGTGGGTCGGCAGGTCTTTGACAACGTCACGCTGAACGTCGCGGCAGATGACACGAACGTCTTCGTGGCCTTCAACCTTCAGGTTCCACAGGGTCGACTTGAACCGGCCTGCTTTCAGGCGCTTGAACAGGACGTTGAACGGGATCTGAATCGGCAGCGGCTCTTTATCGCCACCAAAAACAATGCCCGGAACCATGCCGTCGCGGCGTGCTTGACGAGCGGCGCCCTTGCCTGTCCCCGTCCGTTCCAGAGCTACGAGATCAGGAATCTCTCCAGCCATGATAAATTCTCCAATGTTAGGGCGGGCATCCTCCAAGGCTGTATGCCCGCGTGAAGCCGCGTCCTTATCTCGATTCATTGGGTTTGGAAAGGGGTTCACCCGAATAATTTTTTAGCGAGGCTCTGCCTCGCGCTCCGAGGTATTTTGGGCCAGATGAACAAAGGGTTCCAGGTTCATCTGGCCTGAATGACACAGTGGCGGCGGCTGTAAAGTCCGCAGCCCAGCCGCGGGTCAGCTCGCAGGCGGTGTATTTTGCCAGAGGCCGCCGAAATCCTCGGGGATCAGCAGATTGTGACGTCCCAAATCGCCAACATTGCGTTCGCCACATAGCGCCATGGTTGTGTCCAGTTCCTTTTGAATGACGTCCAGCGCAGTGGTGACACCTTTCTGACCCATCGCACCCAGCCCATAGACAAAGGCGCGACCGACATAGGTGCCCTTGGCCCCCAGAGCCAGCGCCTTCAGCACGTCCTGACCCGAGCGGATTCCACTGTCCAAATGAACCTCGATGTCACCGCCGACGGCATCCATGATCTGCGGCAGCATGCGAATAGAGCTGAGCGCACCGTCCAACTGACGCCCGCCGTGATTTGAGACGACAATGGCATCGGCCCCAAGTTTCGCGGCCATTTTGGCGTCTTCGGCATCCAGAATACCCTTGAGGATGACCTTGCCGCCCCATTGTTTCATCAGCTTTTCGACCTTTGCCCAGTCGAGGCTGGGGTCGAACTGTTCAGCCGTCCACGCACCTAGGGACGACGCATCCGAGATACCCTCGACATGGCCGACGATATTGCCAAACTCGCGCCGTTTCGCCCCCAGCATTTCGATGCCCCAGGACCACTTGGTCATCAGGTTCGCAATCGTTTTCGCGGTCAGTTTTGGCGGTGCAGACAGGCCGTTTTTCAAATCCTTGTGCCGTTGGCCCAAAATCTGCAAATCCAGCGTGATGACCAGGGCCGAGCATTTCGCATCTTTGGCCCGTTGGATCAGGCGGCTGACATAGTCCTGATCCTTCATCGTATAAAGCTGAAACCAGAACGGTTTTGACGTGTGCTCGGCCACATCCTCGATTGAATTAATCGACATGGTCGACAGGGTAAACGGCACACCGAACTCTTCAGCGGCTTTGGCGGCCTTCATTTCGCCGTCCGCGTGCTGCATGCCCGTTAAGCCAACCGGCGCCAGCGCGACCGGCATCGCCACATCTTCACCGATCATCTGCGAAGCGGTGGATCGTCCCGCCATATCCACGGCCACCCGTTGACGCAGGCGGATATCCGAGAAATCCGAACTGTTGTCGCGAAACGTTTGTTCGGTCCAACTACCGCTTTCGGCATAGTCGTAGAACATCCGAGGCACCCGTCGTTCATAGATACGTCGAAGATCTTCGATAGTGGTGATTATGGGCATGAGGCAGCGCCTTTGATTGATCGGTCAGGTAGTTCTACTGGCGCAACATCAAGGGCGCAATTGGCTGAGGCGCGAAAAAAACCGCAGCAGGCCGGAGGCTTGCTGCGGTTTTGTTTTATTGGATCTTGTGATTGGTCGATCAGGCAGAATGGGCGCCGTCGGATAGTGTTTTTACAAAGTCCAGAACCTCGGCCACGGGCTTTCCTGCTCCGATCTGGCTGACAATGGCCGAGCCGACAACCGCGCCGTCGGCAACGCTGGCGATGGCCTTGGATTTCTCGGGTGTGTTGATGCCAAAGCCCACGATCACGGGCAGGTCGGTCGCGGATTTGATCCGGGCCACTTCGGGGCCGACATTCGTGGCTTGCGCTTCGGCAGCGCCGGTGATGCCGGTGATCGAGACGTAATAGACAAAGCCGGAAGTGTTCTGCAGAACGCGGGGCAGGCGTTTGTCATCGGTGGTCGGCGTCGCCAGGCGGATAAAATTCAGACCGGCGGCCTGGGCCGGCAGGCACAGTTCCTCATCTTCTTCCGGCGGCAGGTCGACGACAATCAGACCGTCGATACCGGCAGCTTGCGCATCGGCCAGAAAGGTGTCCACGCCGCGGCTGTAGATCGGATTGAAATAGCCCATCAGAACAATCGGGGTGGTGTCGTCGGTTTCACGGAAGGCGCGGGCCAGGTCCAGTGTCCGCTGCAAAGTCATGCCACCGTCCAATGCCCGTTGCCCTGCGGCCTGAATGGTCGGGCCATCCGCCATGGGATCGGTGAACGGCAAGCCCAGCTCAATCACATCCACACCAGCGCCCGGCAGGCCCTTGACCACCTCAAGCGAAGTTTCATAGTCGGGGTCCCCCGCCATGATATAGGCGACAAAAGCCTTTTTCCCTTCGGCCTTCAGGGCGGCGAACTTGGCGTCGATACGGGTCATCGGATGTCCTTGCAGTCAGGTTTGGACCTGATGTGCAGAAACTTTGCGCGAAAATCAATCCCGGTCCCGCGGGATACCGTCAGAATGCGAAATGATATCGCACCAGCGCCGAATTAACACCCGGGTTGTCATCCTGTGTGCTGGCATTGGATTTGTGGGTGATTGCCAAGGACACTTTGTTACCACTTTCTAAGGTGTATCCGAGACCCAAAAGGGTGCGAATCTGGAACTCTCCCCCAAGATCGTTGCGGCCTTCGCCCTCTGAGAAATACCCCGGCATGACACTGCCTTCGACGAACCAACGCTCGGCAAACCCGTAGGTTCCGATCAGGCCGATACCGATATGAATATCACCTGCGGTATCCACAGTCAGGGCACTACCCCATGAAGCGGCAAAACGGGAGGCCTCGTGAAAGGGGCGATGCTGATACTCGAGCGCGAACACAGCCTCGTCCTCGGATTGGCTATCCGAGAAATCTGAAAATCCTGCGCCAAAGACAAGGGATTGAGCTTGCGCTGCTGGCGCGGCCAAAAGCAGCGCGAAAATTGCAGAGGTAAACTTCATATTACACATTCACTATATGTTTGTTTGCAACACCTTACGTGGTGATCTTAGTGTGCCAATTTCAATCCGGGCAAGTTCACGAATGACGAACGATTTCGTGATGTTGTAAATTGGTCTTTTCCTCGTTTCCGCAGTCTGGCTTGCGCATTGATCCGGACCTGCATAGAAGCACCTCTCGAATGGCATCAGGAGGCCGCTATGGGTTTTAAAATGGGAATCGTGGGTCTGCCGAATGTGGGCAAGTCGACCCTCTTTAACGCGCTGACCAAAACCGCAGCCGCTCAGGCAGCAAATTTCCCGTTCTGTACCATTGAGCCCAATGTGGGGGACGTGGCCGTGCCTGATGACCGGTTGGACAAGCTGGCGGCGATTGCCAGCTCTAAGCAGATCATCCCAACACGGATGACCTTTGTGGACATCGCTGGTCTGGTTAAAGGCGCGTCCAAGGGTGAAGGGCTGGGCAACCAGTTTCTGGCCAATATCCGCGAGACCGACGCCATCGCCCATGTGCTACGCTGTTTTGAAGATGGTGACGTGACCCATGTGGACGGCCGCGTCGACCCCGTGGCCGATGCCGACACGATCGAGACGGAACTGATGCTGGCCGATCTGGAAAGCATCGAAAAGCGGCGCGCCAATCTGGTGCGCAAGCTGAAAGGCAACGACAAGGAAGCACAGCAGCAGGAACGCTTGCTGGCCGAGGCGCAGGCGATGCTGGAAAATGGCAAACCCGCGCGTCTGGTTGAGGTCTCGGACGAAGACGCCAAAGCGTGGAAGATGTTGCAACTGCTGACCACCAAACCAGTGCTATACGTTTGCAACGTGTCCGAAGAAGAAGCAGCTGACGGCAATGAATACTCTGCGAAAGTCGCCGAGATGGCCGCGGCGCAGGGCAATGCCCATGTCATCATCAGCGCCAAGATCGAAGAAGAGATCAGCCTGTTGGAAGAAGACGAAGCGCAGATGTTCCTGGAAGAGATGGGTTTGGAGGAACCCGGCCTCGACCGTCTGATCAAAGCTGGTTATGACCTGTTGAAGCTTGAGACTTATTTCACCGTCGGCCCGAAAGAGGCCCGCGCCTGGACCATTCGCACAGGCACCGCCGCACCACAGGCTGCTGGTGTGATCCATGGCGACTTCGAAAAAGGCTTTATCCGCGCCGAGACCATCGCTTATGACGACTTTATCTCGGCAAAAGGCGAACAGGGCGCGAAAGAGGCCGGCAAGATGCGGGCTGAGGGCAAGGGCTACATCGTCAAGGACGGCGACGTAATGCACTTCTTGTTCAACACCTAAGAGGTCTCTGTGTGCCCGGTCCATCAGGGACTGGGCGCATTTTAGACGCCGGGGTTAGTTTCCGGATTCCAGTTCCTGCCGTTGGGTGAAATAGTCCCAGACAACCCAGCTTTCCGCGATCTTTCCATCGGCGATCCGGTCGATCTGAACGCCGGTCCAGTTTACTGGCCGGTTAGTCGCGGGCACACCAAGGTATGCGCCTTTCTGGGTCCCGAAAAAGCGCCAATGGGTGGATATCCGGTCGCCTTCGGCGATCTGCCCAAAAATCTCGACCTTTAAATCAGGAAAGGCTTTATGGTTTGCTTCGACAATTTCGGTCCAGGTGGCCAAATCGACGCTTCCGGTTCCACCGGTTGCCAATGGCGCCTGATGGTTTTGATACTCGTCAGCGAAAATTGATCGGTCAATAGTGGAATCCGCAGCCCACATTTCAACAGCCTGTCGTGACAGATTTTTTGCTGCGGAGTTATCATTCTGTTGAGCCATCACGTTTCCTCCTGCCGCAATTGTCAGTAGTATTGTTAACGTCAAAATACGCCCTGCCAAGCCGGTGAGCTGTCTGGTCATTGGCTTCCTCCGTCAGTCATGTCGACACCAGTTTACGATAGCGCGCGCCGGGCCATCGCGGAAAGTGCCGTCTGCGGGTCGCTGGATCGCAACTTGTGCTTTCACCGGGCCGCAAACACGCTACTCTGCGCTTCTGATCTTAAGAAGAAGAACGGCATGATCGAAATCCGTGACCTGCAACTGCTTAGCGCTTTGGCGCGGCACCGTCATTTTGCCAAAGCGGCCGAGGAATGCGGGATATCGCAACCCGCCTTTTCAATGCGTATCCGCAACCTCGAAGATCGCTTGGGCGTGTCGATCGTCCGCCGCGCCAACCGGTTTCAGGGCCTGACCGAAGAGGGCGAGATGATCGTCCAGCGGGCACGGCGTATCCTTGATGACACCAAGGCGCTGGAACAGCAGGTGCTGGCCGCCAAGGGTGAGATCACCGGCACCCTGATACTGGGTGTGATCCCGACCGCGATTGCCTTTACCGGGCGGCTGACCAAACGGTTGCGGGATGCGCATCCCCGCATCATTACGCGCATCGAGACAATGTCTGCCACAGCGATCCAGCACCGTCTGGACGAGGGCAGTCTGGACGCGGGCATCACCTATGGGGATAGCATCGGGACCGATCTGCGGCAGGTGCAACCCTTGTACGAAGAGACCTATGTCTTGCTGGTGCCGTCGCATATGACGGATGAAACCGGCCCCATACCATGGGCACGTGTGGCCGAATTCCCACTCAGCCTGCTAGAGCCACAGATGCAGAACCGGCGCATCCTCGACCGGATTTTCGCTGAACAGGGCCTGCACCCGGATGTCGTCGCCGAAACCAGTGGATTTACCGCTTCGATGGTCATGGCACGCGAGGGGTTGGCGGCCACCGTGGTCCCTCGGGTGCTGGTGCGAGCGCTGGGTGATCTTAAGGGAACAAAGGTGCTGCCACTGGTCGATCCCGTTGTCAGCAAGCCGATTTGTCTTGCGACCCTTACACGGGATCCCGAATTGCCAACAGTCGAAGCGCTGCGTGCCGTGGTGACGTCTTTGCGGTGATAAACTGTCGTTATCGTGCGATTGAAATATGCGATTTGACGATATGCTATTCTGATGAGACACGGAGCCTCAATCGGAGGGCATCATGGCACCATTAGACACCAAGCCATCAGGCGCACCCAAGGGCGTCTGGAAGTCAGGTAAAGGCAAGGGGCGGCACACGCCCAAAGGCCGTCAATTCACGGATGAGGCACAGGCGGAAATTACACGTCTGCTGGGCGACCGCCCACGCCGTCGCGATCTGCTGATTGAATTCCTGCATTTGATTCAGGACGCACACGGCCATATCAGCGCCGACCACATCGCCGCTTTGGCGGTCGAAATGCGGGTGGGGCAGGCAGAGATCTATGAAACGGCAACCTTCTATGCCCACTTCGATGTAGTGAAAGAAGACGAGGCCCCTCCGCCCGCGTTGACGATCAGGGTCTGTGATTCTTTGTCCTGCGAAATGGCTGGTGCCCAGCAATTGCAAAAGGCGCTTGAGGATGGTCTGGACGCGTCCGAGGTTCGCGTTGTCCGCGCGCCTTGCATGGGGCGCTGCGATACGGCCCCCGTGCTTGAGATCGGTCACAACCATATCGACCATGCGACGCCGGAAAAGGTGCAGGCCGCGATTGCTGCCGGTGATACCCACGCCCATTTGCCCGACTATGAAACCTTCGTTGCCTATGCCGAAAACGGCGGTTATGCCAAACTGAAAGAGCTGCGCGACGGTGGCGATTGGGAGAAGGTGCAGGAAGACGTCCTGTCCTCGGGCCTGCGTGGTTTGGGTGGCGCTGGCTTCCCGTCCGGCAAGAAATGGGGCTTCGTTCGCATGAACGAAGGTCCGCGCTATCTGGCTGTGAACGGCGATGAGGGTGAGCCCGGCACGTTCAAGGACCGATACTATCTGGAACGCACGCCGCATGTTTTCCTTGAGGGCATGCTGATCGCCGCTTGGGCGGTCGAGGCTGAGACTTGCTTTATTTACATGCGCGACGAATATCCGGCAGTGCTGGAAATCCTGCGCCGTGAGATTGTAGCGCTGGAAGAGGCCGGGATCGTTGAGCCAGGCTATATCGACCTGCGCCGGGGGGCTGGCGCCTACATCTGCGGTGAAGAATCCGCGATGATCGAGTCGATCGAAGGCAAAAAGGGCCTGCCGCGTCATCGTCCTCCGTTCGTGGCGCAGGTTGGGGTCTTTAACTGCCCGACCTTGGTGCACAATGTTGAGACGCTGTATTGGGTCACCAAAGTGTGCCGTGAAGGGCCGGAATGCCTCAACAGCACTGAAAAGAACGGTCGCACGGGCCTGCGCAGCTATTCGGTTTCGGGCCGGGTGGCCAAGCCGGGCGTTTATCTGCTGCCCGCCGGATCGACCATTTTGGATGTGATTGAGGCCGCTGGTGGCATGGTCGAAGGCCAGACCTTCAAGGCGTATCAGCCAGGTGGACCGTCTTCGGGTCTGCTGCCTGCATCGATGGACGATATCCCGCTGGATTTTGATACGTTGCAACCGCATGGCACCTTTATCGGCTCGGCCGCCGTGGTGGTTCTGTCTGATCAAGACACCGCGCGTGATGCGGCGCTGAATATGCTGCGGTTCTTCGAGGATGAAAGCTGTGGCCAGTGTACGCCTTGCCGGGCGGGCTGTGAAAAGGCGGTCAAGCTGATGCAGGCCGACAAGTGGGATCAGGACCTGCTGGAGGATCTGTGTCAAGTCATGGGCGACGCGTCCATCTGCGGTCTGGGGCAGGCGGCCCCGAACCCGATCCGCCTGGTCATGAAACACTTCGCTGACGAAATCTGAGGGAGACAGAGCCATGCTTGATGCAAGCCCAACCAAGACCGTCACCTTCAACCTGAACGGCGATGACGTCACCGTGCCCGAGGGCACCACGATCTGGGACGCGGCCAATGGCCGTGGACTGGTCATTCCGCACCTGTGCCACAAGCCGGCACCGGGCTACAAACCCGACGGCAACTGCCGCGCCTGTATGGTCGAGGTGGAAGGCGAGCGCACTCTGGTCGCCTCGTGCATCCGCCCTGCCTCGGAAGGTATGGTTGTCAAGACAGACACCGACCGCGCCGAAAAATCGCGTGCGATGGTCATGGAACTGCTGGTCGCTGACCAGCCCGAACAGCCACATGATGTGTCCAGCCACTTCTGGGACATGGCCAAGCTGAACGATGTCAGCGACAGCCGCTTCCCGGCCAAAGAGGCCGAAAAGATCCCGCTGCTGGATGACAGCCACGTTGCGATGCGCGTCAATCTGGACGCCTGCATCAACTGTAACCTCTGTGTCCGCGCCTGCCGTGACGTGCAGGTCAACGACGTGATCGGAATGGCCGGTCGCGGCCATACCTCGCAAGTGGTGTTCGATCAGAACGACCCGATGGGGACTTCGACCTGCGTAGCTTGTGGCGAATGTGTTCAGGCCTGCCCGACGGGTGCCTTGATGCCGGCCACCGTGCTGGACGATCAGCAACAGGGGGACAGCAAGGATTACGACTCTGAAACCGAAAGCGTCTGCCCGTTCTGTGGTGTTGGCTGCAAAGTCTCGCTGAAGGTCAAGGATGGCAAGGTCAAGTATGTCGAAGGCATCAACGGCCCCGCAAACGAAGGCCGTCTGTGCGTCAAAGGCCGCTTTGGCTTCGACTATATCCACCACCCGCACCGCTTGACCAAACCGCTGATCCGGCGCGAGGATGCGCCTGCCAAGGGCCTGAACGTCGATCCCGGAAAACTATCGACCCATTTCCGCGAAGCGACCTGGGAAGAGGCGATGGATCTGGCCGCCACCAAGCTGAAGGCGATGCGCGACGAGGACCCGCGCAGCGTGGCCGGTTTCGGTTCGGCCAAATGCACCAACGAAGAGGCCTATCTGTTCCAGAAGTTCATCCGTCAGGGCTTCCGCCACAACAACGTCGACCACTGCACCCGTCTGTGCCACGCGTCGTCGGTTGCGGCCCTGATTGAGAACGTAGGCTCCGGCGCTGTGACCGCGACCTTTAACGAGATCGAAAACGCGGATGTGGCGATCATCATCGGGGCCAACCCGATCGAAAACCACCCCGTTGCAGCGACCTATTTCAAGCAGTTCACCAAGCGCGGTGGCAAGCTGATCGTGATGGATCCGCGCGGCGTTGGAATGCGCAAGTTCGCGGATGAGATGCTGCAATTCCGCCCCGGTGCGGATGTCTCGATGCTGAATGCGATCATGAATGTGATCGTCGAGGAAGAGCTGTATGACAGCCAATACATCCACCGCTGGACCGAGAACTGGGAGGCCGAGAAAGAACATCTGCGACAGTTCACACCCGAAGCGATGTCGCCGATCTGCGGTATTGAACCGGACCAGCTGCGCCGCGTCGCCCGCACCTTTGCGCAGGCCAAAGCCGGTCTGATCTTCTGGGGCATGGGCGTCAGCCAACACATCCACGGCACGGATAACTCGCGTTGCTTGATCTCGCTGGCACTGATGACCGGAAATGTTGGTAAGCCGGGCGCGGGTTTGCACCCGCTGCGCGGTCAGAACAACGTGCAAGGCGCCTCTGATGCGGGTCTGATCCCGATGTTCTTGCCGGATTATCAGTCGGTTACTGACGACAACATCCGCGCAAAGTTCAACAACGTATGGAACTCTGAGGATTTCTCGAACGAGAAGGGCCTGACGGTTACCGAGATCATTGATCAGGCTTACGCGGGCAACATCAAGGGGATGTACATTCAGGGTGAAAACCCGGCCATGTCCGACCCGGATGTGGGTCACGCGCGCGAGGCACTGGCCAAGCTGGATCTGATGATCGTACAGGATATCTTCCTGACCGAAACGGCGAACTATGCTGACATCATCCTGCCCGCCTCGGCGCTGTATGAAAAGAACGGCACCGTGTCGAACACCAACCGTCAGGTGCAGCGGGTGCGCCCCGCTGTGACGCCTCCGGGTGAGGCGCGCGAGGATTGGAAGATCACGGTGGAACTGGCGCAGCGTATCGGTTTGAACTGGGATTACACGGATGTGTCTCAGGTCTTTGCCGAGATGAAGCTGACCATGGCATCGCTGGACAACATTACGTGGGAGCGTCTGGAAACAGAAACGATCACCTACCCGTCGCTCAGCGAAACCGATCCGGGTCAGGCGATTGTGTTTGGCGATGGTTTCCCGCGTGCCGATGGCCGTGCGCGGTTTACCCCTGCCAGCGTCATCCCACCGGACGAAGCGCCGGATGACGAATATCCGATGATCGCCACGACCGGCCGTCAGTTGGAACATTGGCACACCGGGTCCATGACCCGCCGTGCTAAGGTTCTGGATGCCGTAGAACCGGAAGCGAACTGTTCATTGAACCCCCGAACGCTCAAGCTGATGGGGATCGAACCGGGCGAAATGATCCGTCTGACCACACGGCGTGGTTCGATCGAGATCATGGCACGCGCGGACCGGGCCATTGCCGAGGACATGGTGTTCATCCCCTTCGCCTATGTCGAGGCGGCGGCGAACATCCTGACCAACTCGGCCATCGATCCGTTTGGCAAAATCCCCGAGTTCAAGTTCTCGGCTATCCGGGTTGAAAAAATCGAAGACGCGGTCGCGGCAGAATGACCTTGTTGCGTACGCAGCATGAAAGGCGGCCGATTGGGCCGCCTTTTTTCTTTCCTTGACAGCAAGTTACTTGCAGCCAACCCTGTCGCCGTCACTGGTGCAGGAGTTTTACATGACCCGCCGTTTCGTCGATCTTTCCGTTCCGTTGGAAACCGGGATCGTTTCGGACCCGCCAATCATGCTGCCCGAAATCGAATACATGACCCATGATCAGACCGCAGAACAGGTCATGTCCTTCTTTCCCGGCTTGCAAAAACAGGACCTACCGGGCGGCGAAGGCTGGGCCATTGAGCGGCTGCAAATTGCCACGCATAACGGCACCCATCTGGACGCGCCGTATCACCACCACTCGACCATGAATAATGGCGAGAGGGCGATAACCATCGATGAGGTGCCGCTGGAATGGTGCATGAATCCCGGCGTAAAACTGGATTTTCGCCATTTCGACGACGGTTATGTGGTGTCTGCCGCCGATGTCGAGGCCGAGTTGAAGCGGATCGGGCATACCTTGCAGCCGTTGGATATCGTGGTCGTGAACACCTCAGCCGGTACGCAATACGGACAACCCGATTACCTGATGAAAGGCTGCGGTATGGGGCGCGAGGCGACGTTGTACCTGACCCAACGCGGCGTAAGGGTCACTGGCACAGACGCCTGGAGCTGGGACGCACCCTTTGCGCTGACAGCCCAGGAATATGCCGAGACGCGCGACCCGTCGATCATCTGGGAAGGTCATCGGGCGTCGATGGATATCGGTTATTGCCACATGGAAAAACTGACCAATCTGGAGAACCTGCCACCAACGGGTTTCGAAATTTCGTGTTTTCCGTTCAAGATCAAGGGCGCCTCGGCGGGTTTTGTCCGTGCCGTCGCAATATTCGAGGAAGATCCAAATGACTAACCCCCTCAGCGGTCACGATGGACCCTATGACGCCCCGATTGAGATACGAGGGTTCACGGTTTTGCCTGAGTGGATCGACTATAACGGCCACATGAATGTGGGGTTCTATGGCGTGGCCTTCGATCGCGCGCTGGATCACTTGATGGATGACCATCTGGGTCTGGGCGAGGCGCAGGTCAGCGCGTTGGGACAGGGGCCTTACATCCTGCAGTCGCATATGAATTTTTTGCGCGAGATTAGGCAGGACGAACCGTTCTGGTTTCGCTTTCGGATGTTGGATTCCGATCAGAAACGGGGGCATTACTTTGCACAGATGCTGTCCGATGATGGCGAACTCTGTGCGACGCAAGAGGCGCTGTTCATGAACGTCAGTCATACGACCGGGCGTTCCACTCCTTATCCGGACTGGGCGGTAGCGCGGTTGGCCCGGATGGTTCAAGATCATGCACCATTGGACCCCGCGCCGCAGGTTGGGCACACCATTGGCATCCGCCGCAGCGATTAATAATCCCGTTCGAAAAACACGCCAACCCCGGTTTCTCCGCGCCCGTCGACTGAACCGCGGACAGTAAAACTGTCCGACACGTCAAGGTTCAGGTTCACCTCGGTGTCACCTTCGGTATTGACGGTGAAATCTGTGTAGAGATTGTCGCTCAGATACGCGCCGGCCCCCAGTCGGCCCGCACCGCCTTCGGACGCGCCAATATCCACAGTGTCAACGCCGGTCGAATCGCGAAGCCCTTTGGTTGCATCTCCCCCGGCACCGCTGAGCTGCGCCAGAGACGCCGCCATCTGGGCGATGACAAAGGGTGAAATTTCGGAAAACCGGTTGCCGAACAAGAGCATGGCCAGCGCCTCTTCGGCTGGGCGTTCAGGGTCGGAATAAACGTCAACCTCCGGCGCATCCAACGGGCCCGCGATTTCGATTGTGGCGGTGCCATCGGACGTGCTGGTGGATGAGGCGAACTCGATATACGGCGTCAGGTCGCCTTGCAGTGTCACGATGCCTTTTGTAAGGGCCAGCCTGCGGCCCAGAATGTCGAAATTTCCCCGGATCAGTTCGATTTGGCCGGATGGGATAACTGCGGTGGTCGTGCCGCCGATATTCAGCCGCCCCCCCAGTTCGGCGTTCACACCCCGGCCGCGCACGAAAACCGCCTTGGGTGCCAGCAGGCTGACATCCAGCGCGATACGTGAATCGCTTTTTTCCGCGCCTTCCTCGACAACAAGGCCCGCGCGTTCCCGTGTCAGGTAACCAGCCGCGCTTTCATTGACATGCCTGATCTCGGGGATCGGTGCAGCGCCCACGGCACCAGCCGCGGCAGCGAGGTTGATATTGGTTTCCTCGAACGTGATCTGACCGGAAATGGCGCTGTTGCCCGCCAGCGCTCCGGTCATGGCGATCTCACCGTTCAAAGTGGTCTCATACAGAAGCTTGTCTGTTAGCACCAACTGATTGAGCCGCGTAACAATGTTCGCGTTCAGCGGCGGTGTCAGGTCCAATGGCCCCGAGATGGTAAAAGTGCCGCCCGCGCGCATGCCACCATTCAACGAGATATTAGCGCGACTCTGCGCCAATTCGACCGAGCCGCTGATGCCGGTTATTGTCTGTCCGATCTCAGGGATCGCAATTGACGTGCCTGAAGTGGTGATAGAACCGCTGAGCGAACTTAGCTCGGGCTTTCCCTTGAGCCGCAGATTGTGCCGGGCCGATCCTTCGATCTTGTTGGGTGAGATAAAGATGTTGGCGACACCCAGGTTGATGCCACCCTGCGCCCGCAGATCGGCCTCGCCGCTGTTTTCATCGAAGGTTCCAGCGATAGTGCTGTTGATCTCGGCCGGGCCATTGGCTGACCCGTCAATGGTCCAGACGCCGTTGTCGCGCTTGGCTGTGCCGGTTGCCGCAACGGTGCCAGGGAATTCGGGCGCGAACCGTTCGATCCTGTTCAACTTGGCGTCGAAATCCAAATCGGCCGAACCATCGGTGTCTACTGTTCCGGTCAGGGCTGCATAGGAACTGTCCGGGCCGCTCAGGCGCATGTCTCCTTCCAGTCCCGATCCTGTTGGGGCAACATTCCCGTCCAACGTCAGCGGGCCGGACATCGACGTCATGACACGGGACAGGTCGTCAAGCTGGGCCGAGAAGGTCAGGCCACCCGCCTCTCGGTCCAGTTTGCCCGATGCTGTAGCCGATAGGGCAGTGCCCCTCAGGCTAAATGTACGGACTTCCATGCCGTCGTTGTCTTTGTCGGCATCAATGTTCAGGGTCGTGCGGCCCTGGATCAATTTATCGACCAAATCAATCCCGGTCTGAAGGTCGTCAGCGTCCACATTGCCCTGAACGTCAAAGACACGATTGGCGAGATTTCCGTTGCCCTGCACATTCGCGGTGACCGAGCCGCCCAGATCCCGCTTGGCCAACCCCGAGAACAGCGACAGATTTGGGGCGTTCACACGGGCGGTGCCGTCAACCGAAAGCTCTCCGGTAGGGTCATCCACCGTTGCGGCGACTTTTGCAGTTAAGGCGGTACCGTTGACCGTCGCTTCGCGGATTTCAATCCGATCGGTCGTGCGTGCCCCGTCCCAGGTTATCGTGGTCTTGCCGGTCAGCAACGGATCGATGTCGGACATGCCGGTTTGTATATCCTGTCCGATCACGCTGGCCGTGCCGTCGAATTCCAAAGTCTGCACGGTGCCTTTGCCGTCCATTTCCGCCCGCAGGGCGCCACCCAGTTCACGCTTGGCCAGACCGGAAAAGACCGACAGGTCAGACGCATTCACGCGGGCCTTGCCGTCAATGGTCAGGTTGCCGTCAGGTGTCGTGACCTCGCCGCTGGCCTTTGCCTGCGCAGCTTCGCTGTTCAGGTCAAACTCGCGAATGGTGATGCCGTCGCTGCCTCGGCTGGCATCCAATGTGATGGTGGTTTCGCCTTTGATGACGGGATCGATATCGTCGCGCCCGGTGACCAGCTTGCTGCCCTCAAGCACCAGTTTGCCGTCAAAGCTACGCTCTAATGGTGAGCCTGTGCCGTCAACGCGGGCCGCGGCACTACCGCCCAGATCCAGCTGCGCCAGGTCCGAAAAACGCGACAGGTCCGATGCCTCGAGCGTGGCCGAACCGTCAACCGTCAGGCCACTATTCAATCCGTCGATCAACGCATCCAGCCCAAGGGTATAGTCGGTTCCCACCAGTTCGAACCCCGACAGGTTCAGCGACTGATCGCTGCCGTAATCGAACTGCCCATCCAGCGTGATGTTCTCTCCCAAGGCCGTGTTCAGGGCCTGATCATTCAGATCGATCCCGTCGACGATGGCCTGAAGGTCTCCCGTTACACTGAATGAAGTGCCCTGTTCCAACGTACCCTGCGCGGTGATGCGGGCCGTGTCCAGTTTCGCTTGCGGAGATTGAAACGCATTCGCCGTCAGACTCAGATCCCACAAATTGCCGTTTTTCTGATCGAACAATGCGGAAATCTGCGCCGCTTCAATCGAGGTTTCGCCGCCTTTGACAGGCAAAACCACCGTTGTTCCGTCGGGCGGGGTGATCCGGCCTTGCAAGGCCGCCAATTGCAACGTGCCGCCTTCGGCCAATTGCAACTCACCCTTTAGGTCCAAGGCTTGGGTGGTCAATTCCAGATCGGGGATGTCCAGCGCGCCTTGCGGTTTGGTTTGGCCGTCCACGAACAAGCGTGTCTTCGGGCCAAAGAATGGGTCCAGATCCTCGGCCATAAAGGGGGTCAGGTCGCCACCCAGATCGGCGGTAAAGGCGATCCCGTCTGCCGCACCGGTTTCAGCGGCGCGCAGCTGTATCTGCCCTGTGACCTGTTGCTGATTGTCGCTGCTCAGGGCGATATCAGCAGTGAAATCGGTCACTGGGCCCGAGCCTGTGACCGACAGGCCGATCGGTGGGCTGTTGGGAATATTCAGCGCAGTTGATATCACGCCGCCTGCGGCTTCTTTCACCTGCAGGTCCAGATTGATCTCGCGCGAGGTGTTCTGGAACCCGGCGGTCAGTGTCACCTCATCCCCTCCGCGGTCCAGGCGGGTGACATCCAGGTTGGTGTCCAATGTACCATCGGCCAGTGACAGGTTCCCCGTCACCGCCAGATCGGCGGCAACCCCGATCAGAGGTTTACCCAGTGACAGCTCATCAATCCTGATTTCACCGATCTCGATGGAAACGGGCAGTTCCGGTAGTTCGAAAGGTTTGGTCTCGGCTGTCGGCGCAGGCGTGTCCTTGGTGGTTGTGCCCGGCGCGCGGGCGATATCGATTTCCTGCGCGGTCAGGGCATTGACGGAAAACCGACCGCGTATAAGAGCCAGCCGGTTCCAGTCCAGCTCGGCATCCTTGATGGTCAACCAGACGCCTTCGTCGTCCGACACGGTAATCTCTTCAATCGTGGCGCGGGCGCTCAACGCGCCTTGCAGCCCTTTGACGGTGACGTTCTGATCATCTCCTGACAAAGTGTCCTGCAGGAAACGTTCCAGCATGCTGCCGCCGCCATCATCCTCTTGCGCGAGTACGGGCGGCGCTGTCAGGATCAGCACAGTTGTCACAACCGGATATGAAAACTGCCGTATCAAAACGCTTGTCCGATCCCGATATAGAATTGCAGACCATCGCCAGTGTCGCCCTGAACCGGCAGGGCTAAGTCAACGCGTAGAGGGCCGAACCCCCCAAGATCATACCGCACCCCAAGCCCGGCACCGGAATGGTATTCTGCACCGCTGCCGATGAAAGAAGAAGTGTCCACAGTACCGAAATCATAGAACCCGACAAGCGATATCGTGTCGGTGATCTTGCCACGGACTTCTCCCGACAGACCGAGGAAGGACTTGCCGCCTGCTTCACCACCGTTGACTGGAATGCCGAGGCTTTCGAACGGCTGCCCGCGCACGGTTCCGGCCCCGCCCGAGAAGAACAAGAAGTCCGGTGTAACATTGCTTGGCGAGGGTCCGATGATCGATCCTATCTGAGCCCGACCAGCCAAAACGAGCCGCCCGCCCGTGCCCAGGCTGGTATAGGCGCGTGTGTCGGCGAACAGCCTGATGCCCGTGTCTGTGCCGGAAAAACCTACAAAGGGCATGATTTGCGCATCCAGATAGAATCCGCGAGTCGCGCTGACCTTGCTGTCACGCTCGTCCCATTCAGACCGGGTTGGGATAATGAAATAGCGGAACTTGCGGCCGCTGCCATAGGCGTCATCTGCATCCGACCACTGAAACCCGGCTGAAGCTTCGGCATAAAGCCGATCAGAGAAGGTGCGCCTTGCACCGTAAGCCAGCGACGCAATTGAGACGTTGTAGTTGTCAGTGTTGCGGCGCTCCAGCAGGGCGCTCCAAAAGGTGTTGTCGTCCGGGCCCAGCCGGTCGGGTTGATCAAGGCGCAAACCAATGCGGCCGTCCAAATCCTCGGTTCCGCCGATATTGCGCAGAGCAGCTTCGAACCGCAGCCGTTCCGCGCGGCGGAAGACGTTGCGATGGGTCCAGGTCGCGGTGACATCCAGCCCAGCATTCGAGGCCAGCTCTACCCCGAAGGTCAGGCGGCGTTTGGGCATGTCCTCAAAAGTTGCATCGAAATCCAACGTGCCATCGGGATTGGGCGTTTCATGTTCTTCGATCGAAACGATGCTGAACGTGCCTGTCCGACGCAAGCGGGTGCCGACCTTCTGTATATCCGCTGGCGAATAAACCTCGCCCGAGGGAAAGCCGGCGATCTTGTTGATCGAGTGGTGGCGTACATCTGTATCGCCTTTGATGAACATCTTGCCGAAGGTCAGGCGCGGACCGGGTTCAAGGTCGATTTCAGCATCCAGCTTTCTCTGCGCATGGCGAGCGATAACGGTTTGGTCTTCAAGTTGGGCTTTGGCGTGACCGGCGTCCCGCCAGCCCTGTACCCCGGCCGAGGCCGCCTGTTGGATGGCACCGGTCGTGGCCAGTTTTCCAGGAGCGAACTCCTCTGGCAGGATTGTCTCCGGCGTAACAGGGGCGACGATAGCCGTTCCAAAAGTGAAGGTCGGTCCGGTATTTACCGTGATAACCGCTCGGTTGATCGTGTTGGGTACGGTTAGCGAGCTGATGTCAGCCGCTTCCCGGCCATCCAGCTTGATACTGACGACGGGGCTGAAGTAGCCTTCGTCATACAGAATCTGAACGAGTGTGCGGTAATCTGACAGGGCGGCAGACAGAACCTCGAGCGGGGTATCCAAGCCACGTTCATCTGCCGTCAGGACCGAGGAGGTTTCTTCGATACGTTCAACCACGTCCTGTGGCGCACCGGGCGCGGACAGGGATGTTTCCAGCGCGGCCAGAGATGAGGGCAGAGCGGCGGCAATAACGCCAAGCAGACAATATTTCACAAAGGCCTGTGGCCTGCTTCCCCGCATCGAATGGCTCCAACTGCCCCAAGTCGAAATCAATTTCACCGTCTTATGAAAAACAACGGCTGATACCGTTCATGTTAGAGCATCAGTTTACACACAGGGAAAGAACTTATCGAATGAGATGCCAAATTACCGGTTTGTGTGCCCCGTCAGCCCCGTTTGCGGGGTGGTAATGTGGCGCCAACCCATGAACGCATTGACGGGCTCCTCCCGCCCGATCCCATCGCATCAAAGATTCTTGTGATCCGTTAGGCCGGGCAGCGCCCGGGCAGGCCCGCGCGCTGCGGTTCCGCGAATTCAAGGCTGTGCCATCAGGCGGGCGACGTCGAGCATACGTGCTGAAAAGCCCCATTCATTGTCATACCAGCCGAAAATGCGAACCTGCCGGTCGCCGACCATCCGCGTCTCGGGGCCTGCAATGACCAAAGATTCCGGTCGTGTACGCAAATCTGACGACACCAGCGGGTGATCGGTCCATCCCAGAATGGGAGACTGCGCGACCGTCTTGCGCAGCTCGGCTTCAAAGTCAGTGGCGGACATACCGCGTTCAAGCGTCGCCACCAGATCCACCGCAGACACGCTGGCTGTGGGGACACGCACCGCCGCGCCCGAGATGCGACCCGCGAGATGCGGCATGACCTCATCAATCAAGTGCGTGGCGCTTGTGGTGGTGGGCACCATGGACAACGCGCCGGCGCGTGACCGGGCCAGATCGCCGCGCGGGGCGTCAATCATGGGTTGGCTGTTGGTATAACAATGGATGGTTGTCATATGGGCCGAGGCGATGCCGCCGATTCCATCCAGCACCTTGATCAGTGGGGCCAGCCCATTGGTGGTGCAGGACGCGTTCGAAACGATCCGGGCGTTGCCCAACTGCGCTTCATTGGCACCCAGAACGATCGTGACTTCGGTTGCGGGCGAGGGGCCCGAG
The DNA here is from genome assembly GCF_056539405.1 of Ruegeria sp. BB5. Classification (NCBI taxonomy): domain Bacteria; kingdom Pseudomonadati; phylum Pseudomonadota; class Alphaproteobacteria; order Rhodobacterales; family Roseobacteraceae; genus Ruegeria; species Ruegeria sp. BB5. The sequence continues at coordinate 41,916 of NZ_JBQFUX010000012.1, read as the reverse complement.
ATCAGCACTTTGCCCGCCCCGGCGGTCAGCCCCTGGCTGGCAACATCCGAGGTACGGGCGACGCCGGTGCAATCCATCAGGACATCCACGCCGCTCAGGTCGACTCGTGACAGGTCGGGGCTGTGGGTCACCGGGATTGTGTGACCGTCGATGACAACGGTTCCGTCGCCGGTATCGACAGGCCCAGAGTAGGGGCCGAACGTGCTGTCGTATTTGAACAGGTAGGCACAGGTTTCCAGCGGTGCGATATCGTTGATCAGCACCAGCTCAATATCCTTGCCCCACGGCAAAGCCAGCAGCTGCCGCAGGATCGTGCGGCCAATACGACCGAATCCATTGATTGCGAGTTTCATGCGCAAGCTATGGCAGTGGGCCGCGCTGACCTCAATGCCCGTTTCGCGGCAAGATCAATTGCAGCTGACCTGCGAAAAGAACTGGCCTGAGATGTTTTGATACATGCTGGCCCGGATAGGCTTGCATCCGGTGGCTGCCTGAATGGCGGCCATAGCTTGAATGGTGCGCAGGCGCGGTGGCGGACCGAACGGGTTCAGATTGTTGTTGTCACGCGTGGCGCGGTACACGACCGGAGCATCCGAAACCTGCGTAACGGCCCATGTGCGGCTCATGACGAAGACCGATTTGGTTTCCTCTTTGGCGACTACAGGGGTCGCCTCTAAGGCCGTCAGGCCAATTACAGCTGCCAGTGCCAGCAGGGATCCGCGCAGTACCATTGAACAATCTCCAGTGCTAAAAACGGTGCTATTTCACCAGATTCAAGCGCTTCTGTGAACCCCTGCGCGGGAAAAACTGAATCGGCGTAAGTGGTTAGCCAGTTGCGGGGTGGTTGCTGGTTCGCGTCTTTGCACAGTTGATCGTGGTTGTTTCGGTCCGCCCACGCACCATAAGGGGCACTCGTGCGGGGTAACTCAGTTGTGCCGGGCGAACGCCACGAATGGAATGCCATGCGAGTAGCGGCCTTAGACTGTCAAAAGAATTGTTCTGGATAGTTTTAGCGTTTGCCCAACAGGGCTTGGCCCCCGTTCGCTGCCGGTATAGTCTTGAATGCAAATCTATTTCAGCAAGGTGAGGCGATCATGAAAGCCTGGATTTCTTCTACATTTGTAGCTGTTGTTGTTCTGGCGGCAATCCCGACCGTGCAGGCCAAGCCGCTTTCCCGAATCATCGCAGAAATGGGGCTGACACCTGCAGATTTCGAGGTTGTGAACACAGCCGCTGACGCGATGCTGTCAGGCGCGACACCCCGGGTGGGTGAGGAAAGTTCCTGGGTGAACGAAGCCACCGGTTCGAAAGGCACGATTCGCGTCCGCGACGTACGTGACAACTGCGTACACCTGCAGCATTTCATTCGACCCGAAGGATCGGATCAGACTCGCGAGGTCAGAACCCGCCGGTGTCGCGACGCAGGCGGAAACTGGATCCTGACACCCTGATCTGGGTCTAGTAACCGCGGGTCCTGTCGACTTCGTGCAGCAAAAGGCCTCCGGCGCTCAGGCGGCGGAAATTCTCGCCCACATCAGCCAGCGCTTCTCCCAGATGCCAGCCCGACACGTGCGGCGTGATGGTGACACTGGGATGTGTCCAGAGCGGGCTGTCGGACGGAAGTGGTTCGGTCGAAGTCACGTCCAGCACCGCATGACCGGGTGTACCATGATCCAGCGCGACGATCAGGGCGGTTTCTTCAATCAGATCCCCGCGACCCGCGTTCAGTAACTGGCTACCTGGCTTCATTGCCGCCAGCATCCCTGCATCGAACAAACCGATTGTCTGCGGGGTCGAAGGCAGGATCGCGCAGACATGGTCGCACTGACCCAGCAGTTCTGGCAGAGCCGCGTCGCCATGCAGGCAGGTAACCCCATCGATCTGCTTGGCTGAGCGGCTCCAACCCATCACCTGAAACCCGACGGCGCGTAGCATTTTGGCGCTGCGGGCACCGATATGGCCCAGACCCAGCACACCTACCACGGTGTCTGGCGAATAGAGTGGTGCTCTGGGGGTCCATTCCGCGCGGTTTTGCGCCTTTTCATGAAAGGTCATGTGTCGTTGATGGCGCAGAACATAAGCGACGAACCATTCGGCAATACCCTGCGCGGGGGCGTCCGGTTTCAGCCGTGTTATACGCACATGCGTGGGCAGGTGCGGATTGCTGACGATGGTTTCGACCCCGGCGCCCAGTTTTTGCACCAGTTTCAGGTTGGGCAGCCGCTTGGGGTGATCGTTGCACAGCACGACGACGGCGACCATCGTGATTTCGGTCGGATCACCAAGGGTTTCAGGCGTGCGTACATCTATGTCCGGGTGCAGCCGCCGAATGTCTTGGGCGATGTCGTTGTCGCTTATCCAGTCGGACAACCCGGTTTCGATCAGCAACGCCATGTCGCGCCCCCCTCTGCTTCAATTTGCCAGTGATGACGTGCCGTCACTGAACTGGACATCGTTGCCGCAGCTAAGTCATTCTTTGTCCCAAGGTAAAGCCCGGTCATCGGATCGGATGACCAGACACGCACAGAAAACTTTTGAGGCAGCGTATGAACGGGACACAAGACCTGAGCCAACAGGCCTATTTTCATCTGCGCCCTGATGGCGCTTTTGTGGGCAATGACCCCGCCCGGGGGCCGTGGTCGGCCGATCACTGCCACGCCGGGCCTGTCAGCGGTCTGATCGTGCGTGCCGCGGAAACCGAGGTGGGACCGGAAAAGATGCTGACCCGCCTGACGGTCGATCTGCTGCGCCCACAACCCTTGGCAGGGCTGCGCGTTGCTGCCGAGACTACGCGCCACACCAAGACGCTGGCGACCACGCGGGTAACGGTTCACGATCTGGATGACACGCTCTGCGCCACTGCGACCACGATGCACTTGGCCCACCGTAACCTGGGACCGGTCCCGAATGTCACGGTTGCTCCACCCCGGCTGGAAGATGCGGTGACGGGGCCATTTCCGATCGGTGAGATACGCCACGGTCTGCCGGGCTTCGCCAACCACTCAGAAGTGCTGTACCCGAAAGACGGTAATCAGGGCGCCGGTCCCAAGACGGTCTGGATGCGCACCCCGGCTTTGATTGAGGGCGAGGACCCTTCGCCGATTCAGGTACTGTGCCCGCTGGCCGATTGTGGCAACGGCATCTCGTGGAACGCACCGACGACCGAGATGGGGTTCATGAACACCGATCTGACCGTGCAAATCCATCGCGAGCCGGGGTCGGATTGGCTGGCCTCAGAATCACTGTGCCATTGGCAGCCGTCGGGGATCGGAATGTCCCAGTCCGTATTGTATGACACGCAAGGTCCTGTCGGTACGGCCTTGCAAACACTGGTTCTGTTCCCGCCAAAATGACCCTTTGGCCGGTTTCTGCGGGCGCTGATTGAATCGCATTGCCGCGCGCGGACGCAGGCCCTATCTTTCACGCATGCGTTGGATTGTAACCCTGTTGACTTGCTGCCTGCCGATTCCGGCCATGGCGCATCCGCATGTCTTTATCGACACCGGGCTAGAGTTCATTGTGGATGACGCCGGCCAACTGACCCATGTGCGGGTGACCTGGGCTTATGATGAACTTTACTCGTTGTATCAACTTGAAGACATGAAATTGGATCAGGATTTCGACGGAGTTCTCACTGAAAATGAAGAGAAATTCCTGGCCGGTTTCGACGCACAGTGGATCGAAGGGTACAATGGCGATCTGGTTGTCTTTGCAGATGGCGTGCCCGTGTCGCTGTCCGGCCCATTGGAACCGACAGCAACCACCGAAGATGGTCGTATCGTGACAACCCATTTGCGCGCGGTTGATGGAGACGCGGTGTCTGCATCTTCGCTGACGGCGAAGGCTTTTGATGAGACGTTCTACATTGCCTATGAACTGACCCGCCCGGTGACGGTGAGTGGCCCTGCGTCCTGTCAGATGGATCGGATCGACCCCGATATCGATGGTCAGCTGGCGCAGATGCAGGCCTTTTTGTTGACACTGGACGCCGATTACGACCTTGAGGAAAACGATATCCCGCTGGTCGGGGAAAACTTTGCGACCGAGATTTTCGTTTCATGTCCAAATACCTGATTGTTCCGGTTGCCATCGCCATTACGTTGCTTCTGTGGTTTTGGGGCAGCGGTGGGTTTGACAGTCTGGCCGCGTGGGCGGCGGGTGAGCAGCGCGAGTTTCAGAACCAGATCGCCCGATCCTTACGCGCCGCACGGGCAGAACAGCCCGAGGCCGTCGCCACCCTGCTGACGGTTTGTTTCGCCTATGGGTTCTTTCATGCCATCGGTCCAGGTCATGGCAAGGTGCTGATCGGCGGGTACGGGCTGGGTCGTCGGGTCGCCTTTTGGCGGTTATCCGCAATCAGCGTGCTGTCCAGTCTGGGGCAGGCAGTGACAGCAGTCGTGCTGGTTTACGCTGGCGTTTTGGTGTTTCAGATGTCACGCGAAAGCCTTGTGGGAACAACCGAACAGGTCATGGCCCCGATCAGCTATGGTGCCATCGCCGCGATCGGTCTGTGGCTGGTGTTTCGCGCCATTCGCAGCTTTGCCCGCAGACACCGCAGTAACACAGCGCAAGCGCATCAAGACCAAGGTCATCACCATGGTCACGACCATCATCACGACCACGATGTCTGTTCAGATTGCGGCCATCGCCACGGCCCCTCAGTGGAAGAGGTTGCTCAGGTCGGCAGCCTGCGCGAGGCGTTGTTGTTGATTGCCGGTATCGCGGCCCGACCCTGTACTGGGGCGCTGTTTGTGCTGATCCTGACATGGCAGATGGGGATCGCGATGGTTGGCATCGCTGGGGCGTTTGCCATGGCGTTGGGTACGGCGATGGTCACGACCCTGGTCGGGTGGACGTCGTTCGGGTTGCGCGGGGGATTGCTGGCCTCTGCCTCGGCCACAAGGTTTGCATCTGTGCTGGCCCCGACAATTGAATTGGTGGCGGGGCTGACGATAGCGGTGATTGCCAGCGGTTTGCTTCTGCGCACGATTTAACCGAAGACCGGTTCCGGATACCCGACCCGCGCTAGGTACAAGCCCTGCGGCGGGCATACCGGCCCACAGGCGGCGCGATCAGCGGCCTGCAGCGCGTCACACACATCTTCGGGCGTCCACGCGCCCGCACCGACACGCTCCAGCGTTCCGACAAAGCTGCGCACCTGATTGTGCAGGAACGACCTGGCGCGGACGTGGAAATGTATCTCAGGTCCCGAGAAACCATCGACCTGTTCAACCCGCAACTCATCCAGCGTTTTGACCGGGCTGGCGGCCTGACAGATGGATGAGCGGAAGGTGGTGAAGTCATGCTGCCCGATCAACATATCCGCCCCGGCTTGCATGGCATCGACATCCAGCTGGTGATTGATCTGCCAGACCTGCCCGGCGTCATGGGTCGCAGGCGCACGACGCATCAGGATGCGGAACAGGTATTGCCTCTCTAACGCGGAAAACCTGGCGTGCCAGTCTTCGTCAACCTGTGCGGCTTTGACGATGGCCACCGGTTGCGGCTTGAGATGATAGTTCAGCGCTTCAGACAGGCGGAACGGGTCCCAATCCTTGACCAGATCGCAATGGGCGACTTGACCCAGCGCATGAACGCCCGCATCGGTGCGGCCTGCTGCAGCAATGGTGTGATCACCGGGTTGAATTCGCGACAAGGCCTGTTCGATTGCTCCCTGCACAGACGGCAATTCCTTTTGCCGCTGCCACCCGGCAAACGGTTCCCCTTGGTATTCGACTTTCAGCGCGTATCTAGGCATGGGCCGCTGGTAACCCGCCCTGCAAAACGGGGCAAGGGTTGGAAAGCGCTGGTATGTACGACGCCCTCTACCTATCTTGAGCGAAACGATAAAAGCGGGGCGACAGTTTGGTCATCTCATCCCTGGCAGACAGTCTTGTGCGCGGTGTTGAATCCGTGGGCGACCGCGTGTCTGAAACTCTGTTTGAACCGGTCATCCGTCTGGGCGTTACCGGGTTGGCGCGGTCGGGAAAGACGGTGTTCATCACATCCCTGGTTGCGAATCTGCTGGACCGGGGGCGTATGCCAGGATTGGTCGCGCAGCAGGAGGGCCGCATCAATTCGGTCTACTTACAACCCCAGCCGGACGATACGGTGCCGCGCTTTGATTATGAAAACCACTTGGCTGCGCTGATCGGGCCGCAGCCTCATTGGCCAGATAGCACGCGCGCCGTGTCCGAGCTGCGCCTTTCCTTCAAGGCCCGTCCGGCAGGGTTGCTTGCGGGTCTGCAGGGGCCGCGCACGGTTCATCTGGATATTGTGGACTATCCGGGTGAGTGGCTGCTGGATCTGGCCCTGCTGGATAAATCATACGAGGCCTGGTCAGCCGAAACCTTAAACCGTATCGAAACGCGGACCGAAGCGGCCGCGTATTTGACGCAGGCCAGGGTGGCAAACCCTGCGGATGTTCATGACGAACCCACGGCTCAGGCGTTGGCCAAAGCCTTTGCTGCGTATTTGAACGCCGCACGGGATGCAGGCTTTTACGACTGTACGCCGGGGCGGTTTCTACTGCCCGGCGATCTGGCGGGTTCTCCGGTGCTGACCTTTGCGCCATTGCCGGTGGAGGGCCACGCGCCGCGCCGCAGCCTGCACCGCGAAATGGCGCGGCGGTATGAGGCGTATAAATCGCAAGTGGTGAAACCCTTCTTTCGCGATCATTTCTCGCGGATCGACCGTCAGGTGGTTCTGGTCGATGCGCTGGGCGCAATCCACAAGGGGCCGCAAGCGGTTGAGGATATGCGTCGCGCGATGGCCGATATCCTGTCGGCCTTTCGACCGGGGCGCAATGCGTGGCTCAGCCAGTTGCTGTTGGGCAAGCGGGTTGAACGTATCCTGTTCGCAGCCACCAAGGCCGATCACCTGCACCACACGCAGCATCCTCGCCTAACCCATATCATGGAGGCTCTGACCCGCGATGCCCGCGACCGGGCCAGCTTTGCCGGGGCCGAGACGGCGGCGCTGTCGCTGGCCGCCCTGCGTGCCACGACCGAGGAAATCCGGACGCATAACGGGGCGGACCTGCCCTGTGTGCGTGGGACGTTGCTGAACGGCAAACAGGCGGCCTTTTATCCCGGTGATCTGCCTGATGACCCAGCGCATTTATTGGGTCCGGCCCGAAACGGGGCTGAAAACTGGTTGGATAAGGATTTTGGGTTTATGGCCTTTGCCCCAGCGCATCTGACCTTGCGTCCGGGCGATGGCCCGCCCCATATCCGGCTGGACCGCGCCACGCAGTTCCTGATCGGAGACCGCCTGTGACCGTGACCCTCCGCCCCGCTCGTACCACGGATGCCGGAAAGATCGGAGAGATCCTGCACGGCTTTTCGCGCGAAAACGACTGGATGCCCGAGCTACATACCTGCGCTGAAACCATCGCCTTTTGCGGTTGGATGATCGATCTAGGGTGGGTCACGGTGGCTGAAACCGATACTGGCGTTGTGGGATTTCTTGCGCTCAATGAAACAGAAGTTCATTCCCTGTATTTGACACCGCCAGAATGTGGACAAGGCATTGGACAGCGCTTGTTGGACCACGCCAAGTCCGATCAGATCGAACTGTCCCTTTTTGCGTTTCAGGCCAACCACGGGGCGTGCCGGTTCTATGAGCGCAACGGTTTTGCCGAAGTTGCCCGCAGCGACGGGGCCGATAACGATGAAAATCTGCCAGACATCAAATATGTCTGGCGGCGGAAAGGGGTGGCGGATGGCTAAAGGTCCGGTACTGATTGATCTCGATACGGAAGAACCTGCCGCCGACGTAGCACAGGCTCCGCCGGTCCCCGATATTGAGCCACCTCAAGGTCAGGCGATGCAAGCGGCAGCCCGCTTGGCTGCGCGGAAACCCTCGGTTTTGTCACGATGGTTTTGGGGTCTGGCGCTGGCCGTGATTGGCGCGGTGGTTTCTGTTGCCGCATGGGATTTCGCCACCTCGCTGTTGTTGCGCTCACCGATATTGGGCTGGGTTGTAACTGGTCTGATCGGTGCGTTGGTTCTGGTCGCCCTGATCATCGCCCTACGGGAGCTGGCAGCCATCGGGCGCTTGTCCCGCGTGGATGGGATGCGCCGCGCCGCAGATGCCGCGTTGGCTGAGGCGGATTTGGCACAGGCCCGTGCAGTCACCAACCGCCTGATCGCGTTTTACAAAGGGCGCGAAGAAACCCGGTGGGGCCGTGACCGTCTGGCTGAACGGATGGAAGAGCAATTCGACGCCACAACCCTGCTGACCTTGGCCGAGGACGAATTGCTGGCCCCTCTGGACGCTGCCGCCAGCCGTGAGGTCGAGGCCGCCGCCCGTCAGGTTGCCACGGTGACCGCACTGGTGCCCTTAGCGTTGGCCGATGTTGTGACGGCGCTTGCGGCCTCATTACGGATGATCCGTCGGGTTGCTGAGATTTATGGCGGACGCGCTGGATTTCTGGGCAGTTGGCGCCTGACCCGTGCAGTGTTCGTGCATCTGGTGGCGACCGGGGCCGTGGCCGTGGGTGATGATCTGCTGGAACCTATTCTGGGCGGATCGGTCCTTAGTAAACTGTCGCGCCGGTTTGGCGAGGGGCTGGTGAACGGCGCGCTCAGCGCGCGGGTTGGTGTGGCTGCGATGGAGGTTTGCCGACCACTGCCGTTTTCCGACCGGCACAAGCCATCTACGCGCGGGATGATCAAACGCGCGCTCAGCGGGTTGTTTTCCAAAACTTGACCTGACGCAAAGTCCTGTGGCCCGCTGGTGTGCATAACAAAGCCGGAGCCAGCCATGACCGATCACGGACACAGCCAGCAGGAAATCGCCGCGCGGATCAATGCGCCTCCGGGGCGAGGGGTGCTGCGGGACGTGGTGTATGGCGGTATCGACGGATCGGTCACCACCTTTGCCATCGTGGCCGGGGTTGCCGGAGCGGGGCTTTCGCCGTTCATCATCGTGGCGCTGGGGCTTGCCAATGTTCTGGCCGACGGGTTTTCCATGGCTGCCGGGAATTACTCGGGCACCAAGGCCGAGTTGGACAACATCCGCCGCATCCGCGCCATCGAGGAACGCCACATCAGCCTTTACCCGGAGGGCGAGCGCCGCGAGGTGCGCGAGATACTAGCCCAAAAGGGCCTGTCGGGCGACGTTCTGGATGACGCCACCGATGCAATCACCGCCAACCACGACAATTGGATCAACCTGATGGTCGAAGGCGAATACGGGTTGGGCAGCGTTGACCCCCATCCGTTCAAAGCTGCCATGGCGACCTTCATCGCCTTTCTTGTCGCGGGCATGGTGCCATTGCTGCCATTCCTTTTATCGGTCGATCATGCCTTTGCCATCTCGGCCTGCATGACGATGGGAGTTTTTTTTGCCATTGGGGCCTTCAAAGCCCATTGGTCGCTGTCCCCGTGGTGGCGGTCCGGGCTCGAGACCTTTTTGATCGGCGGTGCAGCGGCCTTGATCGCTTACCTTGTCGGCTCGCTGTTTCACCCCTGACGGCCAAGATTGTCGCAGTGGGTCCCATAGGGCTGGTTAATTGCTGGCCAACGGTTACGCTGCCGCAAACAGGTTCATCGGGTTGAGCAATCATTGCGGATTGAGAATAAAAATGTCTTGGTTTTAGGAGCTTATGGCTTTATCGGCGCTGCGGTGGCGCGATCTCTGCAAGCCGAGGGCGCGCATGTGGCGGCCTTTGTGCGTAACTTGAAAACCGGGGTGCAGGTTCTGCCGGATGTCACGCAGGTGCAAGGCGATTTGCGGGCTTGTCTGCAGCCCAAGGACTGGGTCGCGCATCTGGAGCACGTTGACTGTGTCGTGAACTGTGCAGGAGCATTACAGGATGGTCCCGCCGATGATCTCGAGGCTGTGCATCACACCGCCATTGCGGCCTTGGGGCAAGCCTGCGCGCAAAGGGGCATTGCGGTGGTTCAAATCTCGGCCATTGGTGCCGACCTCGATGCAGAAACGGATTTCATGCGCACCAAGGCGGCTGGGGACGCTGCGCTGCGGGCCTGTGATGTGCCGCTTTGGATTTTCAAACCCGGTCTGGTGATCGGGCAATCCGATTATGGCGGAACAGCGCTGCTGCGCATGCTGGCAGCGGTTCCTTTGATACAACCCATCGCGTATCCGCATGTTTTGGTTCAATGCGTCGGCATGTCGGACCTGTGCCGTGCTGTGACCGCAGCCGTGGCCGATGAGGTCCCACAGGGCACTTACGATCTGGTCGAAGACACGCCCGCCTCACTATCTGAGGTCCTGGCCGAGACACGGCGCTGGATGGGTTTTCCCGCAGCGCGATTCACTGTGAGAATGCCGGCGGTTGTTACAGCCATAATCGCACGCGGCGCTGATGCGTTGGGCCATTTGGGTTGGCGCTCGCCTTTGCGCAGCAATGCGATGACCGTGATGGGCGAGGGTGTGGTTGGTGATCCGGAACCGTATCGCGCCGCAACAGGCCGGTCACTGGCACCCTTGCCCCAGGTTTATGCAGACCTGACTTGCGCCCGTGAACATCGGCTGGTTGCGCGAATGTCCTTGCTGATGCCACTGGTCGTCGCCGCGCTCAGCCTGTTCTGGCTGCTGTCCGGCTTTTTCGGGCTGATTGGTCTGCCTAAGGCTACATCGGTTCTGACCGGGGCCGGGTGGAGCACCGGAATGGCCGTTGCCAGCGTTTTGTTCTGGTCATTGGTCGACATTTTTCTGGGGCTTGCGATCCTGTGGCGACCCTGGGCTGCGCGCGCCTGTCTGGCGCAGGTCGCGGTGGCCTTGTTCTATTTGCTGGCGGCCAGTTTCACCGTACCCGACCTGTGGCTGGACCCGCTTGGCCCGTTGATCAAAATCCTGCCGGCGATGACCTTGTCGCTTATCGCCTGGCCCCTGTTGCAGAGCCGCTGATGGACCCTGACCTGATCCTGCGTTGGTTACACGCTATCGGCGCCTGCGTCCTGTTGGGCACGGGGGCAGGCATCGCGTTTTTCATGCTGATCGCGCATCGTTCTGGTGACGCCAGGTTCATCGCGCAGACCGCAGGAACCGTGGTGCTGGCCGATCTGCTGTTCACGGCAACGGCGGTTGTACTGCAACCGGTGACAGGCGGATTGCTGGCATGGCGGTTGGGCTGGCCTTTGACCGAAGGTTGGGTTTTGGCCTCGCTGGTGCTCTATGCGGTTGCGGGGGTGTTTTGGTTGCCGGTGGTGTGGATTCAGGTTCGAATGCGCAGGTTGGCGCAGGCCTCTGCAGATGCGGACGCGCCGCTGCCTTGGGCTTATCACCGTCTGTTCCGCATCTGGTTCGCTTGCGGATTTCCTGCCTTTGCGTCGGTTTTGATTATCATCTGGCTGATGATCGCCCGCCCGTCGATTGGTTGGGTGTAGCCATTAAGACCGACAAGCAATTTATCGGGAATTCTGGCTGTTGCTGACTGTGCGCCTCGGGTAGCCTGACATCGAAACCGCCCGGAGAACCCATTGGAATCTCTTCTTGTCCTTGTCGGATTGATCGTGCTGGCCATTCCGGTCACCATCATTGTGCTGTTAGTCAACCATACACGCCTGCGTCGTCGGGTTGAGCATCTGGAGCGCCAAATACTGTCCCTTGGCAGCGATGCGCCGGAACCGCAGCAGGTTGAGCCGCGCAAACCGACCGAAAAGCCGGACAGGGCATCAAAACCTGCCCCATGGTCTGCAGCCAAGGCGCAATCGGTCAAACCTGTGGCCGAGCAAACGCCACCCGCAGCCGTTGTCTCCCGCGGGGATCGTCTGGCCGCGCTGACAATCTGGCTGCGCGAGAACTGGTTCTATGCGGTCTCGGCCCTGTCGCTGGCGCTGGCGGGGATATTTCTGGTGCAGTACGGCGTTGAAAGCGGGCTGTTGCCGCCATTCGCTCGGGTGATCGCGGCGTTGCTTTTCGGTGCAGTGCTGATTGTTGCTGGCGAGGTCATTCGGCGCAGATATGGTGATGACGAAAGCACAGCGACTGCCTATCTGCCGTCGGTCTTTTCCGGTGCTGGGCTGGTCACGCTGTTCGGAGGCGTTCTGGCCGCGCGGCAGCTTTATGACCTGATCGGCCCCGAGGTCGCTTTGACCGCAATGGTCGCGGTTGCGCTGGTGGGATTGGTTTTGGGCTGGTTTCACGGCCCTTTGCTGGCCGCTGTCGGATTAACGGGTGCGTTTTCTGCCCCCTTCGTGGTTGGTGGCACGTCAGAGAACCCAAGCTGGCTGTATGCCTATTTCGTTGTCATCGCTGTTCTGGGTCTGGGAATCGACACGGTGCGGCGATGGGTATGGATTTCGGTCCTGACCTTGTTTGGGGCCTACACAACCTGCCTACTGCTGGTGTTGTCTTCGCCCCTGACCGAGGCCGCATACTTGATTTGCGTGACGGCATTGGCTGTGATCTCCATCGCAATTCCGGTCCGGCGCGTTTGGCCCAATCATGGCGGGTCGATGATCTGCGAAATCGTTAGCCGGAAAAAGGGCGATGCATGGCCGGAATTCCCGACGCGACTGGGCTTTGGTGCGGTCGCTGTCAGCTCGGCGATTGTGTCGCTGCACTGGGCGGACAGTGTTGATGAGTTCTGGTTGGGCGTTGTTCTGCTATCCGGGATGACCCTTGGATTGATGTTGTGGGCACAGCGGGCGGAAGCGTTGCAGGATGCTACGGCACTGCCTGCGCTTGGTCTCGTCTGGTTTGTCCTGATGCATGGCTTGGACAACGGGATCGTTTTGCGCCAGTTTGCCGAGACCTTTGCAGAAACGCCCGAGGCTGACTTTCCTTGGGTGGTAACCATTCTCATCGCCCTTGGCGTGGTGATTTCGATCACTGCGGCATGGCGATCGATGAATGCGCAAAGATACGCGGCAATCTGGGCCGGAGCAGCGGCGGTGTTTGCCCCCGCGTTGGCCATCGCGCTTGAGGTCGGCTGGCATCCGGCCCACGTCATCGGGGCATACCCTTGGGCCTTGCACGCAATTGCGCTGGGCGTGCTGATGGTCGTTTTGGCGGAACGCTTTGCACGCGCGGATGGCGAGGACCGGATGCGTCCGGCGCTGGCTACGATATCAGCCCTGTCCTGCCTGAGTTTTGCCTGCATCATTGTTCTCAGCTCGGCCGCGTTAACCATTGCGCTGGTTGTGATGGTCGTGGTGGCAGCGGCGCTGGATCGCCAATTCAATCTGCCACCGATGACTTGGTTCATCTGGGCAGGCGTATTTACAGTCACCGTTCGGTTGGTTCTGACACCGGGCCTTGCCTGGGCCAGCTATGCACCGGTGCCTGAGATGGCGCTAGTGTATGGCGGGGCCACTTTGGGATTTGTGATCGGGTGGTTGCTACTGCGGCCGATGCATCGCCCGGTGGCGGGCCTGTTGTTGGAAAGCGCGGCTTGGGCAACCGGGGGCATTCTGCTGTCCTTGCTTTTGGAGCGCTGGCTGCAAAGCTTTGGCGAAGGCAACGCCACCAACAGCCACTGGGGGTTGGGCTTGCTGGCGATCATCTGGCTGCTTCTGGCCTTCGCGCAAGTCCAGCGGTTGGAGCTGGGGGGTAAGCTGAACTACGTCCGCTATCTGCTGGCCGCGTTCTTTGCCAGCCACGGCTTGTTGCGTCTGGCGCAGGCGGTGGTCGAGGCGAACCCGCTGCTCGGCACAGCCGTGCCACCGGTTCTGGGACCGCCGGTTCTGAATACGCTGGCGGTGGCCTATCTGCTGCCTGCGCTGATTATCGGTTTCTCGGTCTGGCGCATTTACGCAACCCCGCTTTGGCTAAAGCGTGCCAGTTGGGGATTGACCAGTGTACTTGCCGCCCTTTGGCTGGGGTTGATGATCCGCCATGTTTGGCAGGGCGCCGCTGGGATGTATGAAGGCAACGGCGTGACACAGCCCGAACTTTACACCTACACCATGGCTCTGCTGGCGATTGGTGCGGTGCTGTTCTACCAATCGCTGGCGCGCCGATCCGACCTGATGCGCAAGGCGGGTCTGGTGGTGATCGGACTGGCCGTGGCCAAGGTGTTCCTGATCGATATCGCTGGCCTGGGTGGGCTGATCCGGGTGTTCTCGCTGCTGGCGCTGGGCCTGGCATTGGCAGGGCTGGCATGGCTGAACCGATGGGCCAAGCTGCGCCATTCGCCGCAGGACCCGGAACCTCTGGACCATTGAGGGCGGGCGTCCTATAAGCGCGGCCATGTATGACCGGATGGCCATCATTATTCGAATTATATCCCCGGCGCTCTGACCCATTGAGACGCCGGGCAAAGGTGTTTGAGACTTCGCACCGACCGCTTCGAGCCATAAGACGACCAGATCATCCAAAGGACGCCCCCAATGTGCGCCGACACGATCCAGACACCTGATTACAAAGACACGCTGAACCTGCCCAAAACCGACTTCCCCATGCGCGCCGGCCTGCCCAAACGCGAGCCCGCATGGCTGGAGCGGTGGGAGACCATCGGCGTCTATGACCGCTTGCGTGAAAAAGAAAACCGCACGCCCTTTACCCTGCATGACGGCCCCCCCTACGCCAACGGCCACCTGCATATCGGCCACGCGCTGAATAAGACGATCAAGGATATGATCGTCCGGTCCCATCAGATGATGGGTCATGATGCGCGCTATGTGCCCGGCTGGGATTGCCACGGCCTGCCGATCGAGTGGAAGATCGAGGAACAATACCGCAAGAAGGGCAAGAACAAGGATGAGGTGAACATCGTCGATTTCCGCCAGGAATGCCGCAAGTTTGCCGAAGGCTGGATCGATATCCAGCGTGAAGAGTTCAAGCGTCTGGGCATCACCGGCAACTGGCCCGATCCCTACATCACCATGGATTACCATGCCGAAGCCGTGATCGCGGACGAGTTCATGAAGTTCCTGATGAACGGCACGCTCTATCAGGGCTCGAAACCCGTGATGTGGTCGCCCATCGAAAAGACTGCGCTGGCCGAAGCTGAGGTCGAGTATCACGACAAGGAAAGCTTCACCATCTGGGTGAAGTTCAAAGTCGTGAATGCAGGCGACTTGGATGATGCTTTTGTCGTGATCTGGACGACGACTCCATGGACCATGCCGTCGAACAAGGCGGTCGTGTACGGTAAGGATATCTCCTACGGCCTGTACGAAGTCACCGGCGCACCTGAGGAATGCTGGGCCAGTGTCGGCGACAAGTTCTTGCTGGCAGACAACCTTGCCGCTGACGTGTTGGGCCGCGCCCGTCTGAACGACGATCAGTGGACCCGCGTTCGCGACGTGACGACGGATGAGTTGGCCAATGTTCAACTGACCCACCCGCTGGCCGGTGCCGAAGGTGGCGACGGCGAATGGGATGACATCCGCGACTTCCGTGCCGCTGAATTCGTGACCGATACCGAGGGTACAGGCTTCGTCCACTGCGCGCCGTCGCATGGGATGGAGGAATTCGAGCTTTACCGCGATCTGGGCATGCTTGAGCAGGTCATCACCTACAATGTAATGGATGACGGCTCGTTCCGCGCCGATCTACCGTTCTTTGGTGGAAAATACATCCTGTCCCGCAAGGGTGGCGAAGGTGACGCCAATAAGGCCGTGATCGACAAGCTGGTCGAA
Organism: Ruegeria sp. BB5; assembly: GCF_056539405.1. Lineage (NCBI taxonomy): Bacteria > Pseudomonadati > Pseudomonadota > Alphaproteobacteria > Rhodobacterales > Roseobacteraceae > Ruegeria > Ruegeria sp. BB5. Next base: position 26,359 of record NZ_JBQFUX010000012.1, on the reverse strand, counting down.
GTCGGTGGTCTGCTGGCACGCGGCAAGATCAAGCACAGCTATCCGCATTCGTGGCGCTCGAAAGCTCCGATCATCTATCGCAACACGCCGCAGTGGTTTGCCTCGGTCGACCGCAAGCTGGATGACGGCATGGGCGAGATGGGCGACACCATCCGCGAACGTGCCTTGCGGTCCATCGACGAACTGGTGAAATGGACGCCGCAGACCGGTCGCAACCGCCTGTATTCCATGATCGAAGCGCGCCCGGATTGGGTTTTGTCTCGCCAGCGTGCTTGGGGCGTACCGCTGACATGTTTCACCAAGAAGGGCGCGCTACCGACTGACGCGGACTATCTGCTGCGTAACGATGACCTGAACGCCCGCATCAAAGCAGCGTTCGAGAAAGACGGCGCGGATATCTGGTACACCGACGGGTTCAAAGAGAAAATCCTCGACGGTATCGCCAACCCCGACGACTACGATCAGGTGTTCGACGTGCTGGACGTGTGGTTTGACTCCGGCTCAACCCACGCTTTCGTTCTGCGAGACCGTGAAGATGGGACCGAGGACGGTATCGCCGATGTCTATATGGAAGGCACTGACCAGCACCGTGGGTGGTTCCATTCGTCAATGCTGCAGGCCTGCGGCACCAAGGGCCGTGCGCCCTATCGCAATGTGGTAACCCATGGCTTCACGCTGGACGCCAAAGGCAACAAGATGTCCAAGTCGCTGGGCAATACCATCGTGCCGGAAGAGGTCGTCAAACAATACGGTGCCGATATCCTGCGCCTGTGGGTGGCTCAGACCGACTATACCGCTGACCAGCGGATCGGGCCGGAAATCCTGAAAGGCACCGCCGACAGCTATCGCCGCCTGCGCAACACCATGCGGTTCATGCTGGGCTCGCTGGCTGACTTCACCGAAGCGGATCGGGTTGATCCGGCGGATATGCCACGTTTGGAACGCTGGGTTCTCAGCCGTCTGGCCGATCTGGATGAGCAGGTTCGCAAGGGCTATGCGTCCTTCGATTTCCAGGGCGTGTTCAGCGCGGTCTTCACTTTTGCCACCGTTGACCTGTCATCGTTCTATTTCGACGTCCGTAAGGATGCGCTGTACTGCGACGGCGACACCCTGCGCCGCCGCGCTGCGCGCACCGTGTTGGATATCCTGTTCCACCGCCTGACCACATGGCTGGCCCCGGTTCTGGTCTTCACCATGGAAGAGGTTTGGCTGGAGCGGTTCCCCGGCGACGACAGTTCAGTTCATCTGGTGGATTTCCCGGATACTCCCACCGAGTGGCGCGATACGGAGCTGGAAACCAACATGGCCAAGGTTCGCCGTGTGCGCCGAGCTGTAACCGCCGCGCTGGAAATCCAACGTCAGGACAAGGTGATCGGTTCTAGCCTCGAAGCGGCCCCGATCGTACATGTCGAGGATGACGACACCCGTGACCTGCTGGCGACCTTCGACGTGGATGACATGTGCATCACGTCCGGATTGACCGTCACCGGCGACCCGGCCCCGGCCGAGGCGTTCCGCGTGCCGGAAATCGAAGGCGTCGCGGTGCTGTTCGAAAAGGCCGAGGGTGACAAGTGTCAGCGCTGCTGGAAAATCCTGCCTGATGTGGGCCGCCACGCCCATGAAGGCGTCTGCGGACGCTGCGACGAGGCGCTGAGCTAACCTTAGAACCCCCGGCCACACGCCGGGGGTTTTCTCTTCTTGCGCCCAGCCTGGCGATCTGAAACGCTGCGGTAATGCCTATGATTGCTGTAGATACCCAGTTTGGTCGCCTTGGAATTGAAGAGACAGATGGTGCAATCACACGCGTTGTCTGGGACGGTGACGACGACCAACCAGACTCCGCTTTGTTGCAAGAAGCAGCCGCACAGATGGAAGCCTATGATGCTGGGCAGTTAGAGCAGTTTGATCTTCCATATTTCGTCGCCGGATCAGCCTTTCAAAAGCAGATTTGCGACGTGATGTATGCCATCCCGTTCGGCGAAACTCGAACGTATGGTGACATTGCCAAAGAAGTTGGACAGCCCCCACAACCTGTTGGGCAGGCCTGTGGCGGTAACCCCATCCCTGTGATCATCCCCTGCCACAGGGTTCTGTCGGCCGGCGGTCTGGGTGGGTTCTCGGCCAAGGGTGGGGTAGAGACCAAGGTTGCCCTGCTGCGCCATGAACGGGCGGCGGGCTTGCTGATCTGATCACGGAAATCTGTTGCAATCCGGCTGGTTGAGGCTCAACTTGTATCAGATAGAGAATTCAAGGGATCGCATTGCATGACTGCCTCAACAGACCCGGCCGTCCGAAAAAAGGCCATCATTGATAAACTGATGTCATTGGAAGCACAGGAATTGGCGACGGCACAGGCCCATTACGACGCTTTCCTGAAGGATTCTCAGCTGGATGACCGGGAAGGGCATGACAAGGACGATATCGCGGCCTCGCGCGAGAACGCGGATCTGGCGGCGGCTTTTGATGCCCCTGTGCATGCCCATCACGCCAAGATTGATGTGATTGAAAACACCGATTTTAGCATCACCGATAGGGTACAGCCCGGGGCTGTCGTCAAGTTCAACAACCGCCGGTTCGTGGTCTGCGTTTCAACCACACGGTTCGACGTGGACGGCAAAACCTACATGGGCATCTCAACACAAAGCCCGATTTATCTGGCCATGGTTGGCCTGCAAGAGGGTGACGTGTTCACCCACAATGGGACCGAGTTTGAGGTTCAGGAAGTCTTGTAATCTGCGCTCTTGCGCTGTGGAATGATCTGCTGCGCAATTCCTGCGAACACCAGGTACAGGCTAGTAATCACCAAACCCCAATGCGCCCAGCTTTCGGGGTGAAAGTCGACCCAGGCCGCCCAACCTGCAAAGAAGGTCCAGGCAAACGCCATCGGCAGCGACACTGTGCGCCAGCGCTCGGTCCGGACTGGGTGGATGAATTTCAGCGGCAGGAACATCGCCAGCGAAAGCAGCGACACAAGCAGCAAGATAACCCAGAAATTGGGCTCTAGCGCGAAGATGACAATCACGAACATGTTCCAGCAACCCGGGAAGCCGGAAAAGGAGTTGTCCTTTGTTTTCATCCGTGTGTCGGCAAAATACATCGCGCTGGCAAAGGTGATAACGATAATGGCGAACCAACCCGTCCAGCCGTCCATCAAACCGGATTTGAACAGCGCGAAGGCCGGGATGAACACATAGGTCAGATAGTCGATGATCAGATCCAACAGCACCCCGTCAAATTCGGGTGCGTTCTTTTTGACGTGGTAGTGCCGTGCCAGTGGGCCGTCGATGCCGTCCACGATGAACGAGACCACCAGCCATAGATACATCAGGCTCCATTTTTCTTCGACGGCCGCCAACATGGCCAGCATTGCGAAAACAGCACCTGTGGCAGTGAACAGATGGACGGAAAGGGCTTTGAATCTAAGAGTCATGGAGGGTTCATGTACGATGCATTCGGCAGATGCAAACCAAAAGCAAGATTAGAGTGAGTACCCAACGTTACGATGTAGAGACATCACGCTTTGGGATGGGCGCGGTTGTAGACCTCCATCAACCGCGCTGTATCCACAGCAGTGTATGTCTGTGTGGTCGAAAGCGATGCGTGTCCAAGCAATTCCTGAATGGCGCGCAGGTCTCCTCCGGCGGCCAGAAGATGTGTGGCAAAGCTGTGTCGCATCGCGTGCGGTGTGGCTGTTGCAGGCAGGCCGAGTTGCATTCGCGCCTTGGCCATTACCCCCTGTATCGCGCGTGGATTCAGTGGGCCGCCGCGCACGCCACGAAACAGTGCTTTGTCCTTGGCCTGCAGGTGCGGACAAAGTCGCAGGTAATGGTCCACCGCTGCGCGGGCCGCGGGCAGAACCGGGACGATTCTCTCTTTGTCGCCTTTACCGATGATGCGCAGGGTCTCCGGCAGGGGGGCATCTGCGCCGGTCAGTGAGAGCGCCTCGGAAATGCGCAGGCCGCAGCCATAGAGCAGCGTGACCACCGCCACGTCACGGGCGGAGACCCAATCGCTTGTCGATTGCAGCTCGACCGTTTCGATCATGGCGCGGGCGGCGTCTTCGGCCAGTGGCCGGGGCAGTTTCTTGGTAAACTTTGGCGCGCGGGTCGACAGCACGGCCGTGGGTTCAAACCCCTCACGTTCGGACAGCCAGCGATAAAAGCTTTTGACGGCTGAAAGTTTGCGGGCAAGCGAGCGTGCGCCCACGCCAGACGCGCGTTGATCGGCCATCCAGGCGCGCATGTCGGATACCGTGATCCGCGCCAACGCCGCCAGACCCTGCCGCTCGCTGTGGTGCAGGGTCATGAAGGACAGGAAATCTGTAATATCGCCGCGATAAGCGGTCTGCGTATTCTCAGACCGTCCGGCCAACGCCCCCAGACTGTCCAGCCAATGCTGCAACGCATCGCGACAGGCCGGAGAGATCAGGCTCATGACAACCAGTGGCGCATTGATCGTTCGAACACACTGGCAAAAAACGACAGCAGATCGGTGCCCAGTTGCGGAGTGAAATGGTTGGCGTCTTTGGATGCCATGACAATCATGCCGGGCAAGCGCCCATCGCCCAAATCCAATTTCAGACAGGCCTCGGACCTGAACTGATTGGCCGTAGCCCCAAAAATCCGGGGATTTGGATTTGGAACCTGACGTAGAACAACCTCGCGTGCGGGGCCGCCGCGGTCTTGGCTGAGATAGGCGTTGATCGCGCCTGGTTCGACCACGGTCAGCACGCCACCCAGTTTTTCGATTGCCTGATCTTCCTGCATCACTGTTGTTTCCAGAACCAACGTGATGTGATCGACGCGCAGAATCTCGGCCACGTCGCTGCCTAGCGCGCGCAGAAAATCTTCGAACTCGACCGGTTCCAGCAGGCGCAGGATGGCGCGGTGTACCTGATTGGTGCCAGCGAGATTCTCATAGGCCGCTGCGATGACCGAACGGTGCGTGTCCTCAAGCCGGTCCAGCCGCGCCTCAAGCCGTTGCATGGCGATGCCGCGCAGGTCGATGACATTGTCACCGCGCGCCTGTTCGTTGGCTGCGACCAGCGCCTGCATCAGATCCTTGTCGTCCAGCACAGCGTCCGGTTCAGCCAGAATCGCGGCGCGGAGATTATCCTTGAGTTTGGTGTTGCTGCTCATGTCCCGTCCGGTCTTTTTTTGTTGAGCGGCTTATAACACGGGTTGGTGCATTTGCCTTGGAAAAAATACAGGCAAAAGTAGAATTAAACTTGGGCTGTGTCGGAAAAGCTCCCGCCTGCAATACACTGATCAGAAGATCAGATTCTGCAGTTGGGCCGGGCGCGACGCCAGAAGGCGCCGCGCGGGTGCGTTACAGGATCAGAGGATTTTCTGACCGGTCTTGGCCCAGTCGGCCAGAAAGGTTTCAAGACCCTTGTCTGTCAGTGGGTGATCGGCCAGTTTTTTGATCACGGCGGGTGGTGCGGTGATCACGTCTGCGCCAATACGGGCGCTATCTGTCACGTGGTTCACGGTGCGGATCGAAGCCGCCAGAATCTCGGTCTCGTACCCATAATTGTCATAGACCTGACGGATGTCGGCAATCAGGTCCATGCCGTCGAGGTTGATGTCATCCAAACGGCCAATAAAGGGCGAGATAAATGTTGCACCCGCCTTGGCAGCCAGAATCGCCTGATTGGTTGAGAAGCACAGAGTCACGTTAACCATCTGGCCTTCGTCGGTCAGCGTTTTACACGCTTTCAGACCGGCCCATGTCAGCGGGACTTTGACGGCAATGTTTGACGCGATCTTGGCCAGCTTGCGGCCTTCGGCGATCATATCGTCGGCTTCGGTCGCAACAACTTCGGCGGACACGGGGCCGTCGACCAGGTCGCAGATCTCTTTGGTCACTTCCAGAATGTCGCGGCCCGATTTCAGGATCAGCGAGGGGTTGGTGGTTACGCCGTCCACCATGCCCAGATCGTTCAGTTCGGCGATGGCGTCGATCTCGGCGGTGTCTACGAAGAATTTCATGAGGGCAGTCCTTTGATGGGTTGGCCTTGGTCGCGGATGCCTTTACCTCAAAGAGACCCATGCTGAAACCCCCTGGCCCAAGGATATGCATTGAGCACTCAGGAGTATTTCGACCAAGGTGAGCTGGTGGCCGTGCTGACCGCACAGCCGCTGGACCGGACGCTGGATTACAAGGCGCCCGAGGGCGGGTGTTTTCTGGGCGCGTTTGTCGAGGTGCCGCTGGGCCCGCGCAAGGTTCTAGGCGTGGTGTGGGGGCCAGGGCAGGGCGGCTTTGATCTAAGCAAGGCCCGATCGGTGATCCGCGTGCTTGAGGTTGCGCCGATGCGCGAAGAGATGCACGTGTTTCTGGGGCGCGTGGCAGACTACACGCTGACGCCGATGCCATCAATGCTGCGGTTGGCGACGCGCGCGCCGGGACTGGGTGATCCACCGTCAATGCGCAAGATTTACCGCCTTGGACAAGGTGAGCCAGACCGGATGACCGACGCGCGGACCCGTGTTCTGGAGGTTCTGCGGGACTATGGCGGGTTGGCATTTACGCTGAAGGAATTGGCGGAACAGGCTGGTGTGACATCGTCAGTAGTCAAAGGCTTGGTGAAACAGGGTGCCGTGCGCGAGGAGGACAGCCCGCGCGATTTGCCCTATCCACATTTGGATCCGGATCTGCCGGGCAAGACCCTGACCGAGGATCAGGCGGCAGCGGTTGAAAAGTTGCAGATCGGTCAGCGAACCGGCGACTATGGCACGACACTGCTGAAGGGGGTGACCGGCTCAGGCAAGACCGAGGTCTATCTGGAAGCTGTGGCCGAGGCGTTGCGGATGGGTCGGCAGGCGCTGGTGTTGTTGCCCGAGATTGCCCTTACCGCCGAATTCCTGACGCGGGTTGAGGCGCGGTTTGGCGCGCGCCCGGCCGAGTGGCACTCGGGTGCGACAATGACCGAACGCCGCCGGGTTTGGCGGATGGTCGGGCAGGGTGACGCGCAACTGGTCGTGGGCGCGCGTTCAGCGTTGTTCCTGCCGTTTCGGGATTTGGGTTTGGTTGTGGTCGATGAAGAACACGACACCTCGTACAAACAGGAAGACGGAGTACATTACAGTGCCCGTGACATGGCGGTTCTGCGGTCAGCCATTTGCGGAGGACGGGTGATTCTGGCCAGCGCCACGCCGTCGCTGGAAAGCTGGGCCAATGCCGAGGCGGGGAAGTATGAGCGGCTCGACCTGACATCGCGGTTTGGGGCGGCAGTACTGCCCGAGATGAAGCCGATCGACATGCGGGCTGAGCAGATGCAGCCGGGCACGTGGATTTCTCCAAGCTTGCGGCAGGCCGTGCGGCAGCGGATCGAAAGGGGCGAGCAGTCGCTTTTGTTCATCAACCGCCGCGGTTATGCGCCGGTGACGTTGTGTCGGGCGTGCGGCGAACAGATTGCCTGCGATCACTGTGATGCGCGGATGGTTGAACACCGGTTTCTCAAGCGTCTGATGTGCCATCAATGTGGTGAGACCAAACCGATGCCTGACGCCTGCCCCTCTTGCGGTGTCGAAGGCAAGCTGGCCCCTGTCGGGCCCGGGATCGAACGGTTGGCAGAAGAGGCCGAGGCGACATTCCCCGAAGCTAAGATCGAGATGCTCAGCTCTGATCTGTTCGGATCGGCGCGGGCGTTGAAGGCCAAGATCGAGGAGATCGCCGAGGGGGATGCCGACCTCATTATCGGCACGCAGTTGGTAGCCAAGGGACATAACTTTCCCAAACTGACCTTGGTGGGAGTTATTGATGCCGATCTCAGCCTGCATGGCGCCGACCTGCGCGCCGCCGAACGCACGTTCCAGTTGATGCGACAAGTCGCAGGTCGGGCTGGGCGCGCGGACAAGCCGGGGCAGGCGTTGTTACAGACGTTTCAGCCAGAACATCCGGTGATCCGCGCCATCCTGTCGGGTGACGAGGAAGGTTTCTGGAAGGCCGAGGCCGCTGGGCGGCAGGCGGCTGGCGTGCCGCCTTACGGGCGCATGGCCGGGATCGTTTTGTCTGGCCCCGAGGTCGGCCCTGTCTTTGACATCGGCAATACCATGGCCCGAAACGATGCACCGCTGCGCGAGATCGGGGCGCAGGTGTTCGGCCCGGCCCCCGCGCCCATCGCGCGTATCCGGGGCAGACACCGTGTACGCCTGCTGGTCAAAGCCCCGAAAGGTGCGCCTATTCAAGACGCTATCGTCCGTTGGATCGCCCCATTGCGCCTGAAAGGCGACATCCGACTGACTGTGGATATCGACCCGCAGAGCTTTTACTGACTCTGCACTGGCGCAGAGCGATTGTGCATGTGCAGCTTTCCTCTCGCCAAGCAGCATAAATGGGCGTAGAGGGGTCTCATGCTGAAACCCATGCCCCTTGCTGAGGCACAGAGCCTGCCGTTCTGGCGCCGCCCCATCACGCTTTTGTTCGTGATGGCGCTGACCATGCCCATTGCCTTCAACGCGTGGAGCGCGTTGTTGAACAACTTCGTGATCGAGGTTGCCAATTTCGACGGTGCAGATATCGGCCTGTTGCACACGGTTCGTGAGATTCCTGGCTTTCTTGCCATCGGCGTGATCGCGGTGATCATCTTTATCCGCGAACAAGTGCTGGCGATGATCTCGCTGATGATGCTGGGTGTGGCAACGGCGGTGACGGCGTGGTTCCCAAGTTTGGGCGGGCTGCTGTTCGTTACCCTGTTCAGCTCGATAGGCTTTCACTACTACGAAACCGTCAACCAATCGCTGCAACTGCAATGGTTGCCTAAGGACTGCGCACCGCAGGTACTGGGTTGGCTGGTTGCAATGGGCTCGGCAGCTACGGCGGTTGTGTATGGTTTGATCGTGCTGACCTGGGAACGGTTCGATCTGTCCTATAACTTCGTGTTTATGGCGGCAGGTGGAGCAACGGCCCTGCTGGCGCTGTTTTGCTTGTTCGCTTTCCCACAATTTGATGCGCCTACGCCGCAGACCAAGAAACTGGTCCTGCGTCGCCGGTACTGGTTGTATTATGCCTTGCAGTTCATGGCTGGCGCTCGGCGGCAGATTTTCGTCGTCTTCGCAGGCTTTATGATGGTCGAGAAGTTCGGATTTGAAGTGCATGAACTGACCAGCCTCTATCTGATCAATCTGATGATCAACATGATGGCCGCCCCGTTGCTGGGCAAGGCGGTGGCACGGTTCGGTGAACGGCGTACGCTGATCTTTGAATATGCCGGTCTGGCCATCGTGTTCGCCGCATATGGCGGCATCTACTGGTTTGGCTGGGGCGTCATACTGGCCGCAACCCTCTATGTGATCGACCACGTTTTGTTTGCGTTGGCTTTGGCGCTGAAGACCTATTTCCAGAAGATCGCCGATCCGGCCGATATCGCGCCCACGGCGGCTGTGGCCTTTACCATCAACCACATCGCGGCAGTGTTCCTGCCTGCGTTGCTGGGCCTGCTTTGGGTGGCCTCGCCTGGAGCGGTCTTTGCACTGGCCGCCGCGATGGCGATGGTGTCGCTGGGCTTATCGCTGCTGATCCCGCGCCATCCTGAGGCTGGCAACGAAACCATCCTGTCGAAATACGCCCCGGCCCCAGCAGAATAAGTGCAACTGCTTGACCTTGGCGGGCCCACGCCCTAGGCGCTGTTTCAACTGAGACAGGAGGCCCCCATGCCCACATTCACTGCGCTTACCACTCTGACCGGCAGGAAAGCCGCCGAAGGTCTGGGCGAAGCGATGGAGCGGCTAGACCCGGAACCCACGGGCGTTGGCGTGTTCGAGGTCGAGGACGGCTCGGGCCTGTGGGAAGTTGGCGGTTATTTCACCGAAGCCCCCGATGACACCGCATTGGCCGTTCTGGCCGCGGCCTTCGAGGCCAAGCCGTTTGTGGTTTCGGAACTGCCCGAAACCGATTGGGTTGCCCATGTGCGCCGCGAACTCGCCCCGGTCGAGGCAGGGCGGTTCTTCGTCTATGGCAGCCACGATGCCGATAAGCTGCCCGAAGGGCGCATCCCGCTATTGATTGAGGCCGCGATGGCCTTTGGCACCGGTCACCATGGCACGACCTTGGGTTGTCTCAAGGCGCTGGATTTCCTGCTGGACGATGGATTCACGGCATCCAAAATTGCCGATATCGGCTGCGGGACTGCCGTTTTGGCCATGGCCGCCGCGCGGGTTTGGGACGGTGATATCATCGCCAGCGACATAGATCAGGTTGCGGTAGATGTGGCCGAAGCCAATCTGAAAGCCAACGATATGGCCGGTAGGGTTCAATGCATCGAAGCCGCTGGATTCGATCACCCGGATCTGCAGTCGCACGCCCCTTACGACCTGATTTTTGCCAATATTCTTAAAGGTCCATTGGTTGCCTTGTCCCCCGAAATCGGAGCGAATCTGCGGGCCGGAGGATATGCAATTCTTTCGGGAATCCTCAATGAGCAGGCCGATGATGTGATCTCGGTTTATCTACAAAACGGGTTCAATTTGACTAAAAGAGATGAGATTGGTGAATGGACAACGCTAATCTTAAGCAAACAGGGCGTAATTTAGACCATTTTCAGGAGTTTCATGGATTCTTGCCTCTTTTTTGTCGCAATCTGTAACTACCGTCAGGACGTGGTTACGGGGGCGGTTTATTGGAGGCTGCCATGACGGGAAAACAACTGGAATTTGGTCAGCGCGTTCATCGCCTGAACAAGAAACACGCCAAGCTCAGCCGAGGCTATCGCGCCACGATGCGCAAAGATGGCCTGGTGGTGATGAAACCGCAGCGAGTCAAATCTGCGGTTCCGGCTAAGCTGCTTTTGATCTGTCTTGCTGGGCTGTTTGCATTCAAGACCTTTTTGCTAACCAGCCTTGGCGCTTCAGCCTATCAATATCGCGTTGATAGTCTGGCGCAGGGTACGTCGGTTGAACAGGCCGGCGCCTGGGTCATGCAGATTGACCCCGTGTCAGAGTTTTTGGCGACGAATATCAATAGCCTCATTCGCTGAATTCGGTCAGCTTTGAAAAGAAACGCCGCGCATCGTGAAATGCGCGGCGTTCTTTTGTGCCCCTAAGGGAGGAAAGGGGCGAATGAGTGATGGTTGCGTCTTACCGACGACCTTCCACCACGACGTCAATATCGCCGCGGCACAGGCCGATATCTTCCAGCTCGCGATCAGTCAGACCGCTCAGCGTGTTGCGGGTTACACGGGCGTCATTCCATTCTGCGACGGCGTTTACGACCGATGCGAAAGTTGCGCCGATACGGCCGACGAGGCCGAATGAGCCAGTGGTGGCGCGGGTGGTGTCCAATGCAGCCATATCCTGTTTCCTTCTGGTTGGTGTTACAGTTTTGATACTAAGCGGGCATCTAGTGACGTGGATTTGGCCGCGCAAGAGCAGAAATTGCATGTGTCCTATGCAATTTTTGCAAGGGTGGTTCTTTCTAAAAAAGCCTTAATTTATTAGCCATTTAACGGTCATGAAACGTGTCGAATTCAGGCATTTCGCTGTCGCAAACAGGCCGCGCTGTCGCGGGTGGGTTAGGTGTGTCGTTTTCAGACTTCGCGTCAATTCGCTTGGAAAATGTTCACGCTTCGTGCTAATCGGAAACAAAGATCACAAAAAACCCGAGCAGGCCGAGGCACGACATGCGAATTCTGGGCATTGATCCGGGGCTAAGGACCCTGGGATGGGGCGTCATCGAATCACATGGCAGCCGCCTGACCCATGTTGCCAACGGTTTGTGCAAATCAGACGGCGACGATTTGGGCGAGCGGTTGTTGTCGCTGCACAATCAGATCGTCGAGGTCATCGCCGAGCATCAACCTGATCAGGCAGCTATCGAACAGACCTTCGTCAACAAAGACGGGGCCGGAACGCTAAAGCTGGGTCAGGCGCGCGGAGTGGCCTTGCTGACACTGGCGCAGGCCGGATTGCCGGTGGGGGAATATGCACCCAACCGGGTCAAGAAAACGGTTGTGGGTGTCGGTCATGCCGAAAAAGAGCAGGTACTTCACATGGTCAAACTACAGCTGCCTGGGTGTCAGCCCAAAGGGGCGGATGCGGCGGATGCGCTGGCGATTGCCATCTGTCATTCGTATTACGGCACAGCGCCACAGGCGCGCATGAAAGAGGTGCGGGCATGATTGGGAAACTGACGGGGCGGCTAGATTATCGCGCGGCGGATCACGTGCTGATCGACGTGCGCGGCGTGGGTTACCTCGTCTATTGCTCGGACCGGACGATGGCGGCGCTGCCGGGGGTGGGTGAGGCGGTCTCGATCTACACCGACATGGTGGTGCGAGAGGACCTTATGCAGCTTTATGGTTTTCTGTCATTGGTCGAAAAGGAATGGCACCGGCTGCTGTGCTCGGTGCAGGGGGTTGGGGCCAAGGTTTCTTTGGCTATCCTTTCGGCCTTGGGCCCCGATGGGGTCAGCCGTGCAATTGCTCTGGGCGACTGGGGCGCGGTTAAGGCGGCCAAGGGTGTCGGACCAAAGACCGCGCAGCGCATTGTGCTGGACCTCAAGGACAAGGCGCCGGGTGTGATGGCCATGGGCGGAACCGTGACCGAGGCAATGGACGGCCCAGAGCTAGAGGTTGTCGAGCTGGCGGAACCGGCACCCGCGCCGAAGCGAGCGGTGAAGCAGGCTTCGGGGGCTGCGGCGGCCTCGGCAGGGGCGTTGTCGGCGCTGTCAAATCTGGGGTATGGGCCGTCTGACGCGGCATCCGCCGTGGCCGAAGCGGCAGCCAACCTGCCTGACGCGGGTGAGGCTGATCTGATCCGAGCAGCGCTGAAACTGCTTGCTCCGAAGGGGTGATTGAATGGTAGATGCAGATCCCACCCTGCGGCCCGAGCCGATGCCCGAGGATAATGACCGCGCCCTGCGTCCGCAGGGTCTGGACGAATTCATCGGTCAGGCCGAGGCACGCGCCAATCTGCGTATCTTCATCCAATCCGCCCGTCAGCGGGGCGAGGCAATGGATCACACGTTGTTTCACGGCCCTCCGGGGCTGGGGAAAACCACGCTGGCGCAGATTATGGCGCGTGAGTTGGGTGTGAATTTCCGCATGACCTCGGGGCCGGTGCTGGCCAAGGCGGGGGATCTGGCGGCGATCCTGACCAATCTTGAATCGCGGGACGTGCTGTTTATCGACGAAATTCACCGTCTGAACCCTGCGGTCGAAGAAGTGCTGTATCCGGCGATGGAGGATTTCGAACTGGATCTGGTGATCGGCGAAGGCCCTGCTGCCCGGACTGTTCGGATTGAATTGCAGCCCTTTACGCTGGTCGGTGCGACCACGCGGATGGGTCTGCTGACCACGCCGCTGCGCGACCGCTTCGGGATACCGACCCGGCTGCAGTTTTATACGGTCGACGAGTTACATGAGATTGTCACCCGCAACGCCCGAAAACTGGGGGCACCTGCGGATGATGACGGTGCGCGCGAGATTGCGCGACGTTCGCGCGGAACACCGCGGATTGCTGGGCGGCTGCTGCGGCGAGTTGTCGATTTCGCCATTGTCGAAGGCGACGGCCGGATCACGCGCGAACTGGCGGACGGGGCCTTGACGCGGCTGAGCGTGGATCATCTGGGGCTGGATGGCGCAGACCGGCGCTATCTGAAGCTGATTGCCGAGAATTACGCAGGTGGTCCGGTGGGGATTGAGACCCTGTCGGCGGCGCTGTCGGAAAGCCGCGACTCGCTGGAAGAGGTGATCGAGCCCTTCTTGTTGCAACAGGGTCTAATCCAACGCACCCCGCGCGGCCGGATGTTGGCGCAAAAGGCATGGACGCATCTGGGCATGGCCGCGCCGAAGGGACAGAGCGATCTGTTTGGTTGAAGTACGCACCATTAGATTTTATGCCACCGGCGGCCGTATTTGATTCAGAAAAGGGGCAGGGCGTGACACCCGATCAGATCGAGGCGCTGTTTACGCGCGAAAGTGGTGAGTTTCTGTTTGCCCGTTGGGGGCGCCCCATCGTGCCGATTGTCTTTGGTGTTGAGGATGAAACACTGGCAACCGTCAAAGGCGCGATCGAGGCCGTGGTGGCATTGGCCGGGCACAAGATGGCCGAAACGGATCCGGAACTAGGTGCCAATTGCATGGTGTTCTTTTTCCGCGACTGGCAAGAGCTGCTGGAGGTTCCCGATCTGGATCGGCTGATCCCCGATCTGGCACCCCTGGTGGATCGTCTGATGGCTGCGGATGCCAACCAGTACCGGATTTTCCGCTTTGAAGAAGACGGAGCGATCCGCGCGGCTTTTGTTTTTCTGAGAATGGACAAGGAACTGTCCAAGGTTCCGGCGGAAACACTCGCGCTTAGCCAGGTGGTGCAGACCATCTTGCTTTGGTCGGACACCGCATTTCGGACCCAATCCCCATTGGCTGTTGCCGGGGAAACAACCGTTCTGCGACCCGAAATCGCCGAGGTGATCCGCGCGGCCTATGACCCGATCCTGCCCGGGGCTGCGCAGGATGCGTCACACGCGCTGAGGCTGTTTGCGCGGCTACAAGCGCCGCAATAAAGCCTAGGCAGGTGGTTTGCTCTGGTGCTGAAACGCCTTAATTAGATCGCTGCCGGTGTCAAAGTATGCGTCAGGCCCGACCAGATCGGTGACACCGTAGCGATCCAGTTCTTTGCGGACATCTGGTTCGACCAGCAGAAAAGCCAGTCGAATGTTTTTGGACTGCAGCAAGCCGTGGATATTTCGCAATGAGTAACCTGCGGTGAAATCCACATCATCAATGGCAGAAGCTTCGATGCAAAACCACCGCAACTTGGGGTCGGCCCCCTTTACGATTGAAGCGACCTCGTCCGACAGCCGTTGCGTGTTGGCGTAATAGAGGCTGTGGGAAAAGCGATAGATCACCAGGCCGGGTTTGAACTGGTTTGACGTGGTGACGGGACTTATATGCCAGCCGCCATCAGGGCTTTGGGCGATGATCGCGTTCTTGGGGTGGTACCCCCGGCGCGTGTGGTCGATCAGCGACAGAACCATGGCAAAGATGATCCCTTGCTCGACCCCGATCAGAACCACAACACCTGCTGTGGCCACCGCGATCCAGAATTCTGACCGTGCCTGCCGATAAATGGCAGCAAGGCCCTTCAAATCGATTAGCTTTACACCGATCAGGAAGACTACCGCGGACAGCGCGGCATTTGGCAGGAACGCAAGCGGCCCGGTCAGAAACAGGATTACCACCAGAACAATCGCCACCGTCGTCAGTTGCGCGATTTGATTGCGGCCTCCGGCGCTGGCCACCATCTCGGTTTTGGTGGGGCTGCCGTTGACGACGAAAGTGCCAGTAAAGGCCGCGCCGAGATTGGCCAAACCCAACCCGACAAGATCGGTGTTTTCGCTGAACTTGTCCTCGTACCGGGCCGCATAAGCGCGCGAGGTTGCGGCGCTCTGGGCAAGGATCACCACAAAGATCGACAGGGCGGTAGGGGTCAGTTGCTTGAACAGAGGCCAGTTCCAATCCACATCCGGGATTGAAAGGGCGGGCAGGCCGCCTGGAACCGCGCCCAGCACGGTGACGCCCGCCGCGCTGAACTGGAAAGTCCAACTGCAAAGGATGATGCCCAAAATTGCGATCAGCGGGCCGGGTATTTTGGGCGATAAACTTTTGCACCCAATGACGACGACCAGAACGGACAAGGATACCGCGATCGTTGGCCAGCTTGTCTGGTCATAGTGCTGTACCAAGCCCTGAAGTTTGGCCAGCGTTCCGTGGCCCGACGCCTCGATCCCCAGCATTCCGGGCACCTCTCCCGTGGCCACCTGAATGCCTACGCCAGTCAGAAAGCCAACCAGTACTGTCCGAGATAAGAAATCGGCTAGAAAGCCAAGGCCGATCAGGCGCGCGGCAATCAACAGTACTGCTGCCATCAGCGCCAGCAGAGAGGCCAGCGCCAGATATTCCGAAGATCCTGACACCGCCATACCCGCCAGAGCAGACGCAGTTATGGCCGCCGTGGCGGAATCCGCCCCCACGACAAGATGTCGCGATGATCCGAACAGGGCGAACAGCGCCATCGGTATCAGGATCGTGTACAGTCCCGTCACCACAGGGGTGCCTGCGATTTTGGTGTAGCCCATCACCTCGGGGATCGCGAGACAGGCAAAGGTCAGTCCGGCAAGAACCTCAGTCGGCAGGGACGACCGTTTGATCGGCACGATACCCTGCAGGATGGGCAGTGGGAATTTGCCCTCTTCTCGGTGGGGGGTGGCCATGGGATCCCCTTTAAATTCAAACCTCTATTTGGTCAGCCTAGCCAGCTAGGGGATAAATTTCGATACCAAGTGTTGGGTGACCTGATTTTTTGTAACCTTATAGGGATTGCGCGTTGGCCTGCATCTGTGTGAGGCATGTCCTGCCCCGTTCCAAAGATTTCAACAGGATGGAATGCCAGTATGACCGACCCGCAAAAGCACATCTATTCGGTTCGGGTTTATTATGAAGACACCGACATGGGCGGCGTGGTCTATCACGCGAATTACCTGAAATACATCGAGCGCGCCCGGTCGGACTATGTGCGCCGGTTGGGCAATGACCAAAATGCGATGCGCGATGATGGGATCGTTTGGGTCATCCGGCGGATTGAGGCGGATTACCTGGCCCCGGCCAAGTTCGACGATGAGTTGACCATCGAAACTCATTTCATTTCACGCTCGGGCGTTCGGCTTACGATGGGGCAGTTGGTAAAAAGGGGCGAAACCGAGATTTTTCGTGCCACTGTCACCGCCGTTTGCATGAATGCACAGGGCAAACCGGTGCGGCTTCCGGCAGAGATTCGCGCATTGCTGTAACAAATTGCGGCGTTGGGGTGGTTCTGTTGGCTTTTCAGCACCATCTGGGTTAGCGTTTGGCAAAACAAGGCCAAACGAACGGCCAACAGGCAAAACAAAGAGCAGGTTCATGGAAGCTGAAACGCTGGCGCTGGCGCAGGAGATCGATTTCTCCATGTGGGGGCTGTATGCCCGCGCGACCTTTATCGTCAAACTGGTGATGCTGATGCTGATCGGCGCATCTATCTGGTCTTGGGGCATCATCATTCAAAAGCTGATCAACTACCGCGCGGCACGACGTGAGGCCCAGGTGTTTGATGAAAGCTTCTGGTCAGGGAACCCCCTTGATGAGCTGTTCGAACAGATTGGAACGCAGCCTGATGGCAGTTCGGAAAAGATTTTTGCCGCCGGTATGATCGAATGGCGGCGGTCTCATCGCACTGATGGCGGGCTGATCGCCGGGGCCACGGCGCGGATCGACCGATCCATGGACGTTGCCATCGCGAAAGAGGCTGAGACGCTGCAAAAGGGCCTTCCTATTCTGGCGACCGTCGGCTCGACCGCGCCGTTTATTGGTCTGTTTGGAACCGTTTGGGGCATCATGAACGCCTTTATCGAGATTGCCGAGCAACAGAACACAAACCTCGCCGTTGTGGCGCCGGGTATTGCCGAGGCGTTGCTGGCCACGGGTCTCGGCCTGCTGGCGGCGATCCCGGCGGTCATTTTCTACAACAAGCTCAGTGCGGATAGTGACCGGATCGTTGGCGGGTATGAAGCCTTTGCTGACGAGTTCGCCACCATCCTGTCGCGACAATTGGACAGCTAACGATGGGCGCGGCAGTTCAGCAAAACGGTGGTGGGAACGGGCGCAGACGCGGGCGGCGTCGCGGCCGGGCGCAGCCAATGGCCGAAATCAACGTGACGCCGTTTGTGGACGTTATGCTGGTGTTGCTGATCATCTTCATGGTCGCGGCCCCATTGTTGACCGTGGGGGTGCCTGTAGACCTGCCGAAAACGGCGGCCAGTGCCTTGCCCGGCGATAACGAAGAACCACTGACCGTAACACTGACCGCGGATGGACGAGTGCAGATCCAGACGACGGACGTGGTGCGCGAAGAGTTGATTGGCAAACTGCGCGCCATTGCGGCAGAACGCAGCAGTGACCGTGTGTTCCTGCGGGCCGACGGGGCGATTCCTTACGCGCAGGTGATGCAGGTAATGGGTGCGTTGAATGCGGGTGGGTTTTCCAATGTGGGTCTTGTGACCGATAGCGGCGGGCCGGCCCTGGACGAAGGTGGAGAGTGAGGCCGCGCGGTGGATACCGGCACCAAGATCTCGGCTGTTGCCCATGTCGTCTTGATTGGATGGGCTTTTTTCGGCGGTACGTTCCGGTCCGAACCCCTGCCTATGGCTGTGCAGGAGGTGTCGGTGGTCTCGGTTGATCAGTTCGATGCTTTGACCGCACAGCGCACCGCGCCTGAGGTGTCGACACCCGTTGCCCTGCAACCGCCCGAAGTGCCCACCGAAGATGTGACACCGCCCGCACCGGTTGAAGAAGAACAAACCCCACCCGAGGTTGTGACCCCAGCTGAACCCGAGCCCGATCCCGTACCCGAACCGGTCGAGGCCCCGCCAGAACCCGAAGTGGTCGACGAAGCGCCGACACTGGATCAGCCCGAGCCAGTGACCGAAGTGCTGCCCGTGGCTCCGGGCCCCGAGGCGCAGCCGCGCCCCGCTGACAAGGTTGCACCGGAACCCATTGCGCCACCACCGCCCGAGGCGGAACCGGACGAAGTGGAAACGCCCGCTGTGTCGCTGGATGAGGGTGCGGATACCCAGCAGGAACAGCAGGATCAAACCGCTCCGGAAGAGGCCACGGATCAGATCGTGACCGAAGCCGAGGAAACCAAAGAGAACGCTCCGCGTACGTCCCCGCGACCGCAGGTGCGGCCAAACCGACCCGCGCCACCGGCAGATCCGGTAGTGGCAGAACCTGAGGAGCAGGAGTCGACGCCACCAACACAAGTTGACGAAAGCGCCGTTGAAGATGCTTTGGCCGAGGCTTTGCAGGAGAGTAGTGAGCCTTCTGGTCCTCCACTGACAAGCGGTGAGAAAGATGCAATGCGTCTGGCTGTGTCACAGTGTTGGAACGTTGGGTCATTGTCCACGGATGCCTTGCAAACGGTTGTAGTCGTTGGATTTTCATTGACCCGTGAAGGGAAGGTGGAAGGCGGTAGCCTGCGTATGATCGATAGCTCGGGCGGAACAACGGCGTCTGCCAAACAAGCTTACGAAGCCGCCAGACGGGCAATATTGCGCTGTGGTGCCAAAGGTTACGACCTGCCTGCTGACAAATATGCTCAGTGGCAAGATATTGAGATTACATTCAATCCCGAGAGGATGCGGATCAAATGATGAGATTTCTGACCAGCCTATTGCTTGGCCTGACGATTATGACAGCGCCGGTATACGCACAGAGCGGACCGCTGCGTCTGGAACTGGATCAGGGGATCATTGAACCCTTGCCTTTTGCGGTTCCGAATTTTGTGCCTGACGGGCCAGCCGCGGCGCAATATGCCAACGACATCTCTCGAGTCGTTGCCGCCGACCTGACCGGTACGGGGCTGTTCCGCGAAATCTCATCGGACGCATTCATCAGCCGGGTCAGTAGTTTTGATGCGCCGGTCCAGTTTGCCGACTGGAAAGCCATCAATGCCGATGCGCTGGTGACGGGTGCTGTGAACGTCTCGGGCAACCGGCTGACTGTGCGATTCCGGGTGTGGGATGTGTTTTCGGGTCAGGAACTGGGCAACGGTCTGCAATTTGCAGGCACTACCGAAGGGTGGCGGCGCATGGCGCATAAAGTGGCCGATCAGGTTTACAGCCGCATCACGGGAGAAGGCGGATATTTCGACAGCCGCGTGGCCTTTGTTTCGGAAAGCGGGCCCAAGGATCAGCGCCTGAAACGTCTGGCGATCATGGATTATGACGGAGCCAACGTGCAGTACCTGACTGACAGTGCCGCCATCGTCCTTGCCCCGCGCTTTTCGCCGTCGGGCGATCGGTTGCTCTATACCAGTTATGAAACCGGTCAGCCACGCATCTATGTTCTGGACGTCGACCGAGTGAAAAGAACTGAATTGCAAACGCAAGAAGGCACGATGAGCTTTTCCCCACGCTTTTCGCCCGATGGCCGCTCGATTGTTTATTCGCTGATTCAGGGCGGCAATACCGACCTGTGGAAGATGGACCTGGCCTCGGGCCAAAGCGTTCGACTGACGAATACGACGGCCATTGAAACCGCGCCCAGCTATTCCCCGGACGGTTCGCAGATCGTGTTTGAAAGCGACCGCTCGGGCACACCGCAGCTGTATATCATGCCCGCCAATGGGGGTGAGGCAACACGGATCAGCTTTGGTCAAGGCCGCTATGGCACCCCGGTCTGGTCGCCGCGTGGCGATTTGATTGCGTTTACCAAGCAGAACAAGGGCCGTTTTCATATCGGTGTCATGCGTACGGATGGCAGTGAAGAACGACTGCTGACCTCATCCTTCCTTGATGAGGGGCCGACCTGGTCCCCCAATGGCCGCGTCATCATGTTCACCCGCGAAACGCAGGGGGCCAGCGGGCGGGCGACGCTGTATTCGGTGGATATTTCGGGGCGGAACTTGCATCCGGTGCGCACTCCGGATGGCGGCAGCGATCCGTCTTGGGGGCCATTGCAGAATTGATCGGGGCAGGCGGTTGGAAAAGTTCACAAAAATCCTGCACTGTGATACAGAGACGGCAATAAACCGATAAAACAACGAGGCACTTGAAATGAACGTATTGGGCAAAGTTCTGGCTATAGGCGCGCTGAGTGTAATCGCCGCCTGTACCAACAACGATCCATCGGCACTGGGTGGCGGTTTTGGAAATGGCGCAAATGGTGCCATTGCGCCGGGCTCGCCCAGCGATCCGCGCTCGCCCGCCTATTTCCAGCAAACTGTTGGCGACCGGGTATTGTTTGCAGTGGATCAGTCCACACTGACGCCACAGGCGCAAACGGTCTTGCAGGGGCAGGCAGACTGGCTTTTGGCCAACCCGGATTTCGTGGCTACTATCGAGGGTCATGCAGATGAACAAGGCACACGCGAGTATAACCTTGGTCTGGGCGCGAAACGGGCGAATGCGGCCCGCGACTATTTGATCTCGCGCGGGGTGGCAGGGAACCGCCTGACAACAGTCAGCTACGGCAAGGAACGCCCGATTGAGATTTGCAGCACCGAGGAATGCTATTCCAAGAACCGCCGCGCGGTTACGGTGCTGACCGGTTCAACCTTGGGGTAAAACGATGAGACTTGCAGGATGGGTTCTGGCCGCAGTTATTGCGACCGCCGGTGTGGCACAAGCACAGGATCAGCAGACGCTGGCGGATATCCGTCAGGAATTGACAGTGCTGCACGTGGAGATTCAACGCCTAAAGCGTGAGTTTTCGACGACCGGATCTCCGGCGCCGAACCTGTCTGGCAGTTCCATTCTGGAACGGGTCGACGCGATCGAGGCCGAGTTGCAACGCCTCACGAGCCAGACCGAGCAGCTAAATCAGCGGGTTCAGAACGTCGTGACCGATGGCACCAACCGGATCGGCGACCTGGAGTTCCGTCTGGTCGAACTGGAAGGCGGAGATCTGAGTACGCTTGGCGAAACCTCGACCTTGGGTGGTGATTCAGGAGCTACGGCCGGTTCTGCGGTACCCATTTCACCAACGCCCTCTTCGGTAAGTGAGCAGGGGGAACTGGCGATAGGCGAACAATCAGACTTCGAAGCTGCTGCGCTGGCCCTGTCCGAAGGGGATTTTCAGGCCGCAGCCGACCAGTTCGCGCAGTTCGATTCGTCGTATCCAGGCAGCCCGCTTGCGCCCGAAGCACATTTGAAGCGCGGGCAGGCGCTGGACGGATTGGGCGACACGCGAGAGGCCGCACGGGCGTTCCTGGCCAGCTTTACCGGCGATTCCGAGGGTGCGTTTGCCCCCGAGGCCCTGTTTGAACTGGGTGCCGCGTTGGGGCGTCTGGGACAAACCGAACAGGCTTGTATCACCCTGACAGAGGTTGGCGTGCGGTTCCCGGCCTCGGCCACAGTATCCGCCGCCACTCAGGAAATGGCTTCGCTGGGCTGTTCTTGACGGGCGAGGCCGAAACACTTCGATCTGAACTCCGCACGCGGCTGCCTGACCGACTGCCGCCACGTTTGGGTATCGCCGTGTCTGGTGGCGGGGATTCGGTGGCGCTGATGCATCTGTTGCATGAAATCGCTCAGGCCGAGCAGGTCGATCTGTTCGCTGCCACCGTGGATCATGGATTGCGCCCCGAATCGGCATCTGAGGCTATTTGCGTGGCCGAACAGGCCGCTGGATTGAATATCCCGCACGAAACGCTGCGGTGGCAGGGGTGGGATGGCACAGGCAATCTGCAGGATCAGGCCCGTCAGGCGCGGTATCGATTGTTGACCGATTGGGCGAGCCGGAATGACATATCGGCGATTGCTTTGGGACATACAGCCGATGATCAGGCCGAGACTGTTTTGATGCGGTTGGGTCGGGCGGCCGGTGTGACAGGATTGTCAGGGATGCCTTGGGTGCGGGACCAAAACGGCGTGTCGCTGCTGCGCCCGATGTTGGGAATCACTCGGCAAACCCTGCGCGGCTACCTGTCGCGGATCGGCGCAAGTTGGATCGAGGATCCGTCGAATCAAGACACCAAATTCGACCGGATCAAAGCGCGTGAAGCCCTGACAGGGCTGGAACCGCTGGGGATTTCTGCACAATCGCTGTCGCGCGTGGCCGAAAATCTTGCACAAGCGCGTGAAGCACTGGCGCATTATACGCAGGAATCCGCACGACGAGTTACTGATGTGGATAGCGGGGACATTTGCGTGGACCGCAACGGCTTTGAACTGCTTCCGGCAGAGATTCAACGGCGGCTGGTCATTGGAATCACCGTGTGGATCGCAGGACCAGGCTATCCGCCGCGCGGGGCTGCGGTGGATCAGGCTGTGGCAGCCGTTCGGGATGCAAAGACCCTGACTCTGGCGGGCTGTTTGTTGATCCCACACGGCGATAAAATGTGGTTTTGCAGAGAGCTAAACGCCGTGGCGACAGAAATCACCGCCCCGGAAAAGCTTTGGGATGACCGCTGGGTTCTGTCCGGCCCTCGGGCCGTGGGCGCCGAGGTGCGTGCGCTGGGTGAGACTGGTTTGCCGCAGGTGCCGGAATGGCGCGCATTGGGCAAACCACGTATGGCGCTTTTGGCCTCGCCTGCCGTGTGGAGCGGTGAAAACCTGCTTGCTGCACCCCTAGTTGATTATTCCAACGGTTGGACAGCCGAAATGGCCCCACAAAGGCCCGAGTTTTACTCTTCGCTTTTATCGCATTGAACATGCTTGAATCATCTCTATTTTATAGGGCAAACCGGCAGACCCGCACCTGCCGAAATCTTTTGGGAGATATTCCTTGGGCAACGCTCGTAACATCGCCTTCTGGGTCGTTCTGTTTCTGCTGATCCTTGCACTGTTCAATTTCTTCAGTGGTCAGGGCGGAACGCTTCAGAGCAATGAAAGAACCTATTCCGATTTTGTCAGCGCAGTTGAAAGCGGCGAAGTCAAAAATGTGACGCTGGACGGTGAACAGATTCGCTATTCCACGCAAAGCGGCGCGACCTATGTCACCATCAAACCCGCCGATGCCGAAGTCACCAAGCTGCTGATTGATGAGAACATTCCCGTTCAGGCGGTGAAACAGCAGCAATCCGGGTTTCAGTCCTTCCTGATCACGTTGCTGCCTTTCCTGCTGCTGATCGGTGTCTGGATTTACTTCATGAACCGGATGCAGGGCGGTGGCAAAGGCGGCGCGATGGGCTTTGGCAAGTCCAAGGCGAAGATGCTGACCGAAAAGCATGGCCGCGTCACCTTTGACGATGTCGCGGGCATTGATGAGGCCAAGGAAGAGCTGGAAGAGATCGTGGAATTCCTGCGTAACCCGCAGAAATTCAGCCGTCTGGGTGGTAAGATTCCGAAGGGCGCGCTGCTGGTTGGCCCTCCGGGTACCGGTAAAACGCTGCTGGCTCGTGCCATTGCGGGTGAGGCAGGTGTGCCGTTCTTCACCATCTCGGGGTCCGACTTTGTCGAGATGTTCGTTGGTGTCGGTGCATCCCGTGTCCGCGACATGTTCGAACAGGCCAAGAAGAACGCGCCCTGTATTGTCTTCATCGACGAGATCGACGCCGTGGGTCGCCATCGTGGTGCCGGTTATGGCGGTGGTAATGACGAACGCGAACAGACCCTCAACCAGTTGCTGGTCGAGATGGACGGGTTCGAGGCCAACGAGGGCGTGATCATTCTGGCTGCAACCAACCGTAAGGATGTTCTGGACCCTGCGCTGCTGCGTCCGGGCCGGTTTGATCGCAACGTGACCGTCGGCAACCCCGACATCAAAGGCCGCGAAAAGATTTTGGGCGTTCACGCACGCAAGACACCTCTGGGCCCCGATGTCGATCTGCGCATCATCGCGCGTGGTACACCGGGCTTCTCGGGTGCGGATTTGGCGAACCTCGTGAACGAGGCCGCGCTGATGGCCGCGCGCGTGGGCCGTCGCTTTGTCACCATGGAAGATTTTGAGAATGCAAAGGACAAGGTGATGATGGGGGCCGAGCGTCGCTCGATGGTGCTGACCCAGGATCAGAAGGAAAAGACCGCCTATCACGAAGCAGGTCACGCCGTTGTCGGCCTGACCCTGCCGCTGTGTGATCCGGTCTACAAGGCGACGATCATTCCACGCGGTGGTGCGCTGGGCATGGTTGTTTCGCTGCCGGAAATGGATCGCCTGAACTATCACCGTGACGAATGTGAGCAAAAGTTGGCCATGACCATGGCGGGCAAGGCCGCAGAGGTGATCAAATACGGCGAAGACCATGTTTCGAACGGCCCAGCCGGTGACATCATGCAAGCCAGCCAATTGGCGCGCGCCATGGTGATGCGCTGGGGCATGTCGGACAAGGTCGGCAATATCGACTATGCCGAGGCGCATGATGGATACTCTGGCAATACCGCCGGGTTCTCGGTTTCGGCCCATACCAAAGAGCTGATCGAGGAAGAGGTGAAGCGTCTGATCCAGCAGGGTTACGAGCGCGCCCACCAGATTCTGACCGAACAGAACGAGGAATGGGAGCGTCTGGCACAGGGTCTTCTGGAATATGAGACGCTGACCGGGGACGAGATTAAGCGCGTCATGAACGGTGAATCGCCCAGCGAGGGTGATGATGATGGTGACAATCCCGACGAGGGCAGCGCGCCCAGCGTGACGGCGATTCCCAAGACAAAGGTCAAGAAGTCTCCGCCCGATGGTGGGATGGAGCCGGAACCTTCAGCTTAAGTACATCAGACCCGGGCATTGTCCCGGGTCTTTTTTGCTTCACTTCACAGTCGGGATACGTACGGTGCGAAGAGCCGTTGTCAGGAATTTGGAGCGAGGCCCCACATGCCGGTGATGCGAAAAACCGAGTATTCGGCGCAGGTTGTCTGGTTGGGGCATGTCCCGTCAGGTGGCTCGCTGCGCGCCCGTCCGGTCGATCGTTTGGATCTTGATTTTGCCGGGGAAACAGGCGCCCGTCACGCAGGGATCAATCGCGCCTCATGTATGCGTATGAAGAACCTGTACCCCGAAGATACTGAAATTCGAAATGTGCGTCAGTTGACGATTCTGTCGTCCGAAGAACTGGACGAGATCGCAAGTGAAATGGGGCTGGAAACGCTCGACCCCGCCTATTTGGGGGCGTCGATCGTGCTAAAGGGAATACCGGATTTTACCCATATTCCGCCCTCATCGCGGCTGCAGGCCCCCGATGGGCTTACGATGACCGTAGATATGGAGAACCGCCCTTGCATCTATCCAGGGAAAGAAATCGAATCTGACATTCCAGGCTATGGCAAGATGTTCAAACCCGCCGCCAGGGGCCGTCGCGGCGTCACGGCCTGGATCGAACGTCCGGGAACGTTGAAGCTGAACGACTCCGTCTCGCTTTTTGTGCCGGATCAGCGCGCGTGGGAACCCTTATATGCCTCGGAATGTTGCGCTAACAGCGCCAGAACTGGGTCAACGCCGTTTCACGCCATGATTATGTCGGAATTCATATCCATTGCGATTGTACACGACGGTATGGATTGATCAGCACCGACGTATTGCGTCGGCACGCACGGCATTCAATCAGGGACCCTGCCCAATGAGCTACAAATCCGACATCGAAATTGCCCGTGAGGCGAACAAGAAGCCGATTCAGGAAATCGGTGCGAAAATTGGCATCTCCAGTGACGATCTGCTGCCTTACGGCCACGACAAGGCGAAGGTCAGCCAGGACTTCATCAACTCGGTTCAAGGTCGTGAAGACGGCAAACTGATTCTGGTGACCGCGATCAACCCGACCCCTGCGGGTGAGGGTAAGACCACCACCACCGTCGGTTTGGGCGATGGCCTGAACCGCATCGGCAAAAACGCGATGATCTGTATCCGCGAAGCCTCGCTTGGCCCGAACTTCGGGATGAAGGGTGGTGCTGCGGGTGGCGG
>NZ_JBQFUX010000011.1:0-156963 GCF_056539405.1 Ruegeria sp. BB5 | reverse complement strand
AAAAACCGACCGTCACCAGCGGCATCCGCCTGGGCTCGCCCGCCGGCACCACCCGCGGCTTTGGCGAGGTCGAATTCCGCCAGATCGCCGACTGGATCATCGAGGTGGTCGACGGGCTGGCCGCCAATGGCGAAGACGGCAACAGCGCCGTCGAAGCCAAGGTCAAAGCCGAGGTCGCGGACCTCTGCGCGCGCTTCCCTCTCTATCCGAACCTGTAATCAGGTCGAAAATTAAAGACTTGAACGGCGCCTTTGAGGCGCCGTTTTTCATACGGATCAGATAAAACCCTGCCACCACAAGAAGACAAGCAACAGAATCGTTAAAGCGATCAGGTTGAACGCCAGTCCCCCCAGCATCCCCAGGAACCAGCCCAGCCGTCGGTCGGCGCGATTGATACCGCTGAGATGCGCCTGAACCTCTTCTGACGCACGCGCAAGTTTCGGGGTATCCAGAACCAGCCGCAGCTTTGGATGTGCCGCCATCGGCTCGGCACTGGCCAACAGCAAGGCCTGTTTGTAAATCCGCCGGGGCAGTTGCCGCTTGGCCTTGCGGATCGAAGCCGTCAGCGTCTTGTCCCGCACCCCCAGCTTTTTGCGCAGCAACTGAACCGTCTGCGCGATCTGGGTTTGGATATCTGTTTTTTCCGACATGACGAGGCCTCCAAGCCCGCCAATCTAGCCGCCTCTTGCGAAGGCGACAATGGGGCTGGTCGTTTCTATTCACGGCGGGTATCACGACTTCATGCTGAACACGATCATACATGGTGAACCGACCGCGAACCCCCCTTTGCTGATTGCGCATGGGCTGTACGGCTCGGCCCGGAACTGGGGCGTAATTGCCAGACGGCTGGCTGATGAGCGGCAGGTTGTGGCCGTCGATATGCGCAACCACGCGTACAGCATGTGGACCGAGCAGCACAGCTATGGCGACCTTGCCAATGATCTGGCCGAAGTGATCACGCATTTTGGCGGCAAAGCCGACGTGGTGGGCCATTCGATGGGCGGCAAGGCGGCGATGACGCTGGCGCTGCAACACGGCGAACTGCTGCGCAAACTGGTGGTCGCCGACATCGCGCCAGTCACCTATTCTCATAGCCAGATCCAGTTCATCGAGGCGATGCGCGCCGTTGACCTGTCAAAAGTCGAGCGACGTTCGGATGCGTCACAGCAATTGGCCGAACTGGGTGTAGAAAAAGCGCTTCAAAGCTTTTTCACGCAGTCGTTGGATGTTCAGGGGCAACGCTGGCTACTGAACCTGGATGTTCTGGCCGCCGAGATGCCCAAAATCATGGGTTTTCCGCAGCTGGACGCAACCTGGGATGGTCCGACCCTGTTTCTTTCGGGCGGCGATTCTGACTATGTCCTGCCTGAACACCGTGACCTGATCCGCACGCTATTCCCGGCCGCCAGGTTTGCCAAAATCCCCGGTGCAGGCCACTGGCTGCACGCCGAAAAACCGCGCGAATTCGAAGCCGCCGTAAGGGCGTTTCTGAACGCCTGATCTTTTAGGACGACACCTCACCCCCACCATTAATCCAATCCGGCAATCCGCCAAGATTGTAGACCTGCTCATATCCCATGTCTTTCAGCAGCTTACCGGCCAAAGCGGCGCGGCCACCAGCGGCACAATAAAGAACGATGGGGCGGTCTTTCCGAAGCTCGGGGTCGTGAGATTGCAAGCTTTCATCGGCGCGAAATTCCAACATGCTGCGCGGAATGTGATGAGCGCCATTGGCCCGGCCCGTCTGCTGCAATTCGACGGCATCGCGCACATCCAGAAGCAACCCGCCCTGTTCCATGACTTGTTGGGCAAAATCGGTGTCTACACGTTCGACGACCGCATTTGCGGCCTCCATCATGGCTTTTACTGTCAATGGCATCAGTAATCCTCCGGTGAATATCACCGCAGGCTAACATGCGAAAAATGGAAGGTGTAGACCGCCCCTGTTATTGTTCGCGGAACGCGCGCGACATGCTGTCCGTCACAGGTTTCGCGATATAGGCCGCAAAGGTCCGCTCTTCGGTCTGGATCATGATCTCTGCGGGCATACCCGGTGTTGGGATAAAGCCGCGCACGCGTTCAATCTCTTCTGGTTCCAGTGAAATGCGGGCCAGATAGACCTCTTGCGGGGCTCCAGTTGAATCCTCGATCACCGAGTCCGCAGACAGATAGAACACCTGCCCTTGCAGCACCGGTGTTGTCCTCTGATTCAGGGCGACCAGACGCACAGTGGCGTCCTGGCCTGTCACGACACTGTCGATCTCGGTGCGCGGAATCTGTGCTTCGATGATCAGCGGAGCGTCTGCAGGTAGAATCTCGGCAATGGGTTCACCGGTTTCGATCACACCACCCGGCGTATGATAGTGCAGTCGCACCACTGTCCCGGATACCGGAGCCCGCACAACGGCGCGGTCCAGAACGCTGCGGGCCTGGCGAGCTTTTTCACGGACACTTTCCAGATCGGCTTCAATCACGCCCAACTCATCCAGCGCGGCCTCACGATAGGCAGCACGGGTGCGGGTAATTTGTTCTTCGTATTTCAACAACATCTGGCTGATCTCGGCCGCTTCGGCCTGCAGCCGTGCTTGTTGCCCTTCCGCTTCAGCCTGAACCCGACGGATCGTGTTCAGCTCACCTTTGCGCACCAGGCCTTTTTCGAACAGCGCCTGCTTGGTTTCGAGTTCTTCCTGCAGGATTTCCGAGCGCCGCACCATGCTGTCCAACTGTGCATTGAACCCGCTGGAGCGAATTCTCAGAGCTTCCATGTTGCGTTCGAGCAGAGCGATGTCGTTCAACAGCGTCTTGCGGGACAGATCAAAAGTGATCTTTTGCCCATCGAGAATGGACAGAACTTCTGTATCTTCTGAATTGGCAATAAGGTCAGGCGAGAACTCCAGCCGCTGCAGTTCATTGTACTCGGCATTCAGACGATCTGACATGGCCTGCAGGCGGATTTTACGGATGAACAATTCACGCTCATTGGCTTCGGCCGAGGTCTGATCCAGCGTCATCATCACTTGCCCGGCTTTGATAGCCTGACCTTCAACAACCTGGATTTCCTCGATGATACCGCCTTCAAGGTGCTGCACGATCTTGTTGCGACCTGTCGCGACAAAACTACCTTGTGCAATCACAGCAGCGGCCAGCGGTGCACTGAACGACCAGACGCCAAAACCGCCAAAGCAAACGACAAGCATGGTAAGCCCAATTACGACCAGACGATTGATCGAGCGTGGAACTTCGGCATACCAGACGGTCGGATCATTGGGATCGTTGTTCACGGGTACCAGTTCATTCATGTCGCACCCCCCTTAATTGTTTTGAATGCCGGGCTGATTATTACGCGGCCCGTTCAGTTGTTGCAGAACCTGTTCGCGATGACCAAACAGCGCCACACGGCCATCCGTCAGCAGCATGATCTTGTCGACCACGTTCAGCAGCGTTGGTTTCTGCGTGATCACTACGACGGTAATCTTGCTTTCCCGTGCCTGTTCGATGGCCCGGGCAAGGGCCCTGTCACCAGCAACGTCCAAGTTCGAGTTCGGCTCGTCCAGAACCACCATGCGCGGATTGCCAAAGAAGGCCCGCGCCAGTGCGATGCGCTGTTTCTGACCACCCGACAAAGGTGACCCATCCGCAGCCACTACGGTTTCATAGCCTTGCGGCAACGTGGCAATCATGTTGTGTACATCGGCCAGAACGGCGGCGTCGTGGATTTGTTCGTCGGTCGCATCGTCCCGCATCCGGCCGATATTGTCTTTGATCGTACCGGGGAACAATTGCACGTCCTGCGGAAGATAGCCGATGCTTTCGCCAAACTGACGCGGATCCCAGTTGCGGATATCCATCAGGTCCAGCCGGACGCTGCCGGATGTGGGCAGGATTGACCCAACCAGCGTTTTGCCCAGCGTGGTCTTGCCCGCACCCGAGTTGCCGATGATGGCCAAAGTTTCACCCGGGTTCAGCGAGAAACTGATCCCGTTCAGCACAACACGCTTGGTGCCGCCAGGCACATAGAGAAGGCGTTCCACGTCCAGCCGACCCTCGGGGCGCGGCAAGCGCAGCTTTTCGAATTGCAGGGCCGAGTTGGATAGCAATTGATTGATCCGGCCATAGGCTCCGCGTGTCAGAAGGAAGCCGTTCCAGCCTTCGATCGAACCCTCGATCGGCGCGAAAGCGCGGCCCGCGATAATTGAGGCCGCAATGACCATGCCGCCGGTGATCTCACCCTGCAAAGCCAGAAACGCGCCCCAACCCAGAATGCCGATCTGCGTCAGCAAACGCACCGCCCGCGAAATGGCCGCGAAAATCACATTCCGGTCCTGCGCGCGGACCTGCCATGTCAGGGATTGTGCGGTGTCGCGTCCCCAGATGCGCACGGCCTCGGGGATCATTGCCAGAGCGTTGATGATCTGACTATTTCGCGACATCGAATCCAGATGCATGTTGGCCATGGACTGCGCCTTGTTGGCTTCGGCAAAGGGTTTGGCCGTCATACGCTGGTTGATGAATGCAATTGTCATCAGCAAAACCGCCGTAACGATCACGATCATCCCAAGCTGCGGGTGAACCAAAAAGATCATCAGGATGAACAATGGTGCGAAGGGCACGTCCAGGAAGGAAATCAGTGTCCCCGAGACCAAAAAGCTACGCACTTGCTGCAAATCACCCAGTGTTTGGTATTCCCGCCCAGAGCCATGCAGCGACGCATGCGCCGCAGCGCTGAGAACCGGGGCACCCAGACGGGCTGCCACCTCAACCGCGGTGCGCATCAGCATGAACCGCCGCACCGCATCGAAGGCGGATTGGAAAATCACTGCCCCGGCGACAATGGCGGTCAACATGATCAGCGTGTCCAACGACCGGCTAGTCAGGACGCGGTCACTGATCTGGAACAGATAGATCGGGATCGCCAATATCAGAACATTCGTTGCACAGGTCAGAACCAGCACAAAAGCCAGATTGCGATAGATCGCGCGTAACGAAGTGCGCAACGTCGCCTGAAAATCTTCAGGCGGCGTTCGCTTGTGAAATGTTTGGGGTGGCCCCTTGCCATCGCCGCCGCCAGAATTACTGCGCAGCATTGGCTCGTTCGCTTTGGCCTCGATAGTGGTGCCCATGCGATCACCGCCACTCGAGCGCGACGCGGGGGGTGTACGGTCGCTCGTTTTATTGACGGGTTCAGGATCGGGGCCCTCGACATCGGCCACCCCATCACCGCTGCCCTGTTGGTCATTGTCTTCGGCAGGCTGCGGCTGCTTGCGCCGGGGGGAAGATCCGGCGCGCAGGTGCGGTTCCTCTTTCACTTCGTGATGTTCAGGATCAGCTTTCACGGTTTTGCCGGCGCTCGCATCGCTTTTGGCGACTGCCTCCCGTTCACCGTCTGGCGGACTACTAACGCGTAAATCTTCGCTCAAGCGCAATCCGAGAACTTTTTTCCGTTTCAAATCTGATTTGCTCGCACTTGGCGGCTTGGAAACGGCACCAGCGTTACGATCCAACGGACTGGCGTATCGTCTCGGGCGCGACGGAAAAACAATCGACATGTTAAAACTTTCAAAACACTCGTAACAAACAGGGTTACTACGCTAGCATAGATTGCAGGCCGTCGTCGATGGCAGCCGCTTCTGAGGACGTCAGATTGCTCTGGCCTGGGGCGTTTTCCGAATTGCCCGGCCCGTCTACATCCTCCAACAACATCGCGATCGCTTCGTTGACAAGCTCGGCATTTTCCTCTTCTGGGCTGTCGATAAGGCTGGCCTGATGCAACATCACATCCGAGTATTCGCCCTCTTGCGCCATCACGACAGAGTCGATTCCCATTTTGGTCACGTTGGCCGAATTCAATAGCGCGTTGCCCGCACCTAGCGCGGAAACCCCTTCTCCGCTTGAGTTTTCGACGTAAACATCGTCGTCATCCTGCAACATGGTTACCTGGTCAATGACGTTGATCTGCAGCAGGTCACCTTCGATCTTGAGAACCCGCACCACTTCTGTTCCGGCAAACATCGGATCGTTCAACAACGCGTCTTCCAGTGCATCGGTATCCACCTCTTGCAAAGATACCGTGCTGGCCAGATTGTCGCTTAACTCTTCGTGGGTGTCTTCCCCTTCGGTCGTCAACGATACCTGGTTCATTACAAGATTGTCTTCGGCATCCGTCGGGCTTGCGCCGTGAATCACATCATTGTCCAACAAAACGATGGTCTGGTTCACAACGTCGATCGAGACCATATCGCCGCCAATAATGATCACATCATAGTAGCTGCCCAGCTGAATGATGTTGGTCACATTGGCCATATCATTATCGCCCAGCGTATAGGCTGTGGACGAAGCTGAGATTTCCGTATTGATGTGGTCAATATCCGTGGCGTCGATAAGCTGCTCAATGAAATTGGTCACCAGCAGATCACCGGAAATCCAGTCGATCATGACAATCGGGTCCTGATCGGGATTATCCGAGACATTGTGTTCCACCCATGATGCCTCGTTGGCTTCGGTCGCGATGTTTGAAGACTGGACAACATGCGTGTCGCTTTGCGCACCCGGCGCACCTTGGTCGACATCAGAGACGACGGCGACCTGGCTGACAGCCGTCAGATTGATCGCCTGCCCACCGACCACGATGTTGGGCGCATCGACCCAGCCAACCGATACCGCGACCTCGTTGACGGCATAGTTGCCACCCGCG
The DNA here is from genome assembly GCF_056539405.1 of Ruegeria sp. BB5. Lineage (NCBI taxonomy): Bacteria > Pseudomonadati > Pseudomonadota > Alphaproteobacteria > Rhodobacterales > Roseobacteraceae > Ruegeria > Ruegeria sp. BB5. The sequence continues at coordinate 150,272 of NZ_JBQFUX010000011.1, read as the reverse complement.
ACCACCGAATGACCGTCTTCAAATTCGGGGTCTTCAGATTGATCCCATTCGGCCGGCAATGCCTCGGCCAACTCGTCCTCGGCGTCTTCGTCCTCCAAATCTTCCTTGTGATGTTCCGGCAGCAGTTCCAAAAAGTCTGGAATTTCATCGATATACTCGCCATTCACGATAATGCCCGAGGCATCCTCGCCGTGGAATTGATGTACCGTTACGCCTTCAATCTCAAGATTAATGGGCGATTGCATTTGTTCGATGAGTTGTTCGACAGCCTCACCGGACTGATAGTCCTGGATGTGGATCGATGGGGTCGATATGGCATGCAAGGACAGTGCCGCGCTTTGCAGCGCGTCGGCTTGCGCCATCAGGGCCTCGACATCGCGGAAGTCACCTTCGCCCACGACATCGTTGTCGATCAGATGGATTTTCTGCACCGTGTAGGTGACCGCTGATCCAATCAGCTCGGTGATGTATTCGGGCTCCAGAATGATGTTCATCTGCACAAACGAGCTGAATCCCGGCGCATCTTCGGGCAAGATGGCATCCGGGCCGATCGCAGGGCCGGGTGCCCCATCAGCACCATCAATCAGACCAGAATTTTCCGTTGGTGGGGGGACATCATCTTGTGCGGGTCCAAACTTGTAAGGCACCGGGCCGTAATCGCCCGGATCCATTTTCAGATTGGCTTTGACATTGATGCGGGCCGGATCTTCGAGACCCTCAAGTTCTGCTTTCTTACGCAGAGCAGTAAATTCTTCATAAAAATCACGCCAACGGGCCTGTTCGGTCGTAAGTTCAAAAGTGCCAACAAAATGTGCAATTTGTTCCGTAATACTGTCGAGTGCCATTTTAGTTTCCTTTCCCCGCCCCAGCCTGAAATTTCCGGTTTAGGTTAAGTTGGGCCGAGGCCGCATTATGCGCCCCCGGCAGTTTTTAAGAGGTCAGAGCCCGCCAAAGCGAGCTCTGCTTCCGATTAAACGTCGGTGTCGTCGCTGGAGTAGCTGGACGACATGTTGCCGCCAACCATGGTCGTATCGACCGAGTTACCAAGAACGTTAGCACCCATGACGATCGACTGATTGAACGCCGAAGTATCGACGACCGCTGCGGCCGATGCGTGCGACTCACCGTTGACGATGCCATCGCCACCGTTGCCCGAGCCCCAGTCACCAGCGTTGCCACCGGCACCACCTGCGCCCGAGTTCGCACCCGATGCGTCGCCGCCTTGCTGCATGCCACCTTTGGTGTCACCAATATCGACGAAGCCGTGCGAGTTACCGCCTTGGCCACCCATGGCTTGTGCAGCACCGCCGCCGCCACCGATGCCTGACGTGGACGTACCGTCCGATGTACCGTATCCGGTAGCCGTTGCATCGTTGTCGGAGCTGCCTGCGCCGCCATAGCCAGAGATTGCGTCAGCCATCGCGTCAGCGGATCCATCAGTGTCCGCAACCGCCCAAAGGCTGGAAGCTGCGCCATTACCGGCGTCGTTGTCAGCGTCTACAGACCCAGAACCGCTGGCATCCGAAGTTGCGTCCAGATCCAGTGCTCCGCCGCCGCCACCGACACCGTCGGCCATCGCGTCAGCGGATCCGCTAGCATCTGCCGAACCATCGGAATTGTTGGACCCACCGGCACCGCCCGCGGAATCCGCATCCTGGTTACCGACACCTTGAGCATCCGCAGTCGCATCTGCGTCCGCATCCGCGTCACCACCGTCACCTGAACCACCGGCTCCGTTACCGCCAGTTCCGCCACCGGTGACGTTCTCGTTCAACGCGTTACCGCCAGTTCCAGGTCCACCGGCACCGCCACCATTTGAAGGAGCTTCGAAGTCGTCGTCAGGGCTGCCAGCACCACCGGCACCACCGGTACCCGCGCCGCCAGTTGCGTCGTTATTGCTACCGTCGCCGCCATTGGCATTGCCACCGTCACTGTTGCCACCGTCGCCGCTGGCGTCGCTACCGGCAAGGCTGCCCGCAAGACTACCTGCAAGGCCCAGACCCAAGTTGCCAGCACCGCTGTCGCCGCCGTCTGCGTCTCCAGTCGAGGAATCGACGTCTGCATCGCTGTCTTGGTCAGCGTCAGCATCGGAGTCATTGTCACCGCCGGTTGAGTCGCCATCATTGCCAGCGCCCGACAGACCAACACCAAGACCCAGACCGATCGATCCGGCATTACCGCCGTCGCCACCGTCACTGTCAGCATCCGACGCGTCCGAGTCACCGTGATTGTCGGCACTCGAGTCGGCACTTGCATCGCCACTGTCGCCACCGTCCCCGGAACCGTCAGCGCTTGCATAGCCTTTACCAACGTTCAGACCCAAGGTTGTTGCATCACCCGAGTCGCCGCCGTTTCCGGCATCTGCGTCGGCGTCAGCATCACCTGCTTCACCACCACCGGCATAGGCAGATGCGCCTTTGGTGTAGGACATTGCATTGCCGCCGTCAGTTGATCCACCGTCACCGGAGTCACCGCCGTCTGCGTGCGATGCAATACCTTCAGCAGCGTTGGCTTCGCCACCATGGGCATCACCGTGCTGTTCGAAGGTACCACCGTCATTCGACACACGTGCCGCGCCCAGATGGTCATCGTCGTTCAGGTGGGCCACCTGGTTGTTGATGGCCAGCATGTCGTTGCCTTGACCGTCCAACGAGATATCCAGGTTCATGTCGTCGCCCGGATCATAGTTAAAGTCGTTTCCGACGGTGATAATGTCTTCGACTGAGCCACCGTCATATACGTCGACATCAACCAGATCATCGTCATTGGGGCGGAGACCTTCCTCACCAAAGTCGATGTTTACAGAGTTGGAGTTATCGTTGGTGTTGTCACCGTTGGTTTGAGTCTGGTCCTGATCCTGACCTTGGTCCTGACCCTGTTGCTGGTCCGCGTCTGCAGTCTGTTCCTGACCCTGTTCCTGACCCTGATCCTGCCCCTGGTCTTGATCCTGACCCTGATCCTGGTCCTGGCCTTGGTCCTGACCCTGACTTTGCTCATTATTGTTCGCGTCAATTTCTGCTTCTTCAACGGTCACGTCTGCTTCGACATGAACATATGCTTCATCGACTTCTACTTCGCCGATGGCTGTAATATCATTGACGGGTTGTTGATGGTTGCGTCTCATTTCAAAATTCCACTTTTTAAGCGCCCGACCGTCATTCATCTACAAAACGGCTACTGGCGCAGTTGAAACAAAAAATTTGAGCATTCAGGCGCAATACGCGCGTGAAGCGGTTTCATTTGGTTGATTCGTTCACCACCTTCCTTTCCCGGCTAAGCCGATGCGCTGTCCGCGATAATCAAGATTCGTGCAAATTCACGAATCGCGGACACGTCAGGAACCAAGCTTCTCAAATTGAAGCAGGGACATGGTTGCAGCGGGAAGGCTGCCTGAATAGCTGCCCTAAAGCATTAGATATGGTAAGATGCTGATTTAATTAAAAATTTTAAAAATTAACCTAAAATTAACGCGCAAATACACGAAAATGCGGCGGAAATTCGACCACTCGGTTAAATCCATAATTTTTCTCTACTTTTACGAGAACGGCCATGGCGAACCTAATCAATAGTTCTAGTCCCAATTGGCAGGGCGATACGAATTATTGAAGAAAATTAGACTTTCAGGTATAGTCGGTGAGGACTGTCGGCTAATTTGCCGTTAATTTGTGTTCCGATTGTTGTTTACGATTTCGTCACCGATTTTGTGGCGTGGGTTTATAGGGGGAAATAATGAGCAATCCGTTACAGGATAATATTGCCCAACTTGATGTTAGTACCGAAGATTTCTCGATCAATTTCATCGGCAAGGAACTCTTCTTTTCCAACCAGACACTGCGAAGCGTTCAATCCGAATTCGGTGTGGCCGCTCATCGGTATGACGACATCGCCGACTTGAAAACTTCCGGCTCCCCGGTTGCCGCGGCTGGCAAAGTGGTTGTTGTCGATCAGATTATGTTAGACGATTTGCTGGCCCGCCCGCAGGTCTATACCGAAGCAACCGGATCAGGTTGTTTGGCCTTTGCATACCGCAAAGAGGACTCGGCCCGTTTTCTGTTCGAAAACTGGGATCGGGGGCAGTTCGGGGATGTCGGCTATCTTCCCATGAATGTTGCACCGGATGTGTGGCGGTCCATTCTGCGCCTGCTGATGCATGAGGAATTGTATCTGCCGTGCTTTATGGCTGATTGCGTGTCAAATCTGCAAAATCAGAACAAACCCCGCTTGCTGCGTGAAACACCCGCAAAGCCAGAACAAAATCCAAAGAAACCTAATCCGATCTATTCCCGGCTGACGCGGCGGGAAAAACAGGTTCTGCACCTTGTCTCGAAAGGGCAAAGCAACAAGATCATCGCGTCGAACCTCGGCATCACTGAGCACACGGTAAAGCTGCACATGCACAATGTTGCCGGTAAGATCGGTGTAAGCAACCGGACCGCGGCAGCACAGTTCTATTTCGAAGTGGCGTCCGATGAAGCGCACGGACAAACCATTGACTGAGACGCTGGAAACCCGCTTTGACCGCTTAATCTTGCTGGTCGGCAAACTGAACTACATGTGGACCAACACAGAAAGCCTGTTGATCCACCTGATTGCCGGGCTGAGCGGCACCAACAAGGACGTCGCCGTTATCATCTTCTTGACGCTCAACACGACGCGCGCCCGGATCGATCTGGTTGAACGTCTTGCCAAGATGGAAGGCCGCCCTGCCGAAATTCGCGATCCGATCCTGGCCCACACGCAACGGCTGGCCAAACTGTCGTCCATTCGGAACAGGTATAACCATTGCATCTATTCCTTTGATGCCGACAGCGGGAACCCCAAGACCATCCTGATGCGCATTGCGGACCGAAAGACCGATATTAAGCTGGGGCGTGAAGACACGGTTGATGAAAAGGCCATTCAGGAAATCGAAAGCATCGTAGCGCAATTGTCGACGGCAAACCGTGATATCTGGCGCCTGATCAACCAACTTGGTTTCCCGGTCTGATCATACATCATTAGAACCGTACTTAAATGCCCTCTTCAGCTGCCATCCATCTTGCTGAACAGTCGCCGCATTGCCTGCCAAGCCGGCTGTAATCTCGGGCAAAGGCAATCTGGCACTATCTCATTTCAGTAAAAATTGGTGCGGATGGCGGGGATCGAACCCGCAAGCCCTAGGGCGAGGGATTTTAAGTCCCTTGCGTTTACCAGTTTCGCCACATCCGCGCGCCACCAAAGCTGTAAAGCGGGTGACTTCCGAAACTCATACTGCCAACCAAAGTGATTGAAAAGCCGCAAGTTGCTTGCCGCCAAGAGAACCGGCAAACATCCCGGCTGCAAATGCTTGCGTAGGCCAAAAAGCACGCAGCTTGTTGGCGACCCACACGCTTGCTACGCAACCTCATGTGATTTCCCAAAATGATGCGCAAGCTCTACTCAGAACAGGTTCACACGCGCCAGGGCTGCACGCTCATTACAGCTTCGCTACTCCGAGGGGTGTTTGATTGAGATGATTCATCAAGGTCCCTGAGTATTATTATGCAGAAAGAACAAAAGTCCTTTCAGGACCGCGTTACAAGCATCAATCAGCGCGCCGAAGTGGCCGCCGGCAAAGCCACTCCTGTCAGAACAGACAGCATCTGGGTACGATTAGCATACCCCGGTTCTTTCATCGGAGCATTTTTCCTAGGTGCTATTGCAGTTTTTCTGACACGCTATTTTCAGTCTCAGCTGGTTAACGTGCCTGGAAGTGGGCAACCCGGCGCGCAAGACATTGTCGGAATTGGCCTTGCAAGCATGGCTGGTCTGTTTGTTTCGATGCTTTTCAAAGGTAAGCAGAGGGAATTTGCCAGCGCCTGCACGCTAGGTGTTTTGCTGACCACATTTACCTACCACAATGCAGTCTGGGCCTACCCGGAATCTTTCGAGCAGGTTTACGGAGAAGAATGGGTGGAGTTCATACAAAGTATAACGAAACCTTCCAGCATCTATTTTTTCGGCAATACCATCGAGTTGAGCTGAACAGCCCGTAGCGCCTGCCCCTATCGAAACGTCACTGGATGCAACAAAAAAGAAACTATTCTGAATATCTTGGCGGCCAGTGCCAGAAGCTGCTGGAAATTGGCTTGGACGACGATGGTCGATCATTTCGGATTAAATATGTCGATGGCAGCTGTTGCACGCAGACATCCAAAAAGAGGTTCACCTCGTTCTCACGACCGTGACTGTTTAGGACTTGGTTAACACCACCCTCTTTCTTCTGCGATACGTGCCTTGCTAAGATCATGATCGCTCCAAGTTCAGCGATGACTAGAGGCATAACGTCACCTCTTGTGTCACCTTCGAATCTAGCGACTGCACTTTAACGCTTTGATATTTAGGTAATTTCATGAGTTTCGTGGTGCCCCCAAACGAACAAACTTCGAACCGGATCTTGGAGGAACTCGCAGACTGGTCAAAGGTAGTAAATCAGATGATCTGCACCCCCTAGAATCCGCGTTCATTGGCTAACTCTGTGTTGTCACTTACCACAAGGAAAGGATAGTGACTCCTTGCATACCTGATTACATGTCAGCCCATTTAACTATGACTTTCCCCTTTCGCTTGGGTATGTCCTTGCGGTCGACAAGTTTGTGAGACAGGTCAAAGTCTTCGTTAATACGAACCACCAGCAGTTTGCTGAAGTTCCCATCCATGTTGACGACGACCTCGTCTCTATTCTTGAATGGTGTAATCGTCTTTACCTCAACGAAATCATTGCCCATGCGGCCGTCTGACCCCTGTGCGTAGTTCCTATGAAGTTCAAGGCCGTAGGTAATGGCGCCATAAAGCTCACCGATGTCACCGTAGACCTGAAGATGGCTGCCGGTGGCATCATAATACGCGGCAGCAGCATCCAATAGTTGCTCGAAAATAGGCACGAGTGAGAGCCGGGCGTTCGGATACCTTGCTCGCCATTCCTTGCACTGAATCTGCCAGTTGATCTCATCCCAGCTAATCCACTCACCGTCGCCGAGCCAAATTGCGTTGTGGGGACCAAGTTCATTTGGTGTAGTCAAGTTGTAGCTTCCGTTCGATCAAGTATTCGTTGTTAGCAATGCCTTGATACTGCTTGGCAATTGCAAGGAAAAGCAATCTCATCAAGCCATTTTTCCAGCAAAGACTGTTGCAGCGGGAACTTGGCTTATCCCTGAAACTGACCCTTTCTGAACTCTCTAAAAAATACAAAGGTTTGAAATGACCGACCAGACAATAAAGGTGGATTCGATGACAAAAACAGCGATTGAACAATATGAACACATCCAGTTCCGGATTCCGAAGGCGAAGCTGGATGTGTTTAATGCGATGGTCTACGAGCGCTATGGCATGAAGCACGGCGGCAAGACTAAGATGTTTCTCGATCTGATTGCGGAACATCAGACGTCGCAGAGGATCGCGCTGTTGAAAGCCGAGATCGCACGGTTGGAACAAGGCAAGCATGGGAAGCATGCGCTCTAGGAGAAAACCCCACGACCGAGCCAAAATTCCCTGAGGTCATGCGCGACGAGAAGCAGTTGCAAATCCGGCACAAAGAAACGCGACTTTCCTGTAGTAATAGATACTACAACTTGCAGTTGACACTCCAAGCAAAGACCATTTTGTCCAGCGAAGTGCTGCCGGAACCCAATCGGAGCTGACCCCCTACCGGCGGAATTCCAGGAGGACGCGGCATGTCCGAAACCGAAGCCACCATCAATGTGGTCGACTACGACGATATTAAAACAAGCGTTGAACACGAATTGGGTGAGACCCCACTGGGTTGGTCAGGGATCGTGACCGAGCTTTTTGAGCAGATCAAAGCACGCAGTGACGAGATTGGGATCGACTATCCAAAGATTCTCCAGATCAAAGAAAAATTCGGCGAGCTCCGGATCTACTTCAGCAAGGCATCTGAGGATGAACGCATCCGCAGCTGGGTCGCAGCTACTATCAATAGGGCAAACCAGAGCTGCGAGCGATGCGGGAACGCGGCACGCCCACAGATTTTAGAGAGCTGGATCATGACGTTATGCTGTTGGTGTGCACATGAAGAAGCTGCCAGACGGTTCAACGAGCACAAACGCCGCTATTTCCGCCGAACGGACGCAGCCGAGCACCTTACCTGTGCTGTTTGCGGTTATGTTGGACATATTGACCGTTCCGATGACAGGCGGAGGTGCCCCTGCTGCGTGAAAAAAGACTGGTGAGATCTGGGCGGGTTCCACGCCGATCATGAAACCCGTCGCACTACGTTCGATAAAACAAGAACCACTCTCCAGCGGTGTCAGCGAAGACGCGAATACATAAACCCCGGTTGCGCCGACCGAGAAACAGAACGTTCGGGCGCTCTTCATTAGATCAGAATCACCGACCGATTCTCACCTTGAGTGGCGAAATATACGTGCCTGATACGGTCGGGAGGCAGCAATTCACACAACCCATGATAGAAAGTTCCCGGAACTACGCGGTAAACCACGATGTATTGCTCACTTCATCTTGACACGACGGCCCGCGCTGGTTCAGCTTCACCGCATGACCAACACACGCATCCACTGCCAGCGAATATCGACCTGAGGTCGATAGCCCACGCGAAACACGCGGGAGGCAGCATTGGTATGCGGGCGGGGCTTATACCCCTGTGATAGCTCCAGATCAGAGTGCACGAGTCGGTTCGATTCCGACGCCTCCTACCATTCTTTGGAGGCATTCCATGTCACAAGACCCCAAAACAAATGAAGATCTGAGAAGACGCCTGAAGCTCTACGCCAACGACGAGCTTCTATCTGAAGTCAAAACGCGCATCGAGACTGGTGAGCTGAAAGAAACGCTTCTGTTCCATGGCGATACAGGTCGCATGTACTCAGACGATGGGAAGGAAGATAAGCGCCTTCTTCCTCCAGATGCCATTCTGCGGTTGGTATTCCCTTTTCACGAATTCGACCCAGACAGTATCAGGCATCAAAACGTCGCTGAATGCCTGTTCGACTTACCGGACGAACACTTCTCCGCTCTCAAATCGACGGTGGCGGCAGAGACAGAAAAAGGCCTGCATCGTCTCATTGCTGCGCTGGAGGAAATCGCTTCAGCGCAAGAGTCCGAGCCCCCTGGAACCGGGGATCTGACGGATGACTGACACCTTCGACTACGATGACATCCGCGGCTCCGTTGAGAAGCATCTGGGAAAAGACAATCTGGGCTGGGTTCGGATTGTCACTGAGTGTTTTGAAGCGATCAAGAAGCACTGCGATCAGCGAGAGGAAAGCTATCTCACGGTCGGACAGATCAAGCAAAAATTCGGCTCGCTTCGGATCTACCTAGACGGCGTGCAGGAAGACACATTCATTCAACTGCGGTTGCAGCAAGCCGTGCAGGAAGCAGAGATGTCTTGCGAGCGGTGCGGCAACGCCTCCACAACTCAAGTCATTGCTGCCTGGCATGTCAACCTGTGCTGCTGGCACGCGCACGAGGCGGCCAGTGAACGGATGGAGACCTTTCCCACAGTGCGTTTGAATACGCGTGCCAAGCGAGATGTGCTTCAATGCCGAAGCTGCGGCTATATCGGCCAAATTGCCTGGGGCGCATCGGGTCACCGCTGCCCTTCCTGTGTCGCGAAAGGTTGGTAGCCCGATGAGTGAAACAACCTGGGAAGAAGATGAAATCTTTGCGCTGGCTGGCTTCTGCCATGACGAGGCAGACATCCTCCGCCTTGTTTTAAGCGCTCTCAACTCCCGTGCATCCTGGGAAATCGTGAAGCAAATGATTTTGGAAAGAGCCAGTTCTGAAGACCTCCTCAAGGTGATCAAACAACGATCAGAAGAAACCGCAAGATTTAGCGATGATCCTGACAACTGGCGGCAGACGGAAATTAACCGTTTGAGGGAAATCGATCCTGCTCTGGCAGTCTTCGCCCAAGACACGGTGGAACAGATGCCGAGCCTGAAGCGCTGGAAAGAGGTCATGGGCCTCATTTCGGAACGTCACACTGCCGATATGAGCATGGAAGCTTCTCGTGCAGAGGGTGAGAAGACCACTGCTGCCCGATATCTTCTGGACAAAGTGGACTTTGAGTAACTGCCGCGCACCCTCCGAAACGAGATGCCGGAACATATCAAGCAACTCACAACCTGGAGCAATCAGTTCGCCCGACTGGCCTCACTTGATGAGTTGAACGAGCTTCGTGCAGTTTCCCAAAGGTTCCCTCATTGCAACTTCGTCATCGAGGGGATGGTCCACGATATCGAGTGTCGATGGAGCATCGGATCTGACATCCTTCATATCCAACCCACCCTACTGGTTGGCGAGCCCGGCGTCGGCAAAACAGCTTTTGCAAAGACAGCCTGTAAAGCTCTCGGCCTTTATGTGCAAAGCGCAAACGTCGGCGGCAAATCGGAGAACCATTTGTTTGGTCTTTCGGTAGGTTGGAGTAGCGCGCATGCAGGGATCGTGACGGAGGCCGTGGCAACGGCACGCCTCCTTAACCCAATGATCATCCTCGACGAAATCGACAAGACGCACGCGAGCCGCAACGGAGATATCACCGGCGAACTTCTTGCGTTGCTCGAGCCCTCTGAGGCCAGGAGATATCGAGAGAAATATCTGGCGGTTGACGTGGATGCCTCACATGTGAGCTGGATTTTGACCGCAAATCACTTGAGTGGCGTACCCGCCCCTCTTCTCAGCCGTTGCACAATCTATGAAATCCCGCCCCCGACCCAAGAACAACTGCCTGCGATCATTCAAAGCCTGGTGAGCGAATTCGCTGCTGAGTTTGGGTTGAGGCCTGAGTTCTTTCGGCTGGATCTCGGCGATGTTGAAGCTTTGGTGAGTACCTATGGACGGCACCGATCAGTGCGGGTTTTGAGACGGCTGGTGCGCGGCCTTCTGCATCAAAAGACCAAAACCCACTCGTGGAACTAGGACGGATCCACGAGGACCCAAGCATGCAGACACCACAAAATAGGAAAGGCGAAAATGCTAAGAGTTGTTGTTTACGTAAATCGTACCCCAATCGCGGAAGCCCGTGCAGGAAACATGTCCGGGCTTGCGGATATCTCCGACTACAAAGTCAGAGTATTCGAAGACGAAGCCCCGCATCTCGATATCCTGGTCAAGAATGTCACCGGCTGGATCAAGGGTCACGCGCGCCGCAGCAGCGTTTGGTATCTGGTTCGAAAAATCGCCGAGTTGGCTGTTCGGGAGAATGGCAACGTCTGAAAATGAGCGGGATGTGTCGCCAGATGACGCCCATCAAAACGAACAATGAGGAGTATCAGAGCCGATCTCCCGCCCTTCAACACCGTTGCAAATCACTTGCGCTGGAGGACGAGGTTGTTTGCAGAATTAGAGCCTCTCCTGAAGAAGCGCTCGCACGCCCGAGAACTGGCTTTCTTAGGGCGACGAAGTATTATGCAAAGTGAGCCAATTACCCGAAAGCGTCAGATACAGAGGGGAATGGGAATGTCAGAAGAAAGGCCCAATGAAACTACCGAAGAATTCGAGAAACGCTGCGAGGTAGACGCCATCACGGTGGCCTTTCTCCTCGTCAAAGCAGCTCAGTTCGCGTCAGAGGATGGGCTAGCGCGAAAAAGCATGAGCGCGGATGAGTGGAACAAACTCGCCCCAAAGCAGGTCTAAAAAGGGTCAGTGCCGGCGATTTCTGAAATGGTGCGATAGACCGCTCGCAGCCGAGGCTGTGTGAAAACTCTGACAGTCTGGCGAAATACGCCGAAAACACCTTCTATGTGCATTCTCTCGCACTTCTGAGAGAGCTTTTGCTCAGGCGCTCAAAACGAGCGCGACGAGAGAGCTCGTGGGCCGGAGTTTTCACACAGCCTCAGCCCAAAGCAGACATTGAACTCAAGACTTTGCAATTCCGGCTTAGCGCAGAAAGCAGACATTGCAAACTTTGGCGGACGAGCCAATTAAGACACTCAACATCTTTGTCGGATATTGCGGTTGCGGCCCGCTCATCCACAACAGCAATCACCTAACTGAATTGGCGGGCACGGGACAGTTGCGTAGGAACAAAAAACACAGCAATCGCCTTCTAACGGTTTCAAGACTGCCTTGCATGACTTGCATTCATAAAACCACTGGCACGATTCAGTTGGCATTTTCTCGGTTTCAACGTGCCCACACCGAGGGCAGGTCAAAATGCTATTCAGCACCACAGTTTGTTTTGTCATTGTCTCACATCTGCATGATTAGATAATCGTTGATTTGAGCCTCATTGAACACGATGACCCATGCCAACGCGGTAGTCGCCGTGCTTCCGACAAGCCACCATTTCAGATTTGCCAACGTCCCGTTTCGATGCGCTACGAACAACGAAACCGCGACCAGCGCTGTTGAGATGGCGAGAACATAGTAGCTTGCTGCCGCTATTTTTCCGAATATCGCCAACCAACTGCCACCCAAGCCGAGCAACATCATGGCCATTGGAAGAACACAGCATGTCGCGACCCCCAGAGCTGAAACCGATCCCAAGTAGCTGAGGCTCAAATATTTCTTCATCTTTTGCTCCCGAGGTACTCTATTTGATTGTGTTGAGGCACCGGCATTCAGAGCGTATAACTCCTGTAGTAACTACAGGATCAAGTGGAGGCACTTCACATGATTGCGATTGGTGAGGCTTCCCGGCAAAGCGGGGTCGGCATAGAAACTATCCGCTACTACGAACGCGAAGGTATCGTACCAGGACCCGCACGAGCTCTGAACAATCGTCGCCTCTATTCAGCAAACGATGTGGGAAGACTTCGATTTTTGAAGAAGTGCCGCGACCTGGGGTTTCCTCTATCTGACGCAAAGGTGCTTTTAGAGCTGTCAGAAGGAAGTGCTGAAGATTGCCGGTCAGTGAAAGAATTGGCCGAGGCACACATTGCCAGCGTTCGAAGCAAGATTGATGAGCTCAGACAACTGGAGCACGCCTTGAGTGAGCTTACGGCCAATTGTGATAGCGGTAACGTTCACTGCCCGATGCTGCAAAGACTGAGAACGATGGATGATATCTGACTCCGGCCACTGGGCAGAAGCTCAGTATCCGAGATTTAGCCAGATCACGTCAGACCAAGGTCCGTGGTGCGATAACAGATTGTAGTTCATAGTCGATTTCACGATGAGAGCCAAAGTAACTGACCTGACGATTGGAAATTGGTCGTTGTCGCGAGTCTTTCTTGCGGCCAGCATTTTCGTGATGGGTACTGCTACCGCAATCGTCGGGGTCTGGGTGTCTAATCGAATCCAGAACGCAGTCGTGCAAAACTCCGCCAACTCCGCGGCGCTGTATATGGAAAGCGTAGTATCCCCGCTCAGCCAGGAATTGGCACATGGCTACCGCCTTTCCGAGCAGGCGAGCCTAGCGCTGGACGAGATTTTCATGAGCCAGCCAATGCGTGACCGCATTGTTTCCTACAAATTCTGGAAGCAAGGCGGCGTGATTGCACATGCCTCGGATACAGACATCATAGGAAACCGTTTCAATCCAACGGATGATCTGAAACGAGCATGGGGTGGAAATATCTCCGGCTCTTTTGAAGAGCTTGATCATGCCGAAAGCGCTGCCGAGGCAGCACTGGGGATACCACTACTTGAAGTTTACAGCCCTATCCGCGAACTCTGGTCCGGCGAAATCATCGCGGTCGCGGAGTTCTACGAAAGAGCTGACCAGCTGGAGTTAGACTTAGCCAAGGCCAGGCGAACGAGTTGGTTGGTCGTCGGTTCCGCATTTCTTGCAAGTACGATTGTCTTGTATTCCATCGTCGCAATTGGCGACAAAACAATTCGACGACAGGGGACTCTTCTTAAACAGCGCTTGACAGAAAGTGAAAGGATGGCTGAGCAGAATGCCCTGCTGCGGTCGCGTGTGGTCGAGGCGTCAGAAAGATATGCCACGCAAACAGATCGGTTCCTCAAGAAACTCGGTGCCGAGCTGCATGATGGTCCTGCACAATACCTGTCGCTCGCTGCCCTTAGACTGGAGGCGGCGTTTTCCAAAGAGTCCGAAAGGCCTAAAGAGGCAGAGGGAATTCAGCAGTCTTTGCAAAAATCTCTGGTTGAAATTCGTGCAATATCGCGAGGGCTGTCCGCCCCGGACATCGACAACCTGGCGCTTGCCGATGTTGTGAAGAGAGCCGTAGAGGATCACGCCGAACACAGCCCGTTGCGACCGGATATTTCATTCCTGGGTAGCCAGGCCCCAAGGTTGTCATTGTCCGACAAGCTGTGCGTTTTTCGTTTCCTTCAGGAGACGCTTTCCAATGCCGCGAGATATGCTCCAGCTTCCAAGTGCACTGTTATTTCTGAGGCGCAGAACGACCGCATAGTTGTAAAGGTCAAAGACGACGGACCTGGATTTGACAGGTCAGAAGAAGCCGCGTTGCGAGACGATGGTGGCCAGGGGCTTATGGGCTTGCGGGATCGGGTCGAGAGTATTGGCGGCAGGTTCGAAGTCGCATCGAGACCGGGTGAGGGCACGACCATTTCTATGACACTCTTTCCCAGAAAGTTAGGCACATCATGACTACATCTGTCGTAATAGCTGATGATCACCCGATATTCAGGGATGGCTTGCAACGCACGCTGGATGAAGCTGATGGTTTTGAAGTTTTGGCTGCTGGGTCCAGCGCGGAAGATGCAGTATCGCTGGTCGTCACGCATCAGCCGGACATAGCCATTCTTGACCTCTCGATGCCCGGTGGCGGGATAAGCGCAACACGTGAAATTGCGGCAATGGCAAATCCGCCCATCATTGCAATCTTAACGGTCTCAGAGAACAGCAGCGATGTCGCGGACGCCTTGGAGGCGGGCGCGATTGGGTACATTGTAAAGGGCGTAACCGCGAGCGAATTGACCGCTTCCTTACACAGCATCGCCGCAGGTGAAGGGTTCGTTTCTCCGGGCTTGGCCTCGCGGGTATTGCTTCAAATCAACGCTGACACTGGCATGTCTATCAACAGCAGCATTCTCGATGATCTTACGCATCGTGAGGAAGAAATACTTCGACGCGTGGCCAAGGGACTGAGCAATCGTGAAATCGCTGATGAGTTAGACCTTCAGGAAAAGACCGTGAAGCACTACATGACGGCAATCCTGTCCAAGCTTCATGCGCGAAATCGGGTAGAGGCCGCGCTCATTGCGCATGATGTTTGGAACAAGGGAGATTAACTGCGGTCCCTTTGAAGACGATGACGGCCCCTCACTCAAAGAAGCCGCCAACGGATTATCGACTGGAGTTGCTGTTCAGTTGGCAACCGACTGCAACCTCCTGCGATCAGAGGCCGTTGCGTTTCTTTCAACAACAGTTCGGTTGTACGGGTCTTTCAACTCGTAGCGCCCAAACTCGATCTCCTCTTTCCAACCATTGGCATAGTTCACTTCGATGTTGTTGCCCTGGCGTTCGATTTTCGTGGGCCGACTTCCAGCAGCGCCGCTTTGCCCTGAAGAGCGCACGTTGCCGATTGAGATGCCATTTGCCAAAGACCGGAGCCTTGAGACGTCAGCACCAGTCGCGGGGCGCTCCTCAACAGTTCGGTTCTGAGCATTCTTTCTTTCATACCGCCCGTTTTCGATCTCCTCCTTGGTTCCGTCGGCGTAACGCACTTCAATGCCGTTAGCGTTTGTTTCGATCTTTGTTATCCCAGCCGAGCCCGACGGCTTGCCCCCTGTTTGAGACCGATCCTTCTTTCCGCTGCCTTTGTTGGAGCGTTTGGAGGCATCATCATCATCATCATCATCGTCATCGTCGTCGCGACCACTTTTTCCTGATCCCGAATTGTCGTCACGATCATCATCTCGGTCGTCGTCGCGATCATCGTCCCTATCGTCATCACGATCATCGTCCCGGTCACCACCACGGCCGCTATTACCTGACCCCGAGTTGTCGTCGCGGTCATCATCTCTGTCGTCGTTACGATCATCATCCCGATCATCGTCGCGACCATCCCCGTCTTTCCCCTTGCCGCTCTTGGCAAAGGCATAGGACGGTTCAAAATGTAGGCGACCATCGGCATCAAACGCTGGCACATAAGGCGTAGCCGCAATCAACGAAGCCAACGCTGCTGTACTAAGAAGTTGACCCAGCTTTCTTTGAATTTTCATGTTCGCCTCCATTTCTAAGCGTCACGCTTCGTGACGTTGGAGACAGGTTACTTCTGGTTCGGCTTTCCCACATCGGGCTTAGGTCTGACGAATTTCAAGCCGAACGTCTTAGTCAGATCAGTCAAACCAATAGAGTTTTTGCTGAGCCATTTGACCAGTTTAGTGGGAATTAACCCCGTCACCCTTCAACTCGTCATCAGGTTCGAGGTGAATGACAAAGACGGAACCCGGATACAAACGATCCAATTCTTCCTCGATGTCATTGCATATATCATGCGCCGCGCTGACTGGCATTGTGCCGTCCACAACAAGATGAAACTCCACGAAGATGACATTCGCGGATCTGCGCCCTTTGAGGTCGTGGTACTCTAAGGCTGCGCCGAGATTTGCTTCGATTGCGTTAGAAATAGCCCGCAAGTCATGGTCTGAAAGGCTCACATCCATCAGGCCATCGATGGATGCCCGAATAACTTTCCATCCCTCCCACAAGATGTTCAGTGCAACAAGAATTGCCAGAATCGGGTCGAGGATCAGCCAGCCGGTGACAAGTGCAAGTATCAGACCTGCTATGACACCAACTGAAGTCATGACATCCGTAAAAATGTGCCGGGCGCTTGCCTCCAATGCAGGCGAACCCTCGCGCCGGCCGATTTTGAGCAATAGGTAGGCCCATGCGCCATTCACACCTGTTGCAATGACATTGACGGCAATTCCAAGCAGCGGCGCATCCTCAAGATGCGGGTTAGGGAGCGCCAGCACAGCTTCTCTGATGATCAGGAAAGCTGCCAGCACAATCAGTACGCCCTCGGCGACGGCGGAAAGATACTCAGCTTTTTTGTGACCAAATGGGTGGTTTTCGTCAGGAGGCTTGTTTGCAACGCGAACTGCGAAATACGCCAGCAGCGCCGCAACGACGTTCACGGTTGATTCCATTGCGTCTGACAACAACGCCACCGAGCCCGTCAGCCACCAGGCCAGCAGTTTCAGAGCCAGTACCGCAATGGAAATCGGAATGGACCAAAGAGCAAATTTTTGTGTCATTCGGTCACGAGCCTCAGTCAATCGTTACAAGAGATCCTAGGAACAGATGAGCTATCGTGCTTAACACGTAAGACAGGATTAGGATAAAGATGAACAGGGCCGTAGGGTCGGTCATGCTCGACCGGCTGTCGTGAATGGCGCTGGCACCACAGCGTCATACATCTGTTACTCGGATGGACCCGATTGTTACATACGGCTAGCATCAGTGATCACACAGCACGAAGAGAGACACACATGTCGAAGTTCACCAAACGAAAAACTGCCCACGGGGTTGTTGCACTCCTAATCTGCTGTATCGCGGCGACCGCACAGGCGCAATCGGCAGGCGAGGAGATGTCGTTCTTCATCACTAGTGTGGGCAAGGGCGACGGTGCCAACTTAGGTGGCCTCGAAGGCGCCGATGCTCATTGCAATGCGCTTGCCTCCGCGACCGGTTCTTCCAAGACTTTCGCGGCCTATCTGAGCACCTCAATGTCCATTGATCGCAGCACCGACCCGATGACAATCACCAATGGCATTTCTGCACGCGACCGGATCGGATCAGGCCCCTGGTACAATGCCAATGGAGAGCTCATCGCCAACAATGTTGAAGAACTGCACCGCGACAGCGTGAACATTAGTCTACAGACAGCGCTCGACGAAAACGGTAACCCCGTCAATGGGCGTGGTAGCCAGCCGAACAAACATGACATTCTGACCGGCTCCGATTCCGCAGGTTACTTCTCTACGGCAGGCGGTGACACAACATGCAGTAACTGGACTTCGAACAGCGAGGATGGATCTGCGATTGTCGGGCATCATGACCGTATCGGTCTCAACGATGCCCGAAACATGGTGTCCTGGAACTCATCGCACGGCTCGCGCGGTTGCGGAGAGGAACATCTGCCACGTTCAGGCGGGGCAGGTCTGTTTTATTGCTTCGCAACGGACTAATCGGGCAGCATTGGTACGCGTGACGCCCGCATTGAACCTGACATTACCAAGTCAGTCTGGGGGATCGCGTTTTGGAAGCGGTTTTTGGGCGGAAATAGTCTAAATGCCGCTTCGTTGCGAGTTTACTAAATTGCAATGCTTGGGTGAGAAGGTTCAGTTTGGGCTGCTTCAAGTCACTTATGTGCAAGTCAGAGAAAGGCGCATCCGAGGAGGATACTGGACATTGCATTGTTTGGCCGGTTCCCGAAAGTCGACATTGCCGTGGGCGACACTGAACCCAAAGGTATTCATGTTGCATTGTGAATTAGCGGCAGCGACAAATCAGAGTGCAGTCGTCAACGTTGTGAGGAGCGCATCGAATTGACCCTGCGACGTGCTGATGTCAAGCGGCGAACGTAGCCATACTGCGATCTTGGAAACTGTTATGTTTATTGGCCGCTTTGTTTGCAATTTCAGGCGGTTCTCACCGTCCAGAATTGGTTTTCGCAAAACTGCAAAGCAGATCGACATGTCGATCCAACCAATCTTCGTCCAGGGCCTCGTGACGTATGAGCTTGCGAAAATAAGGTGCAGCGACTGCTAGTTCTATGAGCTGGTCAACCGGAACGTCGGCGGTGATCTCACCGCGGCCGATTGCGGCTGCAAATACTGCTTCTACACTTGCGAACCTGTCTTTCATGAATTCAGTTATCACTAACCGCGCCTCTTCGTCGGTGGACGCAGCAGCGACCACTTGAGGCGCGATCTGGCCCCATGGTGTGTCATTTAAGGCTCCCATCAGTACTCCGAGTAACCAGCGCAGATCAGATCGTAGCGGGCCATGGGTTTTGGGCGGTATGTTCGGCGGGGTTGCTATGCGCCTGAATGCTGCATCACGCAGACTGCGCGCATCTGGCCAGTGCCTGTAAAGTGTGCTGCGCGAAATGCCCGTTGCCTTTGAAACCGCGCCATGAGTTACGTGCAGCACGCCCTCATCCATCAGTATCCTTTGCGCCGCATCAAGTGCGGCCTGTCGTGTGGCGATCAGCCTGGGATCTTCTTTCAATCGCCCCTCCTATAGAACATATTGTTGCATAGCAGAACATTTTGTACTAAAAGTATGGCCGGCTAAAAACTAAAGCTCAATACTCAATTCCGCGAACACGTCTTGTCAAAATGGGAGCGTATCAATGTTCAAAGTGGCAGCAACCCCGCTGGCGGTACTCTTATCGATTGGTGCGACAACCGCGCTGTCCGAGAGTGGCACTTACGAGCTGGATCCTGGACACAGCCAGGTCTTGTTCAGCTACAACCACATCGGGTTCTCAGAAACGTTTGGAATGTTCTCAGGTTTTAGCGGCGAGATAGAGTTCAATGAAGATGATCCGTCTGCGTCATCTGTCACAGTGTCTATGCCTGTAAAATCCATGATCACCGGCTGGGACGCCCGTCTGCAACACTTCATGTCCGATGACTTTTTCAGCGCGAGTGACGATGACGTGGTCACCTTCGCCTCAACCAGCATTGAAGTGACCGGGGACAATACCGCGAATATTTCTGGCGACCTGACCATGAATGGCATCACCAAACCTGTGGTTCTGGAAACAACGCTTAACAAGTCAGCGCCATACCCGTTTGGCCAAAAAGAGGGCACGCCGACCTTGGGTCTGGCAGCCACGGCGACTATCGTGCGGTCTGAGTTCGGACTTGGGGCCTTTGCACCTGCGGTGAGCGACGAAATAGAGCTCTTGATCAATATCGAAGCGCTAAAAGCTGAATGATGTGTGCAGGGGCACCGATACGGCGCTGAGCACTCAATCTTTAATTTTGGCGGATGGTCAAAGCGATGAATGTCTACCTGAGAACATTGGCGGTTGCTGTAACGGTGGTGGCATTGATGTGCCCGATGGTATCCGCACAAGAGCGCTCCTTGCCAGAGCGCACCTCGCCCCGTCCGGAAACGACAAGCGGCGTACCGCATACTCAGATTGGTGTCAAAATTGATGCCGAATTGGCCCAGCTATTGCTGGAGCGTGTTGCGCAATTCCCGGGGGTCACACTAGGCCCCACACGCATATCACTACCTGGCGCGATTGGTTTTCAACTTGATCCCGACATGTTGTTGTCTCACCCGAACTCTATCGTTGGTGGGTTTGAGTTTGCGCACATGCATCCTGATGGCAGCTTGCACGCTTCGCTAGACCCCGCAATGGCGCGACGGGCAGTTGAGGCGGGTTGGGCCGTAGCGCACCCGTGGGCCAATCAACGTCCTGGGTGGAGCGGCTTTGTTATGATCTATACACCGACGACACCCGAAGAGTTGGATGTCGTCATCGATCTGGTTGAAAGCTCGTACACCTTCATCACCGGCAACACCTTGGGCTAAACGCCTACCTGCTGACATTGCCGTTGCCAACTAATGCGCAAGTCAGTCAATAATCAGTCTTACCGGAATTTCAGGTGATCTGTGTTCCACTGTTCCGGACGGGCATGATCCAGAGATGTGGCGCACCCATAATGAGTGCAACTAGGATGTATATGGCGACCCATCCTCGCAACTTGTCAAAACCACATACCCCCAGTAGGTATTTGGTATGTTTCGCCTGGTCCTGTCGATATTTCTAGTTGTTGCATTCTCTGGCGCATCCGCAGCGTCCGCGAAGCATGGCTTGACCCATGGATCGGATCATTCTGGTCATCATGCTCAAATGGCGGGCGACGATCCGTTGGCTGATGCCGAAAAAGTTGCTGCGGATTGTTGCGACACCAGTAGCGGCATGGGTTCAACATCCTGTTTTGGTGATTTTGTCGCCACGGCGGGGATTTCGCCGATTGCTCCATTGGTGATCTCAGTGGGTGGTGTGACGCACGCTGGTTCCGATTATTCGAGCCTCGCACTGGGTGTCCCCACCGGTCCTCCGAAAGCCTGAATGGCTACGGGCGCTCGCCCGCAATCCGTTCAAATTTCACTTCAAAGGACCGACAGACATGATCACACGTCGTTACTTCACAGCACTGTCTGCAACTGCTCTCATCGCGACCGCTCTTCCCGTTCGTGCAGGCACCCCAATGCACGTGCTCAGCTCACCAGGTTGCGGATGTTGTCACGCATGGGCCGACTTGGCTCGCGCACGTGGCTACGCCGTTACCGTTGAGGAACTGACCGACCCCGAGGCACAGAAGTCAGCGCGGGGTATCCCGTTGAACCTCGCATCCTGTCACACCATAGAAGCCGATGGTTATGTCTTTGAAGGCCATGTGCCGTTTGAAGCACTGGAAGCCGTGTTGAAGGATCGGCCTGACATCACAGGGCTTGCTGTTCCCGGCATGCCAGTGGGGTCCCCTGGTATGGGCGACGATCCGTCCGCCCGCTATGATGTCATTGCATTTGGGGGAAAGGCTGGAACCGGAACGGTGTACTACCGCGCGGGCACCGCGCAGCCGTTCGACACCTGATGGCTGGGCGCACAACATTATTGGTCACCGGCGGGCTTACGCTCGCCGGTTTCACCGTAGCATTCGTTCTGGCCCAGCCCACCAAAGCGGTCGGTCTATTGACACCGGATGACGCTGAACTGGTCGCCATTGGCCAAATAATTTACGCGGAACAATGTGCTGCCTGCCACGGAGCACGCCTGGAAGGACAGCCAAACTGGCGGATACGCGGCGAGGATGGTTTGCTACCGGCACCTCCGCATGACGCCACAGGGCATACGTGGCACCACGATGATGAAACGCTTTTCACCCTGACCAAATTTGGCCTGGCCGGGCTGATAGAGAATGCGCCCGCAACTGGTATGCCGGTCTATGAAGGTGTGCTCAGCGATGACGAAATCATTGCGGTGCTATCCTTTATCAAATCAACCTGGCCCGATGACCTTCGTGAGTATCATGACGAACTGAATGCCCAGTCCGAATAGGAAACAACTCAGATGATCAAACAAACTCTTTTCGGTTTGGCCGTTGCAATGGCTCCGATGCTTGCGGCTGCGCATTCAAAGTCTGAAGCAACGACACCGGCTGACGGCGCGACTGTCACGAACGCGCCGGAGATTTCCATGCGGTTCGATGATCCGATGCGCATCATTTCGATTACGCTGACCTCCTCAGATGGCGACGTCGAAATTGAACGCGAGACAGGTATGGACCCCGCCACAGAATTCCGGGCCATGCCGTTGGAAGAGCTTGCACCGGGAAGCTACCGCTTCGACTGGCGAGGTATGGCGTCAGACGGTCACCCGATGCAGGGCAGCTTCTCTTTCACGGTCGCTGAGTGACCGGACTGGCCCCCATTGACGGTGTTGTCGTCTTGGCCATTTTGGCGAAAGCACTTGGCTACGGCGCGGCGCTGCTGGCGATGGGCAGCATCCTGTTCACCGTTCTCTTTGCCACGCGCGCCGAGGCGTCCGTTTTGCGCCTTGCACGTCACCTCTCGGTCGGTGCGGCGCTTCTCGGTCTCGCCGTTCTGGCTCTACGTTTCGGCATCAGAGCGGCGCGGATATCCGGAATGGGCTTTGAGGGCGCGACGGACCCAATGATGCTTGGCATTGTCTGGGACAGCCCGCTTGGCACCGCTGCGATTTGGCGAGGGGTGGGCGAACTCGCGATATTGGCAATCCTGCTCCCCCGCGTAGGGCAGTGGGTCGCTTTGGCGGGCAGCCTTGCCATAGCGATTTCCTTTGCTCAGGTGGGACACTCGCTTGGAGAGCCCAGGGCGCCTCTCGCAGTCTTACTGGTTCTTCATCTTCTGGCAGTCGCCTTTTGGGTTGGCGCTCTTCTGCCCCTGCACAAAGCGGCGCTCACTCCCACTGGGGCCGATCTACTGCACCATTTTGGCAATGTCGCTGCTTACGGAGTTGCCGTCCTGATTGTTGCTGGCGCAGCACTCGCATGGCTGCTTTCGGGCTCTGTGGTCGCCTTGTTCGGAACGGCCTATGGATTGGTACTTTTGGCCAAGGTCGTTATCGTTTCTGCCCTTCTTGGCCTGGCGGCGCTGAACAAGCTGAGATTTGTTCCGGCTCTCAGGGCTGAGAAGCGTGGCGCGGAAATTGCTCTCCGGCGGTCGATTTCAATGGAGATGTTGGCTGTTGTCCTGATCCTGTTTGCAACGGCGATGCTAACCAGTGTGACGACACCTCCTATCAATCTCTGACGGCCTATGGTCCGAAGCAGGAGCTGAAAATACTTGTTACGAATGTCCGCTTGGGGCTGCCTGCGGCTTGTTGCAGTAGCTATATGGCTAGAGGTGGGAGAGTGAGTTTATTGGTTGATGCTCCCTGCGTTTCTTAAGATATGGGCTTCCCAGGCGTGCAGCTCACACGCTCAGCGTAGCCGCGTGGCACCCAATACCTGTGGGGCAACGAACGACACGACAATTTCTGCCATTACACCCATCTTAGCAACACTAGCTTTGTCGAACTCGACGTTTGGCATCGGACAGGCCAGCTGAGGATTTCCCTGCGGCATCTCGTCCATCAGAAACCGCATTTTGGCAGTCTGTCTCGGGTTGATATGCTTGAGCTTCACAGTGCATTCTTCAGCATCGGTTCTTTCGATGTCCCACAGAGACAGATATCCAGGTGGGAGATCAATAAAATGTCCAGGGATCAAGTAAGTGGAGCCTGGGAGTTGCACGACAACTTCTGCGTCCTCGACTGCGCTATGGCCGGAATTTGTAATTTCTAACGTCATCAATGTGGGCTCAGGAAGTTCCTCACCGCGATATAGTACTTTGAGATCTAGCGATAGATCAGGGTCGTCGTTTTTGACGAGCCTTTCGATGTCATAAGAGTAAGTTAGTTTTTTCATTGCAAACTGTCTCTTCGCCAGTTTCCAAGTCACAAACACTCCCAGAAGTGTTGCGACCACACCGGCCAATGCAATGTATTCAGCGTGTTCCAAATTGCTCTCCAAAAAAGAAATTTCCGCGGCGCATCCTGACACCGCTCACTTGGCACGGCATATCTGAACTGATGAAACCAAGCTAGTCTTCCCAAACAACTAGGTACGGGACGGTAAATGATGCACATCTATTGGTTGCCGAATACTAGTTCGGGGGGCTTCCGCGCAGCTGCTACCCGAGACTCGAATGTCCGCTTAGGGCTGAGACCGGTCACAGAAAAGCTCTGTTTTGGTCCGCTATTTTGGCGTGTCTTGCCGGGGTCCGTCTTGCAGAAAAGCTTCCGTTTCTCCGAGCCAACCAGACACCGACTGAAGGCTATTTGTCATCCAAGTATCTGACAAACATCCTTTTGTTCTCTTCCTTGTGCAGTTCCCAATAACTCATGGTAATCTGACTTGTGATTTGGCCGGGAGATCCAGCACCGATATTTCGTCCATTTACTTTGGTCACTGGCATGATCCCACCGGCGGTTGAAGATATAAAGACTTCGTCTGCAACTAGGAGTTGGTCTTGGGGTATGTCGACGGCTGAGCAGTCGATATCCAGGTTCGTGCAAATGTCGAAGACCGTCTGACGAGTGACCCCGAGAAGCACACCGAACTTCGGTGTTAGAACTTTTCCGTCGATGACGGCAAAAATATTGAATCCGGGCCCTTCAGATACGTTACCATTTGTATCGACAAGGATCGCAGTGTCAGCACCGCGGTCGTAAGCCTCGTAGAGGCCTTTGACCAGATCCAACCAATGATAGTTCTTCACGGTCGGATCGACTGACTTTGGAGAAATGCGGACTAAGGATGATATTGCTGCATTTAGTCCATGTTTCATCTGCTCTGGATTGGCCACCGATCCAAACGGTATTGCGAATGCAATGAACTGGTTGACCGCATCACGTGGATCCCGACTGAATGTCGGAGACATACCGCGTGTGCAAATGTACTCGACGTAGGAGTTCTTTAACCCTGACAGTGCGACGCAGTTGTGCAGTATCTCGATGACCTGTTCTCGGTCATACTCAATCGACATATGCAGCTTTTCCAAACCTGCAAAGAACCGATCAAGGTGATTTTCGAGTCGAAAGAAAGCTCCGTTCCAAACATGGACGACATCATACGTCGCGTCAGAATGAAGTAGCCCATAGTCCAGCACCGAAATCTTGGCTTCCGAAATCGGCAAATACTGTCCGTCCAGGAAAGCCACACCAGGAGGATATGTTTTAGGGTCTGAGTAATGCTCGGAGAGGTAAGGTAGTACATTCATAATGTGAAAGCTACCGGAGTACGGACTGCAATCGCAATGTCTGTTTTGGGCTTCCTTCGGTCGCTTGTCCGGGGCGCAGAGATTGGCAGCGGAGTGCTCGTTGTACCAACGTGCCTTCGCCCTGCGAACGTCTGGTCTTGAGCCTCCCCAACTGAACTGGTCCACCGTTATGTTTAGGAAACGGAGGGCCACGAATGGCAAATAAGAGACCGAAGCCTGAAGAGATTGTCTCGAAGTTACGGCAGGTTGAAGTTCTGATGGGGCAAGGCATGTCCCGTCTTGACGCGATCAGACAGATCGGAGTTGTCGAACAAACCTATTACCGCTGGCGGAGGAAGTACGGTGGAATGGGTGTTGATCAATTGAAGGAACTGAAACGGCTTCAGAAAGAGAACGAGCGGCTGAGACGCGCAGTTTCAGATCTGACGCTGGACAAACTGATCCTGACGGAAGCCACAAAGGGAAACTACTGAGCCCCGCTCGTCGTCGTGCTTGTATTAACCATGTACGCAACCAGCTGAACGTTTCCGAGAGACGCGCCTGCCGCGTGCTGGGGCAACACCGGTCCACGCAACGGCGCGTCCCACAAGGTCGCGCAGACGAAGACCGACTGGTGGCCGACATGATCGAGTTGACCCGACAGTACGGCCGATATGGCTATCGCAGGATCGCAGCGCTGCTGAGAGAGGCTGGATGGTCTGTTAGCGACGGGCGGGTTGAACGCCTGTGGCGACGAGAGGGGCTGAAAGTGCCAGTGAAACAACCGAAGAAAGGACGGCTCTGGCTGAACGATGGGTCGTGTGTTCGGCTGAGGCCGGAGTATCGCAATCATGTATGGAGCTATGACTTCGTTCATTGTCGAACCGACGATGGCAAAGCCTTTCGGACGCTGAACATCCTTGATGAGCACAGCCGGGAGTGCCTGACGATTAGAGTGAAGCGCAAGCTGAACTCAACGGACGTGATTGATGCTCTAACGGATCTGTTCATCCTGCGTGGCGCGCCCGGTTTCATTCGTTCAGACAATGGGCCGGAATTTGTTGCCCTGGCCGTCAGGGATTGGATGGCTGCTGTCGGGGCCAAGACAGCCTACATCGAACCTGGAAGCCCTTGGGAGAACGGATATTGTGAAAGCTTCAATGGCAGGTTCAGAGACGAGCTGCTCAACGGCGAAATCTTCTACAGCCTGCGCGAAGCACAAATCTTGATCGAACAATGGAGGAGACACTACAACACAAAACGTCCCCACAGTGCACTGGGCTACCGCCCGCCAGCGCCCGAAACCATCATCTCAATGGATCACAGGCCAATGATGCACTAACAATCAACTTGGACCAGTCAGATGAGGCTGCTCAGCCAAACCTGCCAACCAGTATCTGTGTTTCTACTTTTCAGCTTGCCTCGCGTTCCAAGTGGAAACAAGAAACGTGGCCATAGTACCTGACAAGTTGACGGCCAACTCTGCGTGTCTAGCCGCTGGTTTGATGCGCTTCGGTCCAATACTATGAGCATCTCCCAGCTTGTTTCTGAGCGCACCGAGTGCCGTCACAACCGATTGTGACCCACTCAAAATCTGTTTGAATACTTGTTCCGTGTAATCATCAGGGGCCAACCTTAGCGTCTTGGAGAGTTTTTTGTATAGAACTGGAAGATCATCTTTTTCTTCCCAGCTTTCACCTGCCTCGTGCAAGATCCACTTGCAAACGTCTTCCATTAGAGTTCGGGCCAATGTGATTGCGCGTTCAGCGTCTTTTGACCTGCTGTCGAGTGCACTTTGCCATCTTTCGCCAATTTGATCCGGGTTAAAGGTGCTCAGGGTCGCCGTGATCTCAATATCAGCCGGATTTCCTTCTGGCAGCGGGTTTACCTCGAAAATCGGTGATCCTGAGATTCTTCCGGCTTCAGACAGCGTGTACCCATCATGGCGCAGCAAATCGTCGACCTTCCCAGATAGTATCCTCTGGCGTTCCTCACTTTGATATTCGGCAGAGGTGAGCTGTTCGATAAAGCTAAACAACAAACGGGTGGAGCAAGTCAGCAGCCCAAGAGCTTCCAAGTACTCCTGTTGAGTCAGATCATCGTTTCGAATTGTGTGTTGGATTAAGTATTCTTCGAGTGTGCGATTATCATTTCGATGGGGTGCGGACATGTTTTCCAGTGGAAAGACAGCCGCCACAAACGTAAAATCATCAACTTCACTCACCAGTGGGCCCACGGTCAGCAGTTTGACTAATCTTCGGCGCGTGATGCTAGTAATCTCGGGCCGTTCCAGATCCGCGATCTTATCAACCAACTCAAGGAGGTTGAAAGCGTCGATCTCTTGAAGAAGCGAACGAGCCATTTTTACGAGTGGTTCGACCTCAACTGCTGCCAACCTGCTGGACGCATACTTGTACTTACTCTGAAACGCTTCTTCTTCGCTTCCTTCGGCCAAACCCAATCGTGCGCAGACACCCGGCACTTCATAGGCCTTATAATCTGATATCGCGGATGCTAACTCATCCCTCAAACTTTGTATCAGTTTTGTCGGAATTGCTCTGCTCATCGTATATCTTTGCTGAAACCAAACTCGCATAAACGTGCTACAATCTGTCACTGATACCCAGCATTAACGCAACGGCTTTCATATGTCTGATTTGACGAAGCAGCACAGCAGAGATGGCCACCAAACTTTGCAAAGTCCGCTTGCTGCGCATCGCAGACCTTTGAGTGCGAAGAAGCATTTTGAACTTAGGGCTCAAGGCTGTCACCTATCGAAGTTTCACGACTGGTCGATGTTCGGATGCAGCGGGTAGCAGGCTGACGAAAGCGCAATCACTCTATAATCGCAACTTATGTTAAATCCCAATCAGTCTCTGGATCGGGGCAAAATCCGCAATTCTTATACCTGAGATTAATTTCGACCTGCAATGGTTGCCCGGTATTCTAGATGAGGATTTGACATGAAAAAACTTGCAACCATCGACCTGCCCAGGACAAGCGGCAACGCCTTTGAAGTGCTGGCACGCTGCCAGACCGCAGCCGAAAAAGCCGGAGCCGAACAAGCCAGAGTTCGGGCCTTCCTCGAGGACGCCGTCCAGGGTGACTTTGAGCACTTGTTGCGTGTGGTGAATACCCATTTCGAAGTCTCTAGCGCAGGGTCTTGATTACACAGGGCAAAGACGAGCAGACCGCGTGTCGCAGTGTCAGTGATACTGTATGAGAGATTTGGCGGCTTCACTGAGTAGTATGCGTAAAAGGGGTTACTGAGCCCGTTGGACGCGCAACCTCAACCCGACCTTCCCTAAAAATGAAGATTGGTGTCCCGAGTATGTCTCTCGATTTGTTTCTTGGTGCTTGCCAAATATTGGCCATCTACAACGCAACAAGGAAGACGTTATGAGAAAATCAAAACCAATGACTGCAAAAGCTGCTGCGCGAGTACAGAGTGCCTCCGCGAAAAGCAACGGTGGCAAAGTGAGTAAAGGCAGCTTTCCGGCCCGTGCCCAGGCTGCTGCGGCAAAGCAGACAAAAAAATAATATCATCGAGGTGATGAGGCTTTCATCACCTCCCCCCAAATCTCACACATGAAGTACTGTAAAAACAGAGATATAGACAAAATGATCCGTCAAGAAGTAAAAGCAGGAGCACGCTTTGCAATTGGTCGAAAGCACGGCAAATTGCGGTTAGCGAATGGCGGAATTTTGGTCGTAGCAAGATCCCCAAGCTGCCGGAGAGCTTACCTGAACACGCGCATGCAGCTAGAGAATCTAAAACGAATAGCCTCCCAATGAAGCCAATCCCACAACCCGGCGAAATCTTAGAGTTTATACTTCGTAATTTCACGCACGTTGACGGTGAGAACAACTCTGCTCTCGACAAGAAACTTCAACGAATGGCTGATCTACAGGGTTTTCTTTCTGAAGAAATCCGCGAACTCTCACTTAAAAAGCTTTCGAGTTTGTTGAAGTCCTGCCCCGATTCTACTGGGATTCTAGAAACTCTGGTCAACTATAAGGACCACTACTTTTTTGCCGTCCGAGAACTCGAGTGCGGATCTCGTGGTGCTATTGAAGTTAGAAGCGTCTTTGACAGCTACGCTGTTTCTTTGTTTGTCGAACTCCTGACGCCGCTTTCGCAGAAACTCGGTTTCAAGGTTGAAGATGTTATTGGTCATCCGGCGGAAGGTGTCTCCGTTGTATGGAGTGCACGTCTTCAGGGTAAAACCATCCGGGCGCTATCTGCTGACCTACAAAAAAAAATTCCGATAGAGGCGCGCAGTTGGGAAACTGAGATCGGTCGATGGTCGCGTAAGTCCGGCATGAGCGTTTCGAAGATCTTAGCAATCCAGAGCAAATATGACTTTGATCTCGGTTTTGCTTTGGCACTTGCGAATGCATACAGAAACTATTGCTGTCTCGAAATGGTAGATACTTCTCGGCACACTTCGCGTTACGAGAAGTCGGTCGAGACGGTCCTTGAAGAAATAAAACTCCAAAACTCTATTTCGCATGAGCAATTTCGAGAAGCCCGTTGTAAAAACTTATTGGAGCTCTCGGAGCTCACAGCCCCTAGTAGAGAGAAGGTGGCTGGAGATGTAGCAAGGGCCGAAGCTTGTATCGAGCTGCTTAAGGAAGAGCTTTGCGATAGCTTCAGTCTGGCTAACCTTTCTTTGATGGAAGGGATGCACTTGGCACAGCTTGGAGATCGCAAGGCCGCGCTGAAGTGTTTTGATGAAGCGGGCGCAGCGTTCAGCTACCATAGTGCCGCCGGATTTGAATGCGCAATGACCTACTTGTTCGCCACTTCAGCCGCCATCAACGAAAAGCAAATTCGCAACCGCTGGACTGCGCGTTGTGAAACAATCGGACTAGAGGTAATGCCTCAGGAGACGGATACTTCTTTCAAGTCTTTGTTTCCAAATTCTTATCCTGAAGCACTTGGTTGCCTGCCAATAAAGACATCGAAAGTCGGGTTTCCCGCAGCAGCTAAATGGAAAGGCCGGACACCAGATTTATCTAACCCGGGCAGGAGACTTAGGGATTGGGGCGATGGACCCGTGAGCCAGCTTCATATTTACACATTCCTCCTCGACAGGGAAAATATCCAAGCACTTTTGAAGAAGGGAGCTGATCCAGGCGACCTCGATAAGCGGGAAAGGTCACCTTTGTTTTTTGCGATTAAGCGAGGTGACAAAGATGTCTTTTACGAACTAATCGACGCCACAAAGAAGGCTACAATCGATACGAAGGCAAAAAATGGCGAGACATGCTTGCATGAAGCAATAAAGGAGCGCCACTCGGGTTTTGTTGAATCTTTGCTTTCTAAAGGTGCAGATTTCGAAATTGAAGGGCCGCAAGGAGGTTCGCCTTTATTTGCAGCAGCAAATAACTTCCGGTCGCCACAAAGGTTGTTGGAAGACTTCCTTGATCCTCACCAACGTGCTCAAAAGGTGTCCATTTGGGGTGACCGGCATTGGCAGACACCATCTCCATTCAGGCATAGGCATGCAGAAGCGTGGGAGAGTTTTATCAACAAAAACCCTCGGATCGTGCCGCAAATGGATGAGTATTTTCAGAAGCAACAGAGCGAACTTGTAAACTGTAAAGAGATCGTTTTGTCCCTTCTAGACGCAGGGGCAGACATCACCACAAAAGTCTCTTGCGACGGAATGACTCCGTTTCTTTTTGCGGCTGAAATAGGAGATCCCTGGCTTTTTCGCACACTGATAGAATACGGAGCAAACGTGAGAGACAAACTTGACGACGGAACAACTGCACTAACGCAGCTCTACACGCACAATCACAACGAGTTGGCAAAGTGGTTCCTTCTCGAGGTATCCGCCGAAGATCGGCTCTGGTTTCGAGAGGCAACGCGAGTTGTAAGCACTGGAGCGAAGCTGGAGCTTGGTTTGAAACGGCTTACCGAAGAACAATGAGATGTAAAACTTCAGACTTGATCTGACGGACACCTCAGCGAACAGGGCTGAGAATGGGTTGTTGGCCGTCCGATTGATCGGAACCCCTGATTGTCTTGTCCACGGCGATGTGTAGCGTTTCTCGGAAGGTCTGCATAGGTGTTTTGCCGTAGCAGTATCTTCCCGAATGTGGCCGCTGTTCGTTGTATTTGGCCAGCCAAATATCCAGATCGGTCTGCAACTCCTCCACCGAGCGGTAGAGCTTTTTGCGGAAGGCAATGTCGTAGAACTCATCCTTGATGGTCCTGTGGAAGCGCTCGCAGATGCCGTTGGTCTGTGGGCTGTTTGCTTTGGTCCTGGAATGATCCACATCCACGACCGCCAGATAAAGCTGGTAGGCGTGGTTTTCGACCTTGCCGCAATACTCGGTGCCCCGGTCGGTCAGGATGCGCAGCAGGTTGATGCCTTGTTCGGCGAAGAACGGGATCACCCGGTCATTCAGCAGGTCTGCGGCGGAGATCGCCGTCTTCTCGGTATAGAGCTTGCAGATCGCCACGCGGGCAAAGGTATCGACAAAGGTCTGCTGGTAGATGCGCCCCACGCCTTTCATCGTGCCCACATAGTAGGTGTCTTGGCTGCCAAGATAACCGGGATGGTGGCTCTCGATCTCGCCATGCGCCTCCCTCTGCTGCTTGGCCTTCTCCAGCGCCGCCATCTGTTCCTCGGTCAGCAGGATGCCGTCCTGGGCAGCACCGCTTACTATCAAGCGAACCGTTAGGGAGTGGTTTTTCGAGGAATACGAGAAAGCAACCGTCCGCGGCATGGAGATACCCTGCCCTGATTTCTTCGACATCCGGTGGACTGGCAATGATGGACTCATCACGCAGCATGAGGACACGCCCACGGCAGGCATCCTGGCATCGAGGCTGCGAGCGAAGCTCCAAGCCAACGTCATTCAGATCGAGAAGTTCATTGTTCGGTGGCAGTTGTGACTATCGTCAGTGTTGTTTTCTGCGATCTATCTATCATGGCTGAACGAGGCCAGTTTGCCTCCGCTGGCCATCCCTGGAGATGCCTGCGACCGTAGTGTTCAAAACTGATCCCACTTCATGAGCGGCATGGCGCTACCTGTACTTCCATTCGGGAAACCCCAAACTCAGGAATTTTCTCCTAAGTTGAGAAGACTTGGGACTCAAGTCAATTGCTAACAGGTAGGCCCGAAAATCGCGACAGCACTCCTGACTGATTCGCTTTTTTTTCTCGTAGAATTTTGAGTTTGACTGGCTACCATTTTCCCAATGGCAAATGGAATTCCACACCAAAATACTTACCAAGACTTCAAGGCAATATTCGTATTTTTAGATCTAATGGGTGCCAAATTTATTCTTGCCAACATGAATAGATGAGTCCGATAGGAGATTTTGAAAGAATAGACCTCACAGAATTTTAGCAGCAGGAATTCAAGGATAAATGAACTGGTCTAGAATTAGTGACGCTACTCCACCGAGCTTGTTTTTTCATTACCCTTGACGAATTGAGTTTCATTTGAGGCAATAGGGAAGTCAGTTAATGTAATAAATGGTTTGTGAAATGATCCGATCAAAAAAGGAAAAGAAAGATAAGCCAAGCATCTCGTGGAAGTCGACCAAGGGAGCCAGCACAGTCGGCGCAATTTCAAATGGTTGGGGCGCGGTATGTTCAGACGTAGACGCGTTGGCTACGCGAACAAGTTCTCTATGTGTGACGGCGAAATTTAATGAGAATTTCGAAAAATATTGCACCGAGCTCAACTGGGTAGCGGGTCAAAGGAGAATTGGAAGATCACATTTATGGGCCTCATGGCAAATCGTGCTCGCTATTGCGAATATTAGTGAATGAAATATCAAAAATAGCGGAATTACATCGAATAAAAAGGGAGAATTAAAAATGAGCAACCTTGACACAAAGATCGCGGCAGTAATTTATGTCAGAGTTTCGAGTTCCAAGCAAATTAAGGAAGGCGATGGGTTAGAATCGCAGCTAACCATATGCCGCGAGTTTGCACTTAAAAACAACTTAGATGTCGAAAAAGAATTTAGAGATATAGCGTCGGGTCGATTGGATAAAAGAAAAGGCATGAGCAGTCTGCTTAGTTATCTAAAACGATCTAAAGGGCATACGAAAGCCGTCATCATTGATGACGTCTCTCGGCTTGCCCGAGGTATGAAGGCATACTTGCGAATAAAGGAGGAAATCGAAAGCGCGGGCGGTAAATTGGTAAGCCCTCGACTTCGCTTTGGCGAAAGCGCCGATGAAATCCTGTTTGAGATGATGCAAGCAGTGTTCTCTCAGCACTTTAGCCAAAAAAATGCAGAGACAAACAAGAGCCGCACTCGTGGTCGAATGTTGAACGGATATTATGCTTTCAGCCGCTTGCCGGTTGGCTACCTGTATGTTCGTTCGGACAATCAAGGGCGAAAAAAGGTTGTAAGGGACGAGCCCGTGGCATCCATTCTATCAGAGATGTTATCAGGGTTTGCCGCTGGTCGCTTCGAAACTGTGGGAGAATCCAAATCGTTCCTTGAGAATGATCCTACATTCATGCGCTATATCGGAAAAAGCAAACTTACTTACTCATACGTCTCAGCGATATTGCGGCGCCCGTTATATGCAGGGCGCTACAGCAACCTCAAGTGGAACATCCCACTCACCAAAGGAAAGCATTCTCCACTGATCTCATATGAGGAACATCAGAAAATTCTGAAGCGTTTGGATGGAAAGGTGGTGGCTCGTGTCAGGCAAGATGTCAGCGAGGATTTTCCTCTCCGTGGATTCGTCCTTTGTGAAGCTTGCGGGAACTTCATGACCTCGAATTGGTCAGGAGGAAGATCAAAGCACTATCCTTACTACATTTGCCGAAAACACGGATGCAGCAGGGCCGGAAAGTCAATTCGAAGAGAGCAGCTTGAAGGTGAGTTCGAATCTTTGTTGCGCCAGATTCAACCCGAGCCTGGTTTCGTGAAGGTCTTTTCCCAAATGCTGCGAGATGCGTGGGAGCTTCGGAGGCTCAAGGATAAACAGTCACGTAAGGAGCGCAGAAAGCGAATCTCTCAGATAAACAGTGAAATCGAAAAGACGACTGACAAGTACGTAGACACTGAGTTGGAAGTTGTGTCTTCGGCCCTGGAGAGAAAGCTAGAAAAACTACACAATGAAAAGGCCCATGAGGAGCACAAATTAAGAGAATTCGACCAAAACAGCCCAGACTTCTCAGATGCGTTCGAACCGGCAATGCGGATTCTCTCAAGCCCTTTTGATATATGGAAAAAGTCAACGCTCGAATGGCGAAAATCTATGCTTCGAATGATCTTTGCCGCTCCAGCGGTCTACAGCCATAAACAAGGGTTTCGAACCGTGAATCTGACTTTACCTTTCAGAGCGTTAGCGGATTGCAACGCTTCTGCGTCTGGTTTGGTGCCCCCACACGGACTCGAACCGCGGACCTACTGATTACAAATCAGTTGCTCTACCAGCTGAGCTATAGGGGCACTGAGTGTCGATTACTTTCTCTTGTTGGAGACTGCAAGCCCATATTTTTATCTTAACTTAGTGAATGTCGGATTTCTTGGCAACGCGAAGAAACAACCGGGCAGAATGGTGTGGATTTGACTGTTTCGACCGCAGGCTGTAACCCGACTAGAAGAGTTGAAAGCAAGGACAAGAACCGAAAATGAAGGTTGCTATCCACGCGGGCGCGGCTTTTACAGATGAAGGCCGCGTGCTGAACTCGTTGAAGAAAAACTCAGGCATCCTGAAAAATAACGGGGTCAAGATTTTTGGCGCGCGACGATACAACTGGACCTTCAATCCCATTTTTGAAAAGTTGGGAACTGAGGCCGTCGACTTATCCCAAAACCTCAATAGCATTCTGCCAAACGATTCACATACCCTGCGGGCGATCTTTTCCAGTGGAAGATTCGCGGGTGAACCGGCTGATGCCTTGCAGGAAGGGCAGTTGTATCCTTTAGCCGGTCGCAGAATGGCGCTGTTGGAGCAAGCCTTTGATGAACACCAACTTGAATTGTTCATAGGGCTCAGAAATCCGGGCAGCTTTATCCCCAAACTCCTGATGTCGCTGCCCGAAGGTGAGCGTGCCGAAATTGTTCGAAACACTGACCTGAGCTGCCTTAGCTGGATCGGCATGATCGAAGACATTCAGGACCTCGCCCCCAGCGTTCAAATCACATTGTGGAGCAATGAGGACACCCCGTTTATCTGGGGGGACATTATACGGTCTTTAACTGGCTTGGACGACAGTACGACGCTGGTGGATGAATATGACCTGTTGGCGACTTTGCTGGATGAAGCCGGACAAACCAAATTGCTGGCCCTGAGCAACCAAATTGAGCCGCAAGACAGGTCAGCCCTGCATGAACAGTTGGCTCAGATTTTTGAAGAGCACGCGCTGCCTGAGAAAATTGAGGAAGAGTTGGACATGCCCGGCTGGTCCACCGAGATCGTGGACGCGTTTTCCGAACTGTACGAACAGGATCTTGAACGGCTTGGTGCCGTACCGGGCGTGCGTGTTCTAAAACCCTGATCGTGAATGTGAGGGACCCGCATGACAAGAATCGTCAGACGGACCCAGCCCTGTTTCAGCTCATGCCCAGCGCTTCCTTGTACATCTCAAGCACCGCCTCTTCTTCGGCAATATCGTCCTTGTCGCGCTTGCGCAGCGCGATTACTTTGCGCATGACCTTGGTGTCGTATCCACGGGCTTTGGCCTCCGCCATCACCTCTTTTTGCTGTTCCGCAAGGTCTTTCTTTTCTGCGTCCAGGCGTTCAAAGCGTTCGATGAACTGGCGCAGCTCACCCGCGGTAACACGATAATTCGCAGTGGCCTGATCTTCGGTCATGTCATCCATAAATGTCTCTCCCAGAGGTGGATATCTGATGCTGTGACAGCGGGCTCTACGCCGGATACATTGCTGCCGCACGGGCCGCAAGCACCCAATCCTGCCGGGCTTGTGTGAGCAGTGGCTATCCGCTAAGCGCTGGTGGAATTGACAAGCAAATGTGGGGAACCATGTTCGAATTCATCACCTGGGGCGGTGCCGCCCTGTCGCTTGCCGGGCTCTGCGGCCTGGTTTGGTGTATCCTGCGTGTGATGAAGGCGCGCAAGTCTGGCCTGTCGGACGAGGAACTGCGCGCTGTTGTTCAAGGTGTATTGCCGTGGAACCTGGCATCACTGTTTTTGTCGGTTCTTGGCCTGATGGTGGTGATCGTCGGGATTTCTTTTGGCTGAGCGTTGAATTCAAACGGGCAGATTATCAAAGCGCGCTTCCATCGCATCTTCGCACAGGGCTGCATCCAAACGACGTAGGCGCGACGGGACATGCATTCCCTGCTGGCGCATCCGTTGAATCACTTTGGCCACACTTGGTTGCAATGCCAGACGTGTATCAAGGCACGCTCCGCTGAGCTTTTCTTCAAGTTGTTCGGCTTCTGAGTATAAATTGACTGACGACATTTCTATCCTCCCAAATGTCTTCATTTAGTCTGATATATGTGACCGTTTTAAGACCCGTATAGATTGCCACACAATCGCGCGGAAAACCGCCTGTTCGTCGAGCTATTTTTGCGACCGGGGGCGATTTGATTAATTTTTACTCGAAACGAGGCTACCCTGCTTTGACCCGCATCAAATCACGCAGTGTTGATTACAATATATTCCGTAATTAATATATGAATTACCGACATAGGCGGAGGACCACATGACACCAAAAGTAAAAGCGTTTTTCGACCCCGAGACCTTTACGGTTTCCTACTTGGCGCAAGAGCCCGAAGGGCTTGCATGCGCGATTATCGACAGCGTTCTGGATTTTGACCACGCCTCTGGCCGGACGGGTACGCACGCAGCCGATAAGATCATCGAGTACGTGCGGGCGAACAACCTGCGGGTTGAATGGATTCTGGAAAGCCATGTGCACGCCGACCACTTATCCGCTGCCCCCTATCTGCAGGAAAAGCTGGGCGGCAAGATCGGGATCGGGGATCAGATCGTTACAATTCAGGAAACCTTCGGTAAAATTTTCAACGAAGGGACGGAGTTTCAGCGGGACGGCAGTCAGTTCGACGCCCTGTTCCGCGAAGGCGACAGCTTTCACGTTGGTCAGATGCGCGGCGATGTTCTGCATACGCCCGGCCACACTCCGGCCTGCCTGACCTATGTGATTGGCGATGCCGCGTTTGTCGGCGACACTCTGTTCATGCCCGATTTCGGCACGGCGCGCTGTGATTTTCCAGGTGGGTCATCCGCAACGCTATACGAATCGATCCAAAAAATTCTGGCACTACCGGATCAGACGCGCGTCTTTGTGGGGCATGATTACATGGCGCCGGGGCGCGACGAATATGCTTGGGAAACAACCGTGGGAGAGCAAAAGGCGCTGAACGTCCATATTGGTCAAGGACGCTCTGTCGAAGAGTTCGTTGAAATGCGCGACGCCCGTGATGCAACGCTGCCCATGCCCCGCCTGATTCTGCCGTCGCTGCAGGTGAATATGCGTGCAGGGCAGATGCCACCTGCCGATGAAGATGGCGACGTTTACCTGAAACTGCCACTGAACAAACTCTGAAACATTGGCGGCTGTCACGCAAAGGACAAACAATGCAACCTGAATGGATATGGGGCCTTGGCGGAGGTCTTCTAATTGGGCTGAGTGCTGCCCTTTATTTACTGGGCAATGGGCGCATCATGGGGGCCAGTGGCATTCTGGGCGGACTGGTCGACGGCAGTGATCGATCACTTGAACGGCTGGCTTTTCTTGCGGGATTGATCGGAGTGCCCTTGTTGCTGCGACCCCTGCTCTTGCCCGCGGCCCAAACTCATCTGACCGGGAACATCACCCTCGTGATTATCGCCGGTCTATTGGTGGGCTTGGGCACACGCATCGCCAATGGGTGTACATCGGGGCACGGCGTTTGCGGAATATCCCGATTTTCCCTGCGGGGCATTGTCGCCACAATCGTCTACATCATGGCTGGGATCGCAACGGTCGCTCTGCTGCGCCATGTCTGGGGGCTGATCTGATGCGCGTAGTCATTTCATTTCTTGCAGGATCGTTGTTCGGAATCGGCCTGCTGATCTCTGGTATGACCGACACAACCAAAGTGCAGGGCTGGTTGGATATGTTCGGACAATGGGATCCAACGCTCGCCTTTGTGATGGCTGGGGCGATCCTTCCCATGCTTGTCGCATGGCGGTTGACGTCCAACCGCCGCCCACTGACCGGAGGGAGGTTTCCGCAAAAAGCCGCACCCGAATTGGACCGCCAGTTGATCTTTGGCTCTGTTCTGTTTGGCATGGGTTGGGGATTGGTTGGGCTGTGCCCCGGACCGGCCCTTGCCTCGCTTGGCTATGGGGGAGTTGGCGGAATTGTGTTCCTGATCGCCATGATTGTGGGCATGGTTGCGGCCCCTACCCTTGGTGCGCAACTGGACAGAGCCGCCAACGCGGCCTAAGCAATTGCCATGGAGATTCGCCCGATTACCCCCCGCTATGCCGTCTCGCCGCAAATTTCGGTCGAGGACGTCCCAGCCATCGCCGATGCCGGTTTTGTCAAAGTGATTTGCAACCGGCCCAATGTCGAGGTTCCTGCGGACATGCAATCAGACGCCATCGGCGACGCGGTGCGTGCGGCGGGTATGGAATACGAGGTTCTGGAACTGACCCACCAGACCATGACCCCTGAAAATGTGGCCCTGCAACGCGAGTTGGCCGAAAGCTGCGGCGGACCGGTTCTGGCCTATTGCGCCTCGGGCACGCGGTGTTCGGTAGTGTGGGCATTGGGGCAGTGCGATCGGATGAGTGCGGACGACATCCTGAACGCGACTACCAAAGCGGGTTACACGCTGGACAACCTGCGCCCGATCCTTGAACAGATCCGCGGCGACACTGAGTAAACTAGCTAGAATTATTGGGATCAGTTGTGGGCGTCGACAACCCGGCCAGCTGCGAAATTTCGGCAACCATTTGATCTGAGTCGGCAAAATTCAGGTTCGTTTCCAAATCCTCCGGTGCGATTGAATCGAACGGCACAGGCATCTGCGACATCTCTGGTTGTGCGGGCATGTCCGGTTCCTGATGAGATGCCACAGGCGACCGGGCCTCCAGAAACTCCTCCGCTTCAGATTGGGTCAACGCCGTAAGCGGTGCGCATTCGTTCAGGCGCACGGCGCGCATCCCGCCACATTGCCCCAAACGGCCAACGGCAGCGGGCGCGCGGTCGATCGTCAAGACCTGCGCCCGATCCAGCCGTGATCCCGTCAACGGCAGCACATCCCCAACGGCAAGGTCAGACAGCGACGCCAGCGGCAAGGTCATTCGGCAGATCACCGCGTTTAACTCTGCCCGCAAAACACCCGAAGCCTGTTCAAGGTTTGGACCTGTGTCCTCTTGCCTGACCTCCCCCTCCTGCTCTGCCGGATAATCGGGCAGAAAGACAGAAATTTGGCCCTGCCGCAGGCCACCGCCAAGTTCCACGGTAAGGTCAAACACCCGATACGTATCTTCAACCATCGCCAGCGACAATGTGCGCAAATCTGCCAAACGCGTGGAAAATTCATACCCCAACAAACTGGATTGATCCAAGGGCGCATCCACCAGTTCCACAGACCGTGCCAAGACCTGCTCGACCAACGGGGCAACCATCGCACCATCCGTGTGCGTGAAGGCACGTGGCGCAGGATCATCCGCCATTACCTCACCAATCGTTTGCACTTGAACGATGGCTGAAACAGCGCCCAGATCCATGCAGACAGCGGCAGAGATTCCTTCGCTGTTCATAAACTGCAGCATCAACCAATCTTCCCCAACCGGCCCCGCCAGCATGTCCGGCGTACGGTTGGATTGTTTGGCCCCTATGACAACAAGCGGGAGTTGCAAATTGTCCCCGGCCGAGCGGGCAAAAGCCAGCCGCAGCGCCCGCAAGATCGAGCGTGGCTTATTGCCCTGCTCTTCCCGTCCCGCTGAAAGCTTGCGCGCCAATGCTGCGCTGACCGTTTGCGACATTCCCGAATCCGCTGTGTTTTTCCGCGTCTGACACCCTGTCTAAACCGGTGCTGGTTACGAATGTCTTTACAAGCACATCACTGCGCGGCCTGCCGATAGGCCAGTGGCAACCGAACACGGAAGGCCGCCCCGCCCTGACCGGGCAGATAGGTGATTTCACCGCCCAGGCGCTGCATAATCTCGCGGCAGATCGCCAAACCCAACCCGGCACCCCCGGCCTTGTCGACGCCAACACGGGCGAATTTTTCGAACACCATCGAGCGGGCCTCGGGCGGGATGCCACTGCCGTTATCGGCAAAATCAATCACAACTTGCCCGCCAACATCATGGGCCGAGATAGTCAGTTCGGGCTCGTCGGCATCGCAATATTTCTGAGCATTGGAAATCAAATTGATGAACACCTGCCCCAGCCGATCCAGATCGGTTAACAGCGGGATACGCTCGGACGCTTTCGCGCGTTTGACGGTCAGTGTTTGCCCGGTTCCGGCCAATGCACTGGACACCGCCCGATCCAGAACCGAGCGAAGCGTATCCCCGCCCACGTTCAGGCTAACCTGTCCGCTTTCCAGCACGCTAAGATCAAGTAGGTCATCCAACAATCGCGTCAGGCGCAAAGCTTCGTCATGAATGATCGCGGCATAGCGCGTCTGTTCTTCGGGGCTCAGCCCGTCGGTGTCACGCATGATCTCGGAAAACGCGCGGATCGAGGTCATGGGTGTGCGCAACTCATGGCTGACCTGGCTGAGGAAACTATCCTTCTGTTCCGAGATTTGCGTGAGCTTGGTGTTTGCCTCGCGCAATTGCCGCGCGGTGCGGGACAGCTCGGCGGATTTGACCTCCAGTTGGCTGGAATATTCCAGCAACTGCGCGGATTCGTCGGCCACCGCCAACAGGTCTTCGACCGAAACGGATGATCCCCCGACGATCTGGCCAATCATCGCATGCGCTGTGGCCGCACCGACAGAGCCGCTGAGTTCCCGTTCCAGACGTTCCAGAAAGGCGGGCGTGGGTTCCGGCAGGCTAGAGCGACCACCCTGCTGTTCTGCCTCGGCATGAAAGAAGTCTTGCGCCGGGCCCGCCCCCAATATCCGCTGGGTCATGATCATCAAATCTTCGCTCTGGGCCACCGATCCCGTCCAGCCGCGCGGCGCGACCGAATGGTCGAAAACGTTAACGAATTGCGCCCCTTGCAGGCGTTCCAAAGGGCTGGGAACGCTTAGCAACGATGCAACACAGAACGCCACCGTATTCAGGGACAGTGACCACATTACGGTGTGTACCATCGGGTCCATACCTTCGATCCCAAACAGGGCCTGCGGGCGCAGCCAACCCCACCCGAAGGGCCCGTTTAGAACGACCGTTTCGGGTATCAACGCCCCACTCATCCCCGGCAACAGCAGTGTGTATATCCAAAGCAGGAAACCTACCGTCAGTCCCACCAGCGCGCCGGTCCGCGTAGCACCGCGCCAGAACAGACCGCCGACTAGTGCGGGCAGGATCTGGGAAATCCCGGCAAAGGCCACCAATCCGATTGACGCCAAAGCCGCGCCGCCACCGGACAGGCGGTAGTAAAAGAAACCCAGCGCCATGATGACAGCGATCGACACCCGCCGTGCCATCAGAACGACATTCCGAACGTCACCCGAAACCGAGCCGGACCCTTCCTGCGTGCTAAGCCAGATCGGCATGACCAAATGGTTTGACACCATGGTCGACAGCGCCATTGCGGTAACGATGACCATCGATGTGGCCGAAGAGAAGCCGCCGATAAAGGACAACATCGCCAACCAATCATTGCCCTGAGACAAGGGTACAGTCAGGACAAACAGATCGGGATTTGACCCTTCGGGCATCAGGTCCAGACCAACGACCGCGATCGGCACCACAAAAAGGCTCATCAACAGCAGATACAGCGGAAAGGCCCAGGCAGCGGTCCTCAGGTGCCCTTCATCCGCGTTTTCAACCACCATCACCTGAAACATACGCGGCAGGCAGATAAAAGCCGCGGCAGAGAGGAAAATAAACGTTGTCCAGCGCCCCGCATCCACATTCCACTGACCGATCTCAGAGGCGTCGATCCGGTCCATCATCGGCCCCACGCCCCCCGCAACGCCCCAGACCACAAAGGCACCAACCGCCAAAAGCGCGAACAGCTTGACCACGGATTCCAATGCGATGGCCGTCACTACTCCGTGGTGCCGTTCATTGGCATCCAGGTTCCGGGTCCCAAACAGGATCGCAAAGATGGCCAACCCTGCAGCAACCCAGAAAACACTGGCACCTTCGCGATACAGGCCCGAGGGGTCAGCCTCGGCAAAGATAGAAAACGACAGGGTAATGGATTGCAGTTGCAACGCGATGTAGGGGGTTCCGCCCAGCACAGCCAGAATGGTCACACAGATCGCCAGCGTATTGGATTTGCCATAGCGTGAAGAAATCAGGTCAGCGATCGAGGTCACTCGCTGACTGCGCCCGACCCGCACCAGTTTGCGCAGTCCCCACCACCAACCGACCATCACCAGCGTTGGCCCCAGGTAAATGGTTACAAACTCTAACCCCGACCGCGCGGCGTTGCCCACGGCGCCATAAAACGTCCAAGCCGTACAATAGATCGACAGCGACAGTGTGTAGATCAGTGGAGAACGCAGCCAAGCCCCCCGCCCGGCCGCCGCCATCCGATCCGCGGCAAAAGCGACCCCGAACAGCAGAACAACATAGGCAAGGCAGACCAGAATAAGGACGTTCAGCGTGGCCATCAATCCGTCTCGGGCTCGGAATCGTCCGGAATGGCCATACGCCGGGCAGCAAAGCCAAACACTAGGCTGGCAACAATCAAGCCCGCCCAGCAGGCAAAGATGTAAAAGATCGCTGAGGACAGAGGCACCCCTTCCGGCGCGCCCGGCTCATCTGGCCACAGCAACGGAATGGCCAGCAGCGCCGCCCCCAAAAACGGCAACAGGCGCGCGGCGTCTGACAGCCTGCGGCGGCGATAGCTCTGTCGCTCCAGAAACAGCGAAGGCCGAACCCCCGAGGGCGGCCGGTCTTCGCCGGTGCTCATGACTGTGTCGCCTGCGCATGCAGGTCGCGCACTGCCGTCAGCATCTCGGTATTGGAAAACGGCTTGGTCATGAAGCGGCTGACACCGGCATTTTCGGCCATTTCGCGATCCCGAGATTGGCCGCGAGCTGTCAGCATCAGAACCGGAAGGCCCTGCATATCTTCAAGCTCACGCAGATCGCGTAGAATCTCCATCCCGCTTTTGCCCGGCAACATCACGTCCAGAATGACCAAATCCGGGCTTGCCCCCTGAATGACCTGCAACGCGTCCGCGCCTTCGGCATGGGTTTCCACCTGCCAACCCTCACGCGTCAGTAGAAACCGAATGGCCTCGGCGATGTTGGGCTCATCCTCAATTAACAGAACCTTACGGCTCATTATCTGTCCTCCCCGTGACGGGCTACAAACTGGCAGACCCGTCTCCGACAGCTTACGCGCAGTGTCAGGAAACTGTCAAAAACCTTCGCTCAGAATTGACGGTTCGCGCCGCGACTTGCAGTCGCTGTGCGGGCAGACCCTGCAACTGGGCCCAACCCGGGCCACAGCCTGTTCGTCATGCGCCACGTCTTCGACCGAGCGTACCAGCATCACCGAGCGATAAACTGGCCCCTCGTCGTACCCGGAAACGGATTGCGGCCAGGCATAGGCATAACAGTCGAAGACAGCGGCCGTCCGACCAAGTTGTACAATGCGTTGCCGAATGGGCACCAAGGGCCGGTTCAGGGCCTGAAACAACGGCCACAGGGGGCAGGCTTCGCCAAAACGCGGCATAGCAAAGCCGGGGACGGATTTGTTGAACAGAATGCTGCCGGATGCGTCACACACCACCAGACCCGTCGGGCGGCCCAGATACCCGTCCGGCAGGGCCGCCAACCGACGCAGCACCGTCGCAAGATCCACCGAAAACCGGGACGCCAATTGCAGTGGGTTCAACGCAGATTCTG
This sequence comes from Ruegeria sp. BB5, assembly GCF_056539405.1. Lineage (NCBI taxonomy): Bacteria > Pseudomonadati > Pseudomonadota > Alphaproteobacteria > Rhodobacterales > Roseobacteraceae > Ruegeria > Ruegeria sp. BB5. The sequence continues at coordinate 106,112 of NZ_JBQFUX010000011.1, read as the reverse complement.
CCAAAGCCGCTTGCACATCCTCTAGCGGCATGGCCCGGGCATCTGCAGCATAGATGTCAAGAAAGTCTCGTGTCAGGGATTTGGCTGTCGCCGAATCCAGATCGCTCAGATCAATTTCAGCGCCGGGCCCACCCTGTTCGATCTGCGGGAAATGATGCCCGTTGGCGTCGAAAAACGCCTCGACATCCTCCAGCGGAACGCCCCGATGATCCCCGGCGGAATCGCTTTCATCAAGGTAAGCCACAAGCGATTTCGAGCTATCCGCCAAGCGTTCCGCATCCTGATGCAGGTTGCTGTGGAACCGGTCCCGCCATTCGGGTTCGATTTCCTGCGTGTCTGCCAGAATAGCCGCGGTTGAACGAATCGCAGCAGCGGTTGACAGGACCTCGTGCATGGACGCCGCCAGATGGGGATCGTGAGTCAACCTGTCGGATAACGTTTCGACTGTGCGCTCCAACGACACCACACGCCGATGCATCTGGGCCAGTACACCCGCCCATCCAGGGAACCGGCCCGCGAATTCTTCTAACCCGTCCAGTTCAGCCTGTTGACCAACGGCATCAGCCGCCGCCTCGCGTAGCGCGGCAATCAATGTGGCTTCGATCCCCTGTGTCAGCACCGAAGGTTCCACCGCCAGCACCGTCGCTATATTGACCAGCAACTTGCCACCGATCCGGCGGCGGTTGTGTTCGATAAGATTAAGGTAAGATGCCGATATCCCGACCCGCCGCGCCAGCTCAGCCTGGCGCATCCCGGCGATCTGACGCCTTTCCCGAATGCGACTGCCTGTCAGCGTATCGCGCATACCCTTACCCCTATCTTATACGAACTTATTAAGTCATTTCTTGAGGATGTTTTCAAAACTTGTTGTTCTTTTCTATTAGTTATGCGCAAATTTTCAAAACCACTTTACAAATTTAACACACCTGCACGCCGCATCGTTCACCAGCCATGGTCAGAATCTGCGTACAGCCCCTTCTCATTTCACCCAATTCCCGGCACGATAGCTGGATGAGCGACCCCGCCTTTGAATATGCGCCAATCGGGTTAGTCGAATTGGAAAACCGGATTATCCGGCGCTGCAACCTGCAGTTCGCCCGCACCTTTGGCGGCGAGGTTGCGGATTATCGAAACATGCCTCTGTTGCATCTGTACCCCTCGGTCGCCGATTGGGAGCGCATAGGCGCACGCAGCCTGCAGGTGATGCGCGACACCGGGTATTACACGGATGAGCGGGTCATGCGGAGGCGCAACAGCGATCTGTTCTGGTGCCGTGCCCGCGGGCGCTCGTTAACACCGGACGATCCGTTCCGACATGGCATCTGGAGCTTTTCCGACATCTCGGAAGAACGTCCCCTGGTCGAACTGACTGTTCGCGAGCGTGAGGTTGCCATCATGTCTTGCCGTGGCCTGTCCGCAAAGGAAATCGGGGTTGAATTGGGCCTTAGTTATCGGACGATCGAAGCCTATCGCGCACGTCTGCTTGAGAAATTCGGGGCACGCAAACTACCCGAATTGGTGGCGAAACTTTCAGGAATGCCACTGTAGCCCCTTCCCCCCCGGGAAAACTTGGGTAAAACCCTTATCTGTCAGGCCGAGACTGCGCTTTTCATGGCCGGGCGCTTGGCTTATAACGCTGCGTAATTAGACCAAAGCCCGCAGGAACAGACGGGCCAAAGGGGAACCGTCGAGGACACTCATGACAGACACCAAACACGAAGCGGATGTGGCATTCATCAAGGCACTGGCTGAATTGCTGCGCGAAAACGATCTGACCGAATTGCAGGTCAAACGCGAATATGGCGAAGAAGACAGCCTGAACGTGCGCGTCAGCCGCATGAACCAGGTCGCCGCTGCTCCGGTTCAGGTTGCCGTTCCTGCCGCAGCCCCGGCCGCGCCCGTTGCTGCCGCTGCCGCCGCGTCTGCGGCAGCCGAAGCCCCCGTCGCACAGGAAGATCCGGCCAGCCACCCCGGCGCCGTAACCTCGCCCATGGTCGGCACCGTGTATATGCAAGCTGAACCGGGCGCACCTGCGTTCATTTCGGTCGGCGCGTCGGTGTCCGAAGGCGACACGCTGCTGATCGTCGAAGCGATGAAAACCATGAACCATATCCACGCGCCCAAAGCAGGCACCATCAAGCGTATTCTGGTTGGTGATGGTGACGCTGTAGAATTCGGCACCCCTCTGGTCATCGTTGAGTAGGGCGGGCCCATGTTCGACAAAATCCTGATTGCCAACCGAGGCGAGATCGCCCTGCGCGTCATCCGCGCAGCGCGCGAGATGGGGATTAAGACGGTCGCCGTGCATTCAACCGCTGACAGCGACGCGATGCATGTGCGCATGGCGGACGAATCGGTATGTATCGGCCCTCCGCCCAGCCCGCAGAGCTATCTTTCGATGCCCGCGATCATCTCGGCCTGTGAAATCACCGGCGCACAGGCGATCCACCCCGGTTACGGCTTCCTGTCCGAGAATGCCGAGTTCGTGCAGATCGTCGAAGATCACGGCATCACCTTTATTGGCCCCACCGCGGAACATATCCGCATCATGGGCGACAAGATCACCGCCAAAGACACGATGAAACAACTGGGTGTGCCCTGCGTTCCCGGTTCGGATGGTGGTGTGCCTGACCTGGCAACCGCTAAAAAGATTGGCGAAGATTTCGGCTATCCCGTTATCATCAAGGCCACCGCAGGTGGCGGTGGGCGCGGCATGAAGGTCGCGATGAACGCCGATGAGATGGAAAGCGCATTCATGACCGCACGGGCCGAGGGCAAAGCCGCCTTTGGCAATGACGAGGTCTATATTGAGAAATACCTGACCACGCCGCGCCACATCGAAATTCAGGTGTTTGGCGATGGCAAAGGCAAAGCGGTTCATCTGGGCGAACGCGACTGTTCGCTGCAGCGTCGCCACCAGAAGGTGTTTGAAGAGGCCCCTGGCCCTTGCATCACGCCAGAAGAACGCGCCAAGATCGGCAAGGTCTGTGCCGACGCCGTGGCCAAAATCAACTACATCGGCGCGGGTACCATCGAGTTCCTGTACGAAAACGGTGAGTTCTATTTCATCGAGATGAACACCCGTCTTCAGGTTGAACACCCGGTAACCGAAGGGATCTTTGGCGTCGACCTGGTGCGGGAACAGATCCTCGTGGCTGCCGGTGAAGACATGTCGTTCGGTCAGGACGATCTGGAAATCAATGGCCACGCCATCGAAGTTCGGATCAATGCTGAAAAACTGCCCAACTTCTCACCCTGCCCGGGCAAGATCACGGCCTATCATGCGCCCGGCGGATTGGGCGTGCGGATGGATTCAGCGCTTTATGATGGTTACTCAATCCCGCCCTATTACGACTCTCTGATTGCCAAACTGATCGTACAGGGCCGCGACCGGGCCGAGGCGCTGGCGCGTCTGGAACGCGCATTGGGCGAACTGATCGTGGACGGCATTGATACCACTGTGCCGCTGTTTCACGACCTCCTACAGGAACCCGATATTCACAGCGGCACCTACAACATCCACTGGTTGGAACGCTGGCTTGCTGAGAACATGCCTGACTAACCTACTGGGGGCGAAGGGCTGCAATCCTTCGCCCTTCGAGCATTCCGCATGAGCCTTTCCCCGGAACTCTTACTACACGGCTATTCCATCGGAATTTTTCCGATGGCTGAAAACCGCGACGCACCAGAATTGTTCTGGGTTGATCCCAAGTTCCGCGGAGTCTTTCCCTTGGATGGATTCCACGTCTCGCGCAGTCTGGCACGCCGCATCCGAAATTGCGGGTTCTCTGTCACCATAGATCAGGAATTTACCGGGGTGGTCGACGGCTGCGCAGATCGCGCCGACACCTGGATCAATGCCGAACTTCGCGAGCTGTACATACAAGTTCATCAGTCAGGCTATGCGCATTCTCTGGAAGTTTGGGAAAAGGATCAATTGGTTGGCGGTGTTTACGGCGTTACATTGGGGGCTGCATTCTTTGGGGAAAGCATGTTCTCACGCCGAACAGATGCGTCAAAAATCGCGCTGGCCTATCTGGTGGACCGACTGCGCCAAACCGGGTTTCGGCTGTTTGATACGCAGTTTCTGACAACTCATCTGGCGTCCTTGGGTGCAATCGAAATTCCGCGCTCGCAATACCGTCAGGAATTGGACGAGGCATTGAACGCCAACGCAGATTTTACCACGCCTTTGGTTCAGTCGCCCGAGGGTGTAATACAGCGGATCACCCAGACGTCATAGCGTGCATGATCCAGCGCGTTCAGGGCTGGAGACGTTGCAATCATCCAGCCGTCAAACAATTGATCCGACTTACCTTTTTCCCAGATCGTCAGATAGGCAAACGCATCACCTGTCGGGTTATCGACAGGATAGCGGCAATCCCCCAATGCAACATCCAGACCGAATACCTCTCCGGTCTGACCGTTTTGCATTTCGACATCGACGGTTTGGCCGCTGACTTTGTCCAGGCCCCGCAGGATTGCTCCGGGGGCGGATTGAACCTTTTCCTGAGCTGATGCGCCAGAGGCGACCAGCAGCGCAGCGATCAGGGCGAAACGCCTCATTCGCTGCTATCCCCGGCCACGAATTTGACCAGTAGTGAGATCAGGCTCACCGCGCCTTGGGTATCTTCGACCTGATCGCCCGGCTCGAAATAGAAAGGCGAACCACCGGGCATCACCTCAACGAAATTGCCGCCCAGCAGCCCTTCGGAAGAGATCACGATGGCGCTGTCATCAGGCACCAGAATACCGTCCCGGATCGTGAATGTCGTGTCCGCACGATAGGTGTCTGCGTTTAAGGTAACACCGGTTACCGTGCCAATCTTGACCCCGGCCAGACGTACATCCGTGCCGACACCGACACCTTCCAGCGACCGGAAGGAAGCCCCCAGTTGATACCCTTCACCGCCTTGCGACAGACCGGTGGATTGGCTTGCATAGACGCCGAAGGCAACGGCACAGGCCAATACGACCCCGCCGACAAAAACTTCGGTCACATTATAAGTAGACATTGCTCGCCTCGTTTATTCCGGGCTCCAGGCCTCATAATCTTTGCGCTCGATCGGGTCTTGCCGACGCAGAGATCCCGAGGGTGCATAAGCCAGTGCGGTACCCGTCAGGTTTTCTTGATGGGGCTTTTCCCAGGATTTGTGCTGTAACGGTTTGTCGGTTGGCGGCTCGTCCCAGGTACGGTGCAGCCAACCGTGCCAATCCGGATCGATCCGGCTCGCCTCGGCTTCGCCGTTGAAAATCACCCAGCGCTTACTGTCATCGGCGTTTTGGTAGAACACGTTGCCTTCGTTGTCCTCACCGACCTTGACGCCCTTGCGCGCGGTATAAATCTGCGTGTTCAGAGTGGCCCCGTTCCACCAGGTTACGGCCCGCAATAGCGTGTTCAGGATTCCCATCGGCTGCCTCCGGCATTTCTGTCCCCGCAGATATGGACCAAAGGCACGCCAAGGTCCAGTGTCACAAAGGCTGCACTCACTATTCCGGCAAATAAGCCGTTACTTCGATTTCGATCCGGAATTTCGGATCAATCAAACCGCATTCGATCATGGACGTGGCCGGAGGGTTTTCTCCGAAATACTCTCGCAAAATCGGCCAGCAGGGTTCAAATTCGGCACGGTCCGGCAGCATGTATGTTACGCGAACAACATCAGCAAAGCTGGCCCCAGCCTCGCTCAGGGCTTTTTCAATTGTCACCAGTGCTGCACGACATTGTTGGGTCACATCATCGCCCTGCCCGACCGTCCCAGCCACATGAACCCAGCTACCGGCTACCACCGCACGGCAGTAGCCTATTTTGGCTTCGAATTCTCCGCCCGAGGAGATACGTTTGATCGTCATGATGCCTCCAAAAGAAAACGGCGCGGTCCATGCCGCGCCGTGTTTGCTAATTCGTTTTGAACTTAACCGGCCGAGGCAGATTCCGCCGCGTCCGCGTAGATAATCAGCGGCTGCTTGTCGGACGACACAGCCTCTTCGTTGACCACAACCTCGGTCACGTTTTTCATGCCGGGCAGTTCGAACATCGTATCCAGCAGGATGTCCTCGAGGATCGAGCGCAGCCCGCGCGCGCCGGTCTTACGTTCGATGGCCTTCTTGGCAATCGCCTTCAGCGCGTCGTCGGTAAACGCCAGCTCGGCATCTTCCAGTTCGAACAGGCGCTGATATTGCTTGACCAGAGCGTTCTTGGGCTTGGTCAGAATGGTAACCAGCGCGTCCTCATCCAGATCTTCCAGCGTTGCCAAAACCGGCAGACGACCGACAAATTCCGGGATCAGACCGAATTTCAGCAGATCTTCGGGCTCCAGATCTTTGAAAATTTCGCCCACACCGCGTTCATCATTGTCACGTACGTCAGCACCAAAGCCCATGGCCGAGCCCTTGCCACGTTGCGCGATGATCTTGTCCAGACCCGCAAACGCACCACCGCAAATGAACAGGATATTCGTCGTATCCACCTGCAGGAATTCCTGCTGCGGATGTTTACGACCACCTTGAGGCGGAACACTGGCCACGGTGCCTTCCATCAGTTTCAGCAGCGCCTGCTGAACGCCTTCGCCCGACACATCGCGCGTGATCGAGGGGTTTTCGGACTTGCGTGTGATCTTGTCGACTTCATCGATATATACGATGCCGCGCTGCGCGCGTTCGACATTGTATTCGCTGGCTTGCAGCAGTTTGAGAATGATATTCTCGACATCCTCACCCACGTAACCGGCTTCGGTCAGCGTGGTGGCATCTGCCATGGTGAACGGTACGTCCAGAATCCGAGCCAATGTCTGTGCCAGCAAGGTTTTACCGCAACCGGTTGGGCCGATCAGAAGGATGTTGGATTTCGCCAACTCAATATCGCCACCCGCCTTTTGGGCGTGGTTCAAACGCTTGTAGTGGTTGTGAACCGCAACCGACAGAACCCGTTTGGCCGTCGCCTGACCGATCACATAGTCGTCCAGAACCTCGCAGATATCTTTCGGTGTCGGAACCCCGTCCGAGGACTTCAGACCGCTGGCCTTGGTTTCCTCGCGGATGATGTCCATGCACAGTTCGACGCATTCATCGCAGATAAACACGGTCGGTCCGGCAATCAGCTTGCGCACCTCATGCTGGCTCTTGCCGCAGAAGCTACAGTAGAGCGTGTTCTTGCCGTCACCGCCTGAATTCGTCGCCATGTTCTACCTTTCGGGCTTCGTCCCTGCGGCCCATCCTGAACCGCGCTTGCCACCTGTTGGTGCAGCTTAGGCCAGCACCGAGACGGCTACAATCTCAAAATGCGCCCCCGCACCACCGGCCCGGGGGCTTAAACTCAGGCCTCGTCGCCGTCCATTTTGGCGCGGTTTTCAACGATTTCGTCGATGTGGCCCCAATCTTTCGCCTCTTCCGGGCTCATGAAATTGTCACGATCAAGTGCTTTTTCAACTGCCTTTTTGGTCTGGCCCGTATGACGCACGTATATGTCATAAAGGCGATCCTTCAGTTTCTGTGTCTCGGCTGCGTGAATCATGATGTCGCTGGCCTGACCCTGATACCCGCCGCTGGGCTGGTGGACCATGATGCGGCTGTTGGGCAGCGAGAACCGCATACCTTTTTCGCCCCCAGCCAGCAAAACCGACCCCATCGAGGCCGCCTGACCGATTACCAATGTCGAACATTTCGGCTTGATATACTGCATTGTGTCGTAAATCGACAAACCCGAGGTCACCACTCCACCTGGCGAGTTGATGTAGATCGATATCTCTTTGCTGGGGTTTTCCGCCTCAAGATGCAGCAGCTGAGCCACGACAAGATGGCTCATCCCGTCATGGATCGGGCCGTTGATGAAAATGATCCGCTCTTTCAAAAGGCGCGAGAAAATATCGTAGGCCCGTTCGCCCCGGCTGGTCTGTTCGACCACCATTGGGACGAGCGTATTCATATAGGTATCAACTGGATCGAACATTCTGAACCTGCCTGCTTTGCTATGGATCGGGACATTACCCGAAGAAACGTTACCCGAGTCTTAGTGTCGCCATCGGGGGGCTGCAAGGGGGACCGGATACTTCACCCCCTATCGCCGTGTTTTAAGGCCCAATCCCGCTGTCGCCAAAGTTATCGCGGTGACATCCATCAAATCTCATCGCTGTCACATCACATCATTTTGATCCGTGCATATGGAAATACATGATCATAATATGTAACCAAACATAACGCGTATCGGATCCGCTCAAAACAACACCCACCCCGCTTACGCGTAGAAAAGGAAACAAACGATGGCCCTTCCCCAGCTTTCGCAAAATATGCCTCCCGAGTCGTTCGACAAGATGGTCAACAACGCGACGCGCGCGTCGAATTTTCTGAAAGCCATCAGCCATGAGGGTCGCCTGATGATCCTGTGCCACCTGGTGTCTGGCGAAAAATCCGTGACCGAATTGGAAGAATTGTTATCGGCGCGTCAGGCTGCCGTGTCCCAGCAATTGTCGCGCCTGCGCCTTGAGGGGCTGGTGACGCCCCGCCGCGAGGGCAAGGCGATCTATTACCGTCTGGCGGATGACCGCCCGCGCCGCATGCTGGAACTTGTCTACGACATGTTCTGTGGCGAGGAAAAAGGCTGAACCTTCAGCCTTTTACGATCCGTTGGCACAGGCCTGATAACCGTCGACCAATGCGCGCAGCAAATCCGTATATTGATCTGCGCCAGGGTTAAGGGCCACGCCGATCGGATCCAGATGATAGATTGCGGCGCCCGTTCCCTCAATCGCAGTTTTCACCAAACGAGTGTCGTATTGCGGTTCCGCAAAGGCGCAGACGATCTGATCTTCGGTGACTTTTTCCTGCAGGGCGGCCAGACGCGCGGGTCCCGGCGCCGAGGCGTCGCCCAAGCTGACGGATCCAGAGGTTTCCAAGCCAAAGCGCTTTTCGAAATACTGAAAGGCATCATGGAATGTGATGAAGCTGCGTGCCTGCATGCCGCTTAAGTCAGCAGCTATATCATCCTGCAAGCCAGCCAGTTCGGCATCGGCGGCCTGTGCATTGTCTCGATACTGTTGCGCGTTTTCCGGATCAGCGGTCGCCAGAGATTCCGCGATTACCTGAATCCAAACCCGCGCATTTTCGGGGTCCAACCAGGCATGCGGATCAATTCCGTCATGGTCATGACCGTGATCGTCGTGGCCTGAGTGCCCTTCTTCGTGGTCGTCGTGGCCTTCATGTTTGTCTTCGGCATGATCGTCATGACCATCATGATCGTCGTGGTCGTCATGATCAGAATGGTCGTCATGCTTGGCGTGGTCATCGTGATCATCATGATGATCCTCTTCATGACCCTCTTCGGTAACATCGCGAAAACCGTACAGAACTGTTCCATCTGTATCCAGCAAAGTCACAAGCTGCGCATCCTCGGACAATGCACTCAGCGGCTTGGCCATCCAGGGAGTCAGCTCTTCGCCGACCCAGAACACCACATCCGCCGATTGCAATGCACGCGCCTGAGAAGGCCGCATCGCGTTACTGTGCGGCGAAGCACCCGGCGGGATGATCAGATCTGGCGATCCTACCCCATCCATGACGCGTGCCACCAAGGAATGAACCGGAGCAATATCAGTGGCGACCTTTGGGGCTTCGGCTGCAGCTTGACCTGCCAATCCGGCACCAATTACATAAAGGGAAAAACGGATCATGCGCACTCCAAGATGATATGTTATCACATTCTTTGGGCGCTTGATAAGCCTGGTGTTATAACATATCAAGCAGAAAATACCCGGAGCGCATCACCATGAGTACAGTTGGCTTCAGACAACACGACCACACGCATTGCGTTCACACAGCCCTGGCTCAGGCCGACGCAAAGTGCAAAGCGCAGCGCCTGCAATTCACACCGGTCAGGCGCCGCGTACTTGAGATTCTGCTGGAAAAACATCGGGCAATGGGTGCCTACGACATCCTCAGCGTCCTGTCCGCCGAGGGGATGGGTTCGCAACCGCCCGTGGCTTATCGCGCACTGGATTTTCTGGTGCAGAACGGGTTTGTCCACCGGATCGAACAACTGAACGCCTATACCGCCTGCGCCCACCCGACCCATGACCATATTCCGGCCTTCCTGATCTGCCGATCCTGCAAAGCTGTAGCCGAAACTGAAACCGAGCTGACGCAGGGGCGTTTGGGCGCTGCGGCCAGCACCTCGGGGTTTCGGATCGAGCGGGTTGTGGTCGAAGCCGAAGGTCTGTGCCCCGAATGCATTGGGGATCAACCGTGACAAAAACGCTGATCTCTCTGAAGGACATGTCCATTCGCGTGGATGGCCGAACCATTCTTGAACATGTGAACGCCTCGGTTTCCGAAGGCGAGATTGTCACGATTGTCGGACCAAACGGATCGGGCAAATCGACCCTTCTGCGCGCGATGATTGGTGCGGTCTCTCCTGCCCAAGGCACCGTGCAACGCGCGCCAGGCCTGCGTATCGGTTATGTACCCCAGAAACTGGCGCTTGATGCGGCCCTGCCGATGACAGTCCAGCGGTTTCTAGGTCTTCCCAAGCGCATCTCGGCCCGCGACGCCGTCAATGCATTAGACATTGCCGGAGTCCCCGACCTTCGCAGCAGGCAGATGACGAAACTGTCCGGTGGCCAGTTTCAACGCGTTCTTCTGGCGCGTGCTTTGCTGGAAAATCCGCAACTGCTGCTATTGGACGAGGCGACACAAGGGCTTGATCAACCCGGTGCGGCTGCGTTCTACCAACGGATTGAGCAGGTTCGCCGCGATTTGGGCTGCGCGGTCGTGATGGTCAGCCACGACCTGCATGTGGTCATGGCGGCCTCGGACCGAGTGCTGTGTTTGAACGGACATATATGCTGTGAAGGTTCGCCCAACACTGTCGCTGACGCACCTGAATACCGGGCATTGTTCGGCAGCGGCACCAAGGGAACCATGGCTTTGTATCAACATAAGCACAGCCATTCCCACCATCACGATCACCATCACGCACAGGACAATACCAACTGATGCTGGACGATTTTATGGTACGCGCCGCCCTTGCAGGGGTTGGCGTTGCAATTGCGGCGGCCCCTCTGGGTTGTTTCGTGGTTTGGCGTCGCATGGCTTATCTGGGCGAGGCGACGGCGCATGCCTCGGTTTTGGGGGTTGCGCTGGCGCTTGCGTTTTCGCTGCCCTTCCTGCCTGCTATTGTCGCTGCCGCTTTGGCCATGGGTCTGACCGTGACGCTGCTGCGTGGTAAGGGTTTTGCCATGGACACGTTGCTGGGCGTCATCGCCCATACTGCACTGGCAGCCGGATTGGTCACCGTAGCCTTGTTGGCGGATGTCCGACTGGATCTGAACGCCTTTTTGTTCGGAGACATCCTAGCCGTTACCAAAACCGATTTGACGACAATCTGGGTTGGCGGCACATTGATCCTTGCCCTAATGATCTGGAGGTGGTCGGCCTTGTTGGTGGCCACGCTCAACCCGGACCTGGCCTACGCCTCAGATATCGACCCAAAGCGCGAAGAAATGTGGTTGACCGTTGCCATGGCTCTGGTCGTGGCCGTTGCAATCAAGGTGGTTGGCGTTCTTTTGATCGCAGCCTTGCTGGTAATCCCTGCGGCGGGTGCGCGGTCTTTGGTCAGAACACCCGAAGCCATGGCGTTCTACGCCGCGATCATAGGCTCTGTGGCCGCATTGGGCGGGCTGTGGGGCGCGTATCTGGCCGACACGCCAGCCGGGCCCAGCATCGTTTGTGCGGCGGCTTTGATCTTTGTTGCAACCGCGCTGTTTGGTCCGTTGATCCGCAAGGAATAATACGGGACCCAAAGCTCTGGTTCCGTTCGGGAAAAACTGCTACGCAACACATAACTGACACAAATGGAGACACCGATGACCCGTGCAATTCTGATTGGCCTGGCCCTGTTCACCCTCACCGCTTGTGAAACCGCAAAGGGCGCTGGCAAAGACATCGAGAAAGCAGGCGACGCGATTCAAGGCGCGGCCACGGACGTGCAGGAAAACCTGTAAACCACTCCATTTATTGCTGGCTCGAGGCAGGAACCGCAACATATAGTTGATACCGGCCACGATCCGCAGTAAACTGCGGATCACAGGTGCATAGACGCGGTATTGCATTTCTGACAACACGACGGGGTTCTTGTGTACACACAAGAACCCCGTTCCCTTTTCAAAGGGGATAGAGTGGCAGTCTGTTTCAAGCCAATGTCCGGCAAAAGGAAAAGGCGTCAGGTGCGCAGACGCGGTCCATGCATGCATCCTTGCGGATACTCCTGACGCCTTGCCGGGTCGACACGTCCGAGGAACGTCCCGAGCCAGTTGCCCCGGCCCCCTAAAGGGCCAAAGCCGCTGCGTCGTACCTGCTGGCACCACACAGCACGCGCCGACCTTCTGAGAGGGTAATCGCCTGATCCAAAGTCGAAACCTAGATCAGCCACTTGCCCACCGGTAAATCATTGCAACGAAAAACAAATCCTAAAATCCGCTCTCATCGCTCTGACCCCCTGGCCTTTGCGCCCCGCTCAGGTTCCGAAGAACCGTTGCAGTAATCAGACTGTTACATTCGGACCTGTCTCGAACAAGAAAATAGCACTGCAGCATGAAAATTAGACGGGGATAAGATGTTGATATGTGTCGGGAAGCTTATGTGGATAACTCTGGAAACTTCGAAGTGCCACTGGCTTGGCGGTGGAAAAATAAAATCATCCGACAAAAACGCAATTTTGCAGTCTTTCTGCGAGTGCAAAGGCCATTAATCGGTCAAATTAGTAAAAACCGTGAGATTCTCCGATCCCCAGAGGCAAGTTTCCAAGAATCGATCCCACTTTTCGCAGCGGACATAATGTGAGTTTTGGGTCGAGCGCCATTGCCCACTTTCTGCAATACCGCGCTGAAGGATCGCGAAACCCGGCTGGCCTGTACCGAGGAACGCCGCTTTTGGGCATAGACCAATCCGAGCCCTGTTGCAGGTGGCACCATCACCGCCCGACCCGCCCCCCACCGAGGGGATCATAGTTCCGCTTTTTGAGAAGCGCTCCGACCCGATCAGGATTACCTATTACGTGCTGCAACAAACCGCAGCCAGTACCCCCTACAGACCGATCGGGCCGGAAACGCTTCAGTTCACCTGACGTTCCAGAACGGTGCTGTAAGTCGTTCCGTTACGCAGGCTACGGAAATCCGCATAGATCTTTCCATCTTCGTACCGGGCGTCGATCAACGCGTTTGCGCCGATGATCATGGGCGAGGTTTCGATGATCCCGATACTTCCCGAACCGTCCAGGCTGATGGTGCCAGTGGCCTCATTTTCGTTCCACTCGGCATCGCCTTCACGACGCCATTTGCTGGGACCCCAGAACACGTTGTCTTCCTGAATCTGGACATCCAGCATCCATTCAGCCTGATTGAACCTGGGCTCATCGCCGCGTTGATAATGGCTTGGTGAAACGGTTGTGTACGAGCCCAACCAGGTACCGCGCAGATCCGGCGCGGTATCGGCCAGCGCGGCCGTACCAAGGGTGAGGGTCGTGGCCAGAGCGGCTGCTCCGGCAGTCATGTATCTGGTCATTGGCTCTCTCCTTCTGTCGGGCCGATGCTGGCCTGCTCAACAGATTGGAAGGGCGCGATCCAGTTACAACTTACCTAAGGGAAACTTCATGAATGGTTCATGGACCCCTTAGACATCCACAGCGAACGAGGGCACGTCAAACCCCGCACCCCTGTCGCAAGCCTTTGTAAAGATTGATCTATTCGATTGTGATATTACCTGTGATCGTATTCACGAACTTCTTGGTGTCAGGATCAGTCAGCGACGAAAAACTCCCGCTTCCGGTGGCGCTGGCCCAACTGCCCGAACCTCCCGAGACGGTCCAGTCGCCCGTCAAAGCCCCATCCGCACCAAGGCCCGTAGCTGTCCAGGTCATCACCGCCTTATCGCCCGAGGTGGTATCGAACACACAATTCCCGGTGCCCGAGACCGCAGCCCCGTTGACCAGCAGCGCACCGAAGCACGAACCCGTTGCCCCCTCCAGCGGGTGCCCGGCGGTAACTTCGAAACTGTCATAGTCGGTCTGCGTTTTGACCACGGCGTTCCCGTCCGAGATGCCATAGACCTGGTTCGCGTTCGTCCCCATGCCCTTGGCTGCGGCGTCATAGGTCTCGGCCTGGGCCAAACCTGCGGACAAGCCTAGGGTCAGAACTGTGGCTGCGGTCGTCGTTAAGAATTTGTGCATAATAACCTCTCATTTCTGAGGGTCATGCGTTGCAGGCACCCGAAGAATAAAGCCGCCCAAACGCGGTCCCCCGCGGACACAATAACAGATTGAGATGTGTGCGTCTAAAGCGGGGAACTATGCACCACGGATCAGCTTTCGAGCTTGCGGGCCACCAGATACGAAACCGGGAACGCCGCCACAAACCCCACGACAGCTGCGACCAGAATATGCGTCGCCGACGTGTAACCCATTGCCAAAACCGCAATTACAGCGGACCCGGCAAGGGTGGAACCAAGAAAGATGTGAAGGATCAGCATCAGGGTCAGCATAGGGTGCCTCGTTTTTCCAGTCTGTTTTCGCGCACACTAAAACCAAGCTTGAGGGTGGTCCTTGATCTGGGTCAGAATAAGTGGAAGTTCGAGGCGCGATCAGGCCCATGCCAAGGCCGTGCCGACCAGGACTAGGCCAATCCCGGCGACTTCGCGACCAGAGAAGTTTTCGCCGAACAGGAAGTAAGAGGCGATGGCAATCAGGATGACCTCGGCCCCCAAAATGCCGGTATAGATGATGCCCAACCGCTCCTCACGCAGGGCAGCCAGTTCCAGCGTCGCCCCGGCCAGCAGGGTCGCGACGATCAGCAGGCCGAGGCCCACGCCGGGGAGTTTCCACCAGAACTTCATCGCGATCATAGCCACGGAATAGAGACCCGCCGACCCGAGGGCGATAAGGGGGATCATGGATGTGGACATTTGGACCTCCTGCAGAGGGTTCCGTTGGGTCAAGTGTAGCAGGAGGGTGCGGTTGGGGCTGTGAGGTGGGTCACAGTGGGATCATGGGGGAGAACACTCACTTCACGGGCGATGCCCAATCGCACCGCCCGCTTTGTCAAACCAGACCGGTGACGTGGCGCTAGTTCAGTCCGAGCATGTCCTTGGCCTGAGCCAGTGTCGCGACCGACGCGTCATGGTCGCCTGCATCATGCTGCGCAGCGCCTTCGTCACGCCATGCCTCGACCTGTGCGATCTGTTCGGCGGACAGGTCAGGCCCCGCGGCCAGAGCGGCATCAATGGCGGCAATGTCGGTGGGGCATTGATGGGCAAAGGCGGGCGCGGCGAGCAGGCAGAGGGCCGCGGCCAGAGTCAGATGTTTCATCGATTCATCCTCCCGTTTTTTTGGGTGTGGTGAGAATACCATGAAACGGGTCAGGTCCGGCGGGCGTCAGCGCCCGACGCGGCGGATGGGCGGGGGATGGCTGATGGCGGGACAGTTTCACTTTCGAACGGGCGAAACCCCGGGGCGCAGATGCGCTTGTGGCGATTGATCAGCAGAGATGAGGGCAGCGCCGGCCCGAGGGGTGGCGCAAACGCGCCGCCCCATGGGGGCGGGTCGGCGCGGCCCGGCGATGCCGCCGGACGGTTGGAATTAATAGAGCTTCTTTACCTTCGACTTTCCACGGCAATCGACCATTCATAAACTCACTGAGAAAGTGCACAAAAAGTAATTCAACTTGAACGATCAAGAACCCGTTGAGCGTTAAGTAACGCATCTTTTAGGTCTTCATTGTTTCGAGCCCGCTTGAGTCCAATCAACAGGTTGGCAAGCCGCTCTTCTTCTACGAAAATCACAGAAAACTTGAGCAGCAGCTTAAAGCCTATTTTACCGTCTTTTGCTTCTATGAACTCTTCGCGCTCTTTCAGCCGTTGGTCGTACGCCGATAGCATAGCACCACGAAATTCCTCGACTTGTGCATCTGATATCTCGAACTTTAACTCGTGCGCGAACTTGTTACGAAGTCGGTTCAAGTTTCCTACAGATGAAAAGCTACCTTTAGACAACGCCCCGACTCCGTGTAGGAAAGCAGCTTTGTCAATTGTGGAAACTCTCCTTGTTCTAGAAGTGATCGCATTCGGATTCTCGCAGTACTCTTCCAGTAGCTTGTCGAGTACGTGATCAACGTGAATATGAGAGACGATGACGCATGACCAATCTGGGCATTCGTCAATCAAAGCGTCGAAACTAGACACATCATAAGAACGGTTCTCAAATACAAAATTTGAAATAGTCTCATGATCCGCCTTAAGCATGTCGGACAAAGACGCGTAGTTTAGAAAGGCTTCGATAACTCTCGGATTCAAACTAGATCCTTCTCAAAGGTGGATTTGTGCAAAGCAGTTTAAATGCACCTAACATGCCGCACTAATACTGCATCTAGAACACCGTTGAGTGAAAAAGACGATCAAGAATGGGTGCCGACCGCCTCAGCTGTCCATCTTAAGCGCTGAAATAAACGCCTCTTGCGGGATATCCACCTTCCCGAACTGGCGCATCTTCTTCTTACCCGCCTTCTGCTTGTCCAGCAGTTTGCGTTTCCGCGTAGCGTCGCCTCCGTAGCATTTGGCGGTCACGTCCTTGCGCAGCGCCGAGAGGGTCTCGCGCGCGATGACCTTGCCTCCGATGGCGGCCTGGATCGGGATTTTGAACATGTGGCGCGGGATCAGGTCCTTGAGCTTTTCGCACATCGCCCGGCCCCGCATCTCGGCCCGGTCGCGGTGAACCATGGTCGACAGCGCGTCGACCGGTTCGTCATTCACCAGCACCGACATCTTGACCAGATTATCCTCGGTGTAGCCGGTCATCTGGTAATCAAACGAGGCATAGCCCTTGGTCACCGATTTCAGGCGGTCGTAGAAGTCGAAAACGACCTCGTTCAGCGGCAGGTCATAGACGACCATGGCGCGGCTGCCCGCATAGGTCAGGTCCAGCTGGATGCCGCGGCGGTCCTGGCAGAGTTTCAGCACGTCGCCGAGGTATTCGTCAGGCACCAGAATGGTCGCCTTGATACGCGGTTCCTCGATATGGTCGACCTTGGAGGGGTCGGGCATATCAGCGGGGTTGTGCAGCTCGATCATCTCGCCGTCTTTCATGTAGACGTGATAGATCACCGACGGCGCGGTGGTGATGAGCTCGATATCATATTCGCGTTCGATGCGGTCACGGATGACCTCAAGGTGCAGAAGGCCCAGGAAGCCGCAGCGGAAGCCAAAGCCCAGCGCGGCCGAGGTTTCCATTTCGAACGAGAACGATGCGTCATTCAGGGCCAGCTTGTCGATCGCATCACGCAGGTCTTCGAATTCGGAACTGTCGACGGGGAAGAGGCCACAGAACACCACCGGCTGCGCGGGTTTGAAGCCTGTCAGCGCCTCTTCGGTGCCGTTGCGGTCATTGGTGATGGTGTCGCCGACGCGGGTGTCGCGAACCTGTTTGATCGAAGCGGTGAGAAAGCCGATCTCGCCGGGGCCGAGCGAGTCCACCATCTCCATCTCAGGGCGGAAGACACCGACGCGGTCGACATGGTGCAGGGTGTTGTTCGACATGAACTTGACCCGCATGCCCTTTTTGAGCGTGCCGTCCATGATACGGACCAGAACGATGACGCCCAGATAGGCGTCGTACCACGAATCCACCAGCATCGCCTTGAGCGGTGCATCCAGATTGCCCTGCGGTGCGGGCAGTTGCTGCACGATGGCTTCCAGCGTCTCGTGGATGCCCTGCCCCGTTTTGGCGCTGACCTGAATGGCGTCGGTCGCGTCGATGCCGATGACGTCTTCGATCTGTTCGGCCACGCGGTCACAATCGGACGCGGGCAGATCGATCTTGTTCAGCACCGGCACGATCTCATGATCGGCGTCGATGGCCTGATAGACGTTCGCCAGCGTCTGCGCCTCAACCCCTTGGGTCGAGTCCACAACCAGTAGCGAGCCCTCGACCGCGCGCATGGACCGGCTGACCTCATAGGCGAAGTCCACGTGGCCGGGGGTGTCGATTAGGTTCAGCACGTATTGCTCGCCATTGTCGGCGGTATAGTCGATGCGGACCGTGTTGGCCTTGATGGTGATGCCACGCTCGCGTTCGATATCCATGCTGTCGAGCAGCTGTTCCTTCATGTCGCGATCCTTGACCGTTCCGGTCTCTTGGATGAGCCGGTCAGCAAGGGTGGATTTGCCATGGTCGATATGCGCGACGATGGAGAAATTGCGGATATGAGCGAGGTCTGTCATGGGTTGGGATATGTCCGGAGATTTGGGTCTCGTCAAGCCGTGAAGCGTTGCAGCATAGGCGCGCAGTGGGTCTTTCTACCTAAATGCATTTACCCAGTATTTGCGAACGGATAGGATTATGCCGTTGATTGGCCCAAACACTAACGAGAAAGCAGTTTAAACGTTGGCCGACTATTCGATTTTCGTTCTTGGTGAAAGCCAACTGTCGATCACGGTGCCTCAGGGGTTGGACGGCATCACTCAGGGCACGGGCATACATTTGATCGGGCAGACGATCACGATTGACTCTCGCGCGGCGACCGAGGTCTTCATCACCGACGCGGGAAGCGACACCAATTTTGCCGACAACGATGGAAATCAGCGTTTGGATGGCGACCAGACGATAGACGGCACGCTATTCACCGACGGCACGCGAGTTGAGGCTGAGTACGGCATCACCTTAACAGATGGAGTGAACACTTGGCAGGCGGTTGCGTTCAACGTAACCAACTCTTCTCCGGCATACGCAACCGTTGAGGGGATTGCCTTTATCGGAGGGCCCGGTCAGTTTCCCCCCGCTGGCGTGCCCTTGACCGTTGTCAGCACGCAGGAAGGCCCGAGCTTTGATGAAAGCGAATATGTTACACCGATCTGCTATGATGCTGGAACTTTAATTGAAACGGAACAGGGTCACCTGCCAATCGAAGCATTGAAGCCGGGTGACAGGGTTTGGACACAGGATGATGGGTTTGTTTCGGTGCAATGGACGGGTGTCCAGGATGTCATTGCTGCAGGCCGCTTCAAACTAGTGAAAATTCCCGTTGGCGTTCTATCCAACTTTGCCCCGCTCAAAGTCTCCCAGCAACATAGGATATTGATTTCACATCCATTGGCCGAGTTGTTGTTCGCAGAGAATGAAGTTTTTGTCCCCGCCATAAGCCTTGTGGATGCCGGTATCGCATATCTGGCTACAGATCGAACGGCCCGCTTTCATCACTTTTTACTGGAACGGCATAACGTCGTCCGGGCGAACGGCGCAGCCTCCGAAAGTCTGCTGACCGCATGTTTGGCGGATCAGCTAAACCCAGACAGGCTATTTTTTCCCGAACTCACGGGGCGTGTTATGGAAACAACAGACACGGCAAGACTGGCCTTAAAACGCCGTGAGGCCGCATTTTTGCTCCAATCGCTGTTGTCCATTGATCCGCAAACCCGATTGATTCATACTCCGCCGCAGACCGAGAGGGGCGTCAGATCACTCCGGGCAGGCAAAAACGAGGCAAGAGCATGAAAAAGTTCCTCCTAATCGCACTATGTGCCACATCTCTGACGGCGATAGCACCGGTCGAAGCTGCGCAGATCAAACGGGCGTGTCTGGCGTCTGATCGTACAGCCGCGACACGGGATCGATGCAACTGCATTCAACGCGTGGCCAATCAGGCATTGACCCGCAGCGATCAGAAAACCGTCGCGAAGTGGTTCACCGACCCCCACCAGGCGCAAGAGTTGAAGATGTCGCAAACTGCGCGCGATGATGCGCTGTGGGATCGGTATCAGAACTTTGGCCAGATGGCACAGGCGATCTGCAGCTAAGACATTCTGAATCCTTGACCTGATCCGTCCTGCGCCCCAGAAAAGGCGCAGCGAAAGGTGTATCCAATGGTAATGAAAGGGCTGACCCTGCGTGGGCTCGAAGTGTTCGAAGCCTTGGCGCGGACGGGATCGGTGGCGCAGGCGGCCGAGATCACCGGGCTCAGCCAGCCTTCAGTGTCACAGCAATTGCGCAATCTGGAAAACGCTCTTGGCACCGAATTGGTGGATCACGGGCGACGCCCGATGCGGCTTACTCAGGCCGGGCACAGCTTTCTGGCACGAACCGAGTCAGTTCTGGCCGAGCTGCAAATAGCACAAAGCGAGTTGACCGTGATGGACCTGGGGCACCTCACCACTTTGTCCATCGGGCTGATCGACGACTTTGACAATGACCTGACGCCTCGATTGGCAACCCTATTGGCCGACAGCCTGACACGGTCGAATTTCAAGCTCATTACCCTGCCCAGCCTAGATCTGTTCGCCGAGTTGGAAGCGCAACGCCTGCACCTGATGGTCTCGGCCCATTCCGGCGAAGTGCTTGAAGGTGTGGTCGAATATCCCTTGGTCCGCGACCCATTTATTCTGGTGACCCCCAAAGGGGTCGACAATGCCACGCAGGACCTGCCCTTTCTGCGCTATGCCCGTGAACAGCTAATCAGCCGCCAGATCGAGTCGCATCTGGCGCGGCAGCAACAGAAATATGAGGAACGGTTCGAGATCGGTTCGCATCTTGCCTTAATGGCCATGGTCGCACGCGGGTTGGGCTGGGCGATCACAACGCCGCTGGGCTATATGCGGGCAGCGCGTTTCCACGACGCGCTGGCGGTCCATCCCGTACCATTCGGAGAGTTTTCACGGACAATTTCCCTGTTCACGCGCACCGATTGGTCCGATCAGGTTCCACAAGAGGTCGCGGGCATGATGCGCCGCCTTATGCGCAATCAGATCGTCGACCCGGCGTTGGTGCAACTGCCATGGCTGACGGATAAACTGAAAGTAATGGGCTAGGCCCGCAGATGCGCGTGAAGCCCTTCAACGGCAGCTTCGATTAGGTCCAGCGCCCCGTCGAAATCACGGGTGTAATACGGATCGGGCACATGATCAGCACCCGTTTCGGGTGCGAAGTCGGTGAGCAACTGCACAGGGGTAGTGCTCCCAGCGGGGCGCAACGCCTCGATACTTGCAATGTTTTCGGCGTCCATACCGATGATCAAATCGAACCGTTCGAAATCCTCGGCTACAAACAGCCGGGCTCGCAGGTCGCTAAGATCAATTTCGCGGGCCTGTGCCGCGGCCTGCATCGGCTCATAAGGCGGATTACCAATATGCCAACCCGAGGTTCCGGCGCTATCGGTGGTGTGCTGCGGCGCGCGGGCGCGAAACACGCCTTCGGCAGCAGGAGAACGACAGATATTGCCGAGACAGACAAAGAGGATACGGTGGGTCATGGGCCAAGGTGTAACGCGAAGGGCAAAGATGGAAAAGATCGTCATACTGACAGGGGCCGGTATTTCTGCCGAAAGCGGGTTGGGCACCTTCCGCGATGAAGGCGGGTTATGGGCACAACACCGGATTGAGGACGTCGCCACTCCCGAAGGTTTCGCCCGCGATCCCGCTCTGGTTCACCGGTTCTACAACGCCCGGCGCGTGCAGGCTGCCAAGGCCAAATCTAACGCTGCGCATGCCGCGCTGGCACGGTTGCAAATGGACTTTCCCGGCGAGGTGGTGATCGTCACTCAGAACGTCGACAGCCTGCACGAATCTGGCGGCGCCGAGCATGTGATCCACATGCATGGCACGTTGGCCGGAGCGTTTTGCCCGGCATGCAGCCACCGCTGGGCATCACCACCCGAGATGGCCGTGGGCGAACCCTGCCCTGCCTGCGGTGCCGCCACCGCGCGACCGGATGTGGTCTGGTTTGGCGAGATGCCCTATCACATGGACGCAATCTACGACCATCTGGCCGAAGCGACCCTGTTTGCTGCCATCGGCACCTCGGGTCAGGTCTATCCAGCCGCCGCCTTCGTTCATGAAGCCTTGCAATCCGGCGCCCGCACGGTCGAACTGAACCTCGAACCTTCAACCGGAGCCTCCAGTTTTGATGAGGTCATTCTCGGCCCCGCAACGGAAACAGTCCCATCTTGGGTAGATGACTTGCTCAGCCCGAGATGACAGCAGACACCGGCAGAATTTTCCGTTTATAGTGAAGGCCTAACCAGCTGGGAGAGCATCATGTCAGACCCTCAATCCCCGCACGAGGAAATCCTCGAGGATGGCACTTTGGACGGCCGCGACGCTTTGGGCGATCAACTCGCGGGACTGTGGTGGACGTTCCTGTTGCGCGGCATCTTCGCTGGGGCACTGGGCATCGCTGCGCTGTTCTGGCCGACAGGCAGCATTTCACTGCTGTTGCGTCTGGTCGGTCTGCTTCTGATCGTGGATGGTGGCCTGACCTTGCTGGGCTTTGGTCGGCGTGGATTGATAGGGGGCGTAGGGGTCGGCGCCCTGTTGATCGGTCTGGTACTTCTCCTGTGGCCCGAAGGCGTGGCGCGGCTGACCTTCTTCTTGTTGGGGGCGTGGGCCCTGATCATCGGCGTTGGCTCGCTGATGGCATGGCGGCAAATGTCGGATCAACACCCCGATGCGCCCTCAGTGCGCAATTCCGGGGTCATAGCGCTGCTGATCGGGTTGGTGCTGATCTTCTGGCCCGGCAGCGGAATGGTGGCGCTGGGTTGGGCAATTGCCTTCGGGGCCCTGGCCTTCTCGGCGGTGATGTTCTGGCTGACCGCCCGGTTCAAACGCGCCCATGACCGGGTCGCCATGCGCGTGGTCAATCGCTAACCACCTCCGGAAACGGCAACAGGCCGGGCAAAGCCCGACCTGACGCATGGATGAGGGCCGCAGCGCGGCCTGAAGACAAGCGTAGCCTCAGTTCGAATGTGTCCCGTGGCCGCCGGCGTCCTGACGTTCGAGATCAACCGGCACCTCGATCTCGATCTCTCCGGCCTTCTCAAAAATCAGCGTCACCGGTACGGTCGCGCCTTGCTCGAATGGGGCAGTCAGCCCCATGAACATCACATGGTCGCCACCGCGCTTCAGCATGTGGGTTTCACCGGCTGGAATGACAAAACCTTCTTCGACGTGCATCATCTTAGCTACGCCGTTGTCATCAATCTTGTGGGTATGCAGCTCAACACGTGCAGACGCATCGGATTCCACGCCAATCAACCGGTCGTCAGCCTCGCCCGTGTTTTTGATCATCATAAAGGCAGCACCGGCCTTGGCTGCTTTGCCTGCGGAGCGCGCATAGGCGTCATCAACGGCAATCGTATCCTGAGCAAAAGCAGATGTTGCCAGCGTTGCAGCGACCAGAGTGATCAGAAGTTTGGATTTGAGGGACATTGCACCTCTCCTTGTATAAGTGTCTGAAAGAAAACGTGTCTTCAGATCACAACCGGAGGCGCGCGCGCCGGTCTGTAGGGAACCGGCAGGGCAACCAGATTACCCGCCTTGCGCAAAGGCGCGGGCTGAATCTGTTCTGGCGCAACGGGCATGGCGGCTGCCGGGACAACGACCGCCCCCAAGAGGGTCAGCGCGTATTCAGGGCAGAAATGAGGGGGCTGAGTCGGCTGGCCTTCGGCGTCCATATAGACCACCACCGGGCCTGTACCAGTGCAAAGCACCATCTGCCCCACCGCCCTGTCCATTCCGCGCGATGCAGCCACCCCCTGCCCTGTCAGAATGACAAGCAGCGAAAGCGCCAAAGGCAGAAATCTGTTCAGAACGGGTTTCATCCTGCGCCTGATATAGGCCGGACTCAAAGCGGGCTTCAAGCGCAATCGAATACGCCTGAAACCCGCAACCACTGGGTTCGTGTCAGCTGTCCACGCCAGGACGTTTGACGGACCCTTTGGTCAGGCTCGTATGCAACCTGTTCACCTGTCGTTGCATCCGAAAGCATGTCCCAAACGTCTTGCCAAAAAAGGCAGCCAACAGGGAGAGGAAATCAGACAATTTAAAAGACATGGGGGTAAACTCCGCCAGATGAATATGACTAAACATAAAACAGTCCTGGCGCAGGGTATGTGAACAATATCACCGTGGCTGAAAATTTAATTCCAGTTCAGGAGCAGGCCGCGCAAGAAAAAACCCTGCACCTTGCGGTACAGGGTTGAATTCTTTGTAAGGAAAAGGGTTTACGCCGTGGCTTGTGCCTTGGCAATTTCCTTTTTCACTTTCAGCGCGTTTGCCGACAGTTCGTCATCTTTGGCTTTGGCCAGGAACGCATCTAGACCACCACGGTGGTCGACCGAGCGCAGTGCAGCCGCCGAGATGCGCAGCTTGACGCCACGACCCAGGGTCTCGGACTGCAAGGTAACGTCGTTCAGGTTCGGCAGAAAACGACGACGAGTTCTGTTTTTGGCGTGGCTGACATTGTTGCCAGTCATCGGGCCTTTTCCGGTCAGTTCGCAACGGCGCGACATGGTTTCTTCCTTTGTTTCTGGAGGCCGGGCATGATGCCAGCGGCCAAATCACAAGGGGCGCAACCCGAAGTCGCGCCCGAAAACTGGTTGGATGCGTGTAGTGGGAATCGCCAGAAGGGTCAAGACAGATCGCGCGAAATCTTTGCTCAGGCATCACCGGGCGGTTGGATACGCGCCTGCAAAAGCGGTTTTTTGTTCTTGCGATGGCGTTCCAACAGATGCGACTGCTGCCGTCCGCGCGGAATATAGCGGGCGGGCCGCGGTGTCAGTTTCTTTTCGATCAGCTCAGGAAGTATCTCAAAAATCTCGCGGCGGGCCTCAGAACTCAGCGTTTTGAGCGCTTCGGGCCCTGTAAACAGGCTTTCCGTCGGCGCGCCTTCGGCAAAGATGATCTGATGTTGATCGAAAAGCAGATGGTAGTACTCAACCGATGTGACCTCTTCGTCCACGAAAATACCGGGCAAGGCTGTTAGCTTGATGGCGGGAATCAGCACTTCGCGTTCGTCAAACATGCGTTGGGCAATGGGGGACTGGACCAGCATCCGATGCTGTCGCGAAACCAATAAGTCCCGACTTGGAAAACCGCCGCCCAGCGCCCCTGCCAGAATTCGAATGGGATAAAGTTTGGGATTCCTCTTCAATCCGTTCAGATCAAAGCGCCGCCTCCCGATCCAGCGAATCTGTTGCAACCCCTTACCCAGTGTCTCAATCATGTCACCGGTGCGGAGATCTTGGACAAGCACCGGGCCGGATCGTGTCAAAATCTCAGTGTCGCGTGTGAAGCATGGAACCCCTGTTCCGTTCTCGAATGCCTGATAAGTGACGGACGGCCCAGACGGTAGGTTCGACGGCAGGATAAAAGTGCCGCTTGAGACCGAGTAGGAAACACCTTCGGCAACGGTGAAAGTTCCAAACGTATCATCGGTGACGACCGTACCGACGGGCAGGTTCAAGCTGTCCGTTCCACCGCCACCGCGAACGTCGCCTGTAACGTTTGTGCTGTTGATGTTCAGGGTGTCGTTGCCCTGCCCCAGCCGAACATCACCAACGGTAGACCCCTGAAGGTTGACCGTATCATCATCAATTCCGGCATTCACTTGCCCGACCACAGTACTGCCGGTGATAACGATATCGTCGTCTCCGCGATTGCCCCGCACGGAACCGGAAATCGTACTGTTGGTAACGGTTACGTCGTCATCGCCCTGTCTGGCGCGAATATTGTCAATTGGTCCGGGTACCGTTGTCCCGTTTAAAGAACCGGTATTGTCGGTGACTTCAATGTCGTCGTCGTTATTCGTCCCGTTGATATCGGGCATGTTCGACGGTTCCTGTCGCCTGAGCCAATCGCACAACTCAAAATTGCATTCGCGTCGATCTTACACGACAAATGATGAACGCGCCACTCTGCCCGGCCGGTTAGTCTTCCGCCAATTCAGTCAGCATTTGTTTGGCCGCGATCGATGGGCTAAGGACACCTTCACCTACCTGAGTGCTGAAACGATCCATCATCGCACGCGCCTGTGGTGTTTCGAGCCGGGCCAACAGGGCATGCCGGACCTCTTGATCGAACCAATATCGCGCTTGATTGGTTCGATTGGCCTCCCAATGGCCAGCTTCACGCCGCCAATCAGTCAGCGATTGCATTTCGGACCACGCGTCTTCCAAGCCGTGTTCTTCCACCGCCGACACTGTCATAGCCTTGGGAAAGGTCTCGGGGTCCTGCGGGCGCTTTCGCAACAGGCGCAGCGCTCCGGCATAGTCAGCGCAGGTGCGGATGGCTGTAGGCTTCAGATCTCCGTCAGCCTTGTTAATCAGAATCATGTCGGCCATTTCCATGATGCCGCGCTTGACGCCTTGCAATTCGTCTCCGCCTGCTGGGGCCAGCAGCAACAGGAACAGGTCGGACATTTCGGACACAACGGTTTCTGACTGACCCACACCCACGGTTTCGATCAGCACCACATCGAAAGCGGCGGCCTCGCACAGGGCAATCGCCTCGCGCGTACGTCGGGCCACACCACCCAGATGCGACTGGCTGGGGGATGGGCGAATAAAGGCGTTTCTCTCGCGACTCAGACGCTCCATCCGGGTCTTGTCGCCCAGAATCGAGCCTCCGGAGCGGGACGAGCTAGGGTCCACCGCCAGCACCGCCACCCGCAGCCCTTGGGCGATCAGCATCATGCCAAAACTCTCGATAAAGGTGGATTTGCCGACCCCTGGCGTTCCTGACAAGCCTATGCGCAGCGATTGCCGTTTGGATTTGGCCAGATGCGCCAGCAATTCGGTCGCCTGCGCGCGGTGATCCTCACGGCCGCTTTCGACCAGAGTAATGGCGCGGGCAAGTGCGCGCCGCTCACCGGTCAAAATCCTGTCGCTCAGGCTGTCTATGTCCATTTGATCCTCGATATTCTGCGGCACGACTACTTGCCGCCCCGACAAGCCGTTTGTCCAGACTGGACCGCTGCGGAAATACGCCGCACGCCAATTATTCGCGCCCATGTGTTGCCATTCTTCCGCTGTTAGCGGTCGTGCTACTCCGGTTCGTACTGCGCGCATGGCGGAACTGGACCTTACCGAGCCGTTGGCGGATAAAGCCCGCATGACACGACTGCCCATCGATGACGCCATCCCAGACCTGCTTGCGGCCCTCCAGGATTCAGGCCGCGCTGTTCTTCAGGCCCCTCCGGGGGCAGGTAAAACAACACGAGTTCCCCTGGCGATACTCGAGGCGGGCTTGTGCGACGGCAAGATCGTGATGTTGGAGCCGCGCAGATTGGCCGCGCGCGCTGCTGCCGAAAGGATGGCCGACACTTTGGGCCAACGCGCGGGTGAGACCATAGGTTATCGGGTGCGGGGCGAAGCCAAGGTTTCAAAATCAACCCGGATCGAGGTCGTGACCGAAGGCATTCTGACCCGGATGTTGCAATCCAATCCCGACTTACCGGGTGTGGACGCCGTGATTTTCGACGAATTCCACGAACGATCCCTGAACGCCGATCTGGGATTGGCCCTTTGTTTGGAAGTCACCGGCGCTCTGCGGGATGACCTGATGCTACTGGCCATGTCGGCAACGTTGGATGCCGAGCCGGTTGGACGGTTGATGGGCGCGCCGTTGGTCACCTCCGAAGGGCGCAGTTTTCCGGTCGAAACACAATGGCTGGACCGCCCCTTGGGGGCGCAGGCACGACGGCTGGACGCTCTGGTCGATCTGGTTGTTCAGGCTGAAAGGGACACGCGCAAAACCGGCGGCGGGGTGTTGGTGTTCTTGCCAGGTGAGGGTGAAATTCGCCGGGCCGAGTCCGCCTTGTCCGCGCGCCTACCGGAGAACTGCGTGCTGCGCCCCCTATTCGGGGCCATGCCTTTTGCCGCCCAGCGCGCTGCGATTGCGCCGGTGGATCAAGGGCGCAAAGTGGTGTTGGCCACGTCGATTGCCGAAACCTCACTGACCATTCCCGACATTCGGGTCGTGGTTGATATGGGGCAAGCGCGACGGGCGCGGTTCGATCCCGGTTCGGGCATGTCCCGTTTGGTAACCGAGCGTGTAACCCGCGCCGAAGCCACCCAGCGCGCCGGTCGCGCAGGCCGCGTGGCCGAGGGCAAGTGCTATCGGTTGTGGTCCAAGGGTGAAGAAGGTGCGTTGTCTGCTTATCCTCCGGCCGAGATCGAGGCCGCGGACCTGACAGGTTTGGCATTGGAACTGGCGCTGTGGGGTGCGGAACCGGGCGATCTGGCCTTTCTGACACCGCCGCCCGAAGGCACGATGGCCGAGTCAAAGGCTCTGCTGACGATGCTGGGGGCGCTGGATGCCAAGGGGCGGATTACGGACCACGGGCGCGCCCTGGCTGCCCTGCCCCTGCATCCGCGTCTGGGTCATATGTTGGTGTCTGCCGGTTCCGGTGCCGCCACTTTGGCCGCATTGATGGCCGAACGCGATCCGCTAAAGGGCGCGCCGTCAGACCTTTTGCTGCGACTAGAGGCGCTGCGCGACATCCGCGCGTTTCAACGCAACCGCGTCTGGCAAGTGAATGCGGGCGCAGTGGATCGGATCAAAACCGAAACCAAACGTCTGCGTACCAAGGGCCAGGCCAGTGATCTGAGCCCCGCCGCCATGGCCGCGTCGGCCTATCCCGACCGCATCGGACAGCGCCGCAAGGGCGACGTTCCCCGCTATGTTCTGTCAGGCGGCAAAGGGGTGGTGCTAGACAGCGGCGATACGCTGGCCGCGGCACCTTATCTGGTGGTCACGGACACAGACGGTAATCCGCGCGAAGCACGGGTGCGCATGGCCGCCCAGATCAGCGAAGGCGAAATCCGCGATCTGTTTGCCGGGCAAATCAGCTGGGTCGACAGCTGCGCCTGGTCAAAACGCGACCGCCGGGTGGTGGCGCGCAAACAGGAAAGGTTCGGCGCGATAACGCTGAGCGACCGTCTGTGGAAGGACGTGCCGGACGATGCCGTGGCGCAGGCCATGTTGGATGGCGTGCGCGATCTTGGATTGCGTCTGGGCGGGGCGGCGGCGCGGTTAGCGGCGCGCGTTGAATTGGTGCGGGCCGAAGGGGCTGATCTGCCTGATTTTACCATCGAAGGGCTTACCGAGTCGCTTGAGGACTGGCTGCTGCCCATGCTCTCGGGCGTACGCAACGCCGAAGAGTGGAAGCGGTTTGACCTGCTGCCCGCTCTGCGCGCCCGGCTAGACTGGACCCAGACGCAAGAACTGGATCGCCGCGCGCCCGGATCGTTCGAAACACCGCTGGGCCGAAAGGTGCCGATTGATTATGGCGGCGCGGTGCCTGAGATTTCCGTGCGCCTGCAAGAGTTGTTTGGCGTCACGCAGCATCCGGTTGTGGGGGGCGAGGCGTTGAAAATCACCCTGCTTTCTCCTGCGCAACGACCGATCCAGATCACCCGTGATCTACCGGGATTCTGGGCGGGCTCTTACGCCGATGTTCGCAAGGATATGCGCGCGCAATACCCCAAGCATCCCTGGCCCGAAGACCCGACACAGGCCAACCCAACCCTGCGCGCCAAACGGCGGAAATAACCGCGACCCCGACATTTGTGATAGAGTTGGCTCAGGCAATTGTTTGTATCAGCCCTATTTCACTGTTATGTGCCGGCGTTTCAGGCAAGAAAAGTACAGGATCGATCGACCAATGACGAAATGGCTGCGAAAAATCTGGGACGAGGTCGCCCGACCGATTTTCCTGCGCCCGCAACGGGTGCAGTTTGCAGCCCTTTGCACCCGTGAAACCCCAAGCGGACCAGAGGTTCTATTGATCACAAGTCGCGACACCGGGCGCTGGATCATTCCCAAAGGTTGGCCGGTTGATGGCATGGACGGTGCCGAAACTGCACTGCAGGAGGCATGGGAGGAAGCAGGCGTGCGGGCGCCGAACCCCTCCAAGGAACCGATCGGGCACTATACTTACGATAAAATCCTGAACGATGGCACGGCCTATCCCGTTCTGACCAGTGTCTATCGGGTTGATGTTCAGGATCTGGAAGATGACTTTCCCGAAGCTGGCAAACGCGAGCGGGTCTGGGTTTCGCCCTCAACTGCGGCTGATCGTGTTAACGAGCCGGAATTGCGCGATTTGCTGCTGCAAGTGTGATAGTTTCGCAAAAAATTGATAACATAACTGTTGTCCCGAGGGGGGAAACCGTCTAGCCGCGTGCCGAAATGCACTGGCTGCTTGAAAAAAGATCATGTCGAATTTGACCTCGAAATCCCGCTGGCAGGCTCTGGACAGCGACCTTCACCGTATCTCGCGCGTTGAGAATGCCAACGCCCATGTGGCGCGCCCGCTGTTGGCCCCTGGTATTTCACTGGCCTTTATTGCGCTGGCCGGGTTGTCGGCGGCGATAGTGTTCGGGCTGGCGGATGGCGGCCTGATCGTCGCTGCGGCAGCCGCCTTTGGGGCCTATATGGCGATCAATATCGGTGCCAATGACGTGGCCAACAACATGGGGCCCGCGGTTGGTGCCAACGCACTGACCATGGGTGGTGCTATCGTCATCGCCGCCATTGCCGAAAGCGCCGGTGCCCTGTTGGCAGGCGGAGATGTCGTTTCGACCATCTCTAAGGGGATCATCGATCCGGCCTCGGTTCAAACCAGCAATGTATTCATCTGGGCAATGATGGCTGCGCTGATTTCGTCGGCCTTATGGGTCAACCTGGCCACATGGGTAGGGGCACCGGTGTCAACGACGCACTCGGTTGTCGGCGGCGTGATGGGGGCCGGCATCGCCGCAGCGGGTCTGAGCGCCGTCAACTGGAGCACAATGAGCGCGATTGCCGCAAGCTGGGTAATCTCGCCAGTATTGGGTGGGTTGATCGCGGCTGGGTTTCTGGCACTGATCAAAGCCAAGATTCAATATCAGGACGATAAAATAGCGGCTGCACGGCGCTGGCTTCCGATCCTTGTGGCCGTAATGGCTGCGGCGTTTGCCACCTATCTGGCCGTTAAGGGTCTTAAGCGGATCGTGAAGATTGAGCTTGAGGTGGCGCTGCTGATCGGCCTTGCAACGGGGTTCCTGGTCTGGTCGGTCACGGTGCCCTGGGTACGGCGCAAATCCGAGGGGATGGAAAACCGCACCAAATCACTGAAAACTCTGTTTGGCCTGCCGTTGGTCATCTCAGCCACATTCCTCAGCTTTGCGCATGGCGCCAATGACGTGGCCAACGCGGTCGGCCCCCTGGCCGCTATCGTACACGCAGCGGAATTCGGCGACTTTGCCGCAAGAGTTGCGATCCCCAACTGGGTCATGGTGATCGGAGCCTTTGGAATTTCGTTCGGCCTGTTTCTATTCGGGCCCAAATTGATCCGCATGGTCGGTAGTCAGATCACCAAACTGAACCCAATGCGGGCCTTCTGCGTGGCGCTGTCCGCAGCCATTACCGTTATCGTGGCCAGCTGGCTTGGCCTGCCGGTCAGCTCAACTCATATTGCCGTAGGCGGCGTGTTTGGGGTTGGTTTCTATCGCGAATGGCATTCAGATCGCCGGTGGAAACACTCCAACCGCCAGCGCCCGGTCGAACAGCGGCTGGCCCGGGAAGAGCATCAGCGCCGCAAGCTGGTGCGGCGTTCACACTTCATGACCATCGTGGCCGCCTGGGTGATCACGGTCCCCGCAGCCGCGGCGATGTCAGCGACAATATTTCTAATCCTGACGGCCTTCGCCTAATCCGGCCTAAGACGCAATTTGATCCACAGAAATCGCGTTTTCAGGCGCGTCCTCGATCAAATCTCGTATCTTGGCGCAGATCGGGGTTTCGACGCCAATTTGCGCGCCCAGGCGAATGATCTCACCCTGAAGACTGTCGATTTCAGTCGGGCGACCTGCCATCAGATCATAGGCCATCGAGGTGCGCGCGCTGGGGTCAATGGTCAGCATTCGCGCAGCGATCCTGGAAAAGATCGGCGTTGGCAGGCGCAGGATATGCGGCATCATCCATGCAGGCAGCGGAGTAGTCGAAGCGACCGGATGGTTCGCGGCGTTCAACACCATCAGAGCCTCGGCCATCTGATCCGCCATCAGCCGTCGCCAGTTCCGGTCCAGCAGTTGATCTTTCAACGTCAGCCCCGACAGCGCATTCAGCGCGTTGTTGAGGTTGATCACCAGCTTACCCCATTGGAACGCTTCGATATCATCGCTTTCCACAACCGGCATGTCAGCGCTACTCAGCTTCTGACCCAGCGCACCGGGACCGCTTTGGATGACGATCTCACCAGAGGTGGCGCGATGAAAGCTGGCCGGTTCAGTCGGCACCACATTGAACGGCACCATTCCGGCGCGCACGTCATGCTCTGACAGAACCATGCGCAATGTACGGGCGTTTTCCATACCGTTTTGCCACGATACCACCGGAATTGAGATGGGCGTGTATTCCGCGATCTGCGCAGCCATTTCCGCTGTGGCACCTGATTTAACGGTCACGATGACGACCTGGGCACCGGCCAGGCAGGTTGCATCTTCGGTCAGGGTCAAATCTTGCGCGGCCACATGCCGGGTCAGGCCCGAAAAATCCGAAATCGTCAGTCCTTGTTCTTGGATCGGATCTAATATGCGTGGACGGCCCAAAAGGGTAACGTCATGCCCTGAATGCGCCAACAATGCCCCGCAATAGCATCCGATACTGCCTGCACCCGCGATCACGATTTTCATGGCATCCCTCCCGGCGCAAAGGATCGCCGGGAACGAGGGCACGGACAAGGCCCCCTGACGCGCGGTCAGCGCGCGCGCCTTGGTCGAGTACGCTCCAGTTCATCCGAGATTGGTATGAACTCTTGATCATCGCCCGGCGGCAGGTGGAACGCACCTTTTGCCCAATCGGCGGTTTTCCATTCACGCGTGGCCGCCTCGATCTTTTCCTTCGAGGATGACACGAAATTCCACCAGATATAGCGCTCTTCGTTCAATGTCGCCCCGCCCAGCAGCATCAACCGCGCGCCTTGCGGCCCAGCCTTGACCGAAAGGGGATCGCCGGGGCGGAACACCATCATACGGCCCTGTGCGAACGTATCGCCTGCGATCTCGACGGAACCTTGGGTGACATAAACACCCCGGTCTTCATGGTCATCCGGCAAAGGAAGCGACGCGCCGGGATCAAGTCGCACGTCCAGATAGAAGGTCTCGGACAGCATCGTAACCGGGCTGGTTTCACCATAAGCTGACCCCAGGATTAAACGGGCGCTGACACCTTGGTCCTGAATATGTGGCAGCGCACCTTGCTTGTGATGCTCGAAATCCGGGGCCATATCCTCATGCGCTTTGGGCAATGCTATCCAGGTCTGGATGCCGAACAGGCTGTGTTTCTTGTCTCGTGTCTTCTTACTGGTCCTTTCGGAATGAGTCACCCCGCGCCCGGCAACCATCCAGTTGACCTCGCCGGGGTAAATCATTTGATGCGTGCCAAGACTGTCGCGATGCTCGAACTCTCCTTGATAGAGATACGTCACCGTCCCAAGACCGATATGCGGGTGTGGTCGGACGTCGATGCCGTCACCAGTCAGGAATTCGGCTGGACCTACTTGGTCAAAAAAGATGAATGGCCCAACCAGCTGCCGTTTACTCGAGGGCAGCGCCCTACGTACTTCGAACCCGCCAAGATCACGAGCGCGCGGAATGATCAATGTGTCCAGCGCCGTGTTGTGTGACAGAGATTCGGGGCTTTGGGTCGGGTTCCAACTCATTGCTGCGCTCCTGCGATCAGGTAGTTGCGTTCACCATCGCAGAATACACGGTATTTTCAGCTTGAGTATTCGCCATTTCGCACAGATTAAGTGCAATTTTGATGTTATGTTATATCACCCATTGCTCAAAGTGCCTCTCTTGGCCAAAGCCGGGGGAAAAACGGCCCGTCGATGCGGTCGCCCTCGCTGTAACCGGCGGCCTCGAACTGCGCACGTTCGTCTTTCGCCCAATCTCCGCGATATCGGATGATCCCGTCCGGCGCTGTCATCCGCAGGCTAAACCGACGCACTGTTTCCGTCGGCGTGACCGAGGACAGACCCCCATGCAGAGTCCGCATATCGAAATAGATGCAATCCCCCAACTCCATATCCCACTGCAACAAGTCATAGGCGTCAGGATCAGCGTTGATATCCGGAGGCTGATGATACTTCCGGCCTGCGACCTCAGTCGCTCCAAGACTAGGATGACCATCCGCAAACCGAACCCGCATGAACAGCTTGTCCCATAGGTGAGAGCCTTTGACAAAGGCGATCCCGTTCTCTTTGTTCACCGGCTCAAGTGGCAACCACAGGACGCACATGGTGCCTTCGAAATCAAAATAGGACAGGTCCTGATGAAAGGGTGGGCGCGAGGTCGATCCGGCCTCACGCAGGAACCAGTTATCCATCACAAGGTTGATCGACGGGGCATCCAGTAAACCCGCAGCCAGCGGGGCGCACGGCGAGTGATGCACGAAATCCCTAAATTGCGGAATCTTGTTCCACGCCCAGAAATCCTCGAAATAAGCAGGGGCGTCTGGGTCCTTGGTGTGACGAGTGAAATTGTCGGTCGGGTTGGCCAGGTCCGCACTGATACCTTCGCGCAACAAGTCCAACCAATGTTCCGAGAATTTCGAGCGCAGCACAACGGCACCGTCCCGCTTGAAGGCCGCAATTTCGTCGGGCGAAACCGATTGTGTCTTGTTCATTTTTCAGCCTTTCGCATCGTTAAACCGACGATGGCACCGCAACCCGCACAGGGTCAAAGAAATTCGCCGGGGCTTGGGGTGATCACAGAGTGGTGAAGATCGCCTCGGAATTGATCTGAACCGTGCTATCTTTGCGCTGTGGCGCGCTCAGGTTGCTATGGATGTTACCTTGCAGGAGGTCCCGACATGACGAATTCACACTTGTCTCGTAGATCCGTAATGGCGCTGGGCGGGGCTGTTCTGGTCACTGGCGGTTCGGGCTTGCTGATGCCCGCACGCGCCGCCGGGCTGGCCCCGACACAGTCCATGCGCGGTGGGTCGAACAACTACCGCCCCGGCGCACCCATCGTCGAGCGGATCGGCGGCGGTGGGTTCTGGATGACCGGCACTGTGCGGCGGGCTGGGGACGGTGCCCCTCTGCCCGGCCAACGCATCCAAATCTGGGCTCACACAACCGAAGGGCATGAGCGGGATCCGCAAAGCCATGGTGCTACACTGACCGACGCCAATGGTGAGTTCCGGTTGGAGATGCCGCAGATCGTGCCCGCCTTTGGCCAGCCGCACGGGCATCTGGCCTATGACAGCGGCGAGTTTGAGACGGTATTCCTGCGCCCGATCATGGCAAGTTCAAAAGACCAGACCCTTGCCGCGCATTTCGTCCTGCAACCCGCCTGATTTACGTGATCCGCAGCCTTTTGATCTGGGCGGCTGTGATCGCCGCCATAGCTGTGCCGCTGATTGCGGCGGCGCATAGCCCCTTATTGGCGTGGCGCGATCCAGTCTACATCGTGGCCGGGTTTGCCGGAGTGCTGAGTATGGGGCTGTTGTTGCTGCAACCCTTGCTGGCCGGGCGCGACTTGGCTGGATTACTGCCTTTGGCCAGCCGGCGCTGGCATCGACGGGTTGGCATCACTCTGATCATCGCCCTTGTGGTGCATGTGGGCGGCTTGTGGATCACCAGCCCCCCGGATGTTGTGGATGCGTTGCTGCTCGTCTCACCCACCCCGTTTTCAGCCTGGGGCGTCGTTGCGATGTGGGCCGCCTTCGCTGCCGCCTGTCTGGGCATCTTTCGGCAGCGTCTGGCCCCGCGGTACCGTATCTGGAGGCTGGGTCACACAGGGTTAGCCGCCATAACCATTGTCGGCAGTGTCGTGCATGCGATGCTGATTGAAGGGACGATGGAGATCATGACCAAAACCGCCCTCTGCGTTCTGGTTCTGTTGGCGAGCGCCCGAACGCTCGCCAGATTGCGTGTGTGGAATATCCGGCGGCGCAGTTAAACGCCCAGACACCAGCGCATGACCGCCTTTTGGGCATGCAGACGGTTTTCAGCTTCGTCAAAGATTACCGAGTTCGGTCCGTCCATGACCTCGGATGTCGCCTCTTCCTCGCGGTGCGCAGGCAGGCAATGCATGAACAGCGCATCCGGCTTGGCATGAGACATCAACTCGGTATTCACCTGATAGGGGCGCAGCAGGTTGTGACGACGCTCTTTGGCCGATTGGGAATCGTGCATCGAGACCCAAGTATCGGCCACGATCAGATCGGCCTCTTCCACCGCTTTGTAAGGGTCACGCTCGACCACGATTTTCGAACCCTTCTGACGGGCGAACCCCATGAATTCTTCCTCGGGGTCGAACTGAGCGGGACCGGTGAAGGTCAGATCGAATCCGAACTGGCCCGCCGCATGCAGGAACGAGGCGCAGACGTTGTTGCCGTCTCCGGTCCAGACCACTTTTTTTCCTTTGATCGGCCCGCGATGTTCTTCAAAAGTCAGCACGTCAGCCATGATCTGGCAGGGATGCGTACGGTCGGTCAGGCCGTTGATCACCGGCACGTCGGAATATTCAGCCATCTCGGTCAGGATGGTTTCATCGAACGTCCGGATCATGATCATGTCGACATAACGCGAAAGGACACGGGCCGTGTCGGCGATGGTTTCGCCGTGGCCCAGTTGCATGTCCTTACCCGACAACACCATGGTCTGCCCGCCCATCTGCCGTACGCCCACATCGAAGGACACGCGCGTTCGGGTCGAGGGTTTTTCAAAGATCAGCGCGACCATGCGGTCCTTGAGCGGCTGATCATCATCCTGCGCGGCTTTGGGGCGACCCAGACGGGCCTGTTTCATTTCGCCGGCCTGATCGATCATCGTCCGCAGATCGCCTGCATCGGTTTTGTGGATATCGAGGAAATGGTTCATATCGTTTCGCTTTTGGCTGTCGGTCGCCGGGGGCGCTGCCCCCGGCCCCCCGGAGTATTTAGAAAAAGATGAGGATTACGCGGATTCGAGGCTGGCTTCGACTTGTGCGGCAGCCTTGTCGAGGCGGATCATGGCCTGAGCAATGTCATCCTCGGTCAGCGTCAGGGGCGGCAACAGGCGGATGACATTGTCGGCGGCGGGAACGGTGATGACCTCATTGTCATAGCCCGCGTTAACCACATCGGTATTGGTCGCCTTGCATTTCAAGCCCAGCATCAGGCCCGTACCGCGCACCTCTTCGAACACGTCGGGGTGATCAGCGATCAGGCCTTCGAGCTTCTGGCGTAGCATTCCCGCCTTGCGGTTCACACCTTCAAGGAATGCAGGCGTTGCCACCTGATCGATTACCGCGCAACCCACGGCGCAACCAAGCGGGTTGCCCCCATAAGTCGAGCCATGGGTACCCACGGTCATACCGCTGGCCGCGTCTTCGGTGGCCAGCACCGCGCCCAAGGGGAAGCCGCCGCCGATGCCTTTGGCAACCATCATAATATCGGGGGTAATACCCGCCCATTCGTGGGCAAACAGCTTGCCGGTGCGGCCAACGCCGCATTGCACCTCATCCAAAATCAACAACAGGCCGTTGTCGTCGCAAATCTGGCGCAGGGCCTTGAGTTCCGCGTCGGGCACCGGACGAATGCCACCCTCACCCTGAATCGGTTCGATCAGGATCGCGGCGGTCTTTTCCGTGATCGCATTGGTAACGCCGTCAAGATCGCCGAATGTGACATGCACGAACCCGGGCAACAGCGGGCCAAAGCCCTTGGTCATCTTTTCAGATCCGGCCGCCGCGATACCAGCCGACGACCGGCCATGGAACGAGCCGTCAAAGGTAATGATCTCGACCCGTTCGGGTTGCCCCTTGTCATAGAAATACTTGCGGGCCATTTTCACGGCCAGCTCACAGGATTCCGTGCCCGAGTTTGTGAAGAAAACCGTATCGGCGAAGGTATGTTCAACCAACTTATCCGCCAACGCTTGCTGCTGCGGGATGTTGTACAGGTTCGAGACATGCCAAAGTGCGTGCGCTTGTTCAGTCAGCGCGTTGACCAGCGCCGGATGTGCGTGGCCAAGCGCGTTCACCGCAATCCCGGCACCTAAGTCAAGGAAACGTCGGCCATCCGCCTCGGTCAGCCAGGCGCCTTCGCCCTTCACGAAAGTCAGGGGCGCGCGATTATAGGTCGGCAGAACGGACGGGATCATCGGATCATCCTTTTCGTTAGGTTAAGCCCCGTGAGTGATACACGAAGGCCGGATTCGTCAACAGATTTGGTGGGATTTGCGCGGATTTACAGCGCGCAATGGATCAAACAGGCCGGTTACGCAGTAATGCGTCGGCGTCGGAGTCGCAGGAT
Organism: Ruegeria sp. BB5; assembly: GCF_056539405.1. Classification (NCBI taxonomy): domain Bacteria; kingdom Pseudomonadati; phylum Pseudomonadota; class Alphaproteobacteria; order Rhodobacterales; family Roseobacteraceae; genus Ruegeria; species Ruegeria sp. BB5. The sequence continues at coordinate 68,021 of NZ_JBQFUX010000011.1, read as the reverse complement.
ATGTGCGTGTTTGATCATGCGGGGCCGTATAGCCGGGTGTTTGGCCTCTGAAAACCCCGAATTTCCAAAATCAGAAATTTCACTTTGAAACTCAGCTTTTATCGCTTGCCATTTAGGGCGCAGTGACGCACCGCTGGGTCATGACACCCGCGCGCCAGAACCCTGCCCTTGCGGCTTTGCTGATCGTCACCGCCAGCGCTTTTCTGGCCGCCACCACACTTCTGGCCAAAGCGTTGGGGACGGATACCTTAGGCCCGGCGTTGCATCCGATGCAGATCAGCCACGGGCGGTTCCTGTTCGCGTTTCTGGTGATCGTCAGCGCGGTGGGCGTGTTGCGCCCACGGTTAAGCCGCCCGCATTGGGGGTTGCATATTGGGCGGACGAGCTTTGGCTGGGTGGGGATTACGCTGATGTTCGCCTCGGTCGCGTTCATCCCGATCTCGGATGCCACTGCGATTTCCTTTTTGAACCCCGTCTTTGGCATGGTCCTGGCCATCCCGCTGTTGAAAGAGGGCGTTGGGCCGTGGCGCTGGCTGGCCGCTGCTGTTGCTCTGACCGGTGCATTGATCCTACTGCGTCCGACACCGGCCAGCTTCCAACCTGCAGCGTTGCTTGCCCTGACGGCGGCGGCTGTGATCGGGATGGAGCTGATCTTTATCAAAAAGCTTTCGGGCCGTGAAATTCCCATCCAGATTCTGTTGATCAACAACGCGATGGGGCTGACCATCGCCTCGGTCGCGGTCAGCTTTGTGTTCCAGATGCCAACGCCCGAACAATGGATCGCGCTGGTGGCAATCGGGGTGCTGATGGCCTGTGCCCAAGCCTGTTTCGTCAACGGGATGGCGCGCGCGGATGCATCCTTTGTGGCGCCAATCAGCTATGCCACACTGATCTTTGCCGCCCTCTATGACTTTGCGGTGTTTGGCGTTATCCCGGATGTGGTTAGCCAAATCGGTTCTGCAATCATTCTGACGGGCGGACTAATCCTTGTCTGGCGCGAGGCACGCGTCAGAACCGCCTAGCTCGGCGTTTTTTGGGATTTCGGGATCCAAAACCTGCACCGTCATGCTTTCAGCCTGTATCCCTTTCGCAGCATCTGCCAGGTAATGGCGCAGACAATCAACGTTGCGCCACTGCAAACCGCGAAACCCAGTGCGGGTGAGCTGTCAGACACCCCGATCATGCCATTTCGCAACCCATCAATCAGGTAGAATACCGGGTTCACGTGGCTGAGGCGGTTGAGAACAGGTGGCAATGCCTCGACCGAATAGAATGTACCCGACAGGAAGGCCAGCGGCGTGACGATGAAATTGGTAATCGCCGCCATTTGATCGAACTTGTTGGCGAATATTCCCGCAAACAGGCCCAACGCCCCCATGAAAGCACCGCCGAGAACAACAAACAGCAGCGCAATCAACGGGTTTCGCGGCACCAGCCCCAGCACCAGCGCCAGCGCAACGGCAACCACACAGGCGATAAGAACACCACGCACGATGCCTCCCGCCAGATAGCCCAATAGAATTTCCAACGGAGACAGTGGTGGCATCAACGTATCAACAATGTTGCCCTGTACCTTGGCAATCACCATCGAAGACGAGGTGTTGGCAAAAGCATTCTGAATCACGGTCATCATCATGATACCCGGCGCCAGAAATGTCAGGAACGGCACCCCCATCACGTCGGGTCGGCTGGGGCCAATAGCGATGTTGAAGATCAGCAGAAACAGACCCGCGGTCACCAGCGGCGCCAACAGGGTCTGGGTCCAGACCGCCAGAAAACGCAATGTTTCGCGCTGAGCCAACGTATAAAGACCCATCCAATTGACTACTCCGAAACGGTGTTCGTTCTGCTCAAGGGGCATCTGCATCATCTGACCTCAACCTGATTCGAAGACTGCTTGTAACTCGGGGCGCAGTGATTAGAATAGGGGGCTGAGACGATTTCCCAAGGCGGCCCGAATCCGGGGCCGCTTTCCGCTTTTGAAAGGCAAATGATGTCCTGGACTGACGAGCGTGTAGAACTGCTGAAGAAAATGTGGGGCGAAGGCCAGTCGGCCAGCCAGATCGCCAAGGAACTGGGTGGGGTGACCCGCAACGCCGTGATCGGCAAGGTGCACCGTCTGGGCCTGTCGAACCGCGCCACTGGCGCGTCCCCGGCCAAGGCCGAGCCCAAGGAAAAACCGGCCCCCGCGCCTAAGGCCGAGGCCAAGCCGAAACCGGCACCCAAAACCGAACCGGCCCGCCCGGCCCCCGCGCCTGCGGCCGAGGCCAAGCCCGCTGTGCCTGCTCGACGCCAGATCATTCCGGCTGGTCAGCCGCTGCCGCCACAGCCTTCGGCCAACGAAATCAGCCCCGAGGCTTTGGCCAAGGTCAATGAGATCGAGAAGAAGGCTAAGAAACTGACGTTGATGGAACTGACCGAGAAAACCTGCAAATGGCCCGTCGGCGACCCCGCGACTGAGGATTTCTGGTTCTGCGGCCTGCCCGTTGAAGCCGGTAAACCCTATTGCGAGGCGCATGTGGGCGTGGCATTTCAGCCGATGAGCTCGCGTCGCGACCGTCGGCGGTAAGGAAGATGCGCCAGGATCCGACTGCACTGGAGGATGCCTGGCTGAAACGGGCAAAACGCTTGTTGGCGCTGGCCGAAACCGGCCAGCATTTCACCAAAGACCCATTTGATCGCGAACGCTATGACGAGATCGCAGCCATGGCCCGCGCCATGCTGGCTGATTTGGGCCGGGTGCCCCTTTCGCGGATCGAGGGGCTGATCTCGAATCATGCCGGTGGTTATGCCACGCCCAGCATCGACATTCGCGGCGCTGTAATCCGTGATGGCCGCATTCTGCTGGTCCGCGAACGACTGGACGGGCTGTGGGCCATGCCGGGTGGTTTTGCGGACATTGGCAGCTCTCCAGCGGAAAATATGGAACGTGAAGTCTGGGAAGAGGCTGGGCTGCAGGTCCGTGCCAGACACCTCTATGCTCTGCGCCACAAGGCACGGCATCCCTACCCGCCGGATTCGCGAGATTTTTATAAACTTTTCTTCCTGTGCGATGAGGATGGCACGGACGCCCCGCAGCCGGGTGCCGAGACCAGCGACGCGGCCTTCTTTCCCCCGGACAAAATACCTGCACTATCTTTGGCACGAAATATTCACGCGGATGTCACAGCAGCGTTCCGCGCCCATTCAACAGACCAATCCCAAACTCTGTTCGATTGACCTATTGCGCCGGGTGCGAGGACGAATCCGGCATCGGTACCCAACCCGGCAGTTCATCGGGGGCGACCGAGACATGCAGTTGCTCGGACTGGTCCATCCCGACTTTGCGATGCTTGCGCAGCAGGAAAACCTTGCCCCACCCCCGCCAGGTCCCGACCGAAGTTGCAGTAGTTGAAGTTGGGAACCGGTCGCGCCAGCCTTCGGGCAGCGGCAATCCATGCTGCTCGGCCTTGTCCAGCATCCAGATCAGGGAAATATTGCTGAGGGGACGCGCCTCTTCAAACCCGTTCAATTGCCCGCCCACGTCGCCATGTGTGCCACGGAACCAGACCTGTTCAACGTGGCCCTTAAACTCGGGCGTACATTTCCACAGAACCGGCTCGTACACCTCGCGCGTCTCGTCCAGCGCCATAGCGTGATAGCCATGCCGGGTGGCGGGGCCAAGTTCATGGTTGTGAAACGCGTGCTTATCTTCGGCCCAGCGCCACAGCAGCGGAAGACGCAGGCCCAACGCCTTGACGGTGTCCCAGACACCGATCATTTCAATTGCGAGCTCGTCATGACAGAATTTTTGGCGGAACTCACAGGCTGCCTCGCCGCTAGGCGTACATTCATAGTGGCGATAGGCCTGCTTGATGTTGCGCTCGGTTGCGTGTTCGGCCTTGAGCAGACCGATCATGTCGATCACGCCCGCAAGGCTGCGCACGCCGTAAGCGCCGCGCGAATAGCCGATGAAAAATATCTTATCACCAGGTTTGTAGCGTGACGCCAGATAGCCATAGGCCCGCCGGATTTGCCGGTTGATGCCGCGCCCCATCATCACGTCCAGAGAGGTTTTCCAGCTTTCCCACTGCACACCGGATTCGTAAAAGACTGAGACCTTACCGCCCATCTCGCGGCACAGATGGTAGGTCTGACCCGCATGAGTTTCAAACCCCGGCTCCAACGTCGACATGGTGCCGTCAAGGATAATGACATGACTAATAGGTTCACGGTGCAGCGCCTCGGCCGAATGTTCGGACCGCAAAGGCCGTCCGAGCCATCCAAGTATCTTTTTACTTAGCCGTGACAGAACCATGCGTCAGCAATTCCCAAACTCTTAGGGGTGTGAATGGCATATCCGCCTGCCGTACCCCATGTTCCCAAAGCGCGTCCTGCACCGCGTTCGCCACAGCGGCCAGCGCGCCCACGGTGCCGGCCTCTCCGCATCCTTTCATACCCATTGGGTTCGAAGTTGACGGAACCGGCGCCGAGGTAAACTTTATCATGGGTATCTCAGACGCACGGGGCAAGGCGTAGTCCATCAACGAAGCCGTGAGCAGTTGCCCCTGCGCATCATGCTCAACACGCTCGGACAGGGCTTGACCAATGCCCTGCGCCACGCCGCCATGTACCTGCCCCTCGGCCAACATCGGATTGATAAGATTGCCGAAATCGTCAACTACGGTGTAGCGGTCGACCCATGTTTCACCGGTGAAACAATCAATAACGATTTCGGCAACATGTGCGCCATTCGGATAACTGCGTGCGTCCAGCGTAATGCGCGCCTCATGTTGCAGAAGATCGGTTCGGCCATCGGCGCGGGCCATCTCGGCCGCTTCGATCAATGTAGGCGTCAGGTTCGACCCTGGCGCGCGGAATGTTTCGTGATCAAAATTCACGTCAGCCTCCTCGACGCCCATCTTATCGGCCAGATAAGGCGCGAATGCGGCGATCATGACGTCGATTGTGGCCAGGGTGGCCGTGTTTTGGACTGTAACGGACCGCGATCCTCCTGTCCCTCCTCCGGCAGGTAACTGATCGCTGTCCCCCTGGATGACATTGATCTGATCCAACGGAACTCCGATCTGATCCGACAAAAACTGGGTATAGGCCGTCTCATGGCCCTGGCCGTTTGATTGCGTCCCCACATAGAGGTTCACGGTGCCATCTTCGCAGAATGCGATCTTTGCGTTCTCGGAAGGGTCGCCCAAGATACTTTCGATATAGTAACAGATGCCCTGCCCCCGGATCAGGCCGCGTTCGGCATCAACCGCCTTACGGGCAGCAAAACCTAATGTCTGTTCACTCGCGCGGCTCAGGACCATGTCGAAATCGCCGACGTCATAGACCTCACCAGTCGTCGTTTTGTAAGGGAAAGCTTCAGGCCGGATGAAGTTTTTGCGCCGCAACTCCCACGGATCGACGCCCAATTCACGCGCGGCGCGGTCCATAGCCCGTTCAAGCACATAGATAGCCTCAGGCCGACCAGCGCCGCGATAAGCATCCACCTGCGTTGTGTTGGTAAAGAACCCTTCGACCCGCAGATAAGAGGTCTGCACATCATAGGCCCCCATCAGAACTTTGCTGAACAGATTTGTCTGGATTGCCTGACCGAAATGGCTGTTATAGGCCCCAAGATTGATCTTGCTATGCACGCGGTACGCGGTAATTCGGTGGTCTTCATCAAAGGCCAGCTCAGCCAGCGAAGTCAGGTCGCGCCCATGGTGATCAGACAGCATCGCCTCAGATCGGTCCGACATCCAGTGAACGGGTTGGCCCAGTTTCATCGCGGCGACGGCGACACAGAAATACTCGGGATACGGCATCACCTTCATGCCAAACCCACCGCCCACGTCGGGCGTGGTGACCCTAATGAATTCAGGTTCCAGCTTCAGCTTCTGCGCCAATTGCCCGCGCATCGCCCAGACGCCCTGCCCGCTGTAGGCAAAGTGCAGCCGCCCGTCGGACCAAGCAGCCTGACAGCCGCGCGGCTCAATCGATGTAACGATCACCCGGTTATCCGCAACGTTCAGTTGCACTCTGTGCGCGGCGTCCTGAAAGGCCGCCTCGGTCGCTGCCTCATCCCCCATGCCCCAGTCAAAGGCACGGTTGTCAGGAGCTTCGATGTGCAGCGGTTCGCCGCCCATCTCCAGGTCAAGCTTGGCGGGCAGATCCTCGGTTTCCATCCAGATCAACTCGGCCGCATCACGGGCCTGTATCTGCGTTTCGGCGATGACCACCGCGACCGGCTCACCGACAAAACGCACGCGGTCCTTGGCCAGCATGTGGCGATCCGGCGCCGCCGCTTTCGAGCCGTCCCGGTTCGACACAAGCGCCGCGTTTAAAACCGTGTCGATCCCGGCCTCAGTCAGTTCGTCCAGCGCCATGACCAGCCGCACGCCATTCGCCTCACGCGCGGCATCCAGATCCAGCGCGGTGATCCGCCCATGCGCAACCTGGCTGCGAAAAAACGCCGCAAACAGGGCGTCGCCGGGCACAGCATCGTCGATGTACTGCCCCTTCCCGGTTAGAAACCGCTGATCCTCGGTCCGTTTGACCGGCTGACTTTTTCCGAACTTGTCCATTGGATGCTCCTGCCTCGGCCTGTAGGGGCGACTTTAGGCTGCACCGGTTCGTTGTCCAGAGTACCCGCAGACCCTTCCCCTTCCCCTGCGCATTCGTTATTGCAGGCGCTGACCCAAGATTGATGACGCAGGACGCACCCCATGGCGATGGAAAAGACATTCAACGCGGCCGAGGCTGAGGCCCGCATTTACGAGGCCTGGGAACAGGCCGGAGCCTTCAAGGCAGGCGCAAACAAATCGCGCGATGAAAGCTTTACCATCATGATCCCGCCGCCCAACGTGACGGGCGCGCTGCACGTGGGCCACGCCTTCAACAACACGCTGCAGGACATTCTGATCCGCTGGCACCGTATGCGTGGCTTCGACACGCTGTGGCAACCGGGTCAGGACCACGCCGGTATCGCCACCCAGATGCAGGTGGAAAAGATGCTGGCTGCGACCCAACAGCCCGGACGGCGCGAGTTGGGCCGTGAGAAGTTCCTTGAGAAAGTCTGGGAATGGAAAGGCGAATACGGCGGTACGATCATTGAGCAGCTAAAGCGTCTGGGCTCATCCTGCGACTGGTCGCGCAATGCGTTCACCATGGCCGGTGCGGCGGGTGATCCACGCACGGGGCACGAAAATTCTGCGAATTTTCATGACGCGGTGATCAAGGTCTTCGTCGATATGTACGAAAAGGGCCTGATCTATCGCGGCAAACGACTGGTCAACTGGGATCCTCATTTCGAAACGGCGATCTCGGATCTGGAGGTCGAGAATATCGAAGTCGCCGGGCATATGTGGCACTTCAAGTACCCCTTGGCGGGCGGTGAGACATATGAGTATTTGGAAAAAGATGAAGATGGAAATGTGACTTTCCGCGAGGAGCGCGACTATATCTCGATCGCCACCACGCGGCCCGAAACCATGCTGGGCGACGGCGCGGTTGCTGTTCATCCGTCGGATGAACGTTACGCGCCAATCGTCGGTAAACTATGTGAAATCCCGGTTGGTCCGAAAGAACACCGCCGTCAGATCCCGATCATCACCGACGACTACCCTGATCCTGATTTCGGCTCGGGCGCGGTGAAGATCACCGGTGCGCATGACTTCAACGACAACATGGTTGCCAAGCGCGGCGGCATTCCGATGTACCGTCTAATGGACACCAAAGGCGCGATGCGGGCCGATGGCGCCCCTTACGCAGACGAAGCAGGGAAAGCGCAGGAATACGCGCGAGGGCGCAAATTTACCGAGAACGAAATTGACGCAATCAACCTTGTCCCTGATCACCTGCGTGGCCTCGACCGGTTCGAGGCGCGCGCGAAAGTGGTCGAAGAAATCACCGCCGATGGACTGGCCGTCATGTGCCGTGCCGATGACGCACGTCTGGGTTCGACCGCGCTGAAGCCCGAGCATGAAGGTGCCGACAAGCTGGTCCCGCTGGTCGAGAGCAAACCAATCATGCAGCCCTTCGGCGACCGCTCGAAAGTTGTCATCGAGCCGATGTTCACCGACCAGTGGTTCGTCGACGCCGAAAAGGTTGTCGGCCCCGCGCTGGACGCGGTCAAAGACGGCACGGTCAAAATCATCCCCGAGTCAGGCGAGAAGACTTATTACCACTGGTTGGAAAACATCGAGCCTTGGTGCATCTCGCGTCAGCTGTGGTGGGGGCACCAGATTCCGGTTTGGTATGGGATCGACCTGTCCGCAGAGGGGTTCAAAGACGACGAGAACGACGGCGATCTTGATCTGGTCGAGTTGGGCCGTTTGCTGAACGAAGGCGGTATGCTGCACCGTGGCAATGTCATGGAATGCGCGGCGAGCCTTGAGGCCGTTACAGAAAAATTCCTCGACGACAATGCCAACATCCCCAGCCCGTTGAGCCACGCGACCGTTATCGAAGTCGCAGACAAACAGGAAGCGATCCATCAGTTCGCTGAAAGCCTTGCTCAATACGCTGTCGACCAAGACCCGACCAAGCTTGTCTATCCGGTGTGGCGCGACCCCGACGTCCTCGACACCTGGTTCTCTTCCGGCCTATGGCCCATCGGCACCCTGGGCTGGCCCGAGCAGACCGAGGAACTGGAGCGCTACTTCCCCACGGATGTGCTGATCACCGGCTTCGATATCTTGTTCTTCTGGGTCGCCCGGATGATGATGATGCAGCTGGCCGTGGTCGATCAGATCCCGTTCCACACCGTCTACCTGCACCAGCTCGTCCGCGACGAGAAGGGCAAGAAGATGTCCAAAACCACCGGCAACGTCATCGACCCGTTGGAGATCGTCGACGAATTCGGCGCTGACGCGCTGCGTTTCACCAACGCCTCGATGGCGGCGATTGGCGGCGTGCTGAAACTGTCCCGCGAGCGCATCACCGGTTATCGCAACTTTGGCACCAAACTGTGGAACGCCGTCCGCTTTGCCGAGATGAACGAGGTCTTCACCGACGCCGTGCCGCAACTGGACGTAGCCGACTTGAAACCCAAAGCCGCCGTCAACCGCTGGATCATCGGCGAAACCGCCCGTGTGCGGGCCGAGGTCGACGCGGCGCTAGAAAGCTACCGTTTCAACGACGCGGCCAATGGGCTCTATGCCTTTGTTTGGGGCAAGGTCTGCGACTGGTATGTGGAACTCTCTAAACCTTTGTTGCAAGGCGATGACGCCGAGGCGCAAGCCGAAACCCGCGCCACAATGCGCTGGGTTCTGGATCAGTGCATGGTCCTGCTGCACCCGATTATGCCTTTCATCACCGAAGAACTGTGGGGTCTAACCGGCAACCGCGCCAAGATGGTCGTCCACGCCGACTGGCCGACTTACGCCGCCGCCGACCTGATCGACGCCGATGCGGATCGTGAGATGAACTGGGTAATTTCGGTGATTGAAAATACTCGCTCGGCCCGTGCGCAGATGCGGGTTCCCGCAGGGCTCTATGTGCCGATGTTGGTGACCGAGATCGACGCCCACGGACAGGCAGCGTGGGACCGCAACGAGGCGCTGATCAAGCGTCTCGCACGGATCGACAGCCTGACCAAGGTCGACGACCTACCCAAAGGAACGATTTCCATTGCCGCACCGGGCGCCACTTTCGGCCTGCCACTGGCGGATATCATCGACATCGGTGCTGAAAAGGAACGGCTGGAAAAAGCCAAGGGCAAGTTGGCTAAAGAACTGGGCGGTCTGCGTGGACGTCTGAACAACCCGAAATTCGTGGCCTCGGCCCCGGAGGAGGTTGTTGCCGAAGCCAAGGCCAATCTCGCCGCCCGCGAAGAGGAAGAAGAAAAGCTGAACGAGGCGCTGGCCCGCCTGGCCGAAATCGCCTAATATTCATCTTTTCAAAAATACTCAAATCCCAAACCCCGCCGCGTATGCCACGGTGGGGTTTACTTTTGCACACACGGCCCTTGCCCCCACTTGCAAGCCCTTGCTAGCAAAGGCGGATATAACCCCGAGGTCTCAGATGGCACGCGCATTTCCCCCGATCCAAACCATCTCTACCGGGCTGGTGGTCGCCATTGTCGGGTTCTTCAGCTCTTTCCCTATCGTGTTGCAGGGACTGGCGGCCATGGGGGCCTCGGCGCAGGACTCCGCGTCGGGCCTGATGATGGCGGCCATTGCCATGGGAGTGACGGCCATCGGTCTCAGCTTGTGGTACCGGCAACCCATCAGCGTTGCGTGGTCCACTCCGGGCGTTGCGCTGTTGGCCGTGTCCGCGATGCCTACAGCAGGGTTTTCTGACGCGGTCGGCGCGTTCCTGTGCGCGGGAGCGCTGACCGTGCTGGCCGGGCTGTGGCGACCTTTGGGACGGCTGGCGGCGGCCATCCCGACAACATTGGCGCAGGCAATGCTGGGTGGTGTTCTGTTGCCCCTGTGCATCTTGCCCTTCAAGGCCGCTGTTGAACTGCCCTGGCAGGCTTTGCCGGTGATCCTGACTTGGTTCATCGCAGGGCGGGTGAACCGCTTGTTTGCGGTTCCGGCAGCGGTTGTAGCCGCAGCAATTGTTGTGGTTCTGAATGCGGGCGACACGCCCGTCACGCCAACCCATCTTGTCGCCGCACCGGTCTGGACAATGCCAACCTTCTCGCTGGCCTCTGCCGTCGGTATTGGCCTGCCGCTGTTCATTGTCACCATGGCGACGCAGAACATCCCCGGTATCGCGGTGATGCGCAGCTTTGGCTACACACCCGCCCCCGGCAGGTTGTTCTCTTCGGTCGGTTCGGCCAGCATCCTGTCGGCCCCGTTTGGGGCGCCGGCCACCTGCCTTGCAGCGATCACCGCCGCCATGTGTTCCAACGAAGACAGCCACCCAAACCCGGCCCAACGGTATTGGTCGGCGGTGATGGCAGGCGTATTCTATTGCCTGTTTGGTGTATTCGCGGTGGCCATCACCGGGTTTGCCGTACATGCTGATCCGCTGCTGATGGGCACCCTGACAGGGATTGCGTTGATCGGAGTGCTTGCCAACGCCACCCACGCAGCGCTTGATGTTCCAGCGGAGAGGGAAGCCGCTATTTTGACATTTGCCATCACTGCTTCAGGTATCTCGGTCTTTGGTCTGGGCGCGGCAGTCTGGGGTTTGCTGGCTGGTGGCATTGCGTATCTGGTCACGAAGCGAATTCGCTAGCGGTGCTCACTCGGCTTGGGATATAGTTTGACCATGCTCGGATCGCTTGGAAAACTGATCGAACGCCAGATCAAAAAGGCACAGGCCGAGGGCCAGTTGCAGGGGCTCGAGGGTGAAGGCAAACCTTTGCCGGATCGGTCGGGTGAGGCGCAGAGTGATCCGGCCATCGCCGCTGGGCACCGGATCATGGCGCAGGCCGGAGTGCTGCCGGAAGAGTTCGAGATCAGGAAAAAGCTTGATGCTGCCCGAAAGGATTACGCCGAGTTGACCGATGCAGATGCCCGTAAAGCTGCCATGGCGCGCATCGCCGAGTTGGAGATGCGGTACAACATGGCCCGAGATGCGCGACGGGCCTTTATGCGCTAGCTACTTGAAATCAGGTTTTCGCCCCTGCATCTGCGCCATCACAACCTCCATCTGATCAGGTTTTCCGATCAGTTCGACCTGTTCGGCGGATTCTTCCAACAGAACCTCGGCGCGGGTCTTGGTTTCGGCCACTTCGATCAGACGCTTGGCGGCGCGAATGGCCGAGGGGCTTTTGCCCGCGATGTCTTCGGCCAACGCCAATGCCTCGGTCAGTGGATCGTCTGACAGTTTCGTCACCAACCCCCAGTCCGCCGCCTGCTGCGCGCCGATGGGGCGCGCGGTGTAGGTCAGCAGGCGCAGTACGTCCGAGCGCACCAGATGTGGCAGTAAAACCATCCCACCCATGTCGGGGATAATGCCCCACTTCATCTCCATCACCGCCAGCTTGGCGTCGGGGTGTGCGATGCGAATATCCGCGCCCAGCGCGATTTGCAGCCCGCCACCATAAGCAACACCCTGAATGGCGCAGATCACCGGAACTGGCACACGCCGCCAGATCAGGGCAAGTTCTTGCATTTCATTCGCATCCCCGTGGCTGCGGGTCATCAGCCACTCAGTCGGGTCCATATGCGCCATCTTGGCAAAGCTGGCCATATCAAGCCCGGCGCAAAAGCTCTTGCCCTCGCCCGACAGGACCACGGCGCGTGCGTCCGAGGCTGCGACCTCTTGCCCGGCAGACAGCAACGCCTTGATCATCGCGTCGTCCAGCGCGTTCATCTTGTCGCCGCGCGTCAGCGTGACATGGGCGATGTGGTCTTTGTACTCGACGGATACGCGGGTCATGCGGGCCTCCTGATCTTGTTGACCCAACCATGCCCGGAAGGTCTGCCAAGTTCCACCTCAACGTTGGGGCACTTCTGGCTGCGCGTCGCAGATGGTTGCCTGACGAGTGGGTATGGGGTTATCTCGCACCATGACTGACCCACGCTATACTCCGCTTGCCCTGTCACTGCCTGCAACCGTGCCCTTTGTCGGGCCGGAAACGCAGGAACGTCAGCGCGGCGCGCCCTTTGTCGCCCGGCTGGGGGCGAATGAAAGCATCTTTGGCCCCTCCCCCCGCGCTATCGAGGCGATGGCAGCAACGGACATCTGGAAATATGGTGACCCCGAAAGCCACGACCTGCGACATGCACTGGCCGATCATCACGGTGTAAAGCCGGAAAACATCGTGGTCGGAGAAGGCATTGATGGCCTGCTGGGTTACCTCGTGCGGTTGCTGGTTGGCCCCGGCGATACAGTTGTGACCTCGGACGGGGCGTATCCGACCTTCAACTACCACGTGGCCGGGTTTGGCGGCGCGTTGCACAAGGTGCCCTATCGTGACGATCACGAGGACCCCGCGGCGCTGTTTGCCAAAGCCGTCGAGGTGGACGCAAAACTGGTCTATCTGGCGAACCCCGACAACCCAATGGGCAGTTGGCATAAAGGCGCGGATATCCTGGCCGCGATGGAGGCCCTGCCTGCGGGATGCCTGCTGGTGCTGGACGAAGCCTATGTGGAATGCGCGCCAGAAGGCACCGCAGCCCCGGTTTCAGCCGATGATCCGCGTGTGATCCGGATGCGCACATTTTCCAAGGTGTATGGCATGGCCGGGGCGCGGGTTGGCTATGCGATCGGCGCGCCGGGATTGATCGAAGCTTTCAACAAGGTCCGCAACCATTTCGGAATGAACCGGGCTGCACAAGCGGGGGCCTTGGCGGCCTTGCAGGATGCCAACTGGCTGTCGCAAGTTCAGGCACAGATCGCTAAGGCACGCGACCGGATCGGCCAGATCGCACGGGAAAACGGCTTGGTACCCTTGCCCTCGGCCACCAATTTTGTGGCGATTGATTGCGGTGGCGATGGAGCGTTTGCCAAAGCGGTGCTTGAGGGGTTAGTGGCACAAGGGATATTTGTGCGCATGCCCTTTGCCGCTCCGCAGAACCGCTGTATCCGCGTCAGTTGTGGTACGGTTACGGATCTGGATGCCTTTGCTGCAGCTCTGCCAAAGGCGCTGGCCACTGCGAAGGCCACGATTTGACCCGGGCTTTGGAGGGTTCAGCGGCAAACGCGGCAGCAGCGGCCTCAAGCGCACCCGAGCCGCGCGGGATGTTCAGAGCGGCCATGGCGGTTTCCACCCCTCCCAGCATCGCCATGATCATCTGGCCGTTCACGTGGCCCATATGCCCCAGACGGAAACAGCTGTTCTGATCCTCCATGCCCAGCCCAATGCCAAGGGTCAGGCCCAGCTGGCGCTCGGTATACTGGCGCAGTGGTGTTCCGCGCCCATCGGTCAGACGCAAGGCGGTAACCGCGTGGCTGCGATGGGCGGGGTTGGCTACGTTTATCTCAAGCGCGCCACCTTCTGCCCAGACCTCGCATGCCGCCCAGATGGCCTTGGCGAGGTGATCATGGCGAGCCCAGACATTCTCGATCCCTTCAGCATGGATCATGTCGAGCGCTGCCCGCAGACCATACAGGTGATGCGTCGGCGCGGTGCCGTTGAAGTATTGGTAAAACACCTGCGGGTTCACACGCGGCTGCCAGTCCCAGTATTGCGAGACGCGCGGCATCGTTGCCCGTTTGGCCTGTGCTTTGTCATTGAAGAACACAAAACCCACGCCCGCCGGGGTCATCAACCCCTTTTGGCAGGCCGACACAATGACATCGACGCCCCAGGCATCCATCTCGAACCGATCACAGCCCAGCGAGGCGATACAGTCCGCCATCAACAACGCCGGGTGGTTCAGATCGTCCAGCAACGCCCGCAGCCCCGGGATATCGTTGCGGATCGAGCTGGACGTGTCCACGTGAACCGCCAGCACGGCCTTGATTTGATGAGCCGTGTCAGCACGCAGGCTATCGGCGATGCGATCCATATCCCAAGGCGAGGATGCACCGAAATCGATCAGCTCGACCTCGGCGCCAACTCCGCGCGCCATCTCGGCCCATCCGTGGGTGAACAGGCCCGAGGCCGGGGCAAGCACCGTTTCCCCCGCTGCAATGACGTTGGACAGGGCGGCTTCCCAAGTGCCATGGCCGTTGGCAATATAGATGGCGACGTTGTGATCCGTGCCCGCCACGCGTTTCAGATCGCGTGTCAGGGTCGGCACCATCTCGATCAGCTCGCCGTCATAGATGTTGGGTGACGGGCGGTGCATGGCCTGAAGCACAGCGTCAGGCATGACCGAGGGTCCGGGAATCGCCAGATATTCGCGCCCCTGCGCAAGAGAGAGATGGTTTGTCATGGGATCAACCTGTTTGAATTGACGCCCAACCTAGCGCAGCAAAAAGCCGCGTCAATCCATCAGCTTTGAGGCGTCACGCGCAAGGGCTTCGATCCCGGCCCAATCTCTGTTCTGAACCATCTGTTTGGGCGCAACCCAGCTGCCGCCAGCGCAGGCGACATTCGTCAACGACAGGTAATCGCTGGCATTGGCTGGCGAAACACCACCCGTCGGACAGAACGTGATCTGCGGCAGCGGCGCGCCGATGGCTTTCAACGCGGGCGCGCCGCCAGACGCCTCGGCGGGGAAGAACTTCAGCATGTCATAGCCTTTTTCCAGCAGGCACATCGCCTCGCTGGCCGTGGCCGCGCCGGGCAGCAGAGGCAGGCCTTCGGCCTCACACGCTGCAATCAATACGTCTGTTGCGCCGGGCGAAACACCGAACTGCGCGCCTGCCTCTTTTGCGGCGCGTACGTCTTCGGGGGTGACCAGCGTGCCAGCGCCCACCACCCCACCGGGCACCTGCGCCATAGCCCGGATGGCATCCAGTGCTGCCGGAGTGCGCAAGGTCACCTCCAAGGCGGGCAAGCCACCTGCCACCAACGCCTCGGCCAAAGGCCGGGCTTGCGCGGCATCATCGACGACCAGAACCGGAACGATAGGTGCCAGCCCGCAGATTTCGCGGGTTCGTTGGGTTTTTGACATGAAGATTACACTCCGAAAATGCTAGCACCCGCGTCGGCAGAACCGACGTTGTTGCGAAATACGGCGAACAGATCCCGTCCGACCCCGTGCTGATTGGCGGACAGATCCGCAGTGACCGGGGTGCGGTCCAGCACATCCGGAGTCAGAATCTCCAATTCGCCCTTAACTGCGTCGACGCGCAGCACATCACCATCCTGGAGATAGGCAATTGCGCCGCCCTCCAGCGCCTCGGGGCAGACATGGATCGCGGCGGGAACCTTGCCCGAGGCACCTGACATTCGACCATCCGTGACCAGCGCCACCTTTTGCCCCCTGCCCTGTAGGATCGACAAGATTGGCGTCAGCGAATGCAATTCGGGCATGCCATTGGCCTTTGGTCCCTGGAAGCGGACGACAACGATCACGTCCCCGGTGAAGTCGCCCGCCTTGAAGGCCGCCTTGACCTCGGCCTGATCATGGAAAACACGCACGGGCGCTTCGACGATCTGATGTTCGGGCGCGACTGCGGAAACCTTCATGACGGCGGTGCCCAGATTGCCAGTCAGGCGTGACAGTCCACCGGTGGGCTGGAAAGGATCTTTGACGGGGCGGACAATCTTGTCGTTCAGGCTGTGGCCCGCGCCCTCTTCCCAGACCAGATCGCCGTCTTTCAGCTTGGGTTCCTTGGTGTAATTGTGCAGGCCCTGCCCTGCGACTGTCAGGGTGTCCGGGTGCAAAAGCCCATCGTCGAGCAGCGTGCCGATGCAATACCCCAAACCACCAGCCGCGTGGAAATGGTTTACATCCGCCAATCCGTTGGGATAGACCCGCGCGACCAGCGGGACAACGGCGGAAATGTCAGAAAAATCTTGCCAATCCAGCATGATACCACCCGCCCGCGCCATTGCGATAAGGTGGATCAGCAAGTTGGTCGAGCCACCGGTGGCCATCAGCCCGACGATGCCATTCACGAAGGCCCGCTCATCGAGAATCTGATAAACCGGTGTGTAGTTGTTACCCAGCGCACTCAGCGACAACGCCCGGCGCGCACCCTCTTCGGTCAAGGCATCCCGCAGCGGCGTGTTCGGGTTAATGAAGCTAGAGCCCGGCAGGTGCAGGCCCATGAACTCCATCAGCATCTGGTTGGTGTTGGCGGTACCGTAGAAGGTACAGGTGCCGGGGCCGTGATAAGCAGCCATTTCGGCGGCCATAAGTTCATCGCGGCCAATTTCTCCGGCAGCGAATTTCTGGCGCACCTTGGCCTTTTCATCATTGGGCAGGCCGCTGGTCATCGGGCCTGCGGGCAGGAACACGGCGGGCAAATGGCCGAAGGCCTGCGCCCCAATTATCAGACCGGGAACAATCTTGTCGCAAACGCCAAGGAAAACAGCTGCGTCGTAGGTATTGTGGCTCAGCGCGACGCCCGTGGCCAACGCAATCACATCGCGCGAAAACAGCGACAGCTCCATCCCGGCCTCGCCTTGGGTGACGCCGTCGCACATGGCAGGTACACCACCTGCAACTTGCGCAGTGCCACCGGCAGTGCGGATCGCATCGCGGATCAGGCCAGGGTAGCGTTCAAACGGCTGGTGAGCTGAAAGCATGTCGTTATAAGCGGTAACAATACCAAGGTTTCCGGCGGCGCCGGTCGCCATCGCCTGTT
This sequence comes from Ruegeria sp. BB5, assembly GCF_056539405.1. Lineage (NCBI taxonomy): Bacteria > Pseudomonadati > Pseudomonadota > Alphaproteobacteria > Rhodobacterales > Roseobacteraceae > Ruegeria > Ruegeria sp. BB5. The sequence continues at coordinate 50,933 of NZ_JBQFUX010000011.1, read as the reverse complement.
GATCTGTCCCCGCCCCAGCATAAGCATGGGCCTGACCGCTGCAGGACAGATGCGCGCGAGCCGGGCCTTTGGATTTGGCCTGTTCCATCCGTTCCAGATGCGGGCCACGCAGGTCGGCGCTGCGGTCGATGATCCGCTGGGTGACCTCAGTGATAACAGAATGAACCATGGTTAACCTCCGATCTGACGCCAGCGACGTCCGTCGCGGTGCATCAGCATCAATGCTTCTTCGGGGCCCGAACTGCCCTGATCATAGCGTGCCGGGCGATCGCCGCGATCTTCCCAGCCTTGAATGATGGGATCGACCCAGGCCCAGGCGGCCTCGGCCTCGTCACCGCGCATGAACAGGGTCTGGTCGCCACGTATGACGTCCATAATCAGCCGCTCATAGGCATCCGGCGCGCTGGCCTCGACGCCCAAAGCGTCGGCAAAACTCATGTCCAGCGCCACATCAGACAGGCGGAACCCGCCTGGGCCTGGATCTTTGATGGTGGTGCGTAGGGTGATGCCCTCGTCCGGTTGCAGGCGGATCACCAGCACGTTCCCGTGCAGCGGGCCAACATTCGGAAAGATCGTATGCGGTGGGTCACGAAAGAACACGGCAATCTCGGATTCCCGCGCCCGCAGCCGCTTGCCGGTGCGCAGATAGAACGGAGCACCCGCCCACCGCCAGTTGCCCAGATGTACCTTCAGCGCGATGAAGCTTTCTGTACGACTGCCGGGGTTGCCAACGTGATCGACATAACCACCCTGCCCGTGTTCGGCGCGGTATTGGCCGCGCGCGATATCTTTCTGCTCAACAGGCTCTAACGCTTCGATCACCTTGACCTTTTCATCGCGCACAGCGTTGGGCGCAAATTTCGACGGCGGCTCCATCGCCGTCAGACACAAAAGCTGTACCAAGTGGTTCTGAATCATGTCCCGCATGGCACCGGACTGGTCATAATAAGCGCCGCGCCCTTCAACGCCTACAGTTTCAGCAACCGTGATCTGCACGTGGTCAATATGGGTCGAGTTCCATAGCGGTTCGAACAGAGAATTGGCAAAACGCAGGGCCATCAGGTTCTGAACCGTCTCTTTGCCCAGATAGTGGTCGATCCGGTAAATCTGGTGTTCTTCGAAGCAGGTACGCAGCCCCTCGTTCAACGCTTTGGCGGACGCCAGATCATGACCAAAGGGTTTTTCCACCACGATGCGGCTGTCTGATGTGGCCAACCCGTGTTGGTTCAGCCGGTGCGCAATGCCCGAAAACAAGCCAGGCCCCACCGACAAATAGAACGCACGCACGACGTCAGGGCGCAATGCTTCGGCCAAATTCGACCAGCCGGCATCGCCTGACGCATCAACAGGGACATACGAAACCCGGCTGAGAAAGCGATCCAGAACGTCCTTTTTGAATTCCGGCGCAAACTCCGCCATCGAGGCGCGTATCTGATCGCGAAACGCATCACTGTCCATGTCCGATCGCGCCGAGCCGATGACACAGGCGTCCTCGGGCATCTGCCCGACCTCAAAGCGGTGATACAGGCCCGGCAGGATTTTACGTTGCGCCAGATCGCCGGTCGCACCGAACAGCACCAGATCGAACGGGTTAACCGGAATTACGCGTGAAACCATCGACGGGCTCCTTCAGTTCTACCTCTGCCAACATAGCACCAGAAAGTCGCAGCACTTGTGGTTTGAGCGATGTTAACGCTAACATTTGCAAATTGCATAGGCAATGCAAATGCAGAAAGCAAGCCCGGATTTGGGATGTCAGCCCTGATTGCGCAGCCACTCCATGACGGCGGGGCGCACCGATTGCTCACCCCGGTGCCGCGCATCCGCGATGATCTTGCGCAAAGATTGCAGATCGGCCCGCAGCAACACGCTTTTGACCGGGCCGATCGAGGCCGGACGCATGGACAGTGTCCGAATACCCATCGCGGCCAGGCACAGCGCCTCAACCGGGCGACCGGCATCCTCGCCGCAGAACGAAAGCGGCGTGTTGGAGGAGTTGCAGCGCTCAACGATCTGCGCGATGAAACTCAGAAAGCTGACATTCAGCGTGTCATAGCGACGACGTACCAGTTCATTTTCCCGGTCAGCAGCAAAGAAGAACTGCTTCAGGTCATTGCCTCCGACCGAGACAAAATCGACCTCGTCAAAGAATTTCTGCGGCGCAAAGGCCAACGACGGTGTTTCCAGCATCGCCCCGACCTCAAGCGTTTCGGGCAGGATGTGACCCAGACGTTTCTCACGCTCGATGGTTTTATTGACCTCCCAGCGAGCCTCGTAAAACTCGTCGGCTTGCGCCACGAAGGGGAACATGATCGACAGGGGGCGGCCATTGGCGGCACGCAAGAGGGCCTGCAACTGCATCCGCATCACGCCGCGTTTGTCCAGACCGACGCGGATTGCGCGCCAACCCAACGCCGGGTTCGGTTCCGCCACGTGCTTCATGTAGGGCAGAACCTTGTCGGACCCGATATCCAACGTGCGAAAGATCACGCGCTTGCCTTCAGCAGCGTCCAGAACCCGTTGATATTGTGTCACCAATTCTGACCGTTTGGGCATCTTGTTGCGGATCAAAAACTGCAGCTCTGTCCGGAACAAACCTACGCCCTCGGCCCCGGAATTGTTCAACGAGGGCAGATCGGCCATCAGTCCCGCATTCATTACCAGATTGATCCGCTCTCCATCCCGCGTTACCGTCGGGGTTTCGCGGATCGAGGCATAGCGTTCCTGCGCTTTGGCCTGCATCGCGATTTTATCACGCACAGCATTTGCAACGGTGTCCTCGGGGCGCAGATGGACAATGCCTTGGTCGCCATCGACCAGAATGTGATCTCCGTTCAGCGCCTCGGTCGTGATCCGGCCCACATGCACCACCAGCGGAATCGCAAGCGCACGTGCCACGATGGTGGCATGGCTGCCGACCGAGCCTTCCTCAAGCACGATGCCTTTCAGTGATCGACCGTATTCCAGCAGGTCTCCCGGACCGATATTGCGGGCGATCAGGATGGGGTCGGGCGGCAGGTCAGCGCCATTTGTATTGCCTTGCCCGGTCAGAATGCGCAGCAACCGGTTGGACAGGTCATCCAGATCAGCCAGCCGTTCACGCAAATACGGATCGGTCACCTGCCCCATCCGCGCGCGCGCCTGCGATTGTTCTTTTTCAACCGCCGCCTCAGCACTGAGACCCAGGGCGATGTCCTCTTCCATCCGGCGCATCCAGCCCTTGGAATTGGCAAACATGCGATAAGCCTCAAGAACCTGAAGCTGTTCCTTGTCGCCGCCCTGCGAGATTTCAAGCATCTTGTCGACGCCAACGCGCAGCTCTTCGACCGCTTCATTCAGGCGTTCACGTTCGCGATGTGGATCATCGGCAATCGGGTTGGTGACCACGACGCGGGGCTCATGCAGCCAAACATGACCTTCGGCGTATCCTTCCTGCGCCGGACCACCGCTCAGCTGAACCGATTGCTGGTGCAGGGGAGACAGGGCCGCACCCTCACCGATAAAGGCGCCCAGCTCGGCCATCTCGGCCAGAACCATGGCGACAACCTCCAGCGCATAAACCTCATCTGCCGAAAACTGACGCGCCTCGCGGGATTGCACCACAAGAACACCCAGCTTTTCGCCTAGGCGCTGTACCGGCACGCCGAGAAAGGATGAAAACCGTTCTTCGCCGGTTTCCGGCATATAGCGGAAGCCTTTGGCCGATGGCGCATCCGCCGTGTTCACGACTTTGCCGGATTGAGCGACGCGGCCCACGAGCCCCTCACCCATACGCATCCGGGTCTTGTGCACCGCTTCGGGTGCCAAGCCTTCGGTGGCGCACAGCTCCAACGTGTCTTCGTCGCGAAACAGATAGACCGAGCAGACCTCGGCCCGGATGCTGTCGGCGATCAGATGCGTAATCCGGTCAAGACGTTCCTGACCGGCGGCTTCGCTCGCCATTTCTTCGCGCAGCCGCCCCAGCAGCTTGCGGGATTCTGTTTCGGTGCCGTCCGCCATGGCCCAACCAAATTATTGTGTCAGGCGAAATCCTTGGCTGAAATGCTCAGGCCGCCTTGTCCAGTTCAAAGGCATCATGCAGTGCCTGAACCGCAAGTTCCATGTATTTCCGATCCACAAGGACGGAAATTTTTATCTCAGAGGTTGTAATAACCTTAATGTTGATCCCCTCATCCGAGAGTATCTTGAACATTTTGGCCGCAACACCCGACTGAGAACGCATTCCGATGCCCACCACCGAGACCTTGCAGACATCTTCGTCCGCAACCAGTTCGGCATAGTTCAGCTCACCCGCATCCTTGATCGCCAACAGTGCTTTCTCGGCACGCGCGACCTGATCGGTCGGGCACGAGAAGGTCATGTCGGTGCGCCCCTCGTCCGAAATATTCTGAACGATCATGTCCACGTTCACGCCCTCATCGCTGAGCGCGGTAAAGATGATCGAGGCGATACCGGGTCGGTCCGCTACCGAAACGACGGTCATCTTAGCCTCGTCACGGGAATAGGCCACACCGGCCACAACATTGGATTCCATGATATCCTCCTCGTCAACGACCAGCGTACCGGCCTCGTCGGATTGTTCCTCGAAACTTGAGAGAACGCGCAGTTTCACCTTATACCGCATCGCCAGCTCGACCGAGCGGGTTTGCAGCACCTTAGCCCCCAGCGAGGCCAGTTCGAGCATCTCTTCAAACGAAATACGGTCCAGTTTGCGCGCTTTTTCACAGATGCGCGGGTCAGTGGTATAGACGCCGTCCACATCCGTATAAATATCGCAACGCTCGGCGCCGAACGCGGCGGCAAAGGCCACGGCGGTGGTGTCCGACCCGCCCCGGCCCAGCGTGGTGATGCGCCCTTCGGGGCTGATGCCCTGAAAGCCTGCGACAACGGCCACTTTCATGCCTTCGTCGAATTTTTGGGTCAGGTTTTCGGTCGGGATTTCTTCGATCCGGGCCTGACTGTGGGCACTGGTAGTCATCAGCGGCACCTGCCAGCCCTGCCAGCTGCGCGCGGGAATATCCATTTCCTGCAAAGTCAACGCCATCAGACCGGCGGTCACATTCTCGCCCGAGGAGACCACGGCGTCATATTCACGCGCATCAAATAGGGGCGAGGTTTCGTTGACCCATCCCACCAGCTCATTGGTCTTGCCCGACATTGCGGAGACAATGACGATCACGTCATAGCCCTTGGCCACCTCAACACCGATGCGTTTCGCCGCGCGGCGGATACGGTCAAGGTTGGCAACCGACGTGCCACCGAATTTCATTACGAGTACGGGCATGGGGGTGGTCTCTCCGCGCCTTGGAATTCAGGTTCCGTGCGTCTTATGCGAGGGGGGCCGCAAGGGCAAGGGTTCAAAACCGCCCCGAATGCCGCATGGGGCTGCTTTACATCCGGCAGCGAGGCTGTCAGCCTTAGTCATCGAATTTTCCAAGAGGTTTTCCATGTTCCGCCTTGCCCTCGCAGTTGTCCTGCTGTCTTCCCCTGCCCTTGCACAGGTTTCAACTCTGGCCGCAACTGACGGCAAGAATGCTTTGGGCACTGTGCCCTGCGCCTCGGGCGGCGCACCGCTCGACAGCTGCCATGCCGAATTGCGCCACCATGACGACGGCACGACGACGTTGGCTGTGTCATTGGGCGGCGGTGAAGTGCGCAGCATCTATTTCACCGATGGCGTGCCGAATTCCAGCAGTTCACCTGCCAAGATCAGCCATGAAACACGTGGCGACCTGACCGTGATTTTCATCGACCCGGATGAGGTCTACGAAATCCCCACCGCAGCGTTGATACGTCAGTAAGCGTGGGGGCGACCGTCCCAGTTTTCGAAACAACCCGTTGTTTCCAGTGACAACGCATCGAACCTTTCAATCAGGCCCTCTGCGGCCTGATCCAGGGTGATATCGGCTTCGGGCCCGCCCATATCGGTCTGCACCCAGCCCGGGTGATAGATACCTACGGCGATTCCATCATCGCGCAAATCCGTGGCCAGATTGCGTCCCAGACTCAAGGCTGCGGCCTTTGATGCGCGGTAGATATAGCTGCCCCCCGGCGCGCGGGTGTGCGAGGCCATCGTCGATGAAATAATCGCAATCTTTCCTCGTGCGGCCCGCAAGTTCGGCAACAATGCCTGAACGGTTAGAAACACGCCTGTCACGTTGATGGCAAAGCTTTGCGCCCACATGTCGGCGGGATAGCCGTTAATGCTCTGCCCTTTGTCCAGATAGACCCCGGCGTTGCAGATCAGCAAATCGACGGGTTGATCTGCCAGATACGTGGCCACGTCGGAATGCTGCGAAGGGTCGGTAACATCCAGAACCACCTGCGCACTGCCATCCCGCGCGGTGCCGGTCAGCTTATCCCCGCGAGCCCGGTAATTGTCGGCCAGCGTTCGGCCAATGCCACGATTGACCCCCGTAATAACTACATGCACGGCTTAATTTGTCTTTCTGCTGGGAACAAAAGGCAAAGGTGCCACTGGAACCCCATCGTCGATCAGGGCCTGCGCTTCGTCCGGCTTGGCCTCACCATAGATCGCACGCTCGGGCGCATCACCAAGGTGGATTTTGCGCGCTTCGCTGGCAAAATCCTTACCCACATAGTCCGAGTTCTCTTCGACCTTGCGGCGCAGCTCGGCCAGCACCTTTTCAATGTCTGGCGCAGGGGCGGCCACATCTATCGTTTCAGCCTCGGGCATGGGGGCGATGGTCTTTGCCACGGCCTCACGGGCCGGGCGGACACGTGGGGTCATGATAGCCTTTTCAACATCCGCACATCCACACACAGCGCAAGTCACCATGCCCGTGGATGCCAGTTTGTCGTAAGCGGCGGCCGATTGGAACCAACTGTCAAATGTATGGCCGTTGCTGCATTTCAATGCGTATTGAATCATGATCCGTCCAAATGTCGGTTGTCGAATTGATAACCACAGACATGGCAATATCAAGCCCTACCAGAGGCATCTTAGCGCATGATTGGCTCAAGTTTTTGAAACATTTGCCCAAGTTCGGGGAAATTGACGTGAACTGCGGCTTTTTTCGGCACAAACCATTGTCTCTGCCGCTGTTTGAATTCGGGAAAACACGCAGCAACCGATGTCACCAATAACGGAAAGACATCCACGACGCACAATACTGCGCCTTTTTTCTGATGACGTTTTCGATAGCAAAACTGCCCCATTGCCTGCGTGTCGCACTCTCCTCGAATGCCGGCCTCTTCCCACGCCTCCTGGCCTGCGGTCTGAGACGCAGTCAGCCCATCAATCAGCCACCCTTTGGGAATGATCCAACGGCGTGATTTGCGCGTTGTAATCAACAGCACTTCGGGTTGCCCTTGCTCAACACGATAGCACAAAGCCGCCGATTGCTGCAGCACCGGCAGGTGCCGGGCAATGTTGGAAACATGAGGCGAAAGCCTTGCGTCAATCACGCCGAGCCGCCTTTCATATGGATATTTGCCTGTTTGCCCGCGTTGTTTTGGTTTATTTAGCGGACGCTCAAATCATCAATACCATATGCGGTGAAATTCTCCAAGCCTTTGAAGAAAAATCACATTCGGGCGGCAAGTTTGCGCACCAGTTCATCGTGGGGAATATCGGCATCGACCGCCAAACGGCGCAGGCCGAAATGCACGCGGGCAATCTGCTGGTAATACCGCGTGTAGACATAGTTGGTGCCGCCTCCGGCAATGGCGCCCAATACCGGCACGGATTGCGCCGCCAATTTCTGCCCCAACACAACTGACAGCCGCGGAGCGACCGCTGCGATCAATTTCTGCATGGCAGGTCCTGTCAAGGTCAACCTGACCGAGAAGAACCCCAGATCGGCACCGTCGTCATTGGACAAAGGCCCGGCGGCGGACAGGACACGCACGCAATCAAATTTCACACCATCTTCCGACGGATCAAACCCTTCGCGCGCAGCCGCCCCTTGTATGGCACGCAACAGCATCGCGGTCGTCGCAGGTAATTCCATCAATGCGGTGGACATTCCGCCCAACCCTCCGGCTGCACCCATGGCCGTGGTTACTGCGGTGTTGACCCAGGGATGCTGGTCCGGCACAGCCCGTCTTGACCCTTCGGCAGCATGCATTGCCAACCACAGGGCCTGTTCCGTCGCACCCGTCAGGCCCTGCCTGATCGGTTCGGGCAATTGCTCCAACAAGGATTCTGCCGAACCTCCGAGGCTATTCAACAGCTTGACGCCCGGCCCTCCGGCCGTTCGGTAGTACCCCGCCAATCGGTCCAGTTCCGCCTCAGCATCCAGCTTTTCAACAAGAACCACGTCCTGCATAAATACCCTCCTGCCCATTAGACATCGGGGTTTATAGCCAAGGTTTCAATAGTTCAGCGGGTCCAACGGGTGACAAGCCCATCCACTCCGTCCCAAACACCCGAGGATAATTCCAGCCCCAGAATTCGGTCCGGGTTGGTCGGAGGGGGCATTTCAACCCCATTCAGACGGGAAAACCCGAACCGGGCATAATAGGGTGCGTCACCAACCAACATGACCCGATCCCAGCCCATCGCCCGGCCAGCTTCGATACCTTCGTGGATCAGAAAACCCCCAAGGCCCTCGCCTTGATGGGTCGGGTGTACGGCTACCGGCCCCAGCAGCAAGGCATCGTGATCACCCACATGCACCGGCCAGAACCGAATAGCCCCAGCCAGAATGCCCTGCCCGTCACGCGCAACCAAAGACAAGCCTGAAACCGGCGGCACATCATCGCGCAGACGATACGAAGACAGCGCCTCGCGCCCTGGCGCAAAACACAGGTCATAGAGGGCTTCGACCTCCCACCAATCATCCGGCTCTTCCGGCCTGATCCCGAACTGCTGCACCTCAGCCCTCTTTTCCTTGCTGGCATTCGCCCTAGCACTTCGCTACGCCTTGGGCAAACGCTTGGAGTAGAGATGTTCTATCGACCCGAAGACGGCCACGGTCTGCCGCACAATCCATTCAACGCTGTCATTACCCCCCGCCCGATCGGTTGGATATCCACCCGCAGCCCCGATGGGATCAACAATCTGGCACCTTATTCCTTCTTCAACGGGGTCGCCTACACGCCCCCACAGGTGATGTTCGCTTCAACGGGCACCAAACACGATCAGGACGGTGGCAAGGACAGTGTTTCGAACATCGAAGCAACCGGAGTGTTCTGCGTGAACGTGGTGGCACACGCACACCGCGATGCGATGAACGCCAGTTCCGCAGGCCTTCCCAAACATCACGACGAATTCGAACATGCTGGCCTGACGCCGGTTGAATGCGAAACCATCCCCTGCGCTCGAGTCGAGGGCGTCCCGGCTGCTCTGGAATGCAAATTGACCAAGATTGTCGATCTGCCGGGCGAGGCAAATCGGGTTGTTTTCGGAGAAGTAACCGGTGTCCACCTGCGAGACGATTGTTTGAGGGATGGAATATTCGATGTGACGACCTTCAACCCGCTCGCCCGGCTTGGATATCGGGACTATTCAGTCGTAACCGAGTTGTTCTCGCTTAGTCGCCCAGACGATTAGGAATTACAGGGGGGCGCTGCCCCCGCCGCCCTTTGGGCGCCTCCCCCGAAGTATTTTCAGCCAGATGAAGCAGGGGATCCTGTATTCATCTGGTCGCAAACACCTCGGAGCGCGAGGCAGAGCCTCGCAAAATACTCAGTGGCCGCCCAAAATGCCGGTGCGAACAGAATAATCCACCGCCAGTTGGTAATCGGGGTCATCATCGCTGTCGACCATCAGATGCCCTGCTTTGTTCAGCAGCTTGTGGCAATCGCGGCTGAGGTGGCGCAGCATGACGCGTTTGCCTGCGGCCTCGTATTTCGACGCGACGTTTTCGATGGCCTGCAAGGCCGACTGGTCGACAACCCGGCTTTCTGCAAAATCCACGATTACCGTGTCAGGATCGCTTGGCACATCGAACAACTCGACAAAACCCTCGGAGGAACCAAAGAACAGAGGCCCTTGGATTTCGTAGACTTTTGCGCCTTTTTCGGTTTCCGATTCACGCGTGATGGCATGGATACGCTTGGCGTTGTTCCACGCATAGGCCAGCGCGGAGACAATGACACCAACCACAACCGCGACCGCGAGGTCTTCCATCACCGTCACCACAGTCACCAGAACGATAACGAATGCGTCCGTCAACGGCACCTTGCGCATGATCTTGAACGAGTTCCAGGCGAATGTACCGATCACCACCATAAACATCACCCCGACCAGTGCGGCCAGCGGGATTTGCTCGATCAGCGGTGAGGCAAACAAGATGAACACCAGCAGGAACAGCGCCGCCGCGATACCGGCGATACGGGTCCGGCCACCGGACTTCACGTTGATCATCGACTGACCAATCATTGCGCAGCCGCCCATGCCACCGAAGAAACCGGTGGCGACGTTGGCAACGCCTTGCGCGATGCATTCCTGCGAAGCCCCGCCGCGCTTACCGGTGATCTCTCCAACAAGGTTCAACGTCAGCAGGGATTCGATCAGGCCGATTGCTGCCAGAATGACGGCATAGGGCAGGATAATTTCAAAAGTTTCCCAGGTCAGCGGCACCATCGGGATGTGGAACGGCGGCAAACCTCCCTCGATAGACGCCAGGTCACCGACGCGAGGCACGTCCAAACCAAAGCCAATCACCAACGCGGCAACGACAAAAATACCGGCTAGCGGCGCAGGAATGATGCGCGTGATACGCGGCATGACCCAGATCACCGCCATGGTCAGTGCGACCAGGCCCAGCATCGTGTAAAGCTGCAGACCCGAAAGCCATTCGCCGCCACCGACGCCATGGCCGGTGTTTTCCATGGTGCCAGGCACTTTGAACTGACCCAACTGCGCCAGAAAAATCACGATAGCCAGACCATTCACAAAGCCCAGCATCACCGGATGCGGCACCAGCCGGATGAACCGGCCCCAATGCATGGCCCCGGCGATCACTTGCAGGATACCCATCAAAACCACGGTCGCGAACAGGTATTCAACTCCGTGTTGGGCCACCAGCGCCACCATCACTACGGCCAACGCCCCGGTCGCGCCCGAAATCATGCCCGGACGGCCACCGATCAGCGCCGTGATCAGACCGACCATAAAGGCCGCGTACAGACCAACCAGCGGATGAACCCCGGCAACAAAGGCAAAGGCCACTGCTTCGGGCACCAACGCCAGCGCCACAGTCAGACCGGACAGCAGTTCGATCCGCAGGCGCGAGGCAGTCAGCCCTTCGTCCGGCACCCAACGAAGATCGGGTTTAGCTATACGATTGGCAAAGCTTGCCAGCATGGCTCGGGGCATGGGAGGGTCCTGTTGGTATTTTGGGTTCGCGCGAAAGGGGTCTTTTAGCGGTCAATCCCCGCAGGAGATACCGCGCCAGGTGGGACCCAGATATGCAACAGACGCATACCGCGCCTTCAGCCAACACAAACCGTTGAACCCACTTGCCAAATCCTCCGCTGCCCCTCAGACAGTCTGCATCGTATTTTTTATTCGGAGCGCAGCCATGACCCAGACGAAAATCGCCATCATCGGCGGATCAGGTATCTACGATATCGACGGGCTGGAAAAGGCGGAATGGGTTACGGTTGAAACGCCGTGGGGTGCACCTTCGGACCAGATTCTGACGGGGGCTTTGAATGGGGTCGAAATGGCCTTCCTGCCCCGTCACGGGCGTGGCCACGTTCATTCACCGACCGAGGTGCCCTATCGCGCCAATATCGATGCGCTGAAACGGCTGGGGGTTACGGACGTGATCTCGGTTTCCGCCTGCGGGTCGTTTCGCGAGCATATGGCGCCGGGGGATTTCGTCATTGTCGACCAGTTCATTGACCGGACATTTGCGCGCGAGAAGAGCTTTTTCGGCACTGGTTGCGTCGCCCATGTCAGCGTGGCGCATCCCACCTGCCCGCGCCTGTCGGACGCTTGTGAGAGCGCAGGCAAGGCGGCAGGTATCACCATCCATCGCGGTGGCACCTATCTGGCGATGGAGGGGCCGCAGTTCTCATCTCTGGCCGAATCCAAGATGTATCGCGAGCATTGGGGATGTGACGTGATTGGCATGACTAACATGCCCGAGGCGAAACTCGCCCGCGAGGCCGAACTTTGTTATGCCTCGATCGCCATGGTGACCGACTATGACAGCTGGCACCCGGATCACGGCGAGGTCGACGTAACCGCCATTATCGCCACCCTTACCGGGAATGCAGAAAAAGGCCGGGCGCTGGTCAAGGGCCTGCCCGATCTGTTGGGGGCTGAACGCGCGCCCTGCCCGCATGGCTGCGATCGGGCATTGGAGTTTGCGATCCTCACTGCGCCCGAAAAACGCGATCCGGCATTACTGGCCAAGCTGGATGCGGTCGCTGGCCGGATTCTTTAAACCACACTACTTCGCAAGGGTCTGCTGCACCTCGTCCCACAAGCCATACGACCAGAGGTCGTTGTGGGTGCCGTTGGGGATGACATAAAGTTCGGCCGTGTCGCCCGACATCGCCGCCAGCGCTTGGCCGTGATGCACCGGAACGGTTTCATCCTCGGTTCCGTGGAAGATCAGCGTTGGCACCGTAACATCGCCGATAAAGTCTCGGGTGGCGAACTGATCCTTCATCAAGACCGAAACCGGCAGAAACGGATAGCGCTCGGCCGCGACATCCACAGTCGCGGTGAAGGGGGCCTCTAGCACCAGTAACTGTGCATTCGGACGCTGTTGGGCGACAGCGGCCGCCACGCCGGTGCCAAGGCTTTGACCGTGCAGGACGACGGCTGCACCCTCAGACTCCAGTTGGTCAAACATGTGAACCCCATCTGAGATCAGCGCCAGTTCCGAGGGCTCGCCGCCACTGCCTGGAAAACCGCGATAACTGGGGGCGAGCAGGCCAAAACCACTGTTCAGGATTTCCCGCAGCCGGTCGGCCCGGTCACCCAGATTGCCGCTTTGACCGTGGAAAAAAAGAACGGTCGGCGCATCTTCAGTGGCCGGTGGCGCGGACCATGCCGTCAGCACAACCCCGTCGGACATGGGCAGAGAGATCACGTCGACATCGGCCAGCCCAACCTCATTGGGGGCGGGCAATTCTCCGGACGGTTTGTATAGCAGCTCATCCTGATTAGCGTACATGTACCCCACGATCCCGGCGTAAATCACGACGCTGATCAGGATCAGAAGGATCAGCACACGTTTCAGCCGCCCGTCGTTTGAGCGGGACATGTCCTTGAACGCTTTTGCATAGTCGGGATGTGTCTGCGTCACCTTCGCCTCCGATCCTTTGATATGCCCTAGGTTGTAGGGCCAGACCGGCGTTTCAAGGACGGTACGCACGCTTTAACACAATCTTTAACTTACTCAACTCGGGCACATTGTGACCGATGAAGGTGGCAAGGTCGCCCTGATCCTCGCAATTTGTTTATCTTAAACACGCCACAGAACCGCATTTGTGCCACAAAATCATTTCAGTACACCCCAAACAGAGGAGCACCATGAAACGACTCGAAGCCCTGGACGCCGCCCGCTTTTTTGCTTTCTGCGGCATGGTGCTGGTGAACTTCCGCATCGCGGCGCAAGTTGCGCCGGGGCAAGACTGGGCGTCAAACCTTGTCGACGCGTTGGAGGGGAGGGCCGCCGCGCTGTTCGTCATTCTGGCTGGTATAGGATTGGGTCTGTCGAGCATCCCCGCTGGTGTGCTGCTGCGGCGCGCGACCTTTCTGTTCGTTCTCGGCCTGATCAACATGACCGTGTTCGACGCTGACATTCTGCATTTCTACGCATTGTATTTTGTGGTGGGGGCGTCGTTTCTTTCGGCCTCGGGACGTATGTTGTGGCTGGGGGCGTTGGGAATTGTTGCGCTGGCCGTTTTGGCCAACCTTATCTTTGACTATGAGCGGGGCTGGGATTGGTCCACGCTCAGCTATACCGACCTCTGGACCCTGCCCGGCTTTTTACGAAATGCAATTTTCAACGGTTGGCACCCGGTTTTACCTTGGGCTGCTTTCCTGCTGATCGGCATGGCCATCGGGCGATCACAGCTTCGCACGATCTGCATTCAACACCGCCTGATCATGTGGGGATTTGGCGCTGCCGTGTTGGCCTTGTTTCCACAAAGGTTAGTGTCCGAACCGGAATTGGTTGCCTATCTGGGCACTGCGTCGATTCCGCCAGGGCCGTTCTATATCCTGGCCAGCACCGGATCGGCGTGCGTGGTGATCGGACTGTTGCTGAAGTTATGGCCGAAGATCGAAAAACTGCGCCTTGGCTCTGCCCTGACCGCTCCGGGACGGCAGAGCCTGACCCTCTATGTGGCGCATATCCTGATCGGGATGGGATTGCTGGAGGAGCTTGGTTTGCTAAATGGCACACTCAAACCAACACAGATCGTGGTTTACGCGCTTGGGTTCTGCGCTTTGTCCTCGGGTTTTGCCCTGTTGTGGTTCCGCCGGTTCAAGCGCGGCCCACTTGAGGCATTGATGCGTCGCGTCACCGAGCCACGAAAGGCTTGACCTCACCGTCGCGGCGGGGCTTGGTGAGGGCGAAACCAAAACGGGTAACCCGATGTCTTTTGAACTTTGGTTGGCTTTTGTGGCCGCATCGACCGCCTTGCTGCTTATCCCCGGCCCGACTGTGTTGCTGGTGCTTAGCTATGCCTTATCAAAAGGGCGCAGCGTCGCCGTGGCCTCGGCCACAGGGGTGGCGGTGGGGGATCTGGTTGCAATGACCGCGTCGCTACTAGGGCTGGGGGCGCTGGTGCTAGCCTCGGCCACATTGTTTTCTGTGCTGAAATGGGTGGGCGCGGCCTATCTTGTGTGGCTGGGCATCAAGCTGCTGCGCAGCGCGCCCTCGGGCGGGTTAGAGGCGCCAGCGACCGGGCGAAATGTCACCGCACAAAGTGTCTTTGGCCATGCCGCCGCCGTTACGGCGCTGAACCCGAAATCCATTGCCTTTTTCATCGCCTTCGTACCGCAATTCCTGCGTCCGGCGGACCCATTGGGCCCGCAATTCGCTATCCTGATCGCGACTTTCGTGGGTCTGGCCTGGCTGAACGCGTTGGCCTATGCGCTGCTGGCTGACCGGCTGCGTAGGATGATCGGACGCGCCGGGGTAATCACTGCGATGACCCGGTTCGGAGGGCTGACTTTGATTGGAATGGGGGTTGCAACCGCCGTGCTGCGCCGCCCGGCCTGAGGGTTCAGCTCGCATCGTGTTCTTTCATGAACCCACGGATAAAACGCCGTATTTCGCGTGCGGCTGATGTATCCAGTTCCCTGCACAATTCAACAAATGCGTCCCGCTCATCCTTGTCCAGGCGCAGGACCAACTGGCTGTTTTTCTTGGCAGATACCTTGCTGTCCATCTTTCCCGCACACCCTGTTCAATGCCTAAATCCACAAGCGATACACTGCATATACAATGCATAGCAATTTCAGGTACGGGCGACCTACCAACAAAACAGAGTTTTGGCAATCAACCTTCCCGCGACTCAGGCATTCCATTTACCAGTCCGGCGCGTCCATCGTGGTCATCCACCGCACAGCATCGCTATTTCGTATTATCAAAGCTCAATTCCGCTCCCTGTCGGGAAGTCAGCGATAATCTTTCCTTGCAAGGCTGTCCCCAATGGGCCAAATACGCCCGCGTGTTTTGACGTCAGAGGGATTGGCAATGTCCAGAAACAAGTCGGTCAAGGATTACATCCGAACCATCGTCGATTTCCCGCATGAGGGGATCATGTTTCGCGACGTCACCACACTGTTCGCTGATCCGCGCGGTTTTCGTATGGCAATCGACCAGATGTTGCACCCCTACGCGGGTGAGCAGATCGACAAAGTCGTGGGCCTCGAGGCGCGCGGCTTCATACTGGGCGGTGCCATTGCCCATCAGCTGAGTGTTGGCTTCGTGCCGATCCGCAAAAAGGGCAAACTGCCCGGCACAACCATCAGCCAGGATTACAAACTGGAATATGGTGAGGCCATCGTCGAGATTCACGATGACGCCATTCAACCGGGCGAGAAAATCCTTGTCGTCGACGATCTGCTGGCAACGGGCGGCACCGCCGCTGCCGGGATCAAGCTGATTGAACGGCTGGGGGGTGAGATCGTATCATGCTCGTTCATTGTCGACCTGCCGGAACTGGGCGGCCGCAAGGCGTTGGAAGACATGGGTATGGATGTGCACGTTCTGTGCGAATTCGAAGGGCTGTAAACGCCCGTCAATCAATTTCCCAAAGGCAAGGCGCGGGAAGCGGCACGATCAATCCGCCCTCAAAACCGCACCCGGATTCATGATCCCCTGCGGGTCCAGCGCAGCTTTGATGGAACGCATTGCAGACAGCTTTGTCGCGCCGCCATAGCGCTCAAGATCATCGGCTTTCAGACGCCCTACCCCATGCTCGGCACTGACCGAGCCACCAAAGGCCTCCACCAGATCATGCACAGCGTGTTTGACGGACTGTCTCTCGTCATCAAACTCCGAACGGCTGTGGCCCAAGGGCGGGAACACGTTGTAGTGCAGATTGCCATCACCAACGTGACCAAAACAGTTGATGCGGAACAACCCAAGCGCGGCCACGACCTCGGCCCCGCGTTGAATGAATTCGGGAATTCGGGATATCGGGACCGAGATATCGTGACTGGACACCGACCCGATCAGCCGGTTGGCCTCGGGGATACGCTCGCGCACGGCCCATAGGTCCATACGCTGCGCCTCGCTTTGCGCAATAACCGCCTCCCCGACGAGGCCAGCTTTGTCCGCTTCAATATACAGCGTTTCCAGCGCGTCAGCGGGCGAGTGCCCCGCAAACAATCCAAGTTCGATCAGAACGCACCATTCGGGCTGTGTTGCAAATGGCTGGCGCACATCTGGCAAAACCTCGGTCAGGAATTGCAGCCCCTGCTTGTGGATCAGCTCAAAGGTGCTGACCGCTTCACCCAGTTGGTCGTGGGCCAATGATAGTAAATCGATGCCCGCTTGGGGCGAAGCGACCTGAAGCATCGCGGTTCCGACCGCTTCGGGCCGCGGAGAAAGCTTCAACGAGGCGGCGGTGATGATCCCCAATGTACCCTCCGCACCTATCAGCAGGTTACGAAGATCATAGCCGGTGTTGTCCTTGCGCAACCGGCTGAGCCCGTGCCAGATTTCACCGCTGGGCAGAACCGCCTCAAGCCCCAAACAAAGGTCGCGCGCATTGCCATAGCGCAACACGTTGACCCCACCCGCATTGGTGGCAAGGTTGCCCCCGATCCGGCACGATCCCTGCGCTGCAAGAGCTAGAGGGAATAACCGGTTCGCCTCTTCCGCGGCGGTTTGTACATCTGCCAGAATGGCACCTGCCTCGGCAATCAGAATGTTTTCAGTCGGGTAAACCGCCCGGATCGCGGTCATCCTCTCTAACGAGATCAAGAGGGGCGCTGGCCCGTCCGGCATTACCTGTCCGCCTACCAGCCCTGTGCCACCACCGTAAGGCACCACCGGAACCCGCCTATCCAAGGCCAATCGCACCAGCGCCGCCACTTCATCAACCGTTCGCGGTAAGGCCAACAAACCGGCATGTCCGGTAAAACGCCCCCGTGGCTCTTCCAGATAGCGTTCCATGACCGGGCGCAAAATATCTTCACCCAGATCAGCCCGGATCAGACGGGCCAGGTTCTCATCGGCAGGATTCAGTGTCATGCCACCTCATTGCCCAAGCGAGCGCGCTCGGACAAGCCCTATTCCAGTTCGATCAGATACTGCGGCTCCAGCACGACCACTGTTGGCTGACTTGGCAGAGTACGCAGCGACACAGTGATTTCGGTCGCTCCCTTGCGTTCAACCGGAAAATCATTGCGGATATCGACCAAAAACCGGTCCAGCGAAAAGCCCGAGAACCAGTGCATCGGGATGATAACGGAACTTTTCAGCCGCTTGAGGACCGAGATCATCTCGGGCAGAGGCATCGTCGTTCCCCCATCCACCGCCGCCATGACAACATCCAGCCGTCCTAGTGCGGCGAATTGTTCGTCTGATGGTATATGGTGCAAATGGCCCAGATGGCCGATGCACAACCCTTCCACCTCGAACACAAAGATCGAATTGCCGCGCTCTTCAACGCCGCCATACGCAGATCGGATATCGGTCGAGACATTGCGTACCAGCATCTCGCCCAGATCAAGGTAATGATCGATCCCCTGCCCAAACTCGCCCCACCCCGGTAATACATGCGGGATTGCAGGATCGGGATGAGCGGTCCAATGAGTACTGTGCGCATGGTTCATGGTGACCACATCCGGGATCAAATCGGCACTACCGATAAAGCCGGTGAAATCCGTCACCGCGTTCAACCCGCCCTGTGTCTGGATCAGGAAAGAGGCATGGGCGATATAGCTGATCCGCACGGAAAATTTCGGGATCGGGTCCTGCCACGCCGCCTTGTGAATATACTCGATCCCCGGCGCAGCATCCGCGATGGCGATACAATGGCTCGGCCGCCGCTCCTGCGCCACAGCCCCGCCCGAGATCACCATCAATACCGCAACAATCCAGCGCATGAGGCAAGTGTAGCGCAGAACGCCAACAAGTCATGCCCCTTGTTCATCTGGCCAAAAATATCTCGGGGTAGGCGCGGCTGGCCGCGCCGGGGGCAGAGCCCCTAGCCCGCGTCCGTCTTGCCGCGCCGATCCGACCGCAGGCTGGCATACAGGACATGCGTCCGCCACCGCCCGTTGATCTGCAGATAAGACTGCGCCACGCCCTCATATTTAAAGCCCGAACTTTCCAGCAACCCGCGCGAGGGCTTGTTTTCGGGCAGGCACGCGGCCTCGATCCGGCTCAGATCCAGGCGGGTGAAGGCATAATGGACAATCGCGCCTATCGCCTCGCGCATATACCCGTTGCGGGCAAAGGTTTGACCGGTCCAATACCCCAGCGTACCAGCCTGCGCCGGGCCGCGGCGCACGTTGTCCAGCGTGATCGCCCCCAGAAGCACATCATCGGATCGACGGAATAGGAACAAAGGAATCGCTGTGCCACTGGCCACTGAACGCTGCGCCCAGTAGACGCGATTGGTGAAAGATTTGCGCGTCAGATGATCTTTAGCCCAGATCGGCTCCCACGGGGTAAGGAATTCTTGGGACGCTCGCCGCAGCGCCGCCCAATCGTTGAAATCAGAGTGAACGGGCGGGCGCAGGCTTAGGCGCTCGGTCTCGAGTTTCAGCTTGCGTCTGCCCAACAGCATCACGCCGCACGCCTCTCCTGCAATTCTGCCAGCGTGGGCGCGGCGGAAACTGGACCATAGAGCGCCAAGGCTGCCGGCGCCTGAAGCGCCATCTTTTCTGCAAACGCACGAACATCCCCGGTGCTGACCGCATCGATCTTGGCGACCGTATCCTCAAGCGACGGCACCCGGTCCCAAATCTGAACCAGACGCGCCAGGCGTTCCGCCCGGTTTGATGGGCTTTCCAGCCCCATCAGCATCCCGGCTTTCATCTGCGCGCGGGCGCGGGCAACCTCTTCGGCGCTCATGTCTTCGGCGGCACGCTTCATCTCATCGATGGTAATCGTGGCCAGCTCTGCGACCTGAACCGCCGAGGTGCCTGCGTAGATCGTTGTTGTTCCGGTATCAGCATAGGCCCCGGTCTGCGCAAAGATCGTGTAGCATAGGCCACGTATCTCGCGCACCTCCTGAAACAGGCGCGAGGACATGCCGCCACCCAAAGCGGTGGAGTAAATCTGTGCCGTATAGATCTCATCGTCGCGGTAACCGGGGCTTTCCAGCGCGAGTGCGAAATGGGCTTGTTCCAGCTCTTTCTCTTGTCGCGCTTCGCCACCGGTGAAGCGGGCCGTTTCAGGAACCAGCCCTTTACGCGGTTGAAGATGGCCAAACATCTCTTCGGCCATTTTCATCAGCGCGTCGTGATCCACGGCACCCGCGGCAGACAGGATCATCTGCTCGGGGCCATAATGCTCGGCGACAAAACCCGACAGGTCCTCGCGTGAAAACGCGCTGACCCGCTCAGTCGGGCCCAGAATGGTGCGGCCCAGCGGTTGATCGTGATAGCTCTGCTCTTGCAACCAGTCAAAAATCACGTCGTCCGGCGTGTCATAAGCCTGGCCGATCTCTTGCAGGATCACGCCGCGCTCGACCTCGATCTCGCGCGGGTCAAAGATAGGGTTCAGAACGATGTCACCAATCACGTCCATCGCCAGCGCCACATCGTCTTTCAGAACGCGTGCGTAATAGGCCGTCACCTCGCGCGAGGTATAGGCGTTGATATACCCGCCCACATCCTCGATCGCTTCGGCGATCTGCAGCGCAGACCTGCGCTCAGTTCCCTTGAACGCCATATGTTCAAGGAAATGGGCAATACCGTTCTGCTCGATCCGTTCATGCCGCCCACCGGCGGTTACCCAAATGCCGATGGCCGCCGATTGCAGCCCCGGCATATGTTCACTGACGATACGAAAGCCGTTCTTCAGTTGGTCTTGTCTGACAGTCACTCAGCAATATGCCTTTTGATATGATCCTCAATGGCACCCAGATCATTGGCGATGCGGGTCACCCGTTCCGGACGTTCATACAGATCAGACATGCGAGAGGGAAGAGGCGGATGTACGTCACTCGCCTTCTCAACCGCCGCCGGGAATTTCGCCGGATGAGCGGTGGCCAAAGTGATCATCGGGACGTCAGCCGCACGGTGATCTTCGGCGACCTTGATACCGACCGCGGTGTGCGGGCAAACCAGCTCGGCGCTGTGGGCCAATGTGGATTTGATGGTGGCCAGTGTTTCATCCTCGGACACCCGGCCCGAATCGAAATTCTCGCGCAGTGCTTCCATCGCGCCCTGACTGACGTTGAAGCCGCCATTCTTCAGCTCATCCATCAACTGCGATACAGCGCTGCCATCCTCGCCATAGGCATAGTACAGCGCACGTTCAAAGTTCGAGCTGACCTGAATATCCATCGACGGGCTGATCGAAGGAATGGTGTCGCCCTTGAAGTACCCCTGCCCCGAAAGGCAGCGATGCAGAATGTCGTTCTGATTTGTGGCCACAACCAACCGATCAATGGGCAGCCCCATGCACTTGGCGATATAACCGGCAAAGATGTCACCGAAATTGCCGGTAGGCACAGTGAAGCTGACCTTGCGATGCGGTGCCCCCAGGCTGGCCGCAGCCGAGAAATAGTAGACCACCTGCGCCAACACGCGGGCAAAGTTGATCGAGTTCACGCCCGCCAGTTTCACCCCATCGCGAAATTCGAAATCGTTGAACATGTCCTTCACGGCAGCCTGACAATCGTCAAAGTCGCCATCAACGGCCAATGCATGCACATTGCTGTCTGCCGGCGTGGTCATCTGGCGGCGTTGCACCTCGGACACACGACCATGGGGGAACAGAATGAACACGTCCACGGCATCCAGCCCCCGGAACGCCTCAATCGCGGCCGAGCCCGTATCGCCGCTGGTTGCGCCCACGATGGTCACACGTTCACCGCGCCGCTTCAGGGCCACCTGGAACAGTTGCCCGATCAGTTGCATGGCAAAGTCTTTGAACGCCAGTGTCGGACCGTGGAACAACTCCAGTAGGAAGTGGTTTTCGTTCAGCTGCTTCAGTGGCGCACGGGCATCATGACCAAAGCCTTCGTAGGCGCGGACGATGATCGCCTTGAACTCATCCTCGGCAAAGGACCCGCTGACATAGGGCCACATCACGCTGAACGCGATTTCCTCATAGGGCAACCCTGCCAATGCCGCGATCTCTTCCTGGCTCATAACCGGAATTTCGGCAGGCAGGTACAGGCCACCATCGCGGGCCAGCCCGGTCAGCATCGCCTCTTCAAAGGTCAGTTCAGGCGCTTGGCCACGGGTCGAGATGTATTTCATTGCTCTTCACTTTCAGAAGGGGCGCGATTGCGCCACAGGAAATAACCGGTCATCGCGGCCCAGACCAGAGCCAGACCAAACCATGTGATTGCATATTGCAGGTGGTCATTGGGAATACCCGCAGTGTCGACAGGCAGGGGCGTCACGCCCGGGTCAGTTTGTGAACGGGCGATAAGAAGCACCGGTTCAGCCCCCAAAGCAGCGGCCAGATTGGGCACGTCGCGGGCAAACCAGATATTGCTTTCCATGTCCGGTTCGGGTGTGTACCCGTCGACCTCATCGGGCCAATGCAGATTACCCGTTACCTCCATCTGACCCACCTGCCGTTCAGCCTGCTTGGCAGTGGTCGGAACAAACCCCCGGTCTACAAGAATTGTTCGGTCTTCAGTGCTGAAACGCTGAATAATGCGGTAACCTGCGCCAACAAGTTTGACCGAAACCAGAACATGGATTTCCCCGGGCTCCATCTCACCAGAAATCGTTACCGGCAAGTACTTGTCATCCTCAGGAGAAACGCTGTCGGGTAAGGCAACCGGTGCTGCCGTGATGCGGGTATCAATCTCGGACAGAACACCCTGTTTCCATGTCAGTCGCTGCATTTGCCAGAAGCCCAGAGACAACAGGATCGCCAAACCGGCAATACCAAATATCAGCAGGAACAGGATGCGGCGCATATCGGGACCAGATTTCGTTACCTAAAGGCTCGGGTTGAACCGGCGCCTTGTTAAGGGTGCCACGTGCAAGATTGCAACCACGCAATTGTATCGGGCGCAATCTTGCGCCCTGGATAGAGAAAAAGCCGCCCCTTGGGGCGGCTTTTGCAATTGGATCGCCTGACCGGCGTTAAATCAGCGGGGCCTGACCCCAGATGTAGACGGCGAAGAACAGGAACAGCCAGACGACATCCACAAAGTGCCAGTACCAGGCTGCCGCTTCAAACCCGACGTGTTTTTCAGGGGTAAAGTCACCGCGTAGCGCCCGGATCAGGCAGACCGACAGGAAGATGGTACCGATGATCACGTGGAAACCGTGGAACCCGGTGGCCATGAAGAAGTTCGAATAGAACTGATCGTCGCCGAATTTCCAGCCTTCGTGCGCCAGCAATTCATAATATTCAAAGCCCTGCAGGGCGGTAAATGCGATACCCAGTACGATACCGATAGCCAGACCGTTGATCAGCGCCTTGCGGTCATTGTCATGCACCAGCGCGTGGTGCGCCCAGGTGATCGCACAGCCCGACAGCAGCAGAACCAGCGTGTTGATCAGCGGCAGGTGGAAGGGGTCGACCGCGTGAATGTCCGGCTGGATGTATTCAGTGCCGGCATAGTCGTACATCGGATACATGCGATGTTTGAAGAACGACCAGAACCAGGCGAAGAAGAACATCACCTCGGACATCACGAACAGGATGAAACCATAACGCAGACCGATGCGTACCACCGGTGTGTGATCACCGGCGCGGCTTTCGGCCACAACCTCGGACCACCAGGCGAACATGGTGTATAGCACACCAACCAGTCCCATCCAGAAAACGAATGGCGTTTTGTCGTGCATCCACAGAACAGCACCTAGGAGCATGACAAAGCCGCTCACTGCGCCGATCAGCGGCCAGATCGACGGGGCCAGAATGTGATAATCATGGTTTTTTGCGTGTGCCATCAGCGTCCCTCACCTACAGGCGTTAGTTCGTATTTGTATCTGCCTGCTCATCCAGGGCTGCGTAGCCCTCGGGCAGGTCTATTTCGTAGAATGTATACGACAGAGTAATCGTATGCACATACTTGGCTTCCAGATCCTCGACGATTTCCGGGTCGACGAAGAAGGTTACTGGCATCTGCACCCGCTCACCGGGTTGCAGCACCTGCTCTTCAAAACAGAAACAGGCGATTTTCTGAAAATACCCACCGGCCGAATACGGCGCGACGTTGTAAGACGCCTGCCCGGCAATCGGACGGTCGGTCGGGTTGTGGGCTTCGTAAAAGGCCAATCCGGTCTCACCGATGCGCACTTCCATCTCACGCTCGACCGGTTTGAACTCCCACGCCATGCTTTTGGCTTTCGAGGCGTCAAAGCGGACGGTGACCTTGCGGTCCAGAATATCCTCGGGCGCGGTTTCGGCCACACCAACCGTACCGCCAAAACCAGTGACCCGGCAGAACCAGTCGTAAAACGGCACCGCCGCCCACGCCAAACCGCCCATCAGCACGACCACACTGACCGTCTGCATCACTGTTTTTTGCGGACCGGACAAGGCCATCAGTTCTGAACCTCTTGTGTCGGCTGACCCAGGCCAGTGCCGGAGACTTTTACGATCGTTAGCCCAAAGATGATCACGATGAAGGCAGCCAGCGTCAGACCCACCCCCAGATTGCGGTTGAACCGGCGCTGGTGCAGTTCATGGCTTTTGCGCAGACTCATGACCAACCTCCCAATCCATAGGGTTTCAACAACGCCTCAGCCAGAATCGCGCCGAAGTGCAGGAACAGGTAGAGCAGCGACAGCTTAAAGAATGAGCGCTCGACCTTGAAGTTATCTGCCTCTGAGTCATCCTCGGTGCGGCGCGAGATCTGCCACGCTCCGCGCAGGAACAGGGCGTTCATCACAACAGCAACGGTCAGATAGATCGGGCCACCGATGCCCGAGAAGGACGTGCCAACCGCCAGCAGCGCCAGCAGTACGGTGTAAACAAGAATGTGCCAGCGCGTCGCGCGGCGGCCATGTGTCACTGTCAGCATCGGCACACCCGCATCGTCGTAATCCGAGCGCATGAACAGCGCCAGAGCCCAGAAATGCGGTGGAGTCCACATGAAGGTCAAGGCAAACATCAACCACGGCTCAAGCGTCATCGACCCCGTGGCCGCGACCCAACCGATTACCGGAGGGAAAGCCCCTGCCGCACCACCGATCACGATGTTCTGCGGCGTCGAACGTTTTAGCCACATCGTGTAGACCACGACATAGAAAAAGATGGTGAAACCCAGGAAGGCTCCGGCAAACCAGTTCGTTGCCAGACCCAGCATTATCACCGACAGGCCAGACAGCGCCAGCCCAATGGCCATGGCCTCGCCAGCATCAACCTTGCCGGACGGAATCGGACGGCCTTTGGTGCGCTTCATCACCTTGTCAATGTCAGCGTCCCACCACATGTTCAGCGCACCCGAGGCACCACCACCGATGGCGATGAACAAGATGGCGCAGAAGCCGACAAAAGGATGGACAGGCACAGGTGCCGCCAGCAGACCGACAAGCGCCGTGAACACCACCAACGACATGACCCGCGGCTTCAGCAGTGCGAAATAATCGCCAAAGCTGGCCTCGTCCACGCGGGTCTGCGCGGTCACGGTGCTGGCATTGAAGCTTGCGTCGCTCATGTCGGGTCCTTTTGGGGCGAAAGCTGCGCGATCACCGCGCAGCCTGCATCATGTATTCATCCGGCCAATGCCCGGATCAGTTCGAGGCAACCTGATAGGCCGCAGGCTGGCCTGCATACTCTTCCAAAGCGCCTTGCAGCCATTGCTCATAGGCTTCTTCGCTGACAACCTTGACGGTGATCGGCATGTAAGCGTGGTCCTTTCCGCACAGTTCGGAACACTGACCGAAATAGATGCCTTCCTTGTCAGCCTGGAACCACAGCTCGGCCAGACGACCCGGTACGCCGTCCTGCTTCACGCCAAAGGACGGGATGGTCCAAGAGTGGATCACGTCCGACGCAGTCACCTGCATGACGATGATCTTACCGACCGGCACAACAACGGCCGTATCGGTGGCCAGCAGCCACTCATCATCGCTGTAACCGGAATCGGCCAGCTTAGCGCGCATCGCATCATCCAGAACGAACGGCGTTACGTCGGCATCCGCCGGGCGGGCACCTTCGTCCAGAGTTGCGGGGTGACCCAGCAGATAGCTGTCGAACGCAAAATCGTGATCAACATATTCGTAGGTCCAGTACCACTGGTTGCCCACCACCTTGATTACCACGTCACCTTCGGGAATTTCCTGCTGTTTGAACAGAACCGGAAGTGAGAACGCACCGATAAAGACCAGAACCAGGATCGGCCCCAGGGTCCAAGCAATTTCAACCGGGGTATAGTGCGAGAATCGCGCCGGTGTCGGGTTTGCGCGCTGATTGTAACGCATGATGCAGTAGACCAGTAGGCCCGCGACCAGCAGACAGATGACGGTGATGATCACCAGAATCATCGCGTCCAGTCTGTGAATCCCCACGGCAAGGTCTGTAGCTGCAGGCTGGAAATTTACACCGCCGGCAACCGGCTTGCCAATAATCTCAAGCTCCTGAGCCATGGCGGGAAGGCTGGAGAGGGCTGTTGCAAGCCCGGAAAGCATCAAAGCGTTCTTCATTTTCTGTCCTGATCGTCTGATCTTAGCTTCTCTGGCGAAAAGGTGTGAATCAGTCGCACCTCTCCCGTTGTCTTTGGCCGCGTTAAAAACCATATTCCGGCGGGTAGATAAAGCAAAATGCTTGCGTCAAACAGACGCTATTTTTGATCTGGATCAAACCGGAAAGGTCCCAACCGATGCCCAACGACCCGTTTCGCCCGTTTGAAAGCGTTCTTCCGCAGGACGAAGCGCTTGCAGTTTTGCAGTCGGCCACCGCCGGGGCCGTGGATGGTGAGCTGTTTGTCGAGCGGCGAAAATCCGAGTCTCTGGTCTTTGACGACGGGCGTTTGAAGACGGCGTCCTATGATGCTTCCGAAGGATTCGGCCTGCGTGCTGTGCAAGGTGAGGTGGCGGGCTATGCACATTCCACCGATGTTTCGATCCCGGCGCTGAAACGGGCCGCCGAAACCGCGCGTCTGGCGGTAGGCGATGGTGGTGGCACCTTGGCCGAGGCGCCCCGCGCCACCAACACGCGGCTTTATACGGACGAGGATCCGATCGAATCGGCAAGTTTCCCGGTGAAAATTGAAACACTGCGCGAAATCGACGCCTTTTCCCGCGACCTCGACCCTCGCGTCGTGCAAGTCAGCGCCACGATCGCCGCCGCTGTGCAAGAGGTCGAGATCCTGCGCCCCGACGGGGTTCTGGTGCGCGATGTGCGTCCGATGACCCGCCTGAACATCTCGGTCATTGTCGAACAGAACGGCCGCCGTGAAAGCGGCTCGGCCGGGGGTGGCGGACGCGTTGGTCTGGATGGCCTCATCGACCCGACAGACTGGCAGGACAAAGCACGCGAGGCGCTGCGGATCGCTTTGGTCAATCTGGACGCCATCCCTGCCCCGGCGGGCGTGATGGAGGTGGCCCTGGGCCCCGGCTGGCCCGGTATCTTGCTGCACGAGGCCATCGGACATGGGCTGGAAGGCGACTTTAATCGCAAGGGCAGCTCGGCCTTCGCGGGCCTGATGGGACAGCAGATCGCGTCAAAAGGCGTCACCGTCGTGGATGACGGCACGATTGCCGACCGACGCGGATCAATCACTGTAGATGACGAAGGCACGCCCAGTTCGCGGACAGTGCTGATCGAGGATGGCGTTCTGACTGGTTATATGCAGGACCGTCAGAATGCGCGTCTGATGAATGTTGCGCCCACCGGAAACGGGCGGCGGCAAAGCTATGCGCACAAGCCCATGCCAAGAATGACCAATACGGTGATGTTGGGCGGCAACGCCGATCCTGCTTCGCTTGTGGCCGATATCAAAGACGGTATCTGGGCCGTGGGCTTTGGTGGTGGGCAGGTGGATATCACCAACGGCAAGTTCGTGTTTTCCTGCACCGAGGCGTACCGCGTTGAAAACGGCAAGATTGGCGCCCCGGTCAAGGGTGCAACCCTGATCGGCGACGGACCCTCCGCCCTGAACCGCATCCGGGGATTGGGCAATGATATGGCGCTTGATCCGGGTATGGGCACCTGTGGGAAAGACGGCCAATGGGTGCCGGTAGGTGTCGGCCAGCCAACCGTTCTGATGGACGGCCTGACCGTCGGCGGATCTGCTGCCTGACACAGAATCGGTCACCGGCAAGGTTAACGCCACGTGTGGACAATCAATCGATATTGATGCCTGTCTGAGAATTTCCATCGGGCAGGCAGTTTATTTTCCTGTTTGTTATCTGACGGTTACACCAAACACGCTATCAATTCTGGGAAATTTTCTGAATAGTTTGACAAGATTTACAAGCTGTTAACCCCCTCAGTCGTAAACCAGTTCTGCAATCAGGCGGAGCAACGGATGACCGAAGAGCAGCTTTCTTCCTATCACCCCACACTCCCACCCACCACGGAAGAGGACCGGTTCTCCTGGCTTCGTCTGTTGCGCTCGCGCAAGGTCGGCCCGGCGACGTTTCGTCGGCTGCTGCGCGAACATGGCTCAGCGCAGAATGCGCTGGCCGCGCTGCCTGAAATGGCACGTGCCGCCGGAATCAAAGGGTATGAAATTTGCCCACCTGGCGTGATTGAGGCGGAGCTCAAGGCCGCAAAAGCCGCAAACGCGCGGTTATTGTGCCTTGGGTCCGCTGATTTCCCCACTGCCCTGAACGACTTGTCCGATGCCCCACCGATGCTTTGGGCCATTGGCGACGTATCCATGTTGCGCAAGCCCTCGATTGCGATGGTCGGTGCGCGCAATTGCTCGTCTTTAGGGGCGCGGATGGCGCGTGGCCTGGCTACCGACCTCGGAAAACAAAGATATGTCGTGGTCTCGGGCCTGGCCCGCGGGATTGACACCTCGGCGCATTTGGCGGCGCTGAATACTGGCACGGTGGCGGTCATGGCCGGCGGTGTAGATGTGATT
The DNA here is from genome assembly GCF_056539405.1 of Ruegeria sp. BB5. Taxonomy (NCBI): domain Bacteria; kingdom Pseudomonadati; phylum Pseudomonadota; class Alphaproteobacteria; order Rhodobacterales; family Roseobacteraceae; genus Ruegeria; species Ruegeria sp. BB5. Next base: position 22,352 of record NZ_JBQFUX010000011.1, on the reverse strand, counting down.
TATCCTGCGGAAAACACCGATCTGGCAAGGTACATCGACCAATCTGGCCTGCGCCTGTCGGAACAGCCCATGGGCGTGACACCGCAAGCCCGGCACTTTCCCCGTCGTAACCGCATTATCTCGGGCCTGGCACAGGCTGTTGTGGTGGTTGAAGCGGCTGCAAAATCCGGCAGCCTGATCACCGCACGCGACGCGCTGGATCAAGGGCGCGAGGTCCTGGCCGTACCCGGCCACCCATTCGATGCCCGCGCGGCCGGGTGCAACCTGCTGATCCGCGACGGGGCCACTCTGGTGCGGTCCGCCGAAGACGTTATCGAAGCGTTGCCAAAACAACAGCCCGAAATATTTGAGGTCCCAGTTCCCGAAATAGCACCCGAACCGGCCGCGTTGGGTGCCACACTGCATCGCGAAATTCTGGCCCGACTTGGCCCGTCGCCTATCGCCGAGGACCAGTTGATCCGCGACATCGCAGCCACGGCAGGCGAGATTGGTCCGGCGCTGGTTGATCTGGAATTGGACGGGCGCATCCAACGTCAGCCCGGTGGGTTGCTGTCGTTGACGGCCTGAGCAAGCGTCTCACGCCCCGCGCTGATTTTTTGAAGGCTATCGCGCTGAAATCGCCGTAAAATTCACGTATTTAAAGGAACGCATTGACAATTCGCTCTTGCCCTACACATCTTGCACGATCATAGAAGGCGCCCAATCCGTCGAGCGAGGTTTCCCCTTAAATGCCTGTTGTTGTTGTAGAATCCCCGGCCAAAGCCAAAACAATCAACAAATACCTTGGCCCTGATTACACTGTCCTGGCATCTTATGGTCATGTTCGCGACCTGCCCCCCAAGGACGGTTCCGTCGACCCCGAGCATGAATTTGAGATGAAATGGGAGGTCGGCAACGACAGCCGTAAACATGTCAAAGCCATCGCCGACGCGCTGAAGGAAGACAATGCCCTGATCCTTGCCACTGACCCCGATCGTGAGGGTGAGGCGATCAGCTGGCACTTGCAAGAGGCGCTGACCAAGCGCCGTTCGATCAAAAAGGATACGCCCGTCAGCCGCGTGACCTTCAACGCCATCACCAAGGACGCGGTGACCGAGGCGATGCAGAACCCACGTGAGGTCGACATGCCGTTGGTCGAGGCGTATCTGGCCCGCCGCGCGCTGGACTATCTGGTCGGGTTCAACCTGTCTCCGGTTTTGTGGCGTAAACTGCCCGGCGCGAAATCGGCAGGACGTGTGCAATCGGTCTGTCTGCGCCTGATCGTCGAGCGCGAGATGGAGATCGAAGCATTCAAACCTGTCGAATACTGGTCGGTACGTGCCCTGTTTGAAACGCCACGCGGTCAGACCTATGAGGCACGCTTGGTCACTCTGGCGGGCAAAAAGCTGGACAAGCACGACTTGGCCAATGCCACTCAGGCGGAACTGGCGGTTCAGGCGATCACCAGCCGCGCGCTCAGCGTTACTTCGGTCGAAGCCAAGCCCGCCGCGCGCAACCCCAGCGCACCGTTCATGACCTCGACCCTGCAACAAGAGGCCAGCCGTAAGTTTGGCATGGGTGCCCGCCATGCCATGCAGGTGGCGCAACGGCTGTATGAGGCGGGTTACATCACTTATATGCGAACCGACGGCATCGACATGGCACCCGAAGCCGTGGCCGCCACCCGCGATACAATTGCCGACCGGTATGGCGCGGAATATGTGCCGGACAGCCCACGCATGTATAAGAACAAGGCCAAGAACGCACAGGAAGCGCACGAGTGTATCCGCCCAACGGACATGGCGCGGGATGCCAAGGCACTGAAGGTTACAGATGAGGATCAGCGCAAGCTGTATGACTTAATTTGGAAACGCACCATCGCCTGTCAAATGGCCGCCGCGCGATTGGAAAGAACAACGGTTGAGGTTGGCAGCGCCGACGGCCAGGTTGGCCTGCGCGCCACCGGTCAGGTGGTGTTGTTTGACGGCTTCATGCGTGTTTATGAAGAGGGCCGCGATGATGTGGCCGATGACGACGAGAAGCGCCTGCCGCAGATTATGCACGGCGATCCGGCACCGTTTGCCAAGACATCGCTGAAGGATCAGTTCACCAAGGCCGAGGACAAGGCCGCTATCCTGTCCGACAACGAATCCGTTCTGGCCCTGCAACACCACACCCAGCCGCCGCCGCGCTATACCGAGGCCACCTTGGTCAAGCGGATGGAAGAGCTGGGGATCGGGCGCCCCTCGACATATGCCTCGATCGTGACCACGATTCAGGACCGGGAGTATGTACGCAAGGACAAGAACCGTCTGATTCCCGAAGAAAAAGGCAGGATCGTTACGATCTTTCTGCTGAACTTCTTTCGACAATATGTGGGCTATGAGTTCACAGCCAATCTGGAGGAACAGCTGGATGATGTCAGCGCCGGTGGCCGCGACTATAAAGAACTGCTAGGCAAGTTCTGGCGTGATTTCTCAGCCGCCATTGGCGAGACATCGGAATTGCGTATTTCCGAGGTGTTGGACAAGTTGGACGAGGCACTGGCGCCGCAACTGTACCCCCCGCGCGAGGATGGGTCTGATCCGCGTATCTGCCCGAAATGCGGCGTGGGACAACTGCACCTGAAGACCTCGCGCACGGGCGGGTTTGTGGGTTGCGGCAACTATCCCGAATGCACCTATACCCGTCCCATCGCGGGCGAAGGGGCCGAAGGCGACGAACGTCTGCTGGGTGAGGATGCGGGCGATGACATTTGGCTGAAATCCGGCCGGTTCGGTCCTTACGTTCAGCGCGGCGAACCCACGCCCGAGAACAAGAAGCCGCCGCGCGCGTCCCTGCCCCGCGGGTGGAGCAAGGATGACATGGATCTGGACAGGGCGCTGACGTTGCTGTCCCTGCCCCGCCAGATCGGCGAACACCCCGAGGGCGGTATGATCAGCTCGAATTTTGGGCGGTTTGGACCGTATCTGATGCACCAATTGCCCGAGGAAGCAAAACCGGTCTATGCCAACCTCAAAGACCCCAACGATGTGTTCGAGATCGGTATGAACCGCGCAGTTGAAATGCTGGCCGAGAAGCGCGCCAATCCGGGGCGCGGACGCAGGGCCGCTGCCAAACCGCTAAAAGAGCTGGGCGAGCACCCCGATGGCGGCGCAATGCAGGTTCTTGATGGGCGGTATGGGCCATACGTGAAGTGGGAAAAGGTCAATGCCACCATTCCCAAGGATATCAAGCCCGAAGACGTGACGCAGGAAATGGCCATTGAGCTGGTCAATGAGCGGGCTGCCAAGAAGGGCACCAAGAAAAAGGCCGCACCCAAGAAAAAAGCGGCAGCCAAGAAAACAACCAAGAAGGCGGCCACCTAAGGGTGGCTAGGTAGAAATACCACCACCCCCTTGGATTCGTTGACTTCCCCGTGACGTGGCGGCACAACCTGCCCATCACCATGTCATTGGGGGAGTTTTCCATGAAGAAAGTCTATGCCAATGCCACCGAAGCGCTTGATGGGGTGTTGTCGGATGGCATGATGATCGCAGCAGGCGGGTTCGGCCTGTGCGGTATTCCTGAATTGCTGTTGGAGGCGATCAAGGAGTCGGGCGCTCAGGACCTGACCTTTGCCTCGAACAATGCGGGCGTCGATGATTTCGGCATCGGCATCTTGCTGCAAACCAAGCAGGTCAAAAAGATGATCAGCTCATATGTCGGCGAGAACGCGGAATTCATGCGTCAGTACCTGGCGGGTGAGTTGGAATTGGAATTCAACCCGCAAGGCACTCTGGCTGAGCGTATGCGTGCCGGTGGTGCCGGTATTCCCGGCTTCTATACCAAGACAGGTGTAGGCACCGTGATCGCTGAGGGTAAGGAGCATAAGGACTTCAACGGCGAAACCTATATCATGGAAGAAGGCATCTTTGCCGATCTGGCCATCGTCAAGGCATGGAAGGCCGACGACACCGGCAACCTGATCTTTCGCAAGACCGCCCGCAACTTTAACGTGCCCGCAGCGACCTGCGGCAAGGTCTGCATCGCCGAAGTCGAAGAGATCGTGCCACGCGGTTCGCTGGATCCCGACCAGATCCACTTGCCCGGCATCTACGTGAACCGGATCATTCAGGGCGATCACGAAAAACGCATCGAACAGCGCACCACCCGCAAGAAGGAGGAAGCATAATGCCCTGGGACCGCAATCAAATGGCCGCCCGCGCGGCGCAAGAGCTGGAAGACGGCATGTATGTGAACCTCGGCATCGGGATTCCGACGCTGGTGGCGAACTATGTGGGTGATAAGGACATCACTCTACAATCCGAGAACGGCATGCTGGGCATGGGCCCCTTCCCGTTCGAAGGTGAAGAAGACCCCGACCTGATCAACGCAGGAAAACAGACGATCACTGAATTGTCGCGCACGTCCTATTTCGACAGCGCCACATCCTTTGCGATGATCCGGGGCGGTAAGATCGCTGCAGCGGTTCTGGGAGCTATGGAGGTTGATGAGGAAGGTGATCTGGCCAACTGGATGATTCCCGGCGTTCTGGTCAAGGGCATGGGCGGTGCGATGGACCTTGTGGCCGGTGTCGGCCGCGTGATCGTTGTTATGGATCACACTAACAAGCACGGCAAGTCCAAGCTGCTGAGGAAATGCACTCTGCCCCTGACTGGAAAACAAGTGGTGGATCGCATCATTACCAATCTGGGTGTTCTGGATGTGGTCGACGGTGGCCTGAAGATCGTCGAAATCGCCGAAGGTGTAACCGAAGACGAGATTCGCGCCGCCACCGAGGCCAAGATCGTCAACTAATCCACTAGATTGAAAAGGCCCGCCAGTTCTGGCGGGCCTTTTCAATTCAATGTCTGGAACACACAGCCATCCGAAATCAGCTCGGGCGGGGTTGAACAAAGGGCCTTGGCGATCTGAAAGGCCGCAAGGACTTTGGGCACGTAGTCCCGCGTCTCGGCATAAGGGGGAACTCCGCTGTGCTTGCGCACAGCACCTTCACCCGCATTATATCCGGCCAGCACCAGGATCGGATCATTTCCAAATTCTTCCATCAACCAGTTCAGGTATTTCACACCGCCCGAGATATTCTGAGACGGCTGCAAGCTGTCCTTAACACCAAATCGTTTGGCGGTGGCTGGCATCAACTGCATCAACCCCTGCGCCCCGGCTGAGCTGACCGCATTCTCACGACCTGCTGATTCAACCGAAATCACGGCCAGCACCAAAGCCGGCGATACATTTGTTCCTACGGTCGAGCGCAGAATCTCGATCCCTTGTTGTTGCGCAATGTTCTGGAGTGTCTGCAAACGTGGTGAGGCCACATTGGTCGCGGCCAGCGCGTTTATGGCTGCATCCAACCGCCAGGCTCCTGCTTCGGCCAAAGCAGGTGAGATTTTATCCCAGAAAGCCTTGTAAGACCCGACCGGCTTGTTTTGCGATCCAGTCCCTGGAACACTTGGGGGTACAACCTTGGCGCGTTTGACGATCTCAGGAATAACGAGCTCGGCCCCGGTGCTGGGCGCGAAGGGCGCCGATGCATGTTCTTCGGGCGAAATCTGAACAGTTATCTTGGGTCGCGTCCCCGGTTTGGGAGGCTTTACTCTTTTATATACGCCCCTGGGTTCAACTTCATTCGCGATAGCGGGCAAGGGCCCTGACATCATCAAAGCCAACGTGCCGGCGCAGATCATTGCGTCCCGGAGTTTCATTTTGCCTGCCTCATATTTTTCTTTTACGGGATTTGAACCGCGAATCCCGTTGTAATGCCAGAGAAACACGTCGAAATGGGGCAATTTCGCCTCATTTGGCGCAATTTTGCATCGGCAACACAGAACACCCCAATCGGTAACGAATTTTTATTTGTTTATTTTCAATAGCTTGAAGAAAAAACTACCAAAAAGTTAAGCGGAAAAGAAAAAAAATGGTGTTTAGCCCAATTCCTGCCACGCCTGACAGGCAATCATAGTGCCATACCGAGACGGTCGGGAGCGGACTGAGAGAGAAAGCTCTGATAGACCCCGAGGTTTATTTGACTTTTGATCCTTTAGGAGGGACGTAACATGATCAAGTTCATCAAGAACTTCCGCAAAGACGAAGACGGCGCCGTAACAGTTGACTGGGTCGTTCTGACCGCAGCTATCGTTGGCCTGGCCGCAGTTGCTTACAGCGCGATCGGTGATGGCACCGCAGCTCTGTCGGACAAGATCGGTACCGAGATCGACGGCACCACGGTTGAAGACATCAAAACCAAGTTCGGCACAACCGGCGGCTAATATAAACGCCAGTAGAGATTTATATGGTGGGGCCATGCTTGCTTAGGCTTGGCCCCTCTTTTTATGCAATATCCCTAAAGTGGTGCTCCTATGCTGAAGAGACTTGCAACATTTTCTCGCCAAGAGGACGGGGCCGTAACGGTTGATTGGGTCGTGCTGACAGCCATGCTGGTTGGATTTGGTTCTTTCATCGGTCTTTACATCGCAGATCCTGTGCAAAACCTGGACGCAAAAAATGGTGCCGCAGTCTCTGCGGTTGAGGTTCAAGACATTCGAACCAAGTTTTCTGCCACCAGCCCCTGATGCGGAAACGCCTCAGAATGAGTGCGGAATTACAATCACGAAATTAATCGAGATTGTCCCCCTTTTCGACACAATTTAACATTACGAAGGACTGGACTTCGTCGTAATGTCACGACGAACAAACCAAAATAGAACAATACGAGGGGACGTGAATGCGTGCAGTATTTGGACTTGTCCTGATTGTCGGGGTGGCTTTGGCCGGAGGCGCCGTCTATTTGGCGCGCGACTACATCGCACAGCATCAGGACCAACTCGCCCGAGAACGCCTGGCCGCGCAACAAGCGTTGGAAAATGCCGCCCTGGAAGGGACTACTGGCGTTCTTGTATCCAACCGAGCCATGAAATACGGAGAGCGCCTGACCAAGGAAGACGTTCGTGTCGTCAACTGGCCTGACGAAGCAATCCCGGAAGGCAGCTTCGTGGACATGGCCGTTTTGTTTCCTGAAGACGCTAAGGGAGATCGATTCGTCCTGAGAGCGATGGAAAAAGACGAGGCCCTCATGGAGGTCAAAGTCACCAATCCTGGGGAGGCTGCAGGTCTGACCTCACGGATAGAAAAAGGTAAACGCGCTTTTGCGATCAGCGTTGATGTTGCGTCTGGTGTTTCTGGCTTTTTGCGCCCTGGTGATAGTGTGGATGTGTATTGGACGGGAACTGTCAACAACAATCTCCAAGAAGGTGTCGGCGAAATCACCCGCCTGATTCAGACCAACATCGAATTGGTCGCGATTGACCAGTCAGCGGGATCAGATCTGACAGGCACAACAATTGCGCGTACTGTGACAGTGGCCGCCACCCCAGAAGAAATCGCGGCTTTGGCCCAAGCACAGAACACAGGTCGCTTGTCATTGGCCTTAGTTGGGGTGCAGGACGACACAATCGCAAGTGCGGTTGAAGTGGACCAGCGAAAACTGTTGGGAATCAAAGAAGCAACCCCCGCCCCGGTTCAGGCTGAAGAACGGAAATGCTACACGAGAGTTCGACGTAGCGGAGAAATTGTGCAAACCGAAATTCCTTGCACAAACTGACGTTAAATCAGAGATTTACCAATACAAGCCGCGCCAACTGCGCGGCTTGTTTCGTTTTGCATGTTGCGCATTGTCCACATAAGGAAAATTCCAGAAACCCTTGATTATTGCAATAAATTCGTAATTCGCGCAGTGTTACCTGACATAGGGCATAGACCCAAAAAACGAGGCGTGATCGGAGAGGCAGGTCACATGACAATACGTACTTGGATCAGCGCAACCCTTATGGGGTTGGCGCTTATAGTTGGTCCGGTCGGCCATACGGCCTGGGCTGAAACTTTGCGCGTGGTAAAGAATGGTTCAGCGGAAACGCTGGACGTTCCGATGAACCGCGCAATTGTAGTGGAAAGCGAAGAACCTTTCGCCGAACTTAGCATTGCTAATGCCGGTATCGCCGATATCTCGTCGCTTTCGGATCGCACTATTTATGTGCTGGGTAAGGCTCCGGGCCTGACCACGCTGACCCTGTTTGACGGCGCGGGTAACCTGCTGGCAAATGTTCGGGTTCGCGTATCGCCGGATGTATCTGAATTCAAAGAGCGTTTGGTTCAGATTTTACCAGGTGAACAGATCGAAGTGCGCACAGCCAATGATGGCATCGTCCTTTCGGGAACGGTTTCCAGCGGCGCAAAACTGGCGCGGGCATTGGAACTGGCCGAGCGTTACGCGCCCGAGCGTGTTTCGAACCTGATGTCAGTCGGCGGCGTACAGCAAGTCATGCTGAAAGTACGCTTTGCCGAGATGAACCGCTCGGTGGCCAAAAGCCTGACCGCTTCGCTGGGCTTCGGCGGCGGTGACGTGACAGGTGGTTTCAACACCCTCAACAATGCGGGTGCTCTGGCCAACGCACTGAACGACAACATCCCCATACTTCAAACAAATACAGGTGCCATCCTGTTCGGCTTTGGGGCCGGATCGACGCAGGTGCGTTTGCTGCTGGAAGCATTGGAGGCCAAAGGTCTTGCCCGCAGTCTGGCAGAGCCAAACCTGTCTGCCCTGTCGGGTCAGGAAGCAACCTTCCTTGCCGGCGGTGAAGTTCCCATTCCGGTGCCGCAAGAAGATGGTGTTATTGCCATTGAGTACAAGACGTTCGGCGTTGAAATCGACTTTATTCCACGCGTTGTGGATGGCGATCTGATCAATCTTGAGCTTGCCGCCGCCGTGTCCAGCATTGACACCAGTTCAGACTTTACTATCCAAGGCGATACAGTTCCTAGCTTTGTCACTCGTCAGACCAGCACGACGGTTGAATTGCGAGATGGTGAGAGCTTCGCAATCGCCGGGTTGATTCAAGATGACTTTGCAGACCTGAACAGCCAAATTCCCTGGGTCGGTGATATTCCGGTGCTGGGAGCGTTGTTCCGCTCTGCGGAATACCAGCGCCAACAAAGCGAACTGGTTATCATAATCACTGCGCATCTGGTTTCGCCGACACGTGGTGAAGCGCTGGCATTGCCAACAGATCGGGTCAAGCCGCCCAGCGAATTTGATCTGTTCGTGAACGGCAAAGTCGGTCGTACAACGCGCCCGGGTGCCGGCGCAGCCTCGGAAGTGGCCAAGCAGGACTTTGGCAGCTCCTACGGCTACGTTCTGGATTGATAGGAGGATAGGACCAATGCAGAAGTGGATAATCACACTGGGTCTTTCGGTTGCTGTCGCCGCTTGTACGCGTGAAGCCGGGTATGAAGTTGACCAAGGTGCTTTCGGGAATGCGACCCTGAACAACACCCAAGTCATGAACGGCGAACTGACCTATGCCCAAATCCTGGGGCAGCGGTTCGCGGCCGAAGTTCCGACGCAGATCAACTTTGCCTTTGACAGCGCAAAGCTGGACGAAGCGGCTCAGCGGATCCTGTTGCGGCAGGCTGCGTGGATCAAACAATTCCCCGAAGCGCGGTTCCGGGTCTATGGCCATACGGACGCCGTCGGTTCGACAGGTTACAACAAGGCACTGGGTCAGCGACGCGCCAATGCGGCAGTTGCCTTCCTGACACAGCAGGGCATCTCGCGCTCGCGTCTTGAGGCAGTTGTTTCCTTCGGCAAGTCACGCCCACTGATCGATACTCCGAATCGCGATCGGCGCAACCGCCGCACCGTGACCGAGGTTTCGGGCTTTGTGGATCGCAATCCGCTGGTTCTGGACGGCAAGTATGCCGCCATCGTCTATCGCGAATATGTACAAAGCGCGACGTACGAGGCGCAACTGCGTAGCCAGACCCGAGTTGGCGATACAACCGAACAATAAGTCGGATTTGGGCGACATCGTCGCCCATTTCCCTACAATTGGTTCTTTTGCGCCTAAATCTTGCCTAAGTTCCAAGCCAAATTTTCAACAATTAGGTGACCTGCGGCCAAATCTGGCCGCGACGGGGCAAGAGCGAACCAGACAGAATCTTCGGGTTCTCTGGGTTGGTCGGCTCTCGCGACAAGGATTGTGTTAATGACGAGCGCATCGCCACAAGATGATAAAAACGCCATTCTGGCCTGCACCATCAGCCGTGACGTCCAGAATTTCGACCTTCTGATCGAGGATATGGAGGTTGCACTGGGAGAACAGTGGGGTGATCTCGGTTTTGCCGAAGCCCTGGCATTCTTCAGCCAACCTGATGCTGATTCTTTGGAGTTTGTCGCCTTGGCGATTGACGGCGAAGATGAAGACAACCTGTCCTTGATGGGTGAGATCATCACGCGAGCCAAAGAAAAGAAGATCAAAATCGTCCTGATCGCCGAAGACGTCACTCCGGCGTCTCTGCACCAACTGTTGCGCAAAGGCGCGGACGAGTTCGTCCCCTACCCTCTGCCCGAAGGCGAATTGCAGGAAGCTATCGCCCGGATGAACCAGCCCGATCCAGTTGCAGTACAGCAGGCCGCTGCACCTTTGGCGCAAGGTGAATCGAAAGAAGGGGCCCTCTTTGTGGTCCACGGACTTGCCGGAGGCGTCGGTTCCACCACTATGGCAGTCAATCTGGCCTGGGAATTGGCCACCGTATCGGACAAAGACGCGCCATCAGTCTGTCTGTTGGATCTGGATCTGCAATTCGGCACAGTTTCGACCTATCTGGATTTACCACGGCGCGAAACTGTCTTTGAAATGCTTTCGGACACATCGCTGATGGATGACGACGTATTTTCTCAAGCGTTGCAAACCTATGAAGAGAAACTGCAAGTTCTGACAGCGCCATCGGACATGGTGCCGCTCGATCTGATCACACCCGAAGATATTCAGCGCGTGATCGAAACAGCCCGCCGGAACTTTGATTATGTGATCGTGGACATGCCCTCGACGCTGGTTCACTGGTCTGAAACCGTTCTTCAGGCCGCACATGTGTATTTCGCCATGATTGAACTGGACATGCGCTCGGCTCAGAACGCGCTGCGCCTGAAACGTGCACTGCAGGCCGAGGAATTGCCTTTCAACAAATTGCGCTTTGCTCTGAATCGGGCGCCGAAATTTACCGATCTGAACGGCAAAAGCCGGGTCAAACGAATGGGTGAAAGCCTGGGGATCTCCATTGACCTGCAATTGCCGGATGGCGGCAAGCCGGTCATGCAGAGTGGCGACCACGGACAACCGCTGGCCAATGCAGCCGCCAAGAATCCGCTGCGCCGCGAAATCGCGAAGCTTGCGAAATCGCTTCATAGTTTGGGCAGCAGCGACGCTGAGGCCGCGTAACCAGTACTAAAGGGAGAGAGCCGCCGTGTTTTCACGTTACAAGAAACAGCCCGAAGCGCAGCCGGTTCAAACTCCGGCCGCGACACCTGAACCTGTTGCGGAAAAAAAGCCCACTGCTAATGCCGTCGCTCGACGGCCCGTGCAGAAAAAGGCGGCCGAACCGGTGGCCGGAGATCGCGATCGCAAGCGCAAGGAACGCCTTGGCGAGATCAAGATCGAACTGCATCGCGAACTGTTGGAAAACCTGAACCTAGCGGCGCTCGAAAATGCAGGCGAATCTGAATTGCGCGCGGAAATCAGCTCGATTGTCAGCGAAATTTTGGAAACCCGGAATATTGTTCTGAACCGCGAGGACCGCTCGCAGTTGAACAAGGAACTGTATGACGAAGTGACGGGTCTTGGCCCGCTTGAGACCTTGCTGCAGGACGATACCGTCAACGATATTCTGGTCAACGGTCCGCAACAGATCTTTGTGGAACGCGACGGTAGGCTGGAAATCAGCGACATCACCTTTAAAGACGAAAAGCACCTGATGCGGATCATCGACAAGATCGTGTCCGCTGTGGGACGTCGTGTCGATGAATCCAACCCTTACGTTGACGCTCGCTTGGCTGATGGTTCGCGTTTCAATGCGATGGTGCCGCCGATTGCCGTGGATGGATCGCTGGTCTCAATTCGTAAGTTCAAGAAAGACAAGCTGGGCATCGATGACCTGGTGAATTTCGGTGCCTTTACCGAAGAAATGGCCGCTTATCTTCAGGCCGCCGTGTCAACCCGTCTGAACATCATCGTTTCAGGTGGTACGGGTTCGGGTAAAACCACCACGCTGAACGCCTTGTCCAGTTTCATCGATGACGCAGAACGCATCCTGACAATCGAGGATACGGCGGAACTTCAGCTGCAACAGACCCATGTGGGTCGGATGGAAAGCCGTCCGCCAAACGTCGAAGGCAAAGGTGAGGTCAGCCCGCGCGACTGTTTGAAAAACGCCCTGCGTATGCGTCCTGACCGCATCATCGTGGGTGAGACGCGTGGCGCCGAGGTGATCGACATGTTGCAGGCCATGAACACCGGCCACGACGGTTCGATGACCACGATCCACGCCAACTCGGCGCGCGACGGGATTTCGCGCCTGGAAAACATGATCGCGATGGCCGGTATCGAAATGCCAATCAAAGCGGTAAGAAGCCAGATTTCGTCAGCTGTGAACCTGATCGTGCAGGCCAGCCGTTTGCAGGATGGTTCGCGTCGGATGACCTCAATCACCGAGATTACGGGCATGGAAGGCGATGTGATCTCGATGCAGGAAATCTTTAAATTTCAACGTGTTGGACTAACACCGGACAACAAAATCATCGGTCACTTCACAGCGACCGGCGTGCGCAGTCACTATTCTGAGCGCTTCCGCCTGTGGGGCTTTGACCTGCCCGCTTCGGTCTATGAACCAACGAATATGTAGGAGATCTGGCAATGCAACTGCCTGTTGAGGCGCTCATCTATGTCGTGATCTTCGTCGCGGTGTTCGCCCTAGTCGAAGGCATCTATCTGGTGGCTTTCGGCAAATCCATCAGCCTGAACAGCCGTGTAAACCGGCGTCTGGATATGCTCGATAAAGGTGTCGGGCGGGAACAAGTGCTGGAACAGCTGCGCAAGGAAATGCAGCAGCATATGAAAACGCAGAGCATCCCGCTCTATTCGCTGTTGGCTGACAAAGCGCAGAAGGCAGCTATTGCCTTCACCCCGAAACAACTGATCATGGTCATGATCCTTTTGTCAGGCTTTGCTTTCGTCGGCCTGAGCGTCGGCACCGCAACGGAAATGGTTCTGCGGGTGGCATTGTCGGTCTTTATCGGTGTTGGCGGTGTCTACACCTGGGTGAGCCGGAAGGCCGGTAAACGCATGGGCATGATGGAAGAGCAACTGCCTGACGCGGTTGAATTGATGGTCCGATCCCTGCGCGTGGGCAACCCATTTGTGTCGTCCATTCAGATTGTCGCAAACGAAGTACAGGACCCACTGGGAACCGAGTTCGGTGTCATTGCCGACGAATGCGCCTATGGCCGGGACGTGGGTGAGGCGCTGAGTGATCTGGCTGAACGTCTGGACATGCAGGACCTTCGCTTTCTGGCGGTGGCCGTGGGTATCCAACAACAGTCAGGCGGTAACCTTGCTGAAATTCTGGCTGGTCTGGCCAAGGTGATCCGCGCCCGTTTCCGCCTGTTCCGGCGTGTAAAGGCGATCACCGCCGAGGCAAAATGGTCCGGCAAGTTTCTGTCAGGGTTCCCCCTTTTCTGCCTGCTTTTCATCATGGTGACGGACCCCGGATACTATGACGACGTGGTTGATCATCCCCTGTTCATCCCGGCCTGTTTCTTCGTGGGCATCATGCTGACGTTGAATCTGATCGTGATGCGCGTTCTTACCAACATCAAGGTCTGAGGGAATTGCAATGGAAGTTCTGGCCCCAATCAACGACCTGATCAAACAGTACCTTGGCGAATTCGGTCCACTTATCGTGATCGGCGTTTTGGGTCTGGCGATGATCTTAATCGCTGTCACTCTGATGCTGAACCAACCAGAGGACCCTCTGAAAAAGCTGCAAAAATCCACTGCCGCACCAAAACACGATAAGAAATCCAAAAAGGACAAGCTTCGCAACACCAGCCGCAACGAGCAGCTTGAAAAGTTCGCGACATTCCTTGAGCCGCAAAACGAAGCCGAACTGTCGGCAATGCAGCTAAAGCTGCGGCAAGCCGGATATCATTCAAAGGATGCTGTGCGGTTCTTCCACTTTGCACAATTTGCGCTGGGTATTATCGGTATTCTGGTCGGCGTCATGTTGGTTACCGTACTGTCGGGTGGCCAGGAATTCACCGGTCAACAGATGGCTCTTAGGGTTCTGATTCCGGCAGGTGCAGGATATTTTCTGCCGCGCTACTGGATCACCCGGCGTGTTGCCGAACGTAATGAAGCAATTGTCGCCGGTTTTCCCGATACGCTGGACCTTATGCTGGTCTGCGTCGAGGCCGGACAATCTCTGGATCAAGCCATTGTACGGGTTGCGCGTGAGATGAAGGCCTCCTACCCCGATATCGCGCAAGAGTTCGAAATTGTCGCTTATGAATTGAAGGCTGGTAAGGACAAGGACACGGTTTTGCGTGACTTCGGAACCCGCTGCGGCGTGCAAGATGTCAGCTCATTCGTGACCGTCATGATCCAGTCCGCGACGTTCGGCACCTCGATCGCCGAAGCGCTTCGGGTCTACGCTGGCGAAATGCGCGACAAACGGGTCATGCGCGCCGAAGAAGCCGCGAACAAGTTGCCAACCAAGATGACTCTTGCCACAATGATCCTGACGGTGCCGCCTTTGCTGGTTATTCTGGTCGGACCTTCGGCAAAAGGAATCGCTGATTTTGCGGCGGGTAATTAATAACCCAAATTTAGTAGGCTTCAGGCGCATCCACGACGGTATACGCCACATGCTAAAGGCCGCCATGGTGATCGCCATGGTGGCCTCTTGCACTGAGACAGGGTCGTCAGATGATCTGGACGTCCCCGGAATTGACCCTAAAGGTCAAAGGGCGGACGAAATTACGGTGGGAAACCGGTTGATGGCCGCCGGGGAATACGAGCTGGCGCTGGATTCTTTTGCCCGCGCCGCATTGGATCAGGGGATGACAACACAAATCCTGACGGCGATGGGCACGGCCAATCTGGGACTCAGGCGTCTAGGACAGGCCGAAACCCTACTGCGACGGGCCGTCAAGGACAATCCTGACTGGCCAGTTGCTTGGAACAATCTAGGCGTGGTGCTGGTCGAAAAGGGCGAATATCCCGAGGCCGCGCAGGTTTTCAAGCGGGCATTTGCGCTGGACGATGGCGAAAGTGACGCAATCCGGGACAATCTGCGCTTAGCGCTCGCAAAAATGGAAAATCCTGTTAATACTACGGCAGAAGAACAAGAATATACGTTGGAGCAGCAAGGCGACGGGCAATTCAAGCTGCGCAAGCTCCCGTAAAACAGGCAAGAGCAGTAAGGGACGCAAAAAATGCGCCAACAATTCTTGATTGCGCCAATCGTGATGTGCGGGCTGATCCTTTCTGCCTGCGAAAAAGAAACCGAGGAAGAAAAGGTCGAGCGTACCTATCAGGAGGTCAACGTCATTGACGAGACCAACCTGAACGAGGTCTTGCTGACCGCCGCCGATCCAAATGAGGCGGTCACTTACTTTCAAGGCGCCGCTGCCAAAAATCCGGGTCGGATTGACCTGCAGCGGGGACTGGCGATTTCCTTGTCTCGTGCGAAACGGTCGACCGAAGCCGTCGCCGCCTGGAAAAAGGTGACGACGATGAAAGGCGCCGGAAACGTCGACAAGCTCGAATATGCTGACGCGCTTGTCCGTGCCGGCAATTGGGGGCAGGCTAAATCGGTTCTGGATACCATTCCACCCACTTATGAAACCTTCAAACGGTATCGGCTTGAAGCGGTGGTCGCAGACTCCAAACAGGATTGGAAACGCGCAGACCACTTTTATGAAACCGCGGTCGGCCTGACCACGCGCCCCGGTGGTGTCATGAACAATTGGGGTTATTCCAAGCTGACACGCGGCCAGTTTGCCGAAGCCGAACGCCTGTTTACCGAGGCGATCCGTCAGGACAAATCCCTGTTCACCGCCAAGAACAATCTGGTTCTGGCCCGAGCTGCGCAAGGAAATTACAGCCTGCCGGTTGTTCCCATGACACAGGTGGAACGCGCCAGGCTGCTGAACACGATGGGTATCTCTGCGGTCAAGCAAGGGGATGTGGCGACAGCCAAAAACCTGTTCCGCGAAGCCATCGCCACCCATCCACAGCATTTTGACGAGGCTGTCCGCTCGCTGCGCGCGCTTGAGGATGCCTGATTGATGAGTATTCCCGCGTTTGCTGCGCTGTGGTTTCTTCCGTTTGTTCTGCCGATCTGCTTTTACGTGGCGTTTACAGACTTGCGGGACATGCTGATCAAGAACCACGCCGTTGTTGCGCTGGCCGTCATTTTCGCCATTGTCGGGTTGTTTGTGCTGCCCCCGTGGTCCACCCAGTGGACCTCACTAACGATCTGGTCGTTCTCGGTGACACTTCCCCCTTACGTCTGGCACTTGCTGCATATTGTGACCGTGCTGATTTTGGGCATTCTGTTTAATGCCGCTGGCGTTTTGGGTGCCGGGGATGCCAAGTTCATGGCCGCCGCCTCACCTTTTGTCTGGTCTGGGGATTGGGTTTTGGTGATGTTTATTCTGGCAGCCACCACGCTTGCTGCCTTTGTCACACATCGACTGGCCATGCATACAGCGTTGCGCAACGTTGCGCCAAATTGGGAAAGCTGGAACAGGAAGAAGCACTTTCCAATGGGCCTGCCTCTTGGTGGCAGCCTGGCTATTTACCTGATCTTAGGCACTGTTTACGGCTCGTAAACTATCATTAACGCGCCTTGTCGCCGCCTTGGTACTGCCACAAAGCCGGGCCAGATTTCCCCTAAGCGGCCCTTTTTGGGGCCATTGGCGTGAATACTGGATAGACGGGCGACGCTCATGAATATGCAGACAACTTCGGTAATGGCCCCCCCTGCCCCAAAGGGTTTGGGCGAAATGAGACTGCCCATCGTCATGATGCGCGATATCATGTTGAAAACGATCTTTCGCAAGAATGTAGACACTGTGTCCGAGATCGCCGTGGCGATTTGTCTGCCGGGCTCCGTCACGCAGGAACTGATCGACATGGCCCGCGAGCAAAAGCTGATCGAGGCCACCGGCACCCTGAATGCCAACAGCGGCAATGAGATGGGTTATCAGCTAACTGATGCCGGCAAGGCCCGCGCACTGGACGCGTTGAGCCAGTCAGAATATTTCGGCGCCATGCCCGTACCGCTGGACGTCTACCGCGAACAGGTGAAACGCCAGTCGATCCGCAACATTCAGGTGACCCGCGACCAGCTGATTGGCGCAATGGGCCACTTGGTTCTGCCCGACAGCTTGCTGGATCAATTGGGCCCGGCGGTCAGCGCCGGTCGCTCGGTCCTGATGTATGGCCCTCCGGGCAACGGTAAATCCTCGATTTCAAACGGGATTCGCGATGCACTGGGCGATAATGTCTATGTGCCTTTCGCCATCGAATATGCCGGTCAGGTGATTACGGTTTATGACCCGATCGTTCATACTGCGATTGAACAGGAGCCAGACGATCCCAACAGCCTGCGCCGCCGCAAACGGTTCGACACACGCTATGTTCAGTGCGAACGTCCAACCGTGGTTACAGGTGGTGAATTGACGCTGGGTATGCTGGATCTGGTTTATAACCCCACAGCGCGAACCTATCAGGCCCCTTTGCAGTTGAAATCGACCGGCGGTATCTTCATCGTGGACGACCTTGGCCGTCAGCAGGAACCACCGCAGGCCCTGATTAACCGTTGGATTGTTCCGCTGGAAGAGAACAAGGATATCCTTGGCCTGCAGTCGGGTGAAAAGTTCGAAGTTCCCTTCGACACGCTGGTCATCTTCTCGACCAACTTCCACCCGAATGAAATCTTCGACCAAGCGGCCCTGCGCCGGATCTTCTTCAAGATCAAGATCGACGGCCCGAACCAGGAGAACTTCCTGAAAATCTTTGCCATGGTGGCGCGCAAACGCGGCATGCCGCTTGACGAGGCTGCTCTGGTCCATCTGTTGAAGGTTAAATACCCGACCATCAACAATATCTATGCGAATTATCAGCCGATCTTCCTGATCGACCAGATGATCTCGATCTGCGAGTTTGAGGGCATCCCTTATCAGATGAGCCCTGACCTGATCGACCGCGCATGGTCCAACATGTTCGTCAAGGACGAGACTATCGTCAAATAACGCCGTGCCATTTCGGTAAAGGGCCGGGTAGTCTGCGCGTATGACGCAGATTCCCGCCCGGATCACATCTTGGTTTGCCGCCAAGGGCTGGTCCATTCACCCCCATCAACAAGATATGTTCAACCGGGCCTTGGACCCGGCCACGTTGCTGATCGCGCCGACCGGGGGCGGTAAGACAATGGCCGGGTTTTTGCCGACATTGGCGGAACTTGCAGATGGCACGCATGAGGGGTTGCACACGATTTATGTGTCTCCGCTCAAGGCACTGGCCGCCGATATCCGCCGCAACCTGCGCGGCCCTGCCGATGAGATTGGCCTTCCCATTCGGATCGAAGACCGCACCGGCGACACCTCGGCCACGCAGAAAAAGCGGCAGCGTGTAGACCCACCCCATATTTTGCTGACCACCCCTGAAAGCTTGGCCCTGCTGACCTCTTACGAGGACGCGCCTCGGATGTTTGCGGGGGTGCAACGGGTGATTGTCGACGAAATCCACGCATTGGCCGAAAGCAAGCGAGGAGATCAACTGATGCTGGCCTTGGCGCGGCTGCAAACCCTGTGCCCTGACCTGCGCCGGGTCGGTCTTTCAGCTACGGTCGAGGACCCGCAGGCCATCGCGCGCTTTCTGGCCCGGCACCCGGACCCTTGTCAGATTGTGCAGGCCGATCCCGGACCTGATCCGGATATCCGCATGCTGGAAACGCAGGAAATGCCCCCCTGGTCCGGTGGTGGCGCTGCTTATTCGATCCCGGCGGTGCTCAAGCAGATCAAACAACACAAAACGACGCTGATCTTCCACAACACCCGCGCGCAGGCCGAAATTTTCTTTCACAATCTGTGGCTTGCCAACGATGACGGCCTGCCGATCGGCATTCACCACGGCAGTCTGGACCGGCAGCAACGCGAGCGGGTCGAGGACGCAATGGTGCGGGGCGACCTGCGCGCCATAGTATGTACCGGCAGCCTGGACCTTGGCATCGATTGGGGTGACGTGGACCTTGTGATCCAAATTGGTGCGCCTAAAAATGTCAAACGACTGGTGCAACGGATCGGGCGGGCAAACCACCGCTACAACGCGCCCTCCAAGGCCCTGCTGGTACCTGCCAACCGCTTTGAGGTGGTGGAATGCGTCGCGGCACTTGAGGCCGCCAGAGCGCGTGATCTGGACGGTGAACCGCGCGGCTCTGGCCCCCGCGATGTGCTATGCCAGCATATCTTGATAGCGGCTTCGGCAGGCCCGTTCGACGCCAGCGCGCTTTTTACGGAAATGACCACAGCGGGGCCATACGCGCATCTGTCACGCGATGAATTCGACGCCTGTCTGGAATTCTGCGCGACCGGAGGTTACGCCCTACGCGCCTATGATCGCTGGCAGCGCTTGCAACAGCGCGCAGACGGACAAATGCAGCTGCGCGACCCGCGCGCAGCGCAGCGTATCCGCATGAACTTGGGCACTATTCAGGACACCGACACGCTGAAGGTACGTTTGAAACGCAACCGCGGAGGCAAACCGCTGGGTGAAGTGGAAGAGGCCTTTGCTGCCTCGCTAACGCCCGGAGATACCTTTCTGATCGGGGGGCAGATTGTCCGCTATGAGGGCCTGCGCGAGATGGTGGTTGAGGTCAGCCGCCGTGCGGACAGAAAACCGAAAGTTGCTGTTTTTGCGGGCACGAAATTCGCCACCTCGACGCAGTTAAGCGACCGGGTTCTGCGGATGTTTGCCCAGCCGGATTGGCCGCAACTGCCTAAACACACTGCCGACTGGCTGTCTCTGCAGCGCGACATGTCTCGCCTGCCTCAACGCGACCGGCTGCTGATCGAGAGCTTTCCGAATGACGGGCGCGAGAATCTGTGCGTCTACGGTTTCGCTGGCCGCAACGCACAGCAGACGCTGGGCCTATTGCTGACCAAACGTATGGAGGAAACCGGGCTCGCCCCGCTGGGTTTTGTCGCAACCGATTATGCCACACTAATCTGGGGGCTGGATGCAGTGACCGACCCGCGGCCACTGTTTCAACTGGATGCCCTGCGTAACGGGCTTGAGACTTGGTTGGCCGGAAATGCCGTGATGAAACGGACCTTTCGCGCCTCGGCCACGATTGCTGGGCTGATCGAACGGAACATGGGCGGTCAGCGCAAAAGCGGTCGTCAGGCGACGTTCTCGTCGGATATCCTTTATGACACCTTGTTGAAATACGACCCGGATCATTTGTTGATGCAGATCACCCGCGAAGAGGCCATGCGCGGGCTGGTGGATTTCGGGCGGATCGAAGCGATGATCGCCCGGATCGGAGACCGTATTGATCTGCTGCGGCTGGATCGCGTATCGCCTCTTGCCGCCCCTTTGTTTCTTGAGGTCGGCAAGGTTCCGGTCAAGGGCGCGGCCGAAGAACGGCTATTGGCAGAAGAAAGCGCACGTCTGTTGAAGGCGGCGGGGTTAACACCTGATTGATACGGCTTGCGTCCGGAGGTGAAACACGCAAAGAACGCATCATGAACGAAGTGGCGTTTTCATTTGCGGGACAGACCCTGAAGGCATTGGGATCAGGGGCCTTGTGGTGGCCGGATCAGCAATTGCTGTGCGTATCCGACCTGCATCTGGGCAAGTCTGAGCGCATCGCTCGGCGGGGCGGCCCGAGTCTGCCGCCTTATGACAGTCAAGAAACCCTGAACCGGCTGGCCGTGGATATTGCCAGAACCAATCCTGCCACCGTGATCTGCCTGGGCGACAGCTTCGACGATCTGAAAGCTTCGGCCGCAATGCAAGCGGAAGAACAGCGTGATATCACGGCCCTGCAGGCTGGTCGGCGCTGGATCTGGATCGAGGGTAATCACGACCCTGGTCCGATTGATCTGGGCGGTACGCATCTGTCCGAGTGTAAGATTGCCCCGCTGACTTTCCGCCATATCGCGCAGGCACCAGCGCAAGCCGAGGTGTCAGGCCACTACCACCCCAAAGCACGTCTGAACGCGCGAGGTCGAACCATCACCCGACCCGCCTTTTTGGTGGACAAGACGCGGCTGATCCTACCGGCCTACGGCACATATACTGGCGGGTTACGCAGTTCGGATCATACACTGGACGCTTTGATGGATGGTCAGGCCATAGCCATACTCACCGGATCGCATCCTCGGGTCATTCCAATGCCCAGATAGAGTGGCTTAGATAAGGCCGTCTAGCTCTAGCCCCGGTTTGTATTTTCGGCTGATCGGAACCAGATCGGTGTTTTTCAGACGCAAGAAGGTTTTTCCGTCCAGCTTTTCAACCCCGACAATGGCATCGTCTGCCACCCAATGGGAACGATGCGTACAGTGGCCGGGTACCGGTTCCATCTCGGCGATCGCATCGGTCAGGCGGGATCGGATGGTGAATGTCCCCGCTGAAGTCACCACATCAACCGCATGGTCGCGGACTGTCAGTCGATAGATCTGACCGGAAAACGACTCTGGCAAACGCTTGGTCAGGCGTGGCGAGGGTGGCTCGATCTGATCCTGCACCGGCTCATCAACGTGGCTATACCCGCGCACCAGGACCAGCCCGGTTGCAAACAGGGCACCATAAGGGGCCACCGCCAGAACATCCGGCGCCTGTTGCCCCCCGGCAGAGAACAGCAGATATGACATAAGCCACATAGATGGCACGAACAGAACCAGAATGAAGAAAACCAGCGCAATGTCACGCCAGCTGAAATGGGCTTCTGCGAAAAATTTCCGGCTCACGCGTCTGACGATCCAGGTCACGCACAGGGCCAATCCCAGTACACCGATCCAGAAAACAAGCCGCTGGGGATAGGTCAGGTAGATGGCCGGAAAAGGCTGGAACGCACTGGCCAACAAAGGCGGGAAACCAACGCCTGCAATCACTCGGCGTAACGTGAATTCGGCCAGAATTGGTCTGGGCACTTCGATCATACGTACTCAACAAACAAGACTACAGGTTCCAGCCCAACACCACACGGCTTTCACCAATCTCTCGTAACCGGCTGGAATAGCTTACTTATCACCAATTTACCGGACATTCAAACCCGGCCCTTGAAACTTAATTCAATCTTCAGAAAGCAAATGGACCAAAAAGCGTTTGCTCTTTGGTCCATTTGTTCAGTTTTATTTTCCCTTAGATCAAGCTGTCAGGCCTTCGGGCTCTGGCAAGGCGTTTGCGCGGCAGCAGGCGGTCAGTGTGTTGGCCAGCAGGCAGGCAATGGTCATCGGTCCGACGCCACCG
>NZ_JBQFUX010000010.1:0-164582 GCF_056539405.1 Ruegeria sp. BB5 | reverse complement strand
AGCTGTCGCCTTCTTCGCCGCCACCGGAGCTGTCGCCTTCTTCGCCGCCACCGGAGCTGTCGCCTTCTTCGCCGCCACCGGAGCTGTCGCCTTCTTCGCCGCCACCGGAGCTGTCGCCTTCTTCGCCGCCGCCGGAACCGCCACCTTCTTCGCCTCCGCCGCTGGCTTCAGCTTGCACAGAGTTGGTGGATGCGATTGTCACAACAAAAGCTGCGGGAGCCAGAGCTAGAACGGAGACGCTTGCCACGGTAGTTAGGAGTTTAGACAAAGTACTCATTGAACTTTCCTTTGTTAAAAAATTGCGACCAATAGTGTTGGGTATTCTAAATTTCGCATGCCATACCTCGTATCGACCCAAAGATGTGGCGCTGCCGTAAGCTAATTTCCGCGCAAATAAACTCAGATTGTCGGCGAAATTGTACCGATTTCAACCATGCGGATTCTCAATAATTTTCCTGTCAATCCAGCGGAGAAATTTTTGCAGTTCCTGTGTGTCAATTTTGCATGAAGGTGGATGCCTGTTGGCTTTGATGCAACGTATTTCGATTGCCCACAAACCGAATCAGGTCTTGCTGCCGGATCGTTCTATCAGTTGACCATGCCTTGTTGCGCCCGTAATGCAGGCGCCATGGAAAAGCAAAAGAAACCCTCGCGTCAGCAAGTCTATACCTTGCTTGTACAAATCGGCCGCAAGGATGGCGATGGCTTGCCTGACGGCGCGACCGGCGCGGCGCTGATGTGTTTCGCCAGCGGCGTGGATGAGGCCGAAGCCGTGCGCGAGACCGTGGCGATCCTGAAACAGGCAGACACCGCGCCGCTGGACGTCACCGGCTATGGCACATTGGCCGAGCGAGAAGCACAGGGCCATGACATTGACGCCGACGAGCGCGCGCTGATGCAGCGGGCATTGGATGAAAACGCGGTCATAGTCGCGCAGATGACGCCGTTTTTCGGCGATGGGGAGCAGGGTTAGTTCCGAACCCCGAACCACTTGCGGTATACCTCGTCATAGGTGCCGTCTTCACGCAGCGACAGCAGCGCCTGATTGACGTCCTCGACCAAGGGTGATCCCGTCGGGAAGGCGATCCCGTAATTCTCTCGCAAGAACACGCCGCCGGTCACCGATGCGATCCGTCGTCCTTCGTGCGAGGCATAGTAAGACAGGATCGGCGCGTCAAAAACAACCGCGTCCAGCTCTTTGTCCTTGAAGGCGGTCAGCATCTCATCCAGACCGGAATATCCGGTAAACTCGATCTCGCGCCGGTTCAGGAAATTGGCGGCGGTCGAGTTCGAAATCGTGCCCACCTGTTTGCCATACAGATCGTTGACCGAATTCACGTTGCCGCTGATCGCATCCACCGTCATGACCGAGGTGATGCGCGCGGTAAAAACCGACACGATGAACAGGGATGACACCACGAGAACGACGCCCAGCACACGGCCAAACGGGGTGCGCGGCATGCGTTCTTCGAAACCGCCATTGACCACCAGGTTCAGTGCCCACCAGAAGGATGGGAACCATGCCTCATTCAATTTGCGGTCGAAATAGGGCTGCGAGCGGCGCTCGAACCCCCACATCAGCATGCCGCCGCCCAACAGGATGGCAAAGGCCAGGCCAATGGCGATGAACAATTCGGTCGACAGCAACGCATGCAGCAGCGAGGGCCGGCGCGCGGCCTCGGACGGGACCATGATCTGCAAACCGGCCTCAAAGATCGGCTGGCTGAAATCCATCTGCGTTTCGCGCGCCGCGGTGATAGAGATGTTGGCGATGGCCAGATCGGCGGTGCCGTCCTGCACCGCACCCAGCATGTCGCTGAACGCCTCGACCCGGTTGACCGAATAGTCCCAATCCAGCGACTGGGCCAGCGCCGCCAGCAGATCCATGGAAAAACCGGTCTGTGCCCCGTCTTCGACATAGGAAAACGGAGGGCGGGTCACGGTGGTGACGTCCAGTGTCTGCGCCTTGGCTTGTTGTGCAAGCGTGGCGAAGGTAAGGCAGATCAGTGCGAATAGGGCGCGTATCATCGTCAGTTTACCTGTTTGGCGCGGCTCTAACGCAATTTTGACGGGTGCGGCAAGGTGGTCGCGGGGTCAAGGTCCGTGTTTTATTGGGGTATCGGCGCGATACAAACAGAAAAAAGCCCGTGGAATCGGGCGTGCGGGGGTTGGCAATCGGCCCAATTCGTTGAATCTGTGCGCGAACCAGCGCCCGAATGAAGCAAAGAGGTCTCACCATGACAGATCCGGTAGAATTGACAGCGGACCTAATCCGTTGCCCATCGGTCACACCCGAGGAAGGCGGCGCGCTGGTGTTGTTGGAAAAGTTATTGTCGGATGCGGAGTTCGATTGCACGCGGGTCGATCGCGGGGGTGTCGCCAACCTGTTCGCGCGCTGGGGCAAAAAGGGCCATGCGCGTAGCTTTGGGTTCAATGGCCATACCGATGTTGTTCCGGTCGGGGATGAAGCCGCCTGGACCATGCTGCCCTTTGGGGCGGAAATCCGCGACGGCGTGATGTATGGGCGGGGGACGACTGACATGAAATCCGGCGTGGCGGCCTTTGCGGCAGCGGCGGTGGATTTCGTGCAAGACACGCCACCAGACGGTGCAGTCATTCTTGCCATCACCGGGGATGAAGAGGGTGATGCCGTGGACGGCACGACCGCGTTGCTGGATTACATGGAGCGCGCCGATGAACGGATGTCGGTCTGTCTGGTCGGCGAACCGACCTGCCCGAACACGATGGGTGAGATGATGAAGATCGGGCGTCGTGGCTCGATGACGGCGTGGTTCACGGTGACCGGCGTGCAGGGACATTCCGCCTATCCGCATCGCGCCAAAAACCCGCTGCCCGCCATGGCGCGGCTGATGCACGACCTGGCCAGTCATGAGTTGGATCAGGGCACGGATCATTTCGATGCCTCGACGCTGGCCGTTGTGAATATCGATACCGGAAATACAGCAACCAATGTGATCCCGGCGCAATGTCGTGGGGCAGTGAATATACGGTTCAACGATTTGCACTCGGGTGCAAGCCTAAGCGACTGGTTGCGGGCCGAAGCGCAGCGTGTGGCTAAGGCATATGACGTCGAGGTCGATATCAAGATCAAAATCTCGGGTGAAAGCTTTCTGACCCCGCCCGGCCCGCTCTCGGATCTGGTGGCGCAAGCGGTCGAGGCGGAAACGGGCCTGCGACCCGAGATGTCCACGACCGGCGGTACTTCGGACGCGCGGTTTGTGAAAAACCACTGCCCGGTGGTCGAATTCGGCCTGGTTGGCCGCACGATGCATCAGGTGGATGAATGCGTCGAGGTGGCGCAGATCGACCAGCTCAAGGCGATCTACACGCGCATCCTGCGGGATTATTTCGCCTGATCCATGCAGCGGACTCTGGTCATCATGGTCAAGGAACCACGCCCGGGCCGGGTAAAGACTCGTCTGGGTCGCGATATCAGCATGGTCGGCGCAGCCTGGTGGTTTCGGCATCAGACCCAGTCGTTGATCCGGCGGTTACGCGACCCGCGCTGGCAGATTGTCCTGGCGGTCTCCCCGGACCGCGAGGGGCTGAACAGCCGTATCTGGCCGGTGGATCTGCTGCGAGTGCCACAGGGGAACGGTGATCTGGGTGATCGCATGGGCCGGATGTTGCGGGACATGCCAAAAGGTCCGATCTGTTTAATTGGTGCGGATATTCCCGGCATCACGCGGGGGCATATTGCGCGGGCGTTCAAGGCGCTGGGCTCGACGCAAATGGTGTTCGGGCCTGCGCCGGACGGGGGCTACTGGCTGGTTGGCGCGCAACGCTATGGGGCTTTGCCCACGAACCTGTTCCGCGATGTCCGCTGGTCCACGGAACACGCACTGGCCGATACTCTGGTCTCAATCCCCGGAACGCGGGTGGCTTTTCTGGATCATCTGCGTGACGTGGACACGGTTGCCGATCTGAAACCCTGATCTTTTTTAGTCATGACGCCGTCGCATCCCCGTGATACGCCGGACTTATGACTCGCATCCCTACCAAGCAAGAGGTCCTCGATTGGATCTCGGCGAACCCCACCCTGACCTCGAAACGCGATATCGCCAAAGCCTTTGGCATCAAGGGTGCAGATCGAATTGATCTGAAGCGCATCCTCAAAGAACTTGAGGCCGAAGGGCATCTGGAAAAGCGCAAGCGCAGCTATCGTGACCCGGACCGGTTGCCGCCGGTCAGCGTGTTGCAAGTAAAGGCTCCGAATGCCGATGGTGACCTGTTCGCGCGCCCGCTGGAATGGCATGGTGAAGGCGTTGAACCCATCGTTCTGATCGTTGCGCGCGCCAGCGATCCGGCGCTGGGCGAGGGCGACCGCATTCTGGCTCGCCTGACGGTGGTACATGAAGAAGACCACAACTACGAAGCGCGCTTGATCCGACGTATCGGAACCAATCCGCGCAGGATCGTCGGTATCTTCCGCAAAAGCGCCGAAGGTGGACGGATCGTCCCCATCGACAAGACCGGCTCGACCGAATGGCTGGTGCATGACGGTGCGGTACTGGGCGCCAAGGATGGCGAACTGGTCGAGGCCGAACAGGCAGGCCCCAAGAACCGCATGGGTCTGCCGCGCGCCCGTATCGTCGAGCGGCTGGGTGACCCATCGGCACCCAAGGCGGTGTCGCTGATCGCGATCCACCAGCACGGTATCCCCGACGATTTCCCTGATAAGGTGATTGCCGAGGCCGATAAGGCCAAACCCGTCGGCCTGAAAGGGCGCGAAGACCTGCGGGACATGCCGCTGCTGACCATCGACCCCTCGGACGCGCGCGACCATGACGACGCCTGTTATGCGCACGCGGATGAGGACCCGAAAAACCCCGGCGGTCATGTGATCTGGGTCGCCATCGCGGATGTTGCTGCTTATGTGCAGCCGGGAACCGCACTGGATCGCGAGGCGCGAAAGCGTGGTAATTCCAGCTATTTCCCGGATCGTGTGGTGCCGATGTTGCCGGATCGCCTGTCCGGCGATCTGTGTTCGCTGCACGAAGGCGTTCCGCGCGCCTGTATCGCCGTACGGATGCAGATCGACGCAGACGGCAACAAGATCGAACACCGGTTTGTGCGGGGCCTTATGCGTTCGGCCGCTTCGCTGCACTATGCCGAGGTGCAGGACGCCATTGACGGTAACCCGAATGACCGCACCGGACCTTTGTTGGAAACTGTTCTGAAACCGCTCTACGCCGCTTATGCGGCCCTGAAGAAGGCGCGCGCCGAACGGCAGCCGCTGGAGTTGGACTTGCCGGAACGCAAGATCGTTCTCAGCGATGCGGGCGAAGTGACCAGCGTAGCGTTCCGCGACCGGTTGGACGCCCATAAGCTGATCGAGGAGTTCATGATCCTCGCCAATGTCGCCGCCGCCGAGACCCTGATTGCCAAGCGCCGCCCGCTGCTGTTCCGCGTGCATGAAGAGCCCGCGCCTGAGAAACTGGAAAGTCTGCGGGAAACGGCGCAGGCCGCCGGTCTTAATTTGGCCAAGGGCCAGGTTCTGCAAACCCGGCATCTGAATGCGCTTTTGAACGCCGCCGCCGGGACCGAGGATGCCGAGTTGATCAACCTCAGCACATTGCGGTCGATGGCGCAGGCGTATTACAACCCGGAAAACTTCGGTCATTTTGGCCTGGCACTGCGGAACTATGCGCATTTCACCTCGCCCATTCGACGCTATGCCGACCTGATCGTGCATCGGGCGCTGATCACGGCCCACGGCTGGGGTGACGACGGGCTGACCGAGGACGAAATCGCCCGGCTGGAAGAAACCGCCACCCATATTTCGGACACCGAGCGGCGTTCGATGATGGCCGAACGGGATACGACAGATCGCTACCTGGCTGCCTATCTCAGCGAGCGCGTAGGCAATGAGTTCAGTGGCCGTATCAGTGGTATCGCCCGGTTCGGGGCCTTTGTGAAAATGGACGAAACCGGTGCGGATGGTCTGGTGCCCGTCCGATCACTCGGGCGCGAATTCTTCCATTTCGATCGTGAGGCAGGGACGCTGATGGGATCGGACACCGGGCTGATCATCGCCATCGGACAGCGTGTCACCGTGCGTCTTACCGCGGCGACGCCTGTGACCGGCGGTTTGGAACTGGAATTGTTGTCCATTGACGATCAGGCCCTGCCACGGGGACGCGGTGCGAAAGGGCGGCCAACCCGACGCAAAGCGGTTAGCAACAAGCGCAAGAAAGACAAGATCAAACGCAAGGTCGAACGCAAACGCCGTCAGAGGTGATAGGTCAGCGCCCGCGCAATCAGCCAGCCATGGCGCGTCGGGTCGATCTGCGCGGGGTCGTCAAACAACACGGCCCTGTTGCCATCCAGCCGATCCTCGCTGGGAAAGGCCGAGGTGAAATCACCCATCAACCGGCTTTGGCAATGCACATACAGTGCAAATCGCGCGGACTTATGCGTGCCGATCCGGATTGTTGAACCCTTTGGGGCCAGATAGGCGGGCTGACCCCAGCGCAGCGATTCCTGCAAAGGCTGCGTGTCGGGCAAGGACGCGGCGGTGTCAAAGATCAGGTCACGCAGGGCAAGCGCCCCGACACGAGCATCAATTGGCAGCGCGTCAAATGCGGTGGCAACTTTTGGATCGTCAAAGGGTGTCATCCCAGCAGCTTATTCGGTTTGGCCGGGCGCGTCAGGTATTTTGGTCTGAGTGCTTTGTGAATCTCACACTTTGCGCTATCCTGAGGTTGAGCAGTAATCAGGAATTTCGGAATGCGTAAATGCGTAAGTGGCATCATAGCCGCTGCATTATGGGCATCCATTGTGCAGGCGGAATCCCACAATTCAGCGGATAGGTCACAGACCTTTCAGCTGGCCTCGGCTGATATGACCGTGTCCCTCCGACCGATCGTGCGGCCTTCAGCTAAGGAGTATCGGGTGTCGACCGAAGGAAACGCGCGGTTTCAGGCGTGGCTGGGGGCGTTCCGCGAACGGGCAGAACAACAGGGCATTTCAGCCGCGACGCTGGATCGGGCGCTGGCGGGCCTGACCTATGACAAGAAAATCATCGAACGGGATCGCAATCAGGCCGAGTTTTCAAAACCGATCTGGGAGTATCTGGATGCCGCTGTGTCGGACACGCGGATCCGCAACGGTCGCGCCGGGCTGGAACGCCATCACGCAACCCTGACCCGGATCGAGGCGCAATATGGCGTCGAGAAAGAGGTTGTGACGGCGATCTGGGGGCTCGAGACCTCGTTCGGGACGTTTAGGGGCAGTGATCAGACCATCCGCTCGCTGGCGACACTGGCCTTTGACGCGCGGCGGGCGCAGTTCTTTGAAACTCAATTGATCGCGGCTTTGCGGATCGTTCAGGCCGGGGATGTCAGTGCCGGGAATATGGTCGGCAGCTGGGCGGGCGCGATGGGTCATACACAGTTCATGCCGACCTCATACCTGGATCACGCGGTGGATTTCGATGGCGACGGGCGGCGCGATATCTGGTCCGAGGACCCGACCGACGCGTTGGCCTCTGCCGCCGCCTACCTAGCGCGGCACGGCTGGATCAAGGGTCAGCCTTGGGGTGTCGAAGTACGTTTGCCGCAAGGGTTCGACTATGCCGTGGCCAAGCGGGATTATACATTGATGCCCTCTGACTGGGCCGCGCGCGGCGTGTTGGGTCCCAATGGTACGCCGGTGCCGGATTACGGACAGGCGGCCATTCTATTGCCCGCCGGAGGGCAGGGCGTGGCGCTGATGATCTTCGACAATTTCGGCGTGATCGAGAAATATAACGGTGCCGACGCCTATGTGATCGGTATCGGCCATCTGTCCGACCGTCTGGCCGGCCAAGCGCCGTTTCAAGCCAACTGGCCGCGCGGTGACCGGGTGCTGAGTTTCACCGAGAAAAAGGAACTGCAATCCCGCCTGACCGAGGCTGGCTTTGATACGCAGGGCATCGACGGGCGCACCGGACCAAACACGACCGACGCCGTCCGCGCGTATCAGTTGGCGCAGGGGCTGCTCCCGGATGGATATGCCAGTTTGAAGCTATTAGAGCGGTTGCGGTGATAATGAACAGGTCCTGTATAGTGTTTAGGTGCGAGGTGCGGACATTTTCTCTTAGTTTTTGGCTTTATGGGATGAGTAACCTCCCGACTACCGGCACTCACTACGATAGACGGGAGGTGGACCCAGCAGTTTAGCGGGTCGCGACGCCAGTAGAGGTAATAAAAAACCGGATCGCATTCACATATTTGAATCTAAGTTGCATCAAATCAAGTTTTTTATCGCGCGACAATTTTTATATTCCCGCGCGATGGGGTTGTAATGCTCGTGTGCTGAGCTTTGCTTAGCGCTGAAAACTGCTAGCACGCCTGACAGAGGCTGGAACTGATACACAGGTTATAGACACAGCCGAACCGAGCCAAACACGACCGGCGTCGTACGAACGTACTAACTGTGCCGAATTTACTGCCGGATGATTTCGGCAGCTTGAATATGCAAGGGCGGCTTCAAACACTAACGTCACTGAGGTGTCTTAGTCTGAATCTTATGGTCTCGGCCGCCATTTTGTTGTGACTACCCGCCACGTATATTGCCGGTAGCTTCATCAATCCCAAGTGTGCCTCAAATGATGAGGCCGCACTATGACCGAAGACACACCACAACCAGCGCAGTACTATGACAAACACGACATCTGGACGTTGGATCCAACGTCCACGGACAAAGAGGTCTATGATGTCTTTGCTACAGAAGTCGCCAAACTTGTTCAGTTGCTGGATGAAAACGAGCCACTCATGTCGCGGGATTTTTACGCACGACTTTTTGTGTCACTATTGGGGTTGTCCCGAGTTTTGGGAGAGTACGATGATAGCTGGAGCCGGTGTGACTTTTCTCCGGACGAAATTTAGCTCTGTCACATATAACCTAATGAGGCAGAGCAAGACTCGGATCTTCAAAACTAAGGGCGGTTGCTAATCCAACCGCCCCTTGCGTTTCGTAGATACTCTGAACGCCGACCTATGCCGCCACCTTCATCAATCCTTGCGCGATGATTTCGGCATGTGCCTCATCCAGCGACTTGTAAATCCGCACGAACATCTCGTCGATATCCGCAGGGGTCAGGATCAGCGGGGGTGAGATGATCATCCGGTCACCCACATGGCGCATGATCAGGTTGTTGGCAAAGCAGCGGTCGCGGCAGATATAGCCGACCGTGCCGGGGTCCGAGGCAAACTTGGCGCGGCTGGCCTTGTCCGGCGTCAGCGCGATCGAGGCCATCATGCCGACGATTTTGGCCTCACCGACCAGCGGGTGATCGGCCAGCGCCTCCCATTTCTCTTTCAAATAGGGCGCGGCCACGTCGCGGACGTGTTCGACGATCTTCTCCTCTTCGAGGATGCGCAGATTTTCCAGCGCAACGGCCGCCGCGACCGGGTGGCCGGAATAGGTATAGCCATGGTTGAACTCGGTGCCGCCGATGACCTTGGCGATCTCATCACTGACGATGGACCCCCCGATGGGCGCATAGCCCGAGCTGAGCCCCTTGGCGATGGTCATGATATCCGGTCGGATACCTACGGTTTCTGAGCCGAACCAGTTGCCCGTGCGGCCAAATCCGCAAATCACCTCATCCGCGATCAGTAGGATATCGTATTTATCGCAGATCCGCTGAACCTCGGGCCAGTAACTGTCGGGTGCCACGATCACGCCGCCCGCACCTTGCACGGGTTCGGCGATAAAGGCGGCGACGCGGTCCTCGCCCAGCTCCAGAATTGCGTCTTCCAACTCGCGCGCGCGGGCAAGGCCGAATTCCTCGGGGGTCATGGTGCCGCCTTCGACCCACCAGTTCGGTTGGTTAATGTGGTGGATGTTGGGGATCGGAATGCCGCCCTGCGCGTGCATCCCTGCCATACCCCCGAGAGACGCGGACCCCACGGACGAGCCGTGATAGGCGTTGTGGCGGCTAATGATGATGTTTTTATCGGGCTGGCCTTTTTCGGCCCAATAGGTGCGCACCAGACGGATGTTGGTGTCATTTGCCTCGGATCCGCCACCGGCGAAGAAGACGTGGTTCAGATCGCCCGGCGCCAGTTCTGCCAGCTTCGCGGCGAGCGCGATGACAGGCACATGGGTCGTTTTGAAGAAGGTGTTGTAATACGGCAGCTCGCGCATCTGGCGGGCGGCGACCTCGGCCAGTTCATCGCGACCATAGCCGATATTGACGCACCACAGACCGGCCATGGCGTCCAGAATCTCTTCGCCCTCGCTGTCGGTCAGATAGACGCCATTGGCACGGGTGATGACGCGGGCGCCTTCCTGGCCAAGCGAACCATTGGCCGAGAACGGGTGCATGTGATGGGCAGCATCCAGCGCCTGCAATTCAGCGGTGGGCATGTGATTGGTGATGGTGGACATCCGGACGTCTCCTGCAAAAGCGGTTGGCATTTACAATATGATCAAATTTTTTCCTGTCAATCGAATCGCCAATTTCTAGCCGTCGGTCAGGGCGTCGGCCATCAGTTCCATCCCCTGTTCGATATCCTGAGCCGTAGCTTTTGCTGCCATTTTCGCATCTTTTGCGCGCAGCGCGGTGATAATGTCCTTATGCCGGTCCGGCAGACTTTGCGTGCCGAAACGGCCACAGACCACACGCAGAGACGGCCCGAATCTCAGCCAGAGCCGCTCGGTCAGATCAAGCAGAATTGGGGCGTCAGCAAAGGAATAGAGGGTTTCGTGAAACGTGTGGTTCAGATGCAGATAACCGCTGACGTCGCCGTCCGCGATTGTGCGGTCAAGCCGCTGATCGATCCGTTCAAGGTTATCGATATCCGCACTGTTCATATTCGCAACTGCGCGGCTTGAAAGCTCTGATTCTATTGAAATTCTGGCAAATATCATCTGTTCGACATCTCCCGCCGACAACAGCGGTACGCTGACCCTGCGGTTGCCCTGAAACATCAATGCGCCATCCGAGATCAAGCGGCGAATCGCCTCACGCACGGGGGTCATTCCCACCCCCAGCGAATCAGTCAGTCCCTGTATCGTGACGGGCTGTCCCGGCACCAAGTCACCGAACATGATCTGCGCTTTGAGGGTTTGATAGACCTGTTCGTGCGCGGGTCGTTTTTCGGTCTCTACCTTCGCGCTGGATGCCTTATTTTTGATCAAATCCAATTGGTTTGCCCCGTTTCCAGTGATGATGTCTTGCCAGGTTTCAGGCCTCGTGAAACCATACGCGGGATCGAGGGAAAACGCAAAACTTGATCAAATCCAAAAAAACGGGATTATACCCGTACACTTGCAGGGAGAAGAAAATGACAATCAAAACGCTGACCATGACAGCGGTCATCGCGCTGGGGACTTCTGCGGCCTTTGCCGAAGAAGTGCGTGTTTACAACTGGTCCGACTATATCGATGAGGACCTGCTTGCGAAGTTCGAAGAAGAAACCGGCCTGACGCTGATCTACGACGTGTTCGACAGTAACGAGGTTCTTGAAACCAAGATGTTGGCCGGTGGTTCGGGGTATGACGTTGTGGTGCCGTCCGGAACATTCCTTCAGCGCCAGATACAGGCTGGTGCATTTCAGGAGTTGGATTCGTCCAAACTGTCCAACGCGGGCAACCTGTGGGACGTAATCCAGGAACGCACCGCGGGTTATGATCCCAGCAACGCGTATTCGATAAACTACATGTGGGGCACCACTGGACTCGGCGTGAACGTCGACAAAGTCAAAGAAGCGCTGGGTGATGACGTCGCCCTCAATAGCATGGATCTGGTGCTGAAGCCTGAGAACATGGAAAAGCTGGCCTCATGTGGGGTTCACTTCCTGGACGCGCCAGCCGAGATGATACCAATGACTTTGCAGTACATAGGCGAAGATCCTGATAGCCACGATCCTGACGTCATCAAGAAAGTCGAAGAGGTTCTGACTAGCGTCCGCCCTCACATCCAAAAGTTCCATAGTTCGGAATATATCAACGCATTGGCCAATGGAGATATATGCGTAGCCGTCGGCTGGTCGGGCGATATTCTTCAGGCACGCGATCGCGCAGCAGAGGCTGACAACGGTGTCAACATTGAATACCACCCATTTGCCGAAGGCTCGTTGATGTGGTTCGACCAGATGGCAATTCCGGCGGATGCTCCGAACCCAGAAGGTGCACACAAGTTCCTGGATTTTATTCTGGATGCCAATAACATGGCCGCTGCATCGAACTACGTTTACTATGCTAATGGCAACAAGGCGTCACAGGAGTTTCTTGTAGAAGACGTGATCGGTGATCCGGCGATCTATCCTGATGATGCTACTATGCAGAATCTCTACATCACGACGCCATACCCGTCGAAAACACAACGGGTGGTGACCCGTCTGTGGACCAAGATCAAATCGGGCACCTGACCGGTTATCTGCACAGGGCGGATTGGCCCGCCCTGTGCCATTTCCCAGATTGATGCACGGGGGCCGTTTTGAACTCTGACGTCTTTGAGCCGTGGAATGATCCACAGGCGAAACCTTTGATCCAGTTCCGGAATGTCACCAAACGGTTTGGTGAATTCACGGCCATCGACAACCTGTCTCTGGATATCTTCGAAAAAGAATTCTTTGCTTTGCTGGGGCCTTCGGGCTGCGGCAAGACCACCATGATGCGGATGTTGGCAGGGTTCGAAACGCCGACCGAAGGGCACATCATGTTGGGCGGTCAGGACATCGACCCGATCCCGCCGAACAAGCGGGCGGTAAACATGATGTTCCAGTCCTACGCACTGTTCCCGCACCTCAGTATCTGGGACAATATTGCCTTCGGCCTGCGCCGGGACAACATGCCCAAGCATGACTTGGAAGAGCGTGTCGAAGAGATGCTGCGCCTGACCCGGCTGGAACAATTTGCCCGCCGCAAGCCGCATCAGATCTCGGGTGGGCAACGTCAGCGGGTGGCGCTGGCGCGGTCACTGGCCAAGGCACCAAAGCTGCTGTTGCTAGATGAACCGCTTGGCGCGCTGGACAAGAAACTGCGGCAGGACACGCAGTTTGAACTGATGGATATTCAGGAAAAGACCGGCACCACCTTTGTGATCGTGACCCACGATCAGGAAGAGGCGATGACCGTCGCCAGCCGCGTCGCGGTGATGGACCAGGGCAGGTTGATGCAGGTGGAAACGCCGGATCGCATCTATGAAAACCCGAACTCGGTCTATGTTGCGGATTTCATCGGGGATGTGAACATCATCGAGGGCCGGGCGTCCGCCAACGGCGAAGACTCCTATCAGATCGACTGGGCCGAGGGGCAGGCACCGCTGACGGCAACCTCAGCAAATGGGTTTTCTAGCGGTCAGACCTGCCATCTGGCGATCCGGCCCGAAAAAGTGACGATCTCGGCGGATCGCCCGGCAGATGCGATCAACGCAGTGCAGGGCAAGGTTCATGACATCGCCTATCTGGGCAACCTGTCTACCTATCATGTCGAGCTTGCAAACGGCACGATCATCAAGGCGCAGACGGCCAATACCCGTCGAATCTCGCGCCGTTCGTTCACCTGGGAAGACCCGGTCTGGCTGTCTTGGACAGCGACGGCCGCGGTTCTGCTGGCCAGCTGATGCGCCGCGCATTTCTGATTGCCGTTCCCTATGTCTGGCTGTTGGCGCTGTTTCTGGTGCCGTTCTTCATCGTTCTGAAGATCTCGTTGTCGGATACCGAACTGGCCATTCCGCCCTACACGCCAACGCTGGACCTGTCGCAGGGCTGGGCCGGGATCAAAGAGTTCTTCAGCCAGTTGGATTTCGAAAACTTCGTCTGGCTGACCGAGGATGACCTGTATTGGAAAGCCTACCTGTCCAGCGTCAAGATCGCGGTGATCTCGACTTTTCTGACGCTGTTGGTGGGCTATCCGATTGCCTACGGCATGGCCCGCGCGCCGGTCGAGTGGCGGCCCACGCTGATGATGCTGGTGATCTTGCCGTTCTGGACCTCGTTCCTGATCCGCGTTTACGCGTGGATGGGGATTTTGTCGAACGAAGGCTATCTGAACCAGTTTCTGCTGTGGCTGGGCATCATCTCGACCCCGCTGACCATTCTGAACACGCAATGGGCGGTCTATATCGGCATCGTCTACACGTATCTGCCGTTCATGATCCTGCCGGTTTATTCGTCACTGGAGCGTATGGACGGGTCCCTGATCGAAGCGGCTGAGGATCTGGGCTGCTCACGTCTGCAGGCCTTTTGGCTGGTGACTGTTCCGCTGTCGCGCCCTGGCATCATCGCGGGATGTTTTCTGGTGATGATCCCGGTGATTGGTGAGTTCGTGATTCCATCATTGTTGGGCGGCTCGGGCACATTGATGATCGGCAAGGTGCTGTGGGAAGAGTTCTTCTCGAACCGCGACTGGCCGGTGGCCAGCGCCGTGGCGGTGGTACTGCTTCTGATCCTTGTCGTCCCGATTGTGCTGTTCCAGCGCAACCAGCAAAAGCAGACGGAGGCCGAGCAATGAACAGGCTAAGCTGGTTCAACGCGGTGTCCCTGACGCTGGGATTTGCGTTCCTCTATATCCCGATGATCATCCTGATCATCTTCAGCTTCAATGAGAGCAAGCTGGTGACAGTCTGGGCCGGTTTCTCGACCAAATGGTATGGCGAAGTGATCCAGAACGAGGCCTTTCTGGATGCAGCCTGGGTGACCGTGCGCGTCGCGGTATTCTCATCCACATTGGCGACAATCTTGGGTACCGCCGCGGCCTATGTGTTGGTGCGCGGTGGGCGGTTCTTTGGTCGCACGCTGTTTTCCGGCATGATCTACGCGCCGCTGGTGATGCCCGAGGTTATCACCGGGCTTTCGCTGCTGTTGCTGTTCATCGGCATCGGGTTGGATCGGGGTATCCTGACCATCGTTCTGGCGCATACGACCTTTTCGATGTGTTTCGTCTCGGTCGTCGTGTCTTCACGCCTAGTGACCTTCGATAAATCTCTGGAAGAGGCTGCGCTGGATTTGGGCTGTTCACCCGCTCAGGCGTTCCGGCTGGTGACTTTGCCGATCATCGCGCCTGCGGTGATCTCGGGTTGGTTGCTGGCCTTCACTCTGTCGCTGGATGATCTGGTGATTGCGTCGTTCACCTCTGGGCCGTCGGCGACAACCCTGCCGATCAAGATCTTTTCGGCCGTGCGCCTGGGTGTCAGCCCCGAGATCAACGCATTGTCCACGATCATGATCGCGATTGTGACGGTGGGCGTTATCACCGCATCATTGGTCACAAAACGCGCGATGGTGCGGCAAAAGCAGGATGAAATGGCTGCTGCGCGTACCGAATGAAGCGGCTGTTCCCGGATTACACCTATGGGCCCGGCCCCCGGACCAACTGCTGGTGGGACGAAACGATTGCCAGCCCCGACTGGCCGGTTCTCAACGGTGAACAAAAGGTAGACGTCGCCATTGTTGGTGGCGGTTTCACCGGGCTGTCAGCGGCGCTGCATCTGGCAAACGCGTGTGTTTCGGTTGCGGTGCTTGAGGCCCGGACACCTGGTTGGGGCGCCTCGGGGCGCAATGGTGGCTTTTGCTGTCTGGGCGGATCAAAACTGAGCTACAGCGCAACGGTCCGCCAATTCGGTGAGGCGGCCGCACACAGTTATGATCAAGCTGAAATGGACGCGGTTCACCTTGTCGCTGATCTGCTGAAAACCAATGCCATAGATGCGGATGTGCATTCACAGGGTGAAACCCAACTGGCTCACACCCCCCGTGCGATGGAAAGGCTGCGCAAACGGGCCGAGGCCACGGGCACTTTGCACGCCCCAGATGATCTTCCCGGACTTGGGTTTGGTGGTCGGTTTTATGGCGGGTACACCAACCCGGTCGGGTTTGCACTGAACCCCAGAAAATACCTGTTCGGTTTGGCGCAAATGGCGCAGACACTTGGGGCCAAGCTGTTTCAGAACAGTGCGGTGCAGACAATTCGGAAGACGCAATCTGGCTTTGACTTGGAGGCAGCCTCGGGTCGGATCAGCGCCGCAAACGTTCTCATCTGCACCAATGGTTACTCCAGCGAGGACGTGCCGCCCTGGCTGGCTGGCCGGTATATGCCTGTCCAATCCACGGTTCTGGTGACGCGCCCCTTGTCCGACGCTGACTTGCAAGCTCAGGGTTGGACATCTGACCAGATGTCTTACGATACCCGCCATTTGCTGCATTATTTCCGCCTGATGCCCGACCGACGGTTTCTGTTCGGAATGCGCGGCGGGTTGCGCGCGTCTCCGCAGGCTGAGGCGGCCATTCGCCGGAAGGCTCTGAACGATTTCAGGCAGATGTTCCCGGAATGGGCGTCGGTCGATGTCACCCATATGTGGTCCGGTATGGTCTGCCTGTCGCGAGGGTTAATGCCGTTTGTGGGTCCCGTGACGGATCAACCGGGGATGTTCGCCGGGTTTGCCTATCACGGTAACGGGGTGGCGATGGGGACCTATTGCGGACGGGCGCTGGCCCGGATGGTTTTGCAGCAAGAGACCGGGCTACCTGAACCCATAACACGTGTCCCAGCGCGGTTTCCGCTGGGACGCTGGCGGCGCGCATTGATGCCGCCGGCCTATGCCATGATGGGGCTATTGGACTTATGACCGCTCTAGCACCGCGCGTTCTAGTTCCAACCCCGTGGCATAATCCGGTGACCCGTTTTCGATCCGCCACAAACAATAGGCCGCCATCCGCCAGGCATACCAACGACGCAGCGATTTGAACCGGGTCACGATGTCTGCGCGTCTGTACGAGGACAGAAACTGATCTTCTTCCTCAGGTGTCAAAGCTGACCCCCGGTACAGGTGCTGCATGGCGGGCGACACAAACAGTGCAATGTCTTCGCACGGATCGCCCTGCGCCGGACATTGCCAGTCGATCAGGGTCAGCCCGGATGGCGCAACCAGAATGTTCCCCGCAACCGGGTCGCCGTGTATCAGGCAAGTCTGTTGGGTCGGTTGTACCTGTTCGTCAGGTTTTAGCTGTTCCAATTGGTGCCGCATGGCCGAGGTGCATCCGTCAAGGATGCTCTGGCCGTGCCGGGCCAGATCCGCACCGCCATTGCATCCGCGCGGCGCCGGAACCGACACATCCAGTCCATGTAGTTTGCCGAGCAATTGGGCAACGTCGGTTGTGTCCTTACGCCAGGGCGTACCCGGCGCGTGATCGTAAAACACCCATCGACCGTTTTGATGTTGACCCGCCGCGCGTAGACGCGGGGCAAATCCGGTCGGCTCCAACGCGGTTAGGCACTGCGCTTCCAACTCGGCATCGTTGCGAAACAACGGATTGCGCAACCCTGTTCGGTACAGTTTCAAAACCTTGCCGCCGTTCTCTTCCAGCACTTTCCAGACCTGATTTGTCCGTCCGCCATACAGGGTCTGAAACTGTGCATCCACTGCGATCAGCCCCCGGTGACGCAGGTCATCAACAAGATCCAAAGGGGGGGGTGTCGGGGCAGGCAGTGGGTTCACCAAAAAAACGAGTCGCAGTTTGCACTGGTTTGGCCTGTCCCGCCCCGCAGATCAAGTTCCGGTTCGGACCCCGGTCACCATCCCTGCCGGAACCACCTGCCCGCCTTCCAACGTCAGCACGACAGCATCCTCGCCAACCTGTGCCTCGACCACCTGACTGTAGGTTGAGACAGGCCGGACTGAAAGCAACTCTGCCCCGTCATAACTTTCCAGCGTGGCTGAATAGCTGCCGGTCGGCAAAGGGCTTCCATCGCTTGTTGTACCGGCCCAGTCAAATTCGGTCTGGGTCACCGGTACGGAAATTCTTTCGATCTCGGTGCCGTCACTGTCCCGGATCACCATCACCGCACTGTCTGCCGCCGGTTCAGCTTGCGCGGACAGAGTCACAGGTTCGCTATCAAAGTGGAACGCCGCGGTGGTCTGGACGTCCATGCCGACCCAATTGGCAAGATCCTCCAACTTTATACCGCCCAGAGACAGTGCCAGTTCGGACAACAGCTCGTTGCTCTGAACCTGTTGTTCGACCATCGAAAATTGCGCCAATTGCGAGGCGTACTCGGTCGAATCCATCGGCTCAAGCGGGTCCTGATTTTGCGCCTGGGTCGTCATCAGCAACAGGAAAGTGTCGAAATCCGACGCGATCGAGGTTGCCTGTGACTGGGATGCTGATTGGGCCTGGGTATTGGCTTGTGTCGTCGATTGGGTTGGGGTGATCATGTTCAAAGCCTCATGTCGATCCGGCCGTCGGGGCCTAGTTTCGGAATGGCGGAGCCCGCCTCGGTGACAGGCTCGTCCTGCGTTTCCGCAAACCGGGTGCCGTCGCCCGAGTCAGACCTATCCTGCTGTGCGTCTGCAGAGGTGCCCAGATCAAAGGACAGGTCGCCCAGCCCAAAGTTCTGGAATTCGGCCTCCAGCACCGAGATGTGACGGCGCATCATATCCAGTGTTTCCGGCCGTTCCGCCGAGATTGTTATGTGCAGGCCATCATCGCGACCATTCAAGACTATCGAAACGCGTCCCAGTTCTTCGGGATTTAACGCGACCTCGATTGTGCCTTGCTGTCCACGGGTCGAAACAACGGTTGCCATTTGATTGGCAACTGCGCGTGCCGTTTCAGAGCGCGCCGTCGATGTCATGGTCTGTGTTAATGGTGCCGAATCTCGGGCAGAGGACAATGTCGGGGTCTCTCTGGTGGTCGATATCTCTTCGATTTCGGGAAAGGTTTGAAGCTCGGTCTGCGTGTTGGTTTGATCCGTGGCCAAAAGCTGCATTTGTACAAGTGTTGGCGCGCGATCAGGCACCACCGCTTGCGATTGCGCCACCTGTGGCGTCGCGGGGACACTTGGTCCGCCCAGGTCGGGTCGGATGATGGGCGAATGATCCAACATCTCTTTCGGGAGCATGTTCGGTGTTACAAGCCCGGCGGCAAAGCTTGGCGGATTGGTGGCCGCCTGGGGCGTTCTTCTTGGCGAAACTGTACCGAAAAGCATGGCTTGAACGGCTGGAGATACCGCACGCCGAGCAGAGCCCGCCGCGGGTTCCAACCTGTCTTTTTGAGGGGGCGGGTGCGTCTCGTCTACCGTTGCAGCCTCCGCCTCAACAGTCGATGACATCATGGTTGGTTTTTCGGCCAAGGTCATGGCAACCGGAGCCGGAACAACTTCCGGCACAGCCGCGCGGAGTTCGGCAGGCGGCTGATCCTCGGGGGTATCGGAAACATCCGGAATTTCAACGTTTGCAGCGATGTCGTCCACCTCTGACACCGTGTCTGGGTCCTGAACCAAAAGGTCGGTGAGATCGGGCTCGGCTGACTGCGGATCGGCCTCTTGATCCATGACCATTTGAAAGGACGCGGCCCCTTTGGACGCACGAGGTTCTTGCGGTGTTGCATCGGGTTTCGCGGCGTTACCGGACGAAGACAACAGTGCTGAAAGTGGGTTGGGCATTTTGCTCCGACTCCGTTTGTGTGAACGGAAATCTGCCCGCAGGAGGTTACGTTTATTTTAACCGCTTTCGCCTTTGATCGAGAAAGTTCGATGCAAATTTCGGAGAAAGTGATGAAGATTTCCACAACCCTTCCTACCGCGCAGCCCCCCACCACGGCCGTGAAATTGCAGGCTGCGGCGGTCGAGTTGGAGGCCGCGTTTCTGGCGGAAATGCTCAAATCTTCTGGGTTGGGCAAGGCCAGCGAATCTTTTGGCGGCGGTGCCGGCGAAGATCAGTTTTCGTCCTTCCTCGTGCAGCATCAGGCGCGCGCGTTGGCCGCATCCGGCGGCATTGGCCTGTCCGAAATTTTGTTCCAGTCCATGATGGAGAAAACCGATGCCGACCAATTCTGAAACCGACCTGATCCGATCCCTTGAGGAAGTGCTGGATCTTGAGCGATCCGCGCTTGTCGACGGGGATCTGGACCGGCTGAGCCATATGGCGCCGGAAAAGGAAAAGCTGATCGGTGCGATCAATGAATTGCAGGTTTTGGACAGCGCCGAATTGATTCGCCTGCAGCAGAAAGTCGAACGGAACCAGGCGCTGTTGAACAGTGCCGCCGAAGGGATTCGGGCCGTTGCCAGCCGTATGGCCGAATTGCGGCGCGTTCGGCAGGAGTTCAGCACCTACGGAGCGGACGGGCAGCGCAACGGATACGCCGTGCGTCGCAATGCGAAACTGGAAAAACGGGCATAGGAGCGGGTTTGATTCAAATCCGAATTTTCTGAGTGAGGGGCTTTAGCATTCCATTAGGGGATCAGGGGCAAAGGTGGCCGGGCATCTGAAACAACAGGTGGCGCGAACAGCCCGACGGCGGATCGCATTGATCAGAAAGACGTCAAAGCCCGCATGTGGTGCGGGGTAAGCATGGGCGCAA
The DNA here is from genome assembly GCF_056539405.1 of Ruegeria sp. BB5. NCBI lineage: Bacteria > Pseudomonadati > Pseudomonadota > Alphaproteobacteria > Rhodobacterales > Roseobacteraceae > Ruegeria > Ruegeria sp. BB5. The sequence continues at coordinate 144,267 of NZ_JBQFUX010000010.1, read as the reverse complement.
AGGGCCCGAACGGAAAAGGAAGAAAGCTATGTCCAGCATTCTGACAAACAATGGCGCAATGGTGGCGCTGCAAACCCTGAAATCGGTCAACAAGAATCTGGAGATGACCCAGAACGCGATCTCGACCGGTAAGGACGTCGCAACTGCGAAGGACAACTCGGCCGTCTGGGCAATCTCCAAAGTCATGGAGTCGGACGTCAAGGGCTTCAACGCGATCAAAGACAGCCTGGCGCTGGGAGAATCGACCGTTGCAGTGGCGCGGAACGCGTCGGAAACCGTGACCGATCTGTTGACGCAGATGAAAGAGAAAATCGTCGCCGCGCAGGAGGACAACGTTGACCGCGGCAAGATCAACGATGATGTGACCGCTCTGCGGGATCAGATTGCGTCGGTTGTTGGTGCGGCACAGTTCAACGGGCTTAACCTTGTGGACGGCTCGGCCGGTACTGCTTCTATCTTGTCCTCACTTGATCGGGATAGCACTGGTGCAGTGAATTCGTCGTCGATTTCGGTCGCAAGTCAGGACCTGTCCATTGGCGGTTATACTGCCAAAGGCGTACTTGCAGGTTCGGGAGGCGCGACCACCGACAATGATGTTGCAGGCTTTACCATGGATAAAGCCGGCGGGTCAGGTGACATTGTGATCGACAGCTCGACTGACAACTTTGAAGTCGGTGATAGTGTCTCGATCCGAGTCGGTGATCAGGATGTGTCGTACACCATTCAAGCCAGCGATCTGGATCCCTCTGGAACCTATGACGATGCCTATACAGATGCTCTTGTTGCTGTTGGCCTCAAGAACCAGGTTGATGCGCTGGGCATCACAGGTGTTGCAGTCGACTATGACTCGGGATCGCCGAACACCCTGTCCTTTACTACAGGTACGGCAACGGCTGGTGCGGATGCGGATCAGGACATTACCGTGTCGGCTCAATTCACTAATGCTGGTTCCGGTGGGCTTGGCGCACTCAGCTCGATTGACGTTTCGACAGATGCAGGCGCGGCAGCCGCGCTGGGCACCATCGAAACACTGATCGACACGTCGATTGATGCAGCGGCAGCCTTTGGTTCGGCGCAAGGCCGTATCGAAACACAGCAGGATTTCGTTTCCAAACTGACCGACTCGTTCAAGTCCGGCATCGGTTCGATGGTTGACGCCGATATGGAAGAGACCTCGGCTCGTCTGCAAGCTCTTCAGGTTCAGCAGCAGCTGGCCACTCAATCGCTGTCGATTGCCAATCAGGCGCCGCAGTCGATCCTGTCGCTGTTCCGTTAATTTTCGGAACCTGGTCGGGGCGCCCAGACGCGCCCCGACTCTGACCGCCAAAAGACGGCCTATTGGAAGGATTTCAAGTGACACCGCAAACTCTTGCACAACGTGCCTACGCGCAGACCGCCCCGACCCGCACCCCGCGCGATACCGAGTACGAGGCGATTTCGAAGATCACGCATCGGCTCAAGGTTGCGGCGGCCCGACGCAAAACCGATTTCGGAGGGTTCGTTCACGCGCTACACGAAAATCGTCGCTTGTGGACCGTTCTGGCAACTGGCGTGTCCGACTCGGACAACGCGCTGCCCAATGAATTGCGCGCGCGAATCTTCTATCTGGCAGAATTCACCGAGCAACACAGCAGTCAGGTTCTGGGCAATAAGGCGACCGTTGAGCCGCTGCTTGAGATCAATATGGCCGTCCTGCGCGGCCTGCGTCAGATGGGTGCTACCTGATGGGGGGGCTGGTTCTGAAACTGGCACCGAAAGAGAGGGTGCTGATAAACGGCGTGGTTGTCGAAAACGGAGATCGCCGCAGCCGCTTTTCAATCATGACGCCGGACGCAAATGTCCTGCGCCTGCGCGATGCCATTCATCCGGATGAGGTGACTACCCCGGTGCGGCGGGTGTGTTATGCCGCCCAGCTTGTCTTGTCCGGCGATATGGAGCCTGAGCGGGCGCGGCAACAGCTTTTGCGGCGGGTTGAAGAGTTGAGCCAGGTCTTCACCGATGCCGACAGTCGTCGTGTTCTGTCCGAAGCTACTGAGGCTTTACTGGCCGAACAGTATTACAAATGCCTGAAATCCCTGCGGGCGCTGTTGCCGCGTGAAGAACGGTTGATGGCGTATCAGCAATGACATTCCGGCCTGTCATCCCCTCTGATGGTATTGTCGGCTGGCGTTTTTTGCAGCGTACCTATGATACGCAGTTCGAAAGCTTTTCGGCCTCGCCAGTCAATGAACGAGAGACAAAGTACTTTCTGAGCAATATCGGCAAGGTACAGACGGCTGAGGAATTGGTTTCGGATAGGCGGTTGCTGCAAGTGGCGCTGGGCGCCTTCGGGTTAGAGGATGACATCAACAATCGCTATTTCGTCCAGAAAATTCTGTCCGATGGGACAAGCGCCGAGGATGCATTGTCCAACCGTCTGGCCGATAAGCGGTATCGGGAGTTTTCCGAAGCCTTCGGCCTGGGTCCGGGCGAGGTGCGCAGAACGGGTTTGACCACCTTTATGGAAGCAATTGCGCAGGACAATGTCGTGTCTCGGTTCGAAATCGCTGTGGGTGAGAGCGATGAGACGATGCGCATATCGCTTTATACGCAACATACCTTGGCGGATCTGGCCGCGCAGGACAGCAGTTCGGACACTAAGTGGTTCGATCTGATGGGGCAACCGCCGCTGAGAAGCATGATGGAGACGGCGCTGGGGCTGCCATCAAGTTTCGCGCAGTTGGACATCGACAGGCAGCTTGAGGTTTTCAAGGATAGATTGTCGGGCCTGACTGGATCAGACGATCTGGCCCAATTTACCGACGAGGCGTCGGTGGCCCGGCTGACAGACCAATATCTTGCACGCAGCCAGATTGCACAGCTGCAAAACACGATTTCCCCTGCTCAAACGGCGCTGATTTTGCTGGGGGCGTAACCTAGGCGCGACACAGATAACTATTCGAAAACTCAGGCGTTCAACACGGCATCCGCCGAAGTTCTGAGTGCAAATGCGGTCACTGGCTGGGACACATTGTGCAGCTTGACCTCGCCCAATGACAAAGCATCCGCGCATGCAGGCTGAATATCGGCCGAGACGACAATGCGCTGACCGATCGTTTTGCTGTATTCCCCCAACCGGGCCGCGACATTTGCGGCCTGTCCGATGACTGTGAAATCCAGCCGTTCGCGCGATCCGACATTGCCATATGTGACCCGACCATAGGCAACCCCGATCGAGCAATCACAATGAACGTCTGAGCCAGATTGGCGCAACTCACCAAGTTTTTCGACAATTTCAACGGCTGAGCGTTGCGCGTTTCGGCGCGCGACCATGGAATCTTCACCCTCGGGAAAGACTGCCAGAACAGCGTCACCGATGAACTTCAATACTTCGCCGCCATTGTTATGCACGATATCGGACACGGTTTCGAAAAAGTCGTTCAGCACGTTGATATAGGCGGTACGACCAAGCTGCTCTTCCAGGCTGGTCGAATTGCGCAGGTCGCAGAACATAATGGCCGCATCAATCTCATCCCCGTCGCCGCGCCGGATTTCACCGCCCAGCACCCGCGCGCCCGAGCGTTTGCCGACATAAGTCTCAAGCAACACCTGTGCGTTCTCGCGCTGCATGAAAACTTCGTAAAAGCGGGCAATGACAGATGAGCACTCGAACACCAACCCGAGGTTTTCTGTTGTAAACCCGTCAGGATGATCGCAGGTCAGGGTCAGGACATTTGTCCGCCCGTCCGAGAACGGCAATGGCATGGCGACGTAATCGGTGGCACCCTTGGCCCGCAGGTCCTCCATAATCGGGAAGCTGTTGTGGGGGTTATCGTCGTTCAACCGCTGGCGCACACCGCCCAGCCCGTTCGAGACGTGACGCAGGGGGCTGTTGATATAGGCCGGGTGATCGTGGATTTCATACGTGGGCACGTTGGTCGAAATCTCGGCCTCACCTTTTTCCCAGATATAATGCTTGCCCGCGATCAGCGGATGCAGAGACCAGGCCAGAATGCTGAGCCGTTGAATGGCGATGCCGTGTTCCAACATCTTTTCGGCCAATGCCTTGGTGAAGGCTTCCGGCGTGCTGAGGTTGGATGCACCACGCATCAGCCAATCAATCAGAGGGCCGCTGATATTGCCATCCTCGGTATCTCGCAGTTGGTTTTCGCCCAAGTCGACCCGTGTATAGGCCGAGGGCATAAACCCGACATAGCCCTGAATGGCGGCGCTTTCAGGCAGTGCTTCTTCATAGGCCCAGACTGAGTTGGTCAGCCGTTGCCCATCCAGAATGACATCGTGATAGGTCGCCGTTCCCTTGAATGGGCAAAACGTCTGCAACTCGGTTTCTGCACCAAGATCGACACAGACATCTGCGCGCGGGACGTAAATTGTGGCCGGCAGCCGCGTTTCATACATGACTTTCGCGTCGGTGCTTTCGGCCAACAGGGTGTCATCCCGATAGATCGCGATCCGACCTTTCAGCGATTCGACCGATATCCCATAGCCTGTAGTCGGCGGTGTGGTATGGACGTTCATCATCAGTTTCCCTGACCCGCTTGGTAATAGGATGGGCCTTTGGGGCAAGCATTCCAAGGGGGATAACTGGCATTTTATCACACATACCTTGTGCGATGCGGCAAAGTCAGACCATCTGAATCACATCTTTTTCGATCGACAGCATATAGCCTTTTTTGGCGATATTCTTGACCAGCAACTCACTGACCATCTGATTGCCCAAGGCATCGCGCAGCCGTTTGATCCGTGTGGCACCTGCAGCCTCGTCACAATCGGCGGTGTTTTTGCCCGAGATCATCGACTCGATTTGAACGCCGGACAGGACCTCGTCGTCCAGCCGGGATTCGGCCAGCACCGACAAGGTCTCCATTGCCGCGGGTGTCAGTTTGAAATCCATGTTGTTCAGATAGACGGTATTTTCCTCGCGGCTGATCAGTAGCGAGGTGACCTGAATGCCGGTGCGTTCGATTTGTGCCATTCGCCGGTTCAACAACACCAGCATCACCAGAAACACCAGCGCCGTTACCAACATAGCAGTGGCAAAAACCAGCAACACGAAAATCACCATTCGGTAGCTGGACAGTGTATCGGCAAAAGCGGTGCCCGATTGCGCCAATATCTCAAGCAGGCGAATCTCGGTTTGCGAGGTCAGATCGCTTTCGATGAACAATCGTTCGACCCGGGCATTAAAGGCATTAGCATCGGGCAGGGTCCAGAATAAAAAGATGGCCGCTGTTACCAGAATCACCACGATCGCCGCGATGCCCGCGCCGACCAGTCTGACACCGGATCGGCGGGCCTCAGTAACGGAGATAGAATTTTCCGGCATTGGCCTTCCTTTTATCCAACCCTTCCGGCCCGAACACGGACATGACGTTCAGCAGGGTCCAGCCCGACCCCTTGAGGCGTTGGGCGACTTCTTTTTTAGCCTGCCCTTTGCCGCAAGCCGATACCTGCATGACGCCGTAGTGCAGGCGCAGTGGATTGTCCTGCTTGGCCTTGTAGTCGGCATAGCAATCGGCCGCCGAAGCGGTGGTGCCAAGCGATATCAGGGCCAACAGGGCCAGAGAAGAGAGGATCTGTTTCATAGGCCGCATCCTGCGCATGTGTTGGCACGATATTCAATAACCCAAGGGGTTTCGCGGGCCTGATATCGGATAACACCGGCCCGTTATTGCCTGTCTGAACGAGGCGCGGCCAGTGTCGGGTCATCAGCACACGGCCCGCCACCGGGTCACCTCAAGACTACTGAAGGACAAGCACCATGCATAAGAAATTCATTGCCCTGATCGTGGCCTCGGCAGTTGCCATCACCGGTATTTCCGCGTCTCAGGCGCGGGCCGCGGATGTCGAGGATATTCTTGGCGGGCTTGCAGCCATTGCGCTGATTGGCGCCGCTGTGAAGCATTTCGACGACAAGAGCAAAAAGAACAACGTGACGCACAACTACAATCACATATATAAGGCGCCCCAGAAACACGTACACACCCGGCCAAAGCACCGGCCACATCATGTACGCCCGCTGCCTCCGCGTGTTGCGCGTTACAGCCTGCCGCAACGATGCTTGCGCACGTTCAAAGGGTATTCGCCCAATCAACGACTGTTGGGGCAGACCTGTCTGGGCAAGCATTACAAATACAGCAATAGCCTGCCTAACCAGTGCAAGGTCAGGTTCTGGAATGGCAAAAAGGTCAAGCGGGCATACCACCCCGGTTGTCTGCGCCAGAAAGGATACCGCGTTAGTTACAAGTAACGGTTTTCGAGCAGGAGCGGCGCCACAGAAGCGCTGTGCGGGAGAGGGCGGCGCAAGCTGCTCTCTCCTTTTTTCTTGCGGTGGGTGGCAAAACGCGGTTTTCCGGGGGTATGACGACTCCGGATTATGAAATTGAGAAGGCCGCAGCGGCGCAAGGATATCTGCGGATCGCTGGCGTAGACGAGGTTGGGCGCGGACCGCTGGCCGGACCGGTGGTTGCCGCAGCCGTGATTCTGAACCCCAGTGATATTCCCGACGGGCTGAACGATTCCAAAAAGCTGACGGCGAAACGGCGCGCCGCGTTAGAGGCAGCCCTGCGTGAGAAGGCCGAGATCGCAATTGCCGAAGCGTCAGTGGCCGAGATTGACGAACACAATATCTTGCGGGCCTCACATCTGGCGATGGAGCGCGCGGTGGCAGCGCTGGACCCGCCGCCTGATTACCTGCTGATCGATGGGAACATGATTCCACGAGGCCTGACGATCCCCGCGAGGGCGGTGGTCAAAGGCGATGCGCATTCTGTGTCGATTGCGGCGGCTTCGATCGTCGCCAAAAACTGGCGTGATCAACTGATGGTGGATTTGGCGCAACAGCATCCGGGCTACGGATGGGAGACAAACGCCGGTTATCCGTCGAAACAACACAAGGACGCGCTGCAAAATCTTGGTGTGACCCCACACCATAGACGTTCCTTCAAGCCGGTACACAATATCTTGTATCAAGAGTAAATCGTAAGTCGCTGATTCAAAAAAGAAATTGACGGCGAATCGACTTTGACTCATCCTTGTCTCAACCAAATGAGCGCAAAAGCGCCGTGGATACTTGAGGCAGTACAAATGACAACAACCACTAAAAAGGGCGCAAAAGCGCTCCCTTTAAACACGATTCTATCCGGGGACTGCATCGATGTGATGAACAGTCTGCCCGAGGCATCGGTGGACCTGATTTTCGCGGATCCGCCCTATAATCTGCAGTTGAAGGGTCAATTGCACCGCCCCGATAACAGCCAGGTAGATGCGGTTGACGATCATTGGGATCAATTCTCCAGCTTTGCCGTTTATGACCAATTCACCCGCGAATGGCTGAAGGCAGCGCGTCGTCTGCTTAAGCCAAATGGCGCGATCTGGGTGATTGGATCTTACCACAATATCTTCCGTGTGGGTTCGGCCCTGCAGGACGCGGGCTATTGGATTTTAAACGACGTCGTGTGGCGCAAATCCAATCCGATGCCGAACTTCCGCGGCAAACGCTTTACCAACGCGCATGAGACGATGATCTGGGCGTCGAAACGCGAAGGGGCGAAATACACGTTCAACTATGAAGCCCTAAAGGCGCTGAACGAGGGCGTTCAGATGCGCAGTGACTGGGTACTGCCGATCTGCACCGGGCACGAGCGCCTGAAGGATGAAAACGGCGACAAGGCGCATCCGACGCAGAAACCTGAATCGCTGTTGCACCGTGTGCTGATCGGCTCGACCAATCCGGGCGACGTGATCCTTGATCCGTTCTTCGGTACCGGAACCACAGGTGCAGTTGCCAAGATGCTGGGACGCGAATTCATCGGCATCGAGCGCGAGGAAAGCTATCGCAAGGTCGCTGAAAAGCGCATCTCGAAGGTCCGTAAGTTCGACCGTGAGGCGCTGGAGGTCAGCGCCAGCAAACGTGCCGAGCCGCGCGTGCCCTTCGGCCAACTGGTCGAACGTGGGATGCTGCGCCCGGGTGAAGAACTGTATTCCATGAACCAGCGCCACAAGGCCAAGGTCCGTGCCGACGGCACGCTGGTGGGCAACAACGTCAAGGGCTCGATCCACCAAGTGGGGGCGCAGCTGGAAAACGCGCCGTCCTGTAACGGCTGGACCTACTGGTGCTTCAAACGCGACGGCAAAACGGTGCCGATTGACGTGTTGCGTCAGCAGATCCGGGCCGAGATGAACTGATTTTACCAACACCGCCGGTGCCTGTGGCCTGACACAAGGCACTAAGCCTTGCCCCGCCGATCTCGGCGGGGTCTTTTGTTTTTCAACATCTGGTTTCGAAACGGGCCTTCTGTATCCTGCGGTGCAGTGAAGGAGCTTGTGCAATGTCGGATACCACAGCCAGCGAGTCCCGCTTTGACCGGTTCTTTGTGACCCGCCCGGACAATTTCGATCTAGAAAACAAATATACCGAAGCCGCGATGGAACGACACAAGCGCGAGGGGCTTGAACTTGCGGTCCGCGCTCGCTGGATCGCGATGGCGCTGACTGGTGTGCTGCTGATCTACCTGAATCCGCAATGGGAAGTGCTGTGGTATCACTTCATCTTGCTGCTGATCTGCGCCAACGGCTGGTTTATCCGGCGGGCGGGCCGTGTGGGGCAATCGCGGACCGAGCTGCTTTTGATCTTTGTGGACCTGCTGATCATGACACTGGGGATGATTGTGCCCAACCCGTTCAGCGACGATGTCCGACCGTTGGCGATGCAGTACCGGTTCGACAATTTCCAGTATTTCTTCATCATTCTGGCGGCCGGTACGTTGGCCTATTCCTGGCGTACGGTGATTGCGATCGGGTCATGGACAGCAGGGGTCTGGACGGCTGGATGGATCATCGCCTGGTGGGTCGCAACCCCGATGCCCGGTCTCAGCGAGCGTGTGGCTGAGGCATTGGCTGGCTATCCCGATGTGGCAGAATTGCTGGACCCCAACAGCTTTATGCCAGCGCAGCGTATTCAACAGGTGATCGTGTTCATGATGGTGGCGGTGACATTGGGCGTGTCGATGCGGCGGCTCAATCGGTTGCTGATGTCAAATGCGGGGTTGGAGCGCGAAAGGGCAAACCTGTCGCGGTATTTCTCACCGAACGTGGTGGATGAGCTGAGCCAGAATGATGAGCCGCTGAAGCAGGTGCGCAAAGAGCAAATTGCCGTCCTGTTCATCGATATCGTGGGGTTCACCAGATATGCCGCCGGGCGCGACCCTTACGAAGTGATCGAGGTTCTGCGCGGCTTTCACGCACGGATGGAGGCCGAAGTGTTCCGCCATCACGGAACGCTGGACAAATACCTGGGTGACGGGTTGATGGCCACGTTTGGGACGCCGGTGCCGACACCGCAGGATGCGAGTAATGCAGTGGCCTGCGCGCGCGGGATGATCGATGTGATTGACCGTTGGAACGTGGAACGCCGCCGTACGGGCGAGCCTGAGATACGTGTGGGGATCGGGGTCCATTTCGGCGCGGTCGTTCTGGGGGATATCGGCGCCAACCGTTTGGAATTTGCGGTGATAGGGGATGCGGTGAATGTGGCCGCGAAGCTTGAGGCGCAGACCCGCGAATTTCAGGCAAAAGTCATCATGAGCGACGCAGTTCGGAGCCGTTTGGAGGAAGAAGGCCGCAACGTATCCGAGCTGATGGCGGGGTTTGCGAAACACGAAAATCGTGCGGTCCGGGGGGTGGAGGCCCCGATGGATGTATGGGTGATGACCGGGTGAGGGCTCCCGCCGATCAACCATGCATCGAAGATGCAAGGCGGATCGTTGGGCCGGGCAGCCCGCTGACGCGTGCTGCGGTCAGGCACGTGGCAGCGGGTTTTGCAATTTGTTATAGGACGTCCAGTCCGTAACTTCGGGATAGTATTGGCGCCGCCAAGCGCGGACGCGTGGGTTCATGATGCGACGCCACAGCGGTGGGATCATCGCGGCGACCGTCATCACCGGATAGCCGTAGGGCAATTGCGGGGCCGCGTCCTCGGGGTGGTGTTGCAACAGTGGAAAGCGGCGGTTGGGTTTATAGTGGTGGTCCGAGTGGCGCTGCAAATTGATAAGCAGCCAGTTCGACGCTTTCTGTGACGCATTCCATGAGTGGCGTGGTTGGACATGCTCATACTTGCCTGCGCCCAGATGTTTGCGCGTCAGGCCATAATGTTCGACGTAATTAACCAATTCTAGCTGCCAGATGGCGACGCCCGCTTGGATCAGGAACAGTGCGAGCCCCGAGAGACCTCCGATCACGAAGGCCAATACCAGCATTGCACCTTGTAATGCCCAGTAGCGCCAGAACGGGTTGGAGAGGTCACTCCACGGGCGGTCTTTACGGGCCAGTTTTTCGCGTTCAGCCCGCAAGGCCGAGAACAGGCATTGTTTCAGCACCCGCGGATAAAACCGATGAAACCCCTCGTTATAGCGGGCCGTCACCGGGTCGCGGGGCGTACCGACATAGCGGTGATGCACCAGCAAATGTTCAGAGCGGAAATGTGAATACAGCACCATCGCCAGAAGGATATCGCCCAACCAGCGTTCGACTCGGCCTTTTTGGTGCATCAACTCGTGGCTGTAGTTGATGCCGATCGTGCCCGAGATTACTCCCATTCCGAAGAACAGCCCAACCTTAGCCAAGGTTGACAGGTGGTCGGTATGCGTGGCGTACCAGATCAGCCCATAAAGGGTCAGGAATTGCACCGGAACCCAGGCTTTTGTCAGCAGGATGTACCAGTGCAACACCGAGTCGGGGGTATCGGGGCTGGCATTGGTCAGATCCAGCCCGGTGAGCCGGTCGAGCAACGCAAAGGCCCACCATGTGGAAAGTGGCACCAGCAAGACCAACCAACCGCCGGCCATTGCGGTGAACCAGATCAGCGGGATCAGCAGGAATGAGATCCAGAACGGCAGGGCCGATTGCCAATGGGGTAAGGTATCTGTTGCGGTCATTGGGTGGCTCCGGATGACTGCGCGCACATTAGCCACAGTCCGGCGGGACAGACAATGGGTTACCGGTTGCGCCAGAGGTCATATGCTTTGCGCATCACGGTCGGCAGGTCGCTGGGGCGGAAAGTGTGTTTTTCCAAAACGATCAGATCATCAAGGGTCGTTTCCGTCGGCAACGTAGCTGTCCAGACACACAGGATCAGGTGAAAATGGGTGAAGGTGTGGCGCACCTCACCTGCTAAAGCTTGCCAGTCAGCGGAAAAGGGAGGGGAGTCTGCTGGCGCATCTGACCAAACTGACCCCGGCCAGCCCAGCATGCCGCCCAGCAACCCTTTGTCGGGGCGCCGCTCCAGCAGCAGGGCTCCATCCGTACGCTGAGCGATATAGACATGGCCATACCGCGTGGGTTTCGGCTTTTTCGGTGTCTTGCGCGGCAGGTCGGGCTGGGTTCCGGCCGCACGGGCTTGACAAGGGTCGCGCAGGGGGCAGATGCCACAGGCCGGAGATTTCGGGGTACAGATCGTGGCCCCCAGATCCATCACGGCCTGTGCATAATCTCCGGGTCGCAGGTCGGGCGTTAGCGCAGCGGCTTTTTCTTTCAACAGGGGTTTCGAGCCTGGCAGAGGGTCGTGAATGTCATACAGACGCGCCATGACCCGTTCGACATTGCCATCCAGAACCGTCTCGGGCCGGTCAAAAGCGATGGCCGAGATGGCGGCGGCCGTATAGGGGCCGATGCCGGGCAGTTTCAGCAGGGCGTCATAGGTATCGGGAAAAACGCCGCCATGTTCATTGGCCACCGCGCGCGCGCATTTCAGCAGGTTGCGGGCACGGGCGTAATAGCCCAGCCCGGCCCATTCGCCCATGACTTGATCATCCGGTGCGGCCGCCAGTGTCTGAACCGTAGGCCAGCGCGCGGTGAATCGCGTAAAATAATCTCGGACAGCGGCCACGGTGGTCTGTTGCAACATCACTTCGGACAACCAGACCCGGTAGGGGTCGGGTATCATGCCCGCCGCCCGGTCGGCTGGACTAACACGCCACGGCATCGTGCGAGCGTGGCGGTCGTACCAGGCCAGTAACGCACCGCTCAGGTCATATTGAATGGTGTCACGCAAGTTTTATCTATCTCTCTGTCGGGTTTCGCTGGCGTCCGATATCATGCCCTTTACAATAGCGGCGCAGGAGTTGGAAACCAGATGCAGCGCAGACGTTCTTCGACCCGCGGGTTCAAACGCACCGCGACATTGCTGAACGGCCAGATCAGACGCGCCGGGGAAAGCCGGGGCTTTGCCGTTTCGCGTCTGCTGACCCATTGGGCCGAGATCGTTGGCCAGGATATGGCCGCCATCGCGCGACCGGTGAATGTGGGCTATGGCAAGGGCGGGATCGGCGCGACGCTGACGGTGCTGACTACTGGCCCGCAGGCTCCGATGCTTGAAATGCAAAAGGAACAGCTGCGCGGCAAGGTGAATGCTGTTTATGGCTATAACGCCATCAGCCGGGTGCGTATCACCCAGACCGCGCCGATAGGATTTGCCGAGGGGCAGGCTAGCTTCGATCACAAACCGAAAGCGGCGAAACCCAAAATCGATCCCGAAATCGTGGCTGAGGCGGACCGGACCGCGCGCGACGTCAATGACGGTGATCTGCGCGCGGCCCTTGAACGTCTGGGCCGCAACGTATTATCCAAGCAAAAACGCTGAGAAAGGGCTGAGAAATGAGCCGTATTGCAACCGGAATCTGCGCGGCCGTAGCTATCGCCGCTGGCGGCTATTGGCTGTCGAATTCCTCTACTTCGTATCCGATGATTGGCAGTGCCGAGGCGCAAGAGGCCGATATTGACACCTCGACCATCGTTGAGATGGTGCAGGGGGCAGAAGATGCGCCGGTCGAGATCATCGAATATGCATCCTATACCTGCCCGCATTGCGCCAACTTCCATACGGGGGCGTATAAGCAGCTGAAGAAGGATTTCATCGACACCGGTAAGGTCAAGTTCATCTACCGCGAGGTGTATTTCGACAAATATGGCCTGTGGGCTTCGATGGTCGCGCGTTGCGACGGCCCCGATAAGTTCTTTGGCATTTCCGACCTGATCTATGAAGGTCAGTCCGAATGGACCCGCGCAGGTGGTCCAGCTGAAATCGTGGACGAGTTGCGCAAGATCGGGCGTCTGGCTGGTATTGACAATGACCAGCTTGAAGCCTGCCTGCAGGACGGCACCCGCGCGCAGACACTGGTGGCCTGGTATCAGGAAAACGCCGAACGTGACGGTGTTCAATCCACGCCTTCGTTCGTTGTGAATGGCAAGAAGGTCGACAACCAATCTTATGCCGATTTCAAGAAGCTGATCGAAGAAGAACTGGGCAGCTGATTGCCTGTTGCGACCGGTTCTGCACGGACCGGTCGCACTTTACGGCGACGGGGCGATTTGCAGCAGCATCTGCCGCACCTTGTCGGCCTCATTCACATTCAAACGCACGGGCAGGGTGATGACCTTGCTGCGAAACACCGGTGGCAGGCGCACGGCGTCTTTTTCTGTTGTCACCATTTGCGCGCCCAGCAGGCGGGCCTCGTTCTCTAACCGGGTCATAAGGGCAGGGGTCAGCGGTTGGTGATCGTCCAGTGCCTCGGCCCGCAAGAGTGTCGCGCCCTGTTGGCGCAAGGTGGCAAAGAACTTTTCAGGATGGCCGATCCCTGCAAAGGCCAGAACCGGCGTATCTGCCCAATCCATACCGGTTTGCAGGGGCTCAACCGCGCCGGTGGCGTGGGGAGCGGTCAATTTCGCCCCCCAGCGATCGGTAAATTGCGACTGCGCGTCGGTATCACCCAGCGACAGTACCAGATCGGCGCGTTGCAATCCGGTTTCAACAGGTTCACGTAAAGGCCCGGCAGGCAGACACAGTCCATTGCCGAATCCGCGCGCCGCATCGACCACGATGACCGAGAAGTCCTTGGCGACCGAGGGGTTCTGAAACCCGTCGTCCAGCAGGATCACACTGGCCCCGGCTTCGGCCGCCGCGCGCGCGCCAGCGGCGCGGTCCTTGGCCACCCAGACCTCGGCAAAGGCGGCCAGCAACAGGGGTTCATCCCCGACTTGCGCGGCGGTGTGTTTGGATGGGTCAACCTGCACGGGCCCTTCTAACGAACCTCCATGGCCACGCGTCACCACATGCGTTTCGTGCCAGGCGTCGCGCAATTGCTCGATCATCCAGATTACGGTTGGGGTTTTGCCGGTGCCGCCTGCGTTCAGGTTGCCGATGCAGATGACAGGAATGCCGGGTTTCATCCCGGACTCGGACGCCACCCGCCGGGCGGTTGCGGCGGCATAAATGCGTCCCAGCGGCGCCAGCAATTTTGCGCGCATATCCAGCCGGTCGGGGGCGGTATTCCAGAAATCAGGTGCTCGCATCAACCCGCACTCCGCTGATCCAGGCAATCCTGCACCATATCGATCAGGTGATCCGCTTGTGGTGCGCCTTCGGATACGATCTGCCATCCGGCCAGCGCCATATCTGCAGCTCGGTCAGGCGATAGCAGCTCGACCACGGCGTCGCCCAGTTCGGTTGCGGATCTGACCATGCGGGCAGCCCCGGCCCGATCCAGTTGATCGTACATCTGCTGATGACGATGCACAAACGGGCCGTGGATGACGGACGACCCAAGGGCAACGGCAACAAGTGGATCGCGCCCACCCGCGTCGCGCTCTAGCGAACTGCCCATGAATGTGACTGGCGAGATCCGGTGCCACAGGCCCAGATCTTCGGAGTGGGCGGACAGGATAACCTGCGTGTTGTCTTCGATCTGACCGCTGGTGTCCCAATTGGTACAACGCAGATCCATAGTCTCAAGGCGGTTTTGCAGTGGTTCTGCCTCGGCGGTGTCTGCCACATGCAGCACCAGTGTCAGCCGGGGCAACATCCGCAATGCCTGGCGATGGGCACTAAGGATCGAGATGAACTCTTTGTCCCGCACACATGCTGCCAACCAGACCGGACGCCCCGCCAGTGCGTGATTGGTTTCGATCAGTTCATCCTCGGGCCAGGGCTGCGGGTTCGGGCTGACATACAATGGTGGAGAATCGGTGACTTTGCCCGACGTTATGCCAAGACGACGGATTGTCCGGGTGGTTTCCGAATTCGTGGTCAGGATGGTTTTGAAACAGTCTAAAGTAAAACGGGTGATGTCCGGCAGCCACCGGGCGCCGCGCGCGATCTTTATATCGACCCGTGCTTCGATCAGGATCAGGGGAATACCGCGCTCTTCGGCGCGCGTGATAATATTGGGCATCAGCCCGCCCCCGACCCACAGGCCGATTTCGGGGTGCCAATGGTCCAGAAACGCGCGTGCTGCCCCCGCTTGTTCCGAGGGCAGGTTCACCAGCGGGTAGTCTCCTTGCTCCCAAAGGCTCAGGTCGGCTTCGGCGGGCACTGTCAGCAGCACATGCAAAGTGGGTCGAACCTGCTGCAGCCTATGGCAGAAATCTACGACCGCGCGCTGGCGATCCTGCGCGTTGATATGGACCCATAGCAACTCGCCCTCAGGGCGCTGGATCTCGGGTTGGCTGCTCGGGTTGGACACGCCCCAGGACAGAACCCGATAGGCTGCCAGGCTGAGGGATCGCGGTCGGCTCATAGGCGGATTCCGGTGCTGCCTGGGTCAAGCTGTGCGTGCAGGGTGTCATGAATGGGCGTGCCGGCCGCGATCACGCCGTTCAGGCGCGGATGGGCGTTGTTGAACCGCAAGGGTTGCGCCAACCGGTCGGAACAGCGGCCGCCAGCCTCGCGGATAAGCAGGTCGCCCGCGGCGATATCCCATTCCCAACTGGGCCGCAGCGTCAGCATCCCGTCGAAACGCCCTTGTCCGACCAGCGCCATTCGATAGGCCAGTGACGGGCGATAGACCCGTTCAAAGTCAGGCACCTGACCCTGCCGCCAATGGTGTGGCTTCATATTGGGTTTGGCCGCCAATATTTGCGCCGTGTCCAGCGTCGTGACGCCCGAGACGCGGATCGCCGCCCCATTCAGAAACGCGCCTTGTCCTTTGGCCGCAGTATACAGCAGATCGCGCAGGGGCAGGTAAATTACAGCCGCAATCACTTCGCCCTGTTCTGCAATGGCCAGTGAGTGTGCCCAGGTGCGCGATCCTTCGGCAAAGCTGCGAGTGCCGTCGATCGGATCGATGATGAACACCCGGTCCTTCGTCAGCCGGTCAGTGGAATCCTCGGTTTCTTCGCTCAGCCAGCCATAGCATGGCCGGGCGGCGGGCAGGCGCTGTTCCAGCATGGCGTTGACGGCCAGATCGGCCTCGGTCACCGGTCCGGCGCCGTCGGGTTTATCCCAGCGCTGCGCCGTTGTGCCCGAGTATCGGGTGGCGATCTTTCCGGCCTCTAATGCGGCGTCGATCAAAAGTTGCAGGTCAGCTGCCGGCAAGTGTCATTCCTTCGATCAGCACCGACGGAACCACCCGCGACAGATACGGGCGCGCGTCGTTTGCCGGGATGATCCGTTTCAACATATCGCGCAGGTTGCCCGCGATGGTACATTCGTTGACCGGATGCGTGATCTCTCCGTTCTCGACCCAGAACCCTGATGCACCGCGTGAATAGTCACCCGTGTTTGGGTTGATGGTCGAGCCGATCATAGATGTCACCAGCAGCCCGGTGCCCATGTCACGCAGCAGGTCCTGGCGGCTGTGTGTGCCTTGGGTCAGGCTCAGGTTCCAGTTGCTGGGCGAAGGTGGCCCCGACACGCCGCGCGTGGCGTTACCGGTAGAGGTCATGTCCAGCTTGCGCGCGCTGGACAGATCAAGCGTCCAGCCGGTCAGCACGCCGTTTTCGACAATGGCGCGCCGCTGCGTTGGCAGTCCTTCGGCGTCGAAGGGGCGCGAGCCCGCGATGCGTGGGCGGTGCGGGTCTTCGATCAGCGACAGGTGGTCAGGTAACACCTGTTCGCCCAGACAGTCCTTAAGCCAAGACGCGCCCCGCGCGATAGCCGCACCATTGCTGGCCCCCAGCAGGTGACCGATCAGCGAGGATGAGATGCGTTCGTCAAACAGCACCGGAAATGTGCCGGTGGCGGGTTTCTGAGCCCCGACCAGCGCCACAGCACGTTCACCTGCGGTGCGGCCAATTTCCTCGGGGCTGCGCAGGTCGCTTTGAAAGGTGCGGCTGTCGCCGTCATAGTCGCGCTCCATCCCGGTACCTTCGCCCGAGATCGCCACGCATGAGGTCGAGCGGCTGCTGCGGGCATAGCCACCGGAAAAACCGTTGGTTGCTGCCAGATGTACACGGTGCGTGCCATAAGCCGCCGCTGCATCGGATACTTGCGATACGCCGTGAACCGCCAGTGCCGTAGCTTCGGCTGCCAGCGCGTCATGCAGCAGGTCTTCGGCCGCTGGTTCCGGGGTGGGGTCGAACAATTCCAATGCGGGTAGATCCCAATCCGTGGCCAACTGCGCCGCATCGGCCAGCCCGGTGAACGGATCTTCGGGGGCTTCGCGGGCCATGGCCACAGCGCGCTCGGCCATCGCGGTCAAGGTTTCCGGGCGGCTGTCAGAGCTGGACACGATCGCCTGCCGCTGCCCCAGGAACACCCGCAGACCAAGGTCAGTACCCTCGGACCTTTCGGCATGTTCCAGCGCCCCGCTCCGCACTTCGACTGAAATCGAAGAGCCATCGATCACAATAGCATCCGCCGCGTCGGCCCCGGCATTGCGGGCCGCGTCAATCAAGGATTGGCTGATGTCTTCTGGTGTAAGGGTCATGCGGCCTCCGGTTGTATTGTATTGGACCTAGCCTTGGACCGCCCGTCCCGCAAGACCTCTGGGCAGATAGATCACAGGTCAGACCGCTTAGTTTGGCCCAAATTCAGATGGGGCAGCCGAAGGGTTTACATTTCCCTATAAACTTTCATTAGTTGGGACGCATTACAGATTTCCGGGTGACGATCACAACAGATTGAAACTTTCACCCGGGCAAGCGAAGGCAAATAGGAGAGCTTGGTTTGGCTCAGTTTTTTGTTGTCGATTTTGATGAACCTCATGTCGTCGCAGCGGGCAAAGGTTCAAGCAATGTTATCAGTCATTTCACAAGGGTTCTGTCTAAGCTGCAAGTCCCTGCCGAAATATTGCCTTTCAAGGAACTGATTGAACGTGGGCCGACAACCGATCCTAAAAGCTATGTCTTATTGCATTACAACGAGCTTTTCGTCGTTAAGCACCAAAAGGTAGACTGGCTGCGCGCGCGTGAGGCAGAGCTTGTGGCGCTGGGTCATAAAATCCTGCATTCCGTTGAGCATGGACGTGTCATTGGCCACAAAATCCGCCAGAATAAAGTTCTGACAGCCGCAGGCGTTCCTATGCCCAGATTGATTGAGGCAGGCGATAGTTTCGACACCGCTTTTTCTAACGAAGTGTCAAACGCGCATGTTCCTATTCAACTCGTCCGTGACAACAAGGATCTGGATTCCACACGGTACAATACCGACTATGTCAATTGCCGCCATGAATACAAAGATAAGCCCTGGCACATATCCATTCGTGCTATGGCAGTAGGTGAGCAGGTTCTATTTTCGTGGGTAAGGGCCGGAGAAGGTCTTAATGTTCGAACCCGGGGTACGCCGGTCGACGCTGAAATGCTGACGTATTTTCACAAGGTGCTGATCAAACCCAATATTGACCAAATTCGCAAAATTGCAAAAGGCGTCAAGGACGCTGTGGGGGTCGGGCTTTATGCGCATGACATACTTCCATGTGCGGAAACCGGAAACTTTTTCCTATGCGAAACAAACTTCAAGTTCCATGAAGGAATGTACCGGTTTCGTATGCAGAGCATTGCAAAGGAATTGCCCACACCTGCGTATTTTGAAGGTCGAAAGGTCGGGCGGCGTATCGCCCGCGCCTTGGTTCATGAGCTGGACTTAAAGGCTTAAAGCGGGCGGCGGGCAAAGCTCTGGCTATACCAAACCTTGCCCGACCAACATCACTTGATGCGCTGACCGTTAGCCAGTATCTGGCCATCTTCCGTGAACTCGATTTTCGAGTTCAGCGTATCCGGTTCGTCGCCGGGTACGGCCATCAGGCCCATCATCATCCGCGCACCCATCGCGTCGCTTTCGCCGATCACGCCCATGGTGATCAGCGTGTCGATCAATGCGTTGGCGCCCGCCAGCTGAAGGTTCGCCACGCCGGCCGGGGTCGGCAGCCCGTCGAACTCCTCGGTGCTGGAATTGTCGAAAGTAAAGTCCGCGTCACCCGTCAATTTAGCTCCGACCATTGAGACCAGCAATTCGTTGATCTTCAGCGAGTTCAGCTCACCCGGTGCTTCGCCAGATGTTTCCAGAGCCTCGATGGCGGCCGGATCGAAGAAGTTCGTCAGGATTTTTGCGGTTCCGGTGGCGTCCAGCGCGATCGTTGCCGGGTCGCGCGGCAGGGCTCCTGCCGGGTCGAAGATGCTCCACAACACGTCCGACATGGTGAAATCGGTTACGTTGACCGACAGTCCAAAGGGCTGCTCTTCTTCGGATTGCTGCACCGGGAATTCGAACCCAAACCCTGTCTCGGCCATTGCCATCTCGATTGGGAACGGCAGCTCGGCCGTAGTCACGGCGAGGTTTGTGCTGTTTTGTTCGACATCATAAGCCAGACGCTGATCATCCAAGCTGGCGCCGAACCGGCCACCTTCGGATTGGGTGGCCATCGAAAAAGCCTGACCTTCGCTCGTCCCTTCAATCGCGGTCTGACCCGAAGCGTAAGTGAATAGACCCGAGAATGAGACCCCGCCGTTGAAGAAGGATTGCGGATCAGTGCCGTCGAAATCTTCGGGGATCACGCTGGTGCCTTCGAAGGTCAAATGGTTCATCGACCCGTTGATCTTGCCATCATCTGACCCTTCGGGATCGGTGAATCCCAGATCATAGGTCAGCCCGGCTGCGGTCATTTTCTGGTCCACTGTGCGGGTTTCGCCGATCTTCATCCGCGAATCTCCTGACAAGTCGGTCAGTTTGAAATCCATGGCCAGCATGTCGTTGGGCAGGGTCTCATCCTCGACCTGTACGCCACCCAGTTTCAGACCAAGTGTGGGCGCGGAATAGTCATAAGTCATATCGTCCGGTTGGCCCGAAACGACCATCTCAAGCCCGGTATGGTAGTACTCGATATCAACGGAAAACGCCTCGCCCTCTTCCTCACCGGACAGGGTCATGGGAAAGCTTTCGGGGAAACCGATGCTGACTGTGCCGTCACCATTTTCAGTCAGGGTCATCTGCGGGACGGTCATTTTGAACGATCCGTCCGTGTCCGGCGAAGACAAGGCAACATTCATATCGGTGATCGTGGTCACCCCGCCCGAGATGGATTGTTCCGCCGAAACCGTATAGCCCATCTGGGACAGGTAGGCCTGCCAATCATCCCAAACCTGCTGGGCGGTGACATCGGCGAACGCGCCCTGAGTGACAACGGCATAGGCCAGAACTGCGCCGCTGCTGCGGCGGAGGAAAGCGGACATTTGAGAACCCTTCTTGATCAAATTTGCCGGCATCGTCGTGCCTGAGACCGCAGGCGTCAAGGGGCAAGGGCTGGACCCTTTCCCCGTTGGCACGGTAAAGATTCACACAATCTAAAAACAACGGAGGTACAGGGTCCATATGCAGGGTAAAACCGTACTGATAACAGGGGCCAGTCGTGGCATCGGGGCCGAGGCGGGGCGCGTATTTGCCGCAGCGGGGGCAAATGTCGCGCTAGTGGCCCGTAACCTCGACCAGATTGATGCGCTGGCTGCTGCATTGGGTGACAATGCTATCGCGCTGCAATGCGATGTCAGCGATTTTGCGCAGGTCGAACAGGCCGTTGCGGATTGTATCGACCGTTTTGGCGGGCTGGACGTTTTGATCGGCAACGCGGGTGTCATTGATCCGATCTTTCACTTGTCCAATGCCGATGTCGCCGCGTGGAGCCAGGCAATCGACATCAACCTCAAAGGTGTCTTCTACGGAATGCGCGCCGCGTTACCGGTTATGCGCGCGGCGGGCGGGGGCACGGTGATCACGGTTTCTTCGGGCGCGGCGACAAACCCGATCGAGGCGTGGAGCCACTACTGCGCCTCGAAAGCCGGGGCTAAAATGCTGACCGAATGCCTGCATCTTGAAAATTCAATGCACGGCATTCGTGCTATGGGCCTGTCGCCGGGCACCGTGGCCACGGATATGCAGCGGGTGATCAAGGCGAGCGGCATCAATGCCGTTAGCCAGCTGGATTGGGATGATCACATTCCCGCCGATTGGCCTGCACGGGCATTGCTGTGGATGTGTTCGACGGATGCAGATGAGTTTCTGGGCTCAGAAATCTCGCTGCGACGCGAAGATATCCGGCAAAGGGTAGGGCTGACGTGATCAAACTAACCAAGAAGGACGGGTTGTGGACGGTCACACTCAACAACCCGCAAAAGGCCAATGCACTGACCGAGGCGATGCTGAGTGAACTGGTTGAGATCGCCGAAGCTGCTAATGAGGCGCGGGCCCTGATCCTGACAGGTGAGGGTAAGGTGTTCAGCGCCGGGGCCGATCTGGATGAGGTCCGTGCGGGACTGGCGACCTCGGATCTGTGGGAGAGGTTGTCTCGCGCCATCGCGGCCTTGCCGTGTCTGACGGTGGCTGCTTTGAACGGGACGCTGGCGGGCGGTGCCAACGGGATGGTGCTGGCCTGTGACCTCCGAATCGCAGTGCCGCAGGCCAAGTTCTTTTATCCGGTGATGAAGCTGGGGTTTCTGCCGCAACCCTCGGACCCCGTGCGTATGGCTGCCCTGATCGGGCCATCACGCACCAAGATGATTCTGATGGCCGGTCAAAAGATCACGGCAGAGGAAGCGTACGGTTTCGGTCTGGTCGACCGGGTTGTCGACCCTGATCAACTGATGCCAACGGTGCATGACCTGGTGGCAGACAGCCTGGCCGCAGATCCCCGAATTGCCGCTGGAATTGCAAGGATGTGCCAATGAAACTGTCCGCCGTGCTGCTGCGTGTTGCCGACCCCAAGCAACTGACTGATTTTTATACGGATGTTCTGGGTATGACGGCGCGTGCGCAGGGGGCGAATTATCGCATTGGCTATGGTGGGCAGGACGCGGACCTGCTGCTGATGCCGGGTGGGGGCGGATATGCCCACGATGGTGGACAGCGGTATTGGAAGATCGGTATTACCGTGCCCGATGTTGACCTGGCCGTTTCTCATCTGCGTGAAAAAGGCGTCGAGGTCTCGGAGCCGAAACAGTTCCGCGACATCGGCTATATGTGCCACCTGAAAGACCCCGAAGGGTTTGTGATCGAGCTGCTGCAACACGACTTTCAGGGCAACCGTTCTGACAACGCAGCCGACCCTGCCGCACCATTCGCCAAAGCCTGCATCGGCCAGATCACCTTGCGGACAGGGGACATAGCCGCCGAGGATGCGTTCTGCCGGGCGCAAGGCATGCGACTGCTTTCAGTGCAGGATGTGGCCCAATACGGGTTCGACCTGCATTTCTATGCCTTCACCGATGATGTGCCGCCTAATCCGGACCTTTGGTCCGTTGAGAACCGCGAATGGCTTTGGAAACGTCCCTATACCACGCTGGAATTCCAGCACATCGCCGGGGCGCAGTTTGCGCCGGCACCGGACTATCGAGGGTTAGAGGTTCAGGGGCTGTCGACGTCCCTGAGGGATGCTTTTGGTGATCCGGTGCGGCCTGGCTGATCAGCGCCCACGTCGCTTGCCTGGAACTTTCGACCGAAATCCGGGTGGTCGTTTGCGCACCCAGATCAGGAATTTCTCCAGACGCGGGTGGGTGCGCAGAGCCTCGACCGTATTGAACGCGCGGGCCAATTCACCCTCGGTCAGGGTGGCGTGGATCTCTTTGTGGCAAATCACATGCAGCAAAACCGTGGGTCCGCCCTTGCCCCCTTTGAGTTTTGGGATCAGATGGTGCAGGCTGCCGCCCCCATCCGGGATGGGGCGGTCACAGAGCGGGCAGATCGGATCGCTGTCTGACATGGCAGGTACAGATTTGCGCTGGATAGCGTGAAAGGCAAGGGGACGGACATGGCGCAGGCAGTGGTGATCGGGGCCGGACCCGCAGGCCTGATGGCGGCAGGGGAACTGGCCGCTGCTGGCCATGATGTGATGGTGGCCGAGGCCAAGCCCTCGGTCGCGCGTAAATTACTGATGGCGGGCAAGTCGGGTCTGAACCTGACCAAGGACGAACCGTTCGAAACTTTGCTGCAATCCTACGGAGAGGCGGCGGAGTGGCTGCGTCCGATGATTGCTGAGTTCGACGCCGCCGAGGTGCAGGACTGGGCGCGGGGTTTGGGGCAGAAGCTGTTTACCGGCTCGACAGGGCGGGTTTTCCCGACAGTGATGAAAGCCTCGCCGCTGTTGCGCGCATGGCTGAGGCGGCTTGAGGGCGCGGGCGTTCGGATACAAACCCGCTGGCGTTGGTTGGGATGGGACGGCGATGCGCTGATTTTCGATACGTCTGAGGGTACACAGAGCCTGAAGCCGGATGTGACCATTCTGGCGCTGGGCGGGGCCAGCTGGGCGCGGTTGGGGTCAGACGGTCAATGGGCGGATATCTTGCAACAGAAAGGCGTCGCGCTGACACCCTTCGCCCCGGCGAATTCCGCCTTGTCCGTTGACTGGAGCCCCCACATGACCCCGCATTTCGGCGCGGCGCTGAAATCGGTGCGTTGGATGGCCGGAGAGCTGGACAGCCGCGGAGAAGCCACGATATCGGCAACGGGGCTTGAGGGCGGCGGGTTGTATTCTTTGACCCCGGCTTTGCGCGCCGGTGCGGATCTGGTAGTCGATCTTGTGCCCGATCTGGACCCAGTGGCGCTACAGTCGCGGTTGGATGCAAAGAAATCCAATACCACACTGTCACAATGGCTGAAGAAGTCATTGAAGCTGCCGCGGCAAAAGATTGCGTTGTTCCATGAGATGTCGAAACGTTGTGGATTGCCGCAATCCTCTGAGGCCACTGCACTCAAACAACTTCCTGTTTCCGGGGCTGCCCTGCGCCCGATGGATGAAGCCATTTCAACGTCGGGTGGGGTCAGATGTACAGCGCTGGACGAGGGGCTAATGCTGACCGCAATGCCCGGCGTGTTCTGTGCCGGAGAGATGCTGGATTGGGAAGCTCCGACCGGGGGCTATCTGCTGACCGCTTGCATGGCGACTGGGCGATGGGCCGGGCGTTCGGCTGTGGATTGGTTGCGCACCGGTTAGCGGGATCGGGCCAGCATAGCCAGACGGATCATTGCCCGTTCCACCAGCGCCATGGCAGGCGCAGTCTGCCCAGCTGAGCGCAGTGACAGGTCAGTATCAGTCAGAACTGTCAGAGCCGTTTGCAACTTCGGTGCTCCCCAGCCCTGGGCCTGGCGTAAAATCCGGTCACGGCGTTTGCCATAGACCGGTGGCCGCAGCTTGCCGATGCCCTGTGCCGCCCCGCCGGGGTCCGAGGCACAGGCATACAATGTGCGAAAGTGCCGGGTTGCGCCGATACACAGGCTGACCGCATTGGTGCCCTGTGATTGCAGCCGTCGGATCAGCGGACCGATCTCTCCGGCGCGGCCTTCAGCCACCACGTTCAAAACATCATCCAACGCGGCCTCGGTCGAGCGGGGCGCGCAAGCTTCGATATCCTCGATGGCCAGTTCGGAACTGTCTCCACGTTTATAGAGCGACAGTTTTTCAATGGTTTGCGTGAAGTCTCCGGGGCTGATCCCAGTGGCCAGCTCAGCAAGGGCTGACATCGAATCGCGAGGGATGTTCTGCAACCCGGCCTGTGTCAGAATCCGTTCGATCTCGGCCCGTGAGGGCGGATCGTCATAAATGCCGACAGCATAGGCAGCGGGATGCGCCTCGAACGCTTTGCGGATTTTCGAGCTGGGTTTCAACTGCCCGGCGGTGACGATGATCTGGGCATCACCAGGGGCCCAGTCTTCGAACGCGGCGATGATTGCGGGGGCGGCGGTGTCGGTGGTGTCTTCGACGAATACGGCGCGGGGGCCTGGGAAAAACCCCACGGCCTTGACCGCATCCAACAATAGTGCGGGATCGCCGCGCAAATCCGTGCCCGGAATGCGGGTCAGGCGCATTTCCTCTTCGGCATTGGCGCCCAGAAGTGCCGACAGAACCTGCTGGCGTTTCAGTGCCACGCGCATCGTATCCGCACCATAAATCAAGAGCCCGGCCTTGTCGGCGTCGGGTCGGGCGAAATACCCTTCAGCCTCGCGCGGGCTGAGCTTCATGAACCAAGGCCTGGCGCAGCATAGAGTTCGTTTACGATCTGATCCGATAGGATCGCCATCAGCCGTTTGCGGGCGTCGCGTTCGTCCGCCAGCGTGGACACTGTTGATCCGGCGGCAGAATAGCTGACGAAATTCTCGACCGTGCCCGAGGCAATGACCTGACCGGTCTCGTTTGATTTGAGCGTGTAGCTCGACCTGCCTTCGATGGTATAGCGGTTTGTTTCGTTCGTCGAAGTGATCGCTGACCGCTGGAAAGCAATCGAGACGTTTACATTCAGATTGTATTCGCTGCCCGAGGTCGCGCTGCGCCCCAGCCGCTGTTCCAGATTTTGGACCAGCAAATAGGTGTCGACCGAGTTTGGCGCTGAAACGGCGACCTTGCCGTTCAGGGCCGCACCCGAACCACCGGGCGCGTAGACCGGTTCAAAGCCGCAGGCAGCCAACACCAGCGGTATCATCAACAGGATTCTGCGGTTAAACAACGACATTTACGATCCGGCCCGGGACAACAATAACCTTCTTAGGCGCATTGCCATCCAGCGCCTTTTGCACAGCTTCGGTGCTGAGCGCGATTTTTTCAACCTCGTCCTTCGCCATATCTTTGGCCACGCTGATTTCCGCGCGGCGCTTGCCGTTGATCTGAATCGGCAGGGTCACCGTGTCGTCGACCAGCATCGCCTGATCCGCAACGGGCCATGGGGCTACCGCCACCAAGCCTTCGCCGCCTTGATGTGCCCAGATGTCTTCTGCAAGGTGCGGCGTCATCGGCGACATCAGCTGCGCCAGCGTTTTTATTGCCTGCTTTTGCGCCGCAGCGCCAGCTTTGGATTTTGCCAGCGTATTGGTGAAGGCGTAGAGTTTCGCGATCGCTGCGTTGAAGCCAAAGCTCTCAACGCCGAGGGTTACGTCGTGGATGGTCTTGTGCATCTCGCGCAAGAGCTCTTGATCGCCTTCCCCTTCGGCTGCTGGGTTCATGGCCCCGATCTTGTCGCAGAGGTTCCATACCCGGTTGAGGTGCTTATAGGCGGCCTCGGCCCCGGACGCGGTCCATTCCACATCGCGCTCGGGCGGCGAATCGGACAGCACGAACCAGCGCGCGGTGTCGGCACCGAACGCCGAGATAATGCTGACAGGGTCGACCACGTTCTTCTTGGATTTCGACATCTTGGCCGAAGGGATGATCTCGACCTCGGTGCCGTCTGCCAGTTTGCCGTCGGTCACATCCTCGGGCAGGTGATAGACCGGGCGGCCGTTTTCGTCGCGGGTCTGGTAAATCTCGTGGGTCACCATGCCTTGGGTGAACAGCGCATCGAAGGGTTCGATGGCCTTTTTGGGCAGATGGCCCGTGATGTTCATCGCCCGCGCGAAGAAGCGGGAATAGAGCAGGTGGAGAATCGCGTGCTCGATGCCGCCGATATACTGGTCCACATTCATCCAGTATTCGGCCTCAGCCAAATCAGTGGGCGTTTCGGCGCGCGGGGCGGTGAAGCGGGCGAAATACCACGACGAATCGACAAACGTATCCATCGTGTCGGTTTCTCGCTTGGCCGGGGCGCCGCAGTTCGGGCACGAACAGTCGCGCCAGGTCGGATGACGGTCCAGCGGGTTGCCTGGTTTGTCAAAGGTGACATCATCGGGCAGGCGGACCGGCAGGTTCTCTTTCTTCTCGGGCACCACACCGCAGCTGTCGCAATGGACAACGGGAATCGGGCAACCCCAATAGCGCTGGCGGGAAAGGCCCCAGTCTCGCAGGCGGTATTTGGTGACGCCTTCGCCCCAGCCTGCCTTTTCGGCAAAATCCACGGTGGCGTTGATAGCCTCGTCGCCTGTCGCCTCGGTCAGGCCCGCGAAATGGTTCACCCAACGGACTTTCTCGGTTTTCGGCGGGACAAAGGCGATCTTGTCGACCGGAGTGGCGTCATCCAGCGCAAAGAACGTATCGACCACGGGCAGGCCGTATTTGCGGCAGAAATCCAAGTCGCGCTGGTCATGCGCGGGGCAGGCAAAGATCGCGCCCGTGCCATAGTCCATCAGGATGAAGTTGGCGATCCAAACTGGCAGTTCCCAGCTTGGGTCCAGCGGGTGCTTGACGCGGATCCCGGTATCGTAACCCAGCTTTTCAGCCGTTTCGATGGCTTCTTCGGTGGTGCCACCTTTGCGACATTCAGCCACGAATTCAGCAACTTCGGGGTTCTCGGCTTCCAATTGCTTAGCAATCGGGTGATCCGGCGAGATGCCCACAAACGACGCGCCCAGCAGCGTGTCGGGGCGCGTCGTATAGACGGTGATCGGTTCGCCTCCGTCCGTGCGCTCGAACCCGAATTGCAGGCCGCGTGACTTGCCGATCCAGTTTTCCTGCATCAAGCGGACCTTTGCGGGCCAGTTTTCCAACGTGTCCAGTGCGTCGAGCAGTTCCTCTGAATAGTCCGAGATCTTGAAGAACCATTGGGTCAACTCGCGGCGTTCAACCAACGCGCCCGAGCGCCAGCCGCGCCCTTGTTCCACCTGCTCGTTGGCCAGAACGGTCATGTCGACCGGGTCCCAATTCACAACGGCGTTCTTGCGGTAAACAAGCCCAGCATCGAGCATATCCAGAAACAACGCCTGTTGCTGGCCGTAATATTCTGGGTCACAGGTTGCAAACTCACGCGACCAATCGATCGACAGGCCCAATGGCTTCATTTGCCCCCGCATGTCGGCGATGTTCCCGTAGGTCCAGTCTTTGGGGTGGCCACCGATGGCCATAGCGGCATTTTCCGCAGGCATTCCGAAGGCGTCCCAACCCATCGGGTGCAATACGTTGTGGCCGGTCGCCAGTTTGTGTCGCGCGATCACGTCGCCCATCGTATAGTTGCGCACATGTCCCATATGGATTCGGCCCGACGGGTAAGGGAACATCTCAAGCACATAGTATTTCGGCTTGTCCGCCTTGTGGTTGGCGGTGAAGATTCCGGCCTTGTCCCAGGCCTCTTGCCATTTTGCTTCGATTTCGTTGGCCGAGTAGCGAGACATCGTACGGTCCTTCGTGAATGAAAACGCCGGGTAGGAACCCGGCGTGGTATTAGTGTGATTTTCGACGAGTTGCTAGAACTTGTTGTCCGCAATGCGCAACTGACGGGCGCGGGACAGGATTGCATCTTCGACTGCGCGGGTCGTGGCCGCACTGACCGGGGCGCCACCGCTGGTCTGCAGCGAGACCGACAGAGACCGCGCCGCCAGGGCCGGGTCACTGATGTGAACTGTCGCGCGATACTGCCGCCCTCCACCCGGAGGTGTGCCGTACCCGGTCACGATTACCCCGGTAAAGGGATCAACTTCCTGAACCGGCAGGAAATTCAATACATCCAGCGACGCCGTCCAAAGATAGCGATTCACATTTGTGATCTGTTCAGCATTGGCCGTGTTGAACACATCCCAGATGGTCTCGCGATTCGGATCGTTGAGCTGGCGCTCATCGGTTTTACCCGCATCGAGATTCGTAGTGTACTCGGTTGGTGCGGCCCGATTCTGTCCGCAGGCGGACACGGCAGCAGTCATTATGATCAAACCGAAAATCGTCTGCAGGTGCATTATCGACTGGTCCTGTTCACTTTGGTCAACGTTGTCAATTGTTACTCCTAGACAAGGACCCGTTCAGCAACAACCCTATTATTGTCACATATCAGTGGTCGTAGGGCTTACCGATGCCCAAAAACAGACTGTGGCATCCTTGCACCAATTTTCCCTCAATGCAGCCGAGTCATTTATGCCAAGCTTGCGTGTTGGGGGCAAAAAGAGCGAAACGGTTCCCGTGCTGAGACATGTGCTGAGGCATGTGTCGAGTAGAAAAACTTTTGAAACCGAGGGAAACAAGATGAAAAAAGTTCTCTTCGCATCGACAGCTCTGATTGCAACCGCAGGTGTTGCAGCGGCTGATTCCGGTGTAAACTTGAGCGGTTATGGCCGTTTCGGTATTGGCTACGTTGAAGATCGCGCCAATGCGACCGGCGTAACTGCTGCCACTCTGACCACCGTGAACGGCGGAACTACAGCAGGTGTCATCCCGACCTTTGCTGATTCCGACGACGCGATCCTGGTATCGCGCTTCCGTCTGAACATCGACGGTTTCACTGAAACCGACGGTGGCGTTCGCTTTGAAGGCCGTGTTCGTCTGCAAGCCGACGAAAACTCGTCGACCGGCGAAGCCAACTCCGCTGGCCTGAACGGCGCGCGCTTCTCGGTTATCTACGGTGGTCTGCGTGTTGACGCCGGCAACGTTGCCGGTTCGTTCGACAACCTGGCAAACTACTACGGTAACGAAGTTGGTCTGGAACTGTTCGCAGGTCAGTATTCGGGTGTTGACTACAGCTTCCTGTCGTACACCTCGACCGGTTCGGGCGCGAACGCAGTGTTCTTCCAGTACGCAGTTGGCGACTTCGCTTTCGGCGCATCGTATGACCAGCGCACCATCTTCCTGAACGACGGCCTGGGCGGCACCATCGACGCCGACCGTTGGGACGTGAGCGCGACCTACACCTTCAACAACATCACCGCAGCTATTGCTTATGGTCAAACTGACGCTGGTGTTTCGGGTGTTTCGGATCCAGAACTGCTGGTTTTCACCCTGGGTGCTGAATTCGGCGACTTCTCGGGTACCCTGTTCGTGGCTGACGAAGACAATACCGCTCCTGCTCTGATCGGTACTCGCTTCTATGAAACCGACGGCACCGCTTGGGGTGTGTCGGGTGCCTACAACCTGGGCGCAGCAACCACCCTGCTGTTCACCTACGGTGACGGTAGCGCGGACGCTGACCTTCAGCAGATTGCTATCGGCGCAAGCTATGACCTGGGCGGCGGCGCGTCGCTGGTCGGTGGTATCGGCCGCAACGATTGTTCGGTTTGCGAAGACGCCATCCAGGCTGACTTTGGTGCAATCTTCAACTTCTAAGTTGGGTTGAACCGCAAAGTTTAAGGGCAGGTCTTCGGACCTGCCCTTTTCTTTTTTGCCGACATGGTGTTTTCCTGCGCTGAAAGCAGATTGAGGAAGCTTATGTCGCTGCAAGATATCACTGCCCGTATTTCCAAAGCCGAAACTGCCGCCGGGCGGCCTGCCGGTTCTGTCAAACTGATCGCCGTATCAAAAGTGCAGCCGAACGAACGTGTGCAGGCTGTTCTGGAGCAGGGCCATCGGTGTTTTGGTGAAAATCGGGTTCAAGAGGCCGTAGGTAAATGGCCGGGTTTCATGGAGCAGTTCGCCGACATTGATCTGCATCTGATTGGCCCGCTTCAAACCAACAAGGCCCGTCAAGCGATTGAGCTGGTCAACTCTATCCACTCGGTCGACCGGCCCAAGCTGGCCAAAACGCTGGCGCGGCTGGCACAAGAGGTCGGCACCTGCCCGGATCTGTTCATTCAGGTCAATACCGGGGAAGAGGATCAAAAGGCCGGTATCCTGCCTGCCAAGGCGGATGCGTTCATTGCAGAATGCCGTGGGCTGGACCTGCCGATCCAGGGATTGATGTGTATCCCACCTGTCGATGAGGAACCTTCACTGCATTTCGCACTGCTGGCGAAAATAGCCGAGCACAACGGCCTGACTGGTCTATCGATGGGTATGAGCGGTGATTTCGAACAAGCCATCGCATTGGGGGCGACCCATGTGCGCGTTGGCTCGGCCATTTTTGGCGAACGGGTCAGGCCGCAGGAATGATCAAACTCGTGCCCGGCGAGACGCGGCGCGCGATCCAATGCAGGTGATCACGGCGAAAGGCAACGCAGCCCTCGGTCGGGTATCCGGGGCGCCGCCATTGATGAATAAAGATCGCTGATCCGTGACCCGGTATGGCATTGGGCCAGTTCCAATCGGTGATCAACACCAGATCATACAGCGGATCAGCGCGGCGCAGCTTTTCATGGCTAAAGTCATAGGGCGCGCTGACCAGATTATTGTACTGGTCGTCCCGCCCGTCATCCGACCAAAGATCGCGCGGACCGATGGGAATCGCCCAAGGGGCCGGTTTGGCCATGCGATCTGGCCGGTACAGCATCCCCACGATGTGATGTACGCCCGTGGGCGTGGCGCCATCCCCTTCGCGTTTTGCGTGGCTCAACCCACCTTTGCCGATTGTGCAGGGGAAGACACGCCCGGCAAATCGTACTCCGCGCGGTGTCAGGACCAGATCATTCGGCGTCACAGCAGATGCCCGGACTTGGCCGCCTTGGTCGCAAGATATCCGCGGTTATGGGCGGTTTCGCCAACCTTCAGCGGCACGCGCTCGGTCACGGCGATACCGGTCTTCTCCATCATCGCGATTTTTGCCGGGTTGTTGGTCAGCAACCGGACCGAGTTGAACCCCAGAGATTTGAGAATGTCCGAACCCAGCCTGAAATCCCGCTCATCATCCTCGAAACCCAAACGATGATTAGCTTCGACCGTGTCGAACCCCTGATCCTGCAGGAAATAGGCGCGCATCTTGTTGGCAAGGCCAATCCCGCGCCCTTCCTGGTTCAGATACAGCAGCACCCCGGCCCCTTCCGAACCCATCTGAGCCAGCGCACCACGCAATTGCGGACCGCAGTCGCATTTCAGACTGCCCATAAGGTCTCCGGTAAAACAGGCCGAATGCAAACGGGCCAAAACCGGTTTATCCCGATCAGGGCGGCCGATCTCGACTGCGTAATGTTCCTCGCCACCGTCTTCGGGGCGAAAAACGTGCAATCGACCGGCCTCGGATACTTCCATCGGCAGGCGGGCGGCAACCACAGCATGAAGCTCACTGCGATCGGCCAGATGTGGCGCAGCGCGGGTGTGGTCAATGCATGTCAGGCCATGTGCCGCAGCAAAGCCGCGCCCATCCTCAATGGGCATCACAACGGCTGCGGGTAGCAATCGCGCCGACTTGGTGAGGGCGATTGCGATGCGGTGCAGGTTGGCGTTGCCCTGACGTTCGGTCATCAGGGGGCCCTTCATCGGAGCGTTCAGGTCGTCTGACGGATCGGCCACCGCCTGCACCCAGGTCATATCGGCATCGGCAGGGATAATCACACGCGCCAGATCGCCATCATAAGACCGGGCCTTCAGCGTCTCCGCCCGCCGCACAGTGACAGCAACCACCGGGTCGCCACCAAGCCCGCGCAGATCCGCGAGCCGTTGCGCGCTCAGGGTCTCAGCCGCGATGGCCAGCACGCTGAACCCGCTGTCGTCGGTCAATGCGACGGGAACCCCCATGCGCAGATCGGCGCGGGCCCGCGCCAGCAATTCTGAAATATCCGGGATCAGACTCATTTATGTTACCCTGTAACGTTCAAGCCTTCCTGTAGCCTGATACGGCAGAAATGTGAAACATTTCCTCTACCTTGGACACGAGGGCGTGAGACAATTGCAGCAAACCTTGTTGATTGCATCTTCCGCGCGCAAGTGGTGGAAAAGGCTTAGGAGGACCGCACATGGCTCAGCTCAAGAAAATTCTGCTGGTGGATGATGACGAAGACCTGCGCGAGGCGCTTAGCGAGCAACTTGTGATGACCGAGGATTTCGACGTGTTCGAAGCCCATGACGGTCAGTCCGCGATGGAACGGGCGCGTGAAGCGATTTACGATCTGGTCATTCTGGACGTTGGTCTGCCGGATACCGATGGGCGCGAGCTGTGCCGCCTGATGCGCAAGCAAGGTGTAAAAAGCCCGATTCTGATGCTGACCGGCCATGACAGCGACGCAGATACCATCCTGGGCCTGGATGCAGGTGCCAACGACTATGTCTCGAAACCGTTCAAGTTTCCCGTGCTGCTGGCCCGTATCCGTGCCCAGCTGCGCCAGCATGAGCAATCCGAGGATGCGGTGTTTGTTCTGGGGCCGTACACGTTCAAGCCTGCGATGAAGATGCTGATCACAGAAGAAGATCGAAAAATCCGGCTGACCGAAAAAGAAACCAATATTCTCAAGTTCCTGTACCGTTCGACCGATGGCGTGGTTGCCCGCGACGTTCTGCTGCATGAGGTCTGGGGTTATAACGCCGGTGTCACCACCCACACGTTAGAGACGCATATCTATCGTCTGCGCCAGAAAATCGAGCCCGATCCGTCAAATGCGCGCCTTTTGGTCACAGAATCGGGTGGATATCGCTTGGTCTCATAACTCGTTGTGGATTGACGTGGATCAAAGTGATACTCTGGATACGAAATTAGATTACTCCCAACCCGCGCATGTCCGGGTAATGACATGCACCTCCCTGTTGGACTGCCGGGCCTGATGGCCCGGCCTTTTTTTGAAACAAGCTGGGTCGAAGATACAAATCCGATGGCCAGATTTGCTCACTCAAACGCAGTTTAGCTGGTGCCGTCGTTTTCCAGAACGGTACCGTAGGTTATGCCGCTGCGCAGGCTGCGAAAATCAGCATAAATCTTGCCATCTTCAAATGTGGCATCGATCAACCCGTTGACCTGGCGGTCTTCTCCGACCCGGGTTTCAACCATGGCGATTGAACCAGTGCCATCTCGGCTGATTGTCCCGGTAACCTGACCTTCGTTCCACCGGTCCGAGCCAATCCGGCTCCATTTGCTGGTTCCCCAGAACGCGTTGTCCTGCTGTTGTTTGATCTCAAGAACCCACTCAGATTGATTAAAACGCGGGGCTCCGTCGCTGTGTTCGTTGGGCAGGGCCGCAACGGTGTGGGTGCCGCTCCAGACGCCGCGCAGATCAGGTGTGTTTTCCGCAACTGCATGGGTTGCAAAGGCAAGGGTGCTGGCCAGCGCGGCGGCGCCAAGTGTCTTGAATCTGGTCATGGTTTCCTCCGTTTTCTAGTCACAAATGTTGGGAACCGCTGATCTGATTTCCATGCTGGCGACGAAACATAAACAGGATTTAACCTGCGCTTTATGTTGCGAACGGTGTGGTGGATTGAGCCCGTTTGCCCTCAAAACCAAAAACTGGCTCAGGACAATTTTTTCTCGTGGCACCGGCGGAAACGCCACGCTAACCTGCGCCAATTGCGACAGAGGAATCCCCCATGCCCTTCACCCTTGCCACCTGGAACATCAACTCGGTCCGCCTGCGCGAGCCTATCGTGCTGAAATTGCTGCAGGAGGAAGCGCCGGATGTTCTGTGTCTGCAGGAGTGCAAGTCGCCGGTCGAAAAGATCCCGACCGAAGGGTTTGCGGAACTGGGCTATACCCACATGGTTGCACGTGGACAAAAGGGCTATAACGGCGTTGCCATCCTGTCTCGGATGCCGATTGAAGAAGTAGGTGATAAGGATTTCGCGGGTCTCGGTCACGCGCGACACATTGCCGGACGGTTGGAAAACGGGGTTACCATCCACAATTTCTATGTCCCCGCAGGTGGCGACGTGCCGGACCGCGAAAAGAATGAGAAGTTCGGGCAAAAGCTCGACTACCTCAGCGACATGCGCGATTGGTTCCATGCGGAAAAGCCAGAAAAATCCATTCTGGTGGGGGATCTGAACATCGCCCCGCGCGAGGATGACGTCTGGTCGCACAAACAATTGCTCAAGGTTGTTTCGCACACACCGATCGAGGTCGAAGCGCTGGCTGAAACCCAGGATGCGGGCGGTTGGGTTGATATCACCCGCCAGGATATTCCCGAGGGGCAATTGTACAGTTGGTGGTCCTATCGCGCGCGCGATTGGGACGCCGCTGACAAGGGGCGGCGGCTGGATCACGTCTGGGCCACGCCCGATATCTCGAACGCGGGCCACTCCAGCCGCGTCCTGCGCGACGCGCGCGGATGGGAAAAACCAAGCGACCACGCACCCGTTTTTGCCAGTTTTGACCTGTAATTACGCAACTCTGCCCTTGGTTTCCGCTGCCAGCGGTTGCATATAGGGCGCAAGTTCGAACCGGAGAGTGAAAACCATGGATCTTCTGAACGCCGCAGCCAGCCCCGAGGCCACCGATCTGATCAAGGATGGGTCCGAGGCGACCTTTATGGTCGACGTGGTCGAGGCCTCTCAGGAAACGCCTGTCATCGTTGATTTCTGGGCGCCGTGGTGCGGGCCATGCAAGACGCTGGGGCCCGCTTTGGAAGAA
Source organism: Ruegeria sp. BB5 (assembly GCF_056539405.1). Lineage (NCBI taxonomy): Bacteria > Pseudomonadati > Pseudomonadota > Alphaproteobacteria > Rhodobacterales > Roseobacteraceae > Ruegeria > Ruegeria sp. BB5. Next base: position 109,032 of record NZ_JBQFUX010000010.1, on the reverse strand, counting down.
GCTGTAACCGCTGCCAAGGGTGCGGTGAAGATGGTCAAGATCAACGTGGATGAGGCGCAGATGATCGCGTCGCAAATGCGCATTCAGTCGATCCCGACCGTTTATGCCTTTTTCAAAGGTCAGCCCATCGACGGGTTTCAGGGCGCTCAGCCGGGTTCAGAAATCAAGGCTTTTGTTGATCGTGTGATCGAAGCCGCGGGCGGCGAAAGCCCCGGTGGGCAGCTGGATGACGCGGTCGAAGCCGCCGAAGATATGCTGGCCGATGGCGCCGCTGTTGATGCGGCCCAAACCTTTGCTGCGATTTTGGGCGAAGATCCGAACCATGCCGGGGCTTACGGCGGGCTGGTTCGCGCACACATCGCGTCAGGCGATTTGGAACAGGCCGAAGCCATTCTGAACGGCGCACCTGCCGAGATTTCTACCTCGGCCGAGGTGGAGGCGGCGCATGCGCAGCTGGAACTGGCCAAGCAGGCCGCTGATGCCGGTCCGGTGGCCGAACTGACCGCTGCGGTCGAGGCTGATCCCGACAACCTTCAGGCCCGGTTCGATCTGGCGCAGGCACTGCACGCCAATGGCAATGTGGAGGAGGCCGTGGCGCAGTTGCTGGACCTGTTCCGCCGTGATCGCGAATGGAATGACGGTGCCGCCAAGGCGCAGCTGTTCACCATCTTCGACGCGCTAAAACCCAATGATCCGATCGTTCTGAACGGGCGGCGCAAGCTCAGCTCGATGATATTTGCCTAATTCGGGATCAGAGCTACACTCGGATACATGATGCATCCCGCTGATCTGCCGGAAACGGTATCCGTTTTTCCATTGCCGGGGGCGCTGTTGTTGCCCCGCTCGCGCCTGCCGCTGCATATTTTCGAGCCGCGCTATCTGCAGATGCTGGACGACGCACTGAAAACGCAGGAGCGGCTGATCGGCATGGTGCAGCCGAACCCATGTCACAGCAACGAAGATAAGCTGCACCAGATCGGCTGTGCTGGGCGTGTGACGCAATTTTCGGAAACCGAAGATGGCCGTTACCTGATTACCCTGACCGGGATTTCACGGTTCCGCGTCCAATCCGAGTTGGACGCCTTTACGCCTTACCGGCGCTGTGCCGTGTCGTGGGGTGGGTTTGATCGGGATTTGGGCCGGGCCGAGATGGACGATAGTTTCGACCGCAGCGCATTTTTGGGCTTGTTGGAACGGTTTTTCGCCTCGCGCCAGCTTTCGACCGATTGGGATACGTTGAAAGACGCAGATGATGAGTTGCTGGTGAATTCACTGTCGATGCTGCTGGATTTCGATCCCGAGGAAAAACAAGCGCTGCTTGAGGCCCCCTGTCTGCGCACCCGGCGCGAGACACTAACGACACTGATAGAATTCGCCATGCGCGGCGGCACGAATGAGGAAAAACTGCAATGACCGAACCCCAACACCCTTTCGACCGGCATATGCTTGAGGCTCTGATTTGTCCGCAGACACACACGACTTTGCACTACGATGCCGACAAGCAGGAACTGGTGTCCAAGGCGGCCAATCTGGCCTTTCCGATCCGAAATGGGATTCCGGTGATGTTGGTCGATGAGGCGCGAGAACTAGACTAAATCGCGCGACCCTGCAGCAGTTTTGGCAGGTCTCCGGTCAGCCCGGCGGCCTCACGCACGAAGCCACGGCGCAGGCCGGGCAGCGATCCCACAATTCCCATTCCAATGTCGCGTCCGATCCGCAGCAGTGGGTTGTCGTTGGAAAACAGCTTGTTGAACACGTCTGTCGCCATAGCCAGCGCCGCCGTGTCGAACCGCCGCCATTCCTGATAGCGTTCCAGCACCAGGACAGATCCGATATCCTCGCCGCGCCGTCCGGCCAGTGTTAGCACCTCGGCCAGAGCCCCGACATCGCGCAGACCCGCGTTCAGGCCTTGCCCCGCGATGGGGTGCATGCCGTGGGCGGCGTCTCCGACCAGGGCCATTCGGTCGCCAATGAAGGAATTGGCGATGGTCAGGTTCAGCGGATAGGTGAACCGGTCGCCCTGCAGGCGGATATCGCCCAGAAAATCTCCGAACCGGGGGCGCAGGACCTGCAGGTACTCGTCTTCGGGCAGGGTGTTGATGTGCTGGGCCGTCTCGGTCCGTTCGCTCCAGACGATCGAACTGCGATTGCCGGTCAGGGGCAGAATGGCTAGCGGGCCGGGTGGCATGAAGAACTGGTGGGCAACGCCGTGGTGGGGCAGGTCATGTTCGATGGCGCAGACCAGTGCGGTCTGGCCGTAATCCCAGCCAGTACGCTTGATGCCCGCCCGCGTGGCGGTCCCGCTGCGGCGACCGTCGCAACCGACCAGCATTGAACCGGTCAGTGTGGTGCCATCGTCCAAGGTCAGCGTCACGCCGGTCGCATCGCAATCCTGCGCGACAACGGTTCTGCCGCTGACTTCTGCGATGCCTTTTTCCTCGGCCATGGCGTTCATAAAGGCGCGGCGCAGGTGACGGTCTTCGACCATGTAGCCCATCGGACCTTCTTCGATCTCGGCATGGTCGAAATGCATGAAGAACGGGGATGGCCCAACGCCTGCATGCCCATCGGTGACCTTGATTTCCAACATCGGCTGGGCGTGTTCGGCCACGCGATCCCAGACCCCGATCGCATCCAACAACCTTTGCGAGGCCAGCGCCAGCGCATAGGCACGCCCATCAAAGGCTGCGTTCTTGCGCACTTTTTCCGCCAGCGCGTCAATCACGGTGACCGAATGGCCGGTCTGCGCCAGTGCCAAAGCCAATGCCGGGCCGTTCAGGCCGCCGCCGACGATCAGGATATCCGAGGTTTGTTCCATGCCCCGCAATATGCGCGCCCATTCGGGATTGTCCATGTGCGGTCCTGTCGCTACCGTCCGTCAAAGCGCAATTTTTTCAAGGGGGCGGTGATGCAGGATTGGCTGACCATGACGGCGTGTGATCTGGGTCGGGGCATCGGTATGGGGCGGATTGACCCGGTGGAATTAACCGAAACATACCTGTCGGCCATCGACGAACATCCCCACAGCGACCGAATCTATGCCCGTGTCACCCATGATCGCGCCAGGTCTGAGGCGGCAGCGGCGCAAGCTCGCGCCAAGCAGGGGCAGCGCCTGTCGCTTTTGGATGGGGTGCCGATCAGTTGGAAAGACCTGTTCGACACTGCCGGTATCGGAACCGAGTCCGGGTCGGCCCTGCTGAAAGGTCGGGTGCCGGAAGCTGACGCGGTCGTGGTGCGCAACGCCACCGCGTTGGGGGCGGTCTGTCTGGGCAAAACCCATATGAGCGAACTGGCTTTTTCCGGCCTTGGTCTGAACCCAATTACTGGCACGCCGCCCTGCGTCGATGATGTGGACGCGGTGCCGGGTGGATCCTCGTCTGGTGCCGGGGCATCGGTGGCCTGGGGATTGGCGGCTGGCGGGATCGGCTCGGACACCGGCGGATCGGTCCGCATCCCCGCGGCCTGGAACAACTTGGTGGGGCTGAAATCCACCGCCGGACGGATCAGCCTGGAAGGTGTAGTGCCTTTGTGCCTGCGATTCGACACCGCCGGTCCGCTGACCCGGTCGGTTGAGGATGCCGCGCATATGCTGGCGCTGTTGGAAGGAGGTACACCGGCGGACCTGCGGGGGGCCAGCCTGAAAGGTCGGCGCTTTGCTGATCTGCAGAACGTCGCCAAGGACGACCTGCGCGATGCGCCCCGCAAAGCTTTTGACGACGCTGTTGACCGGTTGCGCGATGCTGGCGCGGAAATCGTGCCATTGGAAGTGCCCGAACTGGATGAGGCGATGGGGCTTTCGGGCATTCTCTACACCACCGAAGCCTATGGCTTGTGGCGCGACGTGATCGAGGCGAACCCTGACGCCATGTATCCCGAAATTCTGGCTCGGTTCCGTGCAGGCAAGGATACCTCTGGCCCCGATTACGTCGCCGCATGGTCCAAACTGAAAGCCTGCCGGGCCGCTTGGGATGCGGCAACCTCTGGCTTTGACGCCGTTCTGGCCCCGACAGCCCCCATTCTGCCACCGAATCTGGAGCGGTTGATGACGGATCACGACTATTACGTCACCGAAAACCTGCTGGCGCTGCGCAATACGCGGATTGGCAACCTGATGGGGCTTGCAGCCCTGACCCTGCCCACCGGCACCCCCGGTTGTGGGCTGATGATGTTAGGTTATCCGGGCTCGGAAGAAGTGCTTTTGCGACTTGGATCAGCAGCCGAAGCAGCATTGGCCTGAATGCCACAATCCCCTGATTCGGCACCTCTTTGTCTGGACGAAGCGGGGTGCGGCCTGTAATCTGCTAAAAAAACGGGGCGAAAACGATCCCGATATTGAGGCAGCAGTTATGAATTTCCCCGAGCGGTTTTCGAACCTACCGGAATACGCATTTCCGCGTCTGCGCACCCTGCTGGACCACCACCAGCCGGGCGGAGATGTGATTCACATGACCATCGGCGCCCCGATGCATGACTTCCCGGCCTGGGTGACGGATGTGATCATGGAAAACGCTGCTGGGTTTCAGGGCTATCCGCCAAACGAAGGCTCGCCCGAGCTGCGCGGCGCGATCACCGACTGGATCAAGCGCCGCTATGGCGTGGCGATGGACCCCGAAACCAACGTGATGGCGCTGAACGGCACGCGTGAAGGGTTGTATAACGCCGCCATGGCGCTGTGCCCGGAACAGAAGAACGGCCAAAAACCGGTCGTCCTGTGCCCGAACCCGTTTTATCAGGTTTATATGGTCGCCTCGATCTCGGTTGCGGCCGAGCCGGTCTTTGTACCCGCAACCGCCGCAACGGGTCATCTGCCCGATTACGCTGGATTGCCCGAGGACGTGCTGAACCGCACCGCTGTGGCCTATATCTGCTCACCCGCCAACCCGCAGGGGGCCGTTGCCTCGCGCGATTATTGGGCCGAGCTGATCCAATTGGCCGAGAAATACGATTTCCGCATTTTCGCGGATGAGTGTTATTCCGAGATTTATCGCAGTGATGCCCCCGCCGGAGCTCTGACCATAGCGCAGGAACTGGGGGCCGATCCCGAACGGGTCACCCTGTTCAACTCGCTGTCAAAGCGGTCCAATCTGGCAGGGCTGCGGTCCGGCCTGATTGCGGGCGGGCCTGAGACGATCAAACGGGTCAAGCAGTTGCGCAGTTACGCGGGCGCGCCCTTACCAGCCCCCTTGCAGGCCGCAGCGGCACGAGTTTGGGCGGATGAGGCGCATGTGGCCGAGAACCGCGCGCTGTATCAGGAAAAATACGCGATTGCCGATGAGGTATTTGCCAATGTTCAGGGTTATATGCCGCCAGAGGCGGGGTTTTTCCTGTGGCTACCGGTCGAAAACGGTGAAGAAACCGCATTGAAGCTTTGGCAGCAGACCGGGGTACGGGTGCTGCCGGGCGCATATCTTTCTCAAGGCGATCCGGGGCAAAACCCGGGCGAACAATTTATCCGGGTCGCCATGGTGGCCCCAAAAACAGAGATGAAGCGCGGACTGATCATGCTCCGCGACTGCATCTATTCGTGAGGTACGAGGGCAAAATGGCATCTTATAACGCGCGCAACCGCGATCCATTGCTGGACAGCACGACTCAGGCCGCGATTGAGCGGCGCAGCAAAGAGCTGATCGGGATCGCCCTGATCCTGCTGGGGCTGGCCGCCGCCGCGATGATCTGGTCCTACACGCCGGATGATCCGAATTGGATGGTTTCAACGGACGCGCCGGTGCAAAACTGGATGGGGCGGATTGGTGCCTCAATCGCCGCACCGTTGTTCATGATCGTAGGTTGGGGCAGCTGGAGTATCGCGCTGGTGCTGATCGGCTGGGGCGTGCGCTTTGCTGGGCATTTCGGCGAGGAGCGCGCGGTTGGCCGCCTGATCTTTGCGCCGATCTGGATTGCCATAGTCTCGGTCTATGCCGCGACGCTGGTGCCGGGTGAGGCGTGGCGTGCGACCCACAGCTTTGGTCTGGGTGGTCTGTTCGGCGATACTGTAATGGGCGCGCTTCTGACGCTGCTGCCGATTTCCTCGCATTTCATGGTCAAGCTGATGTCACTGGCCATGGCTGCCGGGATGTTGGCGTTGGGTGTTTTTGTGCTGGGTTTCACCAAAGCGGATGTGCGCAAAGGCTTCCGCGCCTTCTTGCTGGGCTTGGTCATGTCCTATGACATGCTGATGAACCTGCTGGGCCGTGGAGCCACTGCCACCGCGCAGGCCGCCCGCGACCGTCGCACGCAGTGGGAGGAACGCAAGGCCGCCCGCACGGAAGCGGCGGAAGCTGTGTTTGAAGATAATCTGGCCTATGCCGATCCCGTGTTCGAAGAGCCGGACTATGACGAACCCGAGCCCGCAAAGCCGGGCTTGTTAGCGCGGATGCCCAGCCTGATCCGCCGTCCCGAGCCGATGATCGAGCCCGAGCTGGTCGATCCTGAACCCGTTGCTGGGTTTGACGAAATGCCGGGTGAGGATCGTATCCGATCCAAGATCTCTGCCGCTGTGCGCAACCGCAAGGTCGCGATCGGCGAAATGACCCCCGAGCCTGATCCGAACCTGCCGCTGACCAAGGGGCGGGGCCGGGGGCCCGATCCGCTGATCCTGAACCCCAGAGGTGGCGACGAGCTACCGCCCGAACCGCCGATGACCTCGGCTGGACTGCCGCCGGAACCGATGCTGACAGCAGAATCCGCGCCAGAGTGGCAGCAAGAACCGCTGCATCAGGACTTTGCGCCCGAGCCGGATTTCGAAGACGAAGCCGTGTTCGAGGACGCGTCCGAACCCGCGCCACAGCAGCGCCCCGCGATGAAAATCCCGGTGGCCGAGCCGCGCAAACCGGTGGTGGCGCAGCCTGTGCGCCGGACCCCGCCGCCCTCGCGACGCGCGCAGGCCGAGGCGCAGCCGACCCTGTCATTCGAGGAGCGGCATTCCGATTTCGAATTGCCGCCGCTGAGCCTGTTGTCCAACCCCGCCAGCATTCAGCGCCATCACCTTAGCGACGAGGCGTTGGAAGAAAACGCGCGGATGCTTGAAAACGTGCTGGATGACTATGGCGTCAAGGGTGAGATCACCAGCGTTCGCCCAGGCCCGGTTGTCACCATGTACGAACTGGAACCGGCGCCGGGCCTGAAAGCCAGCCGTGTGATCGGTCTGGCCGACGACATCGCACGTTCGATGTCGGCGTTGTCGGCACGGGTTTCGACTCTGCCGGGCCGCTCGGTGATCGGGATCGAACTGCCGAATGAAAACCGTGAGATGGTGGTTCTGCGCGAAATTCTGGCCAGCCGAGATTTTGGTGACGGTAACCATGCGCTGCCTCTGGCGTTGGGCAAGGATATCGGTGGCGAGTCCGTTGTGGCGAACCTGGCCAAGATGCCTCACTTGCTGATCGCGGGGACCACCGGGTCCGGTAAGTCGGTAGCGATCAACACCATGATCCTGTCGCTGTTGTACAAGTTGTCACCGGACGAATGCCGCCTGATCATGATCGATCCGAAGATGTTGGAACTGTCAGTTTATGACGGCATCCCGCATCTGCTGTCGCCCGTTGTAACCGACCCGAAAAAGGCGGTTGTGGCCCTGAAATGGGTCGTGGGCGAGATGGAGGACCGCTATCGCAAGATGTCCAAGATGGGCGTGCGTAATATCGCGGGCTACAACGGCCGTGTGAAGGACGCGTTGGCCAAGGGCGAGTTGTTCAGCCGCACGGTCCAGACCGGGTTCGATGACGAAACCGGCGAACCGATGTTCGAGACCGAAGAATTCGCCCCCGAGTCGATGCCCTATATCGTTGTCATCGTCGACGAGATGGCCGACCTGATGATGGTCGCGGGCAAAGAGATCGAAGCTTGCATTCAGCGTCTGGCGCAAATGGCGCGGGCCTCGGGCATTCACTTGATCATGGCTACGCAGCGTCCCTCGGTCGATGTGATCACCGGTACGATCAAGGCGAACTTCCCGACCCGGATTTCGTTCCAGGTAACCTCGAAAGTCGACAGCCGCACCATTCTGGGCGAAATGGGTGCTGAACAACTGCTGGGGCAGGGCGATATGCTGTATATGGCCGGTGGGGCCAAGATCACCCGCTGCCACGGGCCATTTGTCTCGGACGAAGAGGTCGAAGAAATCGTCAACCACCTGAAACAGTTCGGCCCGCCGGATTACATGAGCGGCGTTGTCGATGGACCGGCAGATGAGAAGGCTGACAATATCGATGCCGTTCTGGGTCTGAACACGGGCGGCAATACGAACGGCGAAGATGCCCTCTATGATCAGGCCGTGGCGATTGTGATCAAGGATCGCAAATGTTCGACCTCATACATCCAGCGGAAACTTGCCATTGGCTACAACAAGGCCGCGCGGTTGGTTGAGCAGATGGAGGACGAAGGCGTTGTTTCTTCTGCAAATCACGTCGGAAAGCGGGAAATCCTCGTCCCCGAGCAGTAGGATATTTAATAACAAGGGCAAAGCGCTTATCTGGGTTTTATGAAACAGATTGCTTTTGCCCTTGCTCTGACCCTGGCCGCACCTGCCGCCTGGGCGGCCGACAAACTGCCATTGTCGCAGATATCCAATTATCTGAACGGTCTGAATACCGTTGAGACGACATTCACTCAGGTCAATGATGACGGCTCGTTGAGTACCGGCAAGCTGTGGATGCAGCGGCCGGGCAAGATGCGGTTCGAATATGATCCGCCCAACAGTGCCGTTGTTCTGGCCAATACGGGCACGGTGCAAATTTTTGACCCCAAGTCGAACCAGCCGCCCGAGCAATACCCGCTGAATCGGACACCGCTGTCACTGGTGCTGGCGCGTAACGTGAACTTGGGGCAGGCAAATATGGTTGTGGCTCATGACTTCGACGGCACCGCCACAGTTGTCACCGCCCAAGACCCGAAAAACCCCGATAGCGGACGGATCGAACTGATGTTCACCGACAACCCGGTTGAGCTGCGCAAATGGGTGATCCATGACAATGCGGGCACGAAAACAACTGTGCTGTTGGGTCAACTGGATACAGACAGCAACCTAAGCCGAGATCTGTTTACCAAAGCGAAAAGAAGCGGGTCAGGCAATCGCTGACCCGCGTTCTGGTCAATAGCGGCAACCGGACAGTTGCGCTTGGTAAAGTTTGGCGCGCGCATCCACATCATTGGCGACATTCAGCAACCAGGTCTTGCTATAGTGGCTGCCCCGGGCATAACCGGTGTGGCCTTCGTGATAGGCTAGATACTGGTTGCGGGTGTCGCTGGGGTGAATGCCGTTCCGCTGATAACTTTTGTTCATATACCAGCCGATAAAGTCAGACGCATCGCGGATACGGTCGCGCTTGGCCCGGCGCTTGCCGGTCTCGCGCTGGTATTCATCCCAGGTGCCATCCAACGCTTGGCTGAAGCCATATGCGCTGCTCTGCCGGCCCATCGGAATCACACCCAGAACGTAATTATGCGGCGTGCGTGCGTCATGCTTATAGCGGCTTTCCTGATAGATCGTCGCCATTTGTACATGAACCGGGACGCCCCATTTGCGCTCGGTGCTCTTAAAGGCCTTCATATAATCGGGCCGTTCGCGCGCAATGCTGCACGCGTCATTCAATTTGCTGGGTGGTTGCTTGGACCCACCACCACAGGATGCCAAAAGCAGCACCCCGAAGAGTACGATAAGAATTCTGCTCATGTGCCTCGTGCCTTTTTTCTTTATTCTAGCGCAGATTGAGCGTTTAGGGAATCACAATCGCTACAGAATAATCGCGAGAATTATAGGTAATGCGCCCACGGACAACGCTGTTGAGACCATGACCATCCCGGCAACCGCGTCGGAATCGGCATCGAACCGCTCGGCCAGCAAGTAAGAGGTTACTGCCACCGGAGTACACATCTGCAGCACCAGAACGCCAAAGGCCACGGCTTCGAGTTTGAAGATCAGCGCAACAGACCAGCCCAGGGCGAAACAGACAGCCAGTTTAAGAAACGACAGCCAGACCGCCTGACTCAGCCGGTGCGTTGTCAGCCGCGCAACAGCCACGCCCAGCGTTATCAGCATCAGGGGCACTGCCATCTGGCCCAACAATTCCAATGTGTTAGTCAGAAACAGGGGCGTCTGCCATCCGCGCCACAAAAACAGCGCCCCCAATAGGGTGGCCCAGACCATCGGTTCGCGCACGACTTTGCCGAACGCGCCTTTTCCGGCCACAAGGTAGATGCCGTAAGTAAACGAAAACAACGCTGTTACTGACAGGAAAATGACCGCATAGCCCAACCCGGCCTGGCCAAAGGCGAAAATGCACAAAGGAAGACCCAAATTTCCGGTATTTCCGAATATCAGCGGCGAAAGATAGGTGCGCTGTTCAAGTTTCAGCCCCCGGACGATCAGCCAGAAGACCGCTGCCATCACCAGATTAGCAACGATTGTCGCAACGGTAAAACGGGAAAGATCGCCGCCCGGAATGTCGGTTTGCATCAGCGCCACAAAGATCAGGCTGGGCACAGCAAGGGTCATGGCAAAGCGGGTGACGAATTGCAGGCGATACTCAAATCCCAGCTTGACCCATGCAAAGCCGATGCCCGCCAGAATAAAGACCGGGGCCACGATTTCGAATACTGTCAGCAAGAGGTTCACAGACTGTTTCCCTTATTTACGGATCAATGATTGGCATTTCGGCCCGGAAAGAGGTAGTAAGTTCAATGGGGGCATAAACTATGCTGAAGACACACGCCAAGTACGGTCTGGGACAGGTCGTCCGTCATAAAAAACATCCCTTCCGAGGGGTGATTTTTGACGTGGACCCCGAGTTTGCGAACACGGAAGAATGGTATCAGGCCATCCCCGAAGACAGCCGCCCGATCAAGGACCAACCTTTTTACCACTTGTTGGCGGAAAACGATCAATCCTTCTATGTGGCTTATGTTTCTGAACAAAATCTGGTCGCCGACCAATCGGGTGAGCCGGTTGAACACCCCGATATTCCCGATATGTTCGGTCCGTTCGAAAACGGCGCCTATCCGCTCCACTTCCATCTGAACTAAGGGTGCTTGGCCGGGTGTCGGCCCGTCAGTACCCAAGGGCGCACCCGTCTTTTCGCGGGTCGCTTGCGCCTTGAAGAACGCCATCCTCACAGATTCGAATGGCTTGTGCGCCGCCCAACGGCGTTTCTGGAATCTCTACAGTGTGCCCTAAATCACGTAATTGTTGGACGGTGCTGGGCGAAATTCCGCGTTCCAGCTTTAATACGCCATTGTCGGCAAAGGCGCGCGGTGCCTCAATGCTGTCCTGAAGGCCCAACCCGTGGTCCGTCAAATTTGACACAAACCGGGCGTGGCCGGTGGGTTGATAGGCGCCACCCATCACGCCGAACGGCATCAGCACACGACCTTTTTGCGTCAACAGTCCCGGAATGATTGTGTGCATGGGGCGTTTGCCGCCGCCCAGTTCATTCGGATGACCCGATTGCAGGGTAAAGCCTGCGCCTCGGTTTTGTAGCAGAATGCCGTATTTTTCGGATGCGATCCCCGAACCGAAGCTGTGAAAGATGGAATAGATCAGCGAAACCGCCATTCTGTCCCGATCCACAACGGTGATATAGACGGTGTCCTTGTGAATAGCCTCGGTCAGCGGGGCGGTGGCGGGCATGGCGCGTTTCGGGTCGATTAGCGCGGCCAGCCTGTCGGCCACATCCTGATCCGTGAACCGATCCGCATGTGTTGTATGATCGGGATCGGCGATAAAGCGGTTGCGCGCGTCATAGGCGAGTTTCGAGGCTTCTGCCTCGATATGCAGACGCTGCGCCCCGAACGGGTCCATGCTGGCAAGGTCGAAGTTCTTGAGGATATTCAGCAAAAGAATGGCCGTGGCGCCCTGGCCATTTGGAGGATGTTCAACCAAACCCAACCCATTGTAGTCACCACTGACAGGCTGTGTTTCAGTGCATGCGGTGGCCAGAAAATCCTCAATCGTGTGAACGCCGCCCAGTTGGGTGAGTGCAGCGACCATGTCCTCGGCAATGTCACCAGAGTAAAACGCATCCCGCCCGGTACGAGCAATCTGGCGCAAGACTTCGGCTTGCCCTCGAGAGCGAAACACCTGCCCAGTCTTAGGAGCACTGTCATTGATCAGGTATTGCGTCCGCGCGGCCCCCTGTAGAATGGCTGCCCCCGTTTCCCAATCAAACGCCACCCTTGGGGCAACCGGCACCCCAGCTTCGGCATAGTGAATGGCGGGTTGCAAAATGGCCTCAAGCCCCAGTTTGCCTTCGGTTTGCGCCAGATGACAGAACGCATCGACGGCGCCGGGAACGGTTACAGCGTCTGCTGTGTTCAAAGGCACTTTTGTCAGCCCCTGCGACCGCAGTTTTTCTGCGTTAGCTGCTGCAGGCGCGCGGCCCGAACCATTCAGGGCGCGTATCTGATCCTCACCCGCCCGGTTGTACAGCACGAAACAATCGCCGCCCAGCCCGGTCATCTGAGGTTCACAAATACCCAACAACACCGCCCCGGCGATGGCGGCATCCATTGCGTTGCCACCCTGGGTAAGAATGTCCACAGCGACCTTTGCGGCCAAGGGATGCGACGTGGCGCACATCCCTTCGGTCGCCAGAACTTCGGATCGACCCGGTGAGTGAAAATCCCGCATGACATTATTCCCCGATTGAACGCGCCGAAGGTATCGCGCAGTCCGGGGTTGTCCAGTCAAATGAAAGGGAAGTTCCTCGGCGCCGTTCACTGGGTGGGGGCTGTGACACGTGGCGCCGAGGGAAGCTATCTGAGCTACAGGTACTGTTTTGCCCTTTGTTTGGGGCGTTACAATGGTTCGATCTGGGCCTTATTGTGACGTTTTCTTGCCGTCAGACAGGTTCTGGAAAGTCAAAGCGCAACGACAGCCGGTTGCAGCCATTGCTTCGTTCATAGCGGATATCGCTGGTCAGTTCATGGATTAGAAACCAACCGAACCCACCTTCGGGCAGGTCTTCGACCGTCGATCCCAGTGATGCCGGGATGCCGTCAGGTACCCGAAATCCGGGTAACGGGTTGCCGGTGTCCGAGATCAGAATCTCAAGCCAGTTCTGCTGCAGGCGGCACCGAACCTTCACCTTGGCCGGAGTTATGTCGGCATAGGCGTGTTCGACCACATTATTGATTGCTTCGGCCAGCGCGATTTTTACATCACCCGCCTTGTGCGCCGGAAGCCCATGCGTCGCCAACCCCCGGCTGAGTTGCGCGATCCCGTCACTGGCCTCAGTCTCAGTTGCTGCGAAGCTCAGATCTAAACACTTGCCGTTGTACATGGGCATCGCGCCTATTCAGATAGTCAATTAGGTCAATCCGCGGAGGTCGACAGGGCATCATCCAGGGTTGGATACAGTTTGAACACCGTGTCCATACGGGTCAGGCGGAAAACCTTTTCAACAAAAGGGTGCAGCCCTGCAAGGTCCAGCCTGCGCTCATTTCCAAGCTGTTTCATCGAGGCGACGATGGCACCCAAGCCACTTGAATCTATGAACTCGACACTGGTCAGGTCCAGCACTACGCGCGTGGCCCCGCCTTCGGCCTGATTGCGCATATCTTCCTTGAACTGGATGGCCATGGCCGCATCAATCCGGTCGGAATGCACTTTGATAATTTGGGTTGCGTCGGTCGTTGTGCTGGTCAAGGCCATGCGCGACGGTCCTCTAATATGAAACTCGCTAGTAGAAATACGCTAGACGACAATTCTTACCATTCGGTATCCATCAAAGCTGAAAGAGGAGGATCATCGCGATGAAACAGGTTGTTATCGCGGGGGCGGCGCGGACGCCCATGGGCGGGTTTCAGGGTATGTTCGACGGTATCGCCGCTGCTGAATTGGGCGGGAGCGCCATTCGTGCTGCGCTGCACGGCGCGGGCGCTGATACGGTCGACGAAGTGCTGATGGGCTGTGTTCTGCCCGCCGGCCAGGGCCAGGCCCCGGCACGACAGGCCGGATTTGCGGCGGGATTGGGTGAAGAGGTGCCCGCAACAACCCTGAACAAGATGTGCGGGTCGGGAATGAAGGCTGCCATGATTGCCTTTGACCAGATTGCTCTGGGTCACGCTGATACGATGATCGCAGGTGGCATGGAGAGTATGACCAACGCCCCTTACCTGTTGCCGAAAATGCGCGGCGGTGCGCGCATCGGGCATGGTCAGGTGGTTGACCATATGTTTCTGGACGGCCTCGAGGACGCCTATGACAAAGGCCGCCTGATGGGTACCTTCGCCGAGGATTGCGCCGAAGCCTATCAATTCACGCGAGAATCGCAGGACGAATACGCGCTGCAGTCGCTTTCCAATGCCCTGTCTGCACAGGAAAGTGGTGCCTTCGAGGGTGAGATCACACCTGTTACCTCCAAGACCCGCAAGGGCGAGGTCACTTTTGCCCAAGATGAACAGCCGCAATCCGCCCGGCCAGATAAAATCCCGACGCTGAAACCTGCCTTTCGTAAGGATGGGACGGTCACGGCAGCCAATTCGTCATCGATTTCTGACGGGGCAGCCGCGTTGCTACTGGCTTCGGCTGAGGCGGCCGAAGCGCAGGGCCTGACTGTGCGTGCCCGGATCATTGGTCATGCCAGCCACGCGCAGGCCCCGGGTTTGTTCACGACCGCGCCGGTTCCGGCCGCACAGAAACTACTGTCGAATATCGGCTGGTCCAAAGATGACGTCGACCTGTGGGAGGTGAACGAGGCCTTTGCCGTTGTACCCATGGCCTTTATGCACGAAATGGGCCTGTCGCGCGACAAGGTGAACGTAAATGGCGGGGCCTGCGCTTTGGGGCATCCAATCGGCGCCTCGGGCGCTCGGATCATGGTCACTCTGCTCAACGCGCTGGAAAAGCGGAACCTCAAACGCGGCGTGGCTGCCATCTGCATCGGTGGCGGCGAAGGCACGGCCATCGCCATCGAACGCGTTTGACGCTTGGGTTTATTCCACATACTGCGGGATGAACCTTTTCCAAAGAGCTCAATCATGACCGCCGATTACGACACGCTTGCTAAAACCATCGCCGCCTTGACCGAAGGTGAAACGGATCAGGTTGCCCTAATGGCGACAATTACCTGCGAGGTGCATCACGCCGATGACCGGTTCGACTGGACTGGCTTTTACCGCGTGACCCAGCCCGGTTTGTTAAAGATCGGTCCCTATCAGGGTGGGCATGGCTGTTTGGTCATCCCGTTCGACCGGGGCGTCTGTGGTGCTGCCGCGCGGACTGGCGAAGTGCAGCTTGTGCCGGATGTCGAAGCCTTTCCGGGTCACATCGCCTGTGCGACGTCCACCCGGTCAGAATTGGTGCTGCCAGTGCGGGACGCATCGGGAAAGGTGGTAGCGGTGTTCGACATCGACAGCAATCAGCCGGACGCATTTACCGATCAGGACGCCACAGCGCTTGGCGCCATTCTGACCGACGTCTTTGCAAGATGAATTCAGCCGGGACATGTCCCGGCTGATTAATGTTCAAAAAGGGTCGCGATTTATCAGCTTGCCAGGATCTTGGCCTTTTGCGCGGCGAATTCCTCTTCCGTCAGATGGCCGCTCTCCTTGAGCTTGGCTAGCCGTTCCAATTCATCCGCGGCGGATACGCTCGCGACCGAGCGGATGTAATCCTTCTGCGCCTCTTCTATCTGATTCATGGTCTCGACATTGTGCTGGTGCATCTTATCCCCGCGCACGATGAGATAGCACAGCACGCCCAACCAGGGGATCAGGATCACAAAGGCGATCCACAACGCTTTGCCTCCGCCGCTCAGGTCCTTTGAGCGGAAGACATCGGCAACGACCGAAATCATCACCCAGAACCAGGCAACCATCAGGAACAACCAGAAGATTGACCAGACTATATCGAAGAAACCGATCCCATTTTCCATATTCATCCAACCCTTTGCATAAAAAATAGAAATCTCTGCGCACAGAGACACCTATTTGTAACAGACAGTTGGCGATATGGTTAGATATTGTTTTAGGTGAATATAATATTTTTACAGTAGTTTTTCCGAGGCTTCGGTCATCACCAAGAATATTAGAGTCATTTGAACGCCAGTTATCGCGAACAGCCAGACTGAGAACCCGCGTTTGCGGGTTTTGTGCCTGAAAATCCATCGCCCGACCACTGCGCCGGGGCTGCCACCAAGCGCGGCCAGCCATAATAGGCGGCGTTCCGGCACCCGGTTTTTGCGCCGTCGCGCGCGGGCCTTGTCCCAGCCAAAGGCCAATAGTGTCAGGGTGTTGATCCCCCATAAATAGATCACTGCAATCCACATGCGAAAGGCATACCAAGCAAACTGATCAAGTGAAATGAAAAAACTCTTGGAAATTTCATGATTCTCAGCCATCGTGAAAAAGGAGAGGAAATTTTCACAAGAATCGGAGCGGCCCTGGTGAATACCCAAGCCCCCCACAGCGCGACACTTGGTGCGGATATCCGCGCCCTGCGCAAGGCGCGAGGGTTGACCTTGACCGAGATTGCAGCGCGGCTGAACCGGTCGGTCGGATGGCTCAGCCAGGTTGAGCGCGACATGTCCGATCCCTCGATCTCGGACCTGCGCCAGATTGCTGAGTGTCTGGGTGTGCCGATGTCGATGCTGTTTGCGCATTCCTCGGTGCCGGTGGCCGAACAGGGTTATGTGGTGCGCGCCGGATCGCGCCGTCCGATGGGTTCGGGTGAGGAAGGGTTGATCGAAGAATTGCTTTCGCCCGATCTGACTGATGATTTCGAGATGGTACATTCCACATTCGAGCCCCGCTCCAGCATGCAGAAACCGGCCAATCGGCCGACGCAAGAGGTTGGTTACATGATCTCTGGCCGATTGGATCTGACCATAGGCTCCAACCAGTTCACGGTGGGGCCGGGTGACAGTTTCCGCATCCGGCATGAACCCTATCAATGGGCCAACCCCTATGATGAGCCCGCCGTGGCCATCTGGGTCATCGCCCCGCCGGTGTACTGATGAGTTTCGAGGCCTGGACCATATTCGCGCTGTTTTGGGTAGTGTTCGTAACGACGCCGGGGCCGAATGCGGTCAATTGTATTTCGAATGGGATGAGCCTGCCGTTTCCAAAGGCGATGCTTAGCGTTCTGGCAATCCTGACGCAGGCCAGCGCGTTTCTGATTCTGTCGGCGCTGGGTGTGACCGCGCTGATCGCGGCCTCTCCAACCGGGTTCTTCATCGCAAAGCTGGTGGGCGCGGGTTTCCTGATCTGGGTGGGTATTCGCGGCTGGATGAATGCTACGAAACCAGCGCCAGCTTCGGAACGGCCTGCACGTCATGTCTATCTGCACGCGCTGGCCGTGGCGACGATCAACCCCAAAAGCGTGGCGGGATATCTGGCGGCCTTTTCGCAATTCGTGCAGCCCGAGGTGCCGATCTGGCAGCAGATGGGGGTTATCATGCCCACCGCGCTGGTCATCACCACGCTCAGCTATACCGGGTTCACCTTGCTAGGTGCGCTTATGGGCAAGGCGGCACTGGGGGCGGTGTTCAACATCTGGGTGCGCCGGGTCATGGCGACCTGTTTCATCATCTATGGCGTGTTGCTGGGGGCCAGCTCCACGCCCGCAACAAGGGGGTAATGACATGCAAGCCGGTTCCTGCCTGTGCGGCGCGGTCGCGTTCACGATTGACGGAGAGTTGTCGCCGCCCTCGGCCTGCCATTGCGGTCAGTGCCGCAAGCAATCAGGGCATTATTGGTCTTCGACCTCGACCCATCAGGACAACCTCAGCTTTGCTGCCAGCGATACGCTGAACTGGTTCCGTGCCTCGGACATTGCTCGGCGTGGCTTTTGCAACGCCTGCGGTTCGTTCCTGTTTTGGCAGCACAATGACGAAGACACGATTTCGATTTCCATGGGCGCACTGGATGAGCCCACAGGACTGCACCTCGCCCGGCATATCTTTGTCGCTGATAAGGGCGATTACTACAACATCACAGACGATCTGCCCCAACGGGCACAGTAACAAGGATCAAGACCAATGAGCGATTTTCCGACAAAAGCCCGCGTGGTTGTTATCGGTGGCGGTGTGGTGGGAGCCTCCTCGCTGTACCATCTGGCCAAGAAAGGCTGGACCGACTGCGTTCTGCTGGAAAAGAACGAGCTGACCGCAGGCTCGACCTGGCACGCGGCGGGTAACGTGCCGACGTTTTCGACCTCGTGGGCGATCATGAACATGCAGCGGTACTCGACCGAGCTGTATGCGCGGCTGGGTGAAGAAGTCGACTATCCGATGAACTATCATCAGTCCGGCTCGATCCGTTTGGCGCACAGCAAAGAGCGGATGCAGGAGTTTGAGCGTGCCATGTCGATGGGCCTGTACCAAGGCATCCCGATGGAGATGTGGACCCCAGAAGAGGCCAAGGAACGCTATCCCTTCCTTGAAACGCATGATCTTGAGGGCGTGCTGTATGATCCGACCGATGGTGACATTGACCCGGCGCAGTTGACACAGGCGTTGGCCAAGGGTGCCCGCGACATGGGACAAAAGATCATCCGGTTCTGCCCGGCAACCGGCGTGACCCAGCACGACGATGGAACCTGGACCGTACACACTGACAAGGGCGATATCGCCTGTGATTATGTGGTCAACGCTGCTGGATATTACGCGCAGCGCGTGGGTGAGTGGTTCAAGCCTTACGGTGGCCGCACTGTGCCCGCGATGGTCATGAGTCACCAGTACCTGCTGACCGACGAAATCCCCGAGGTTGAAGAATGGTCCAAGGAAAACGGCGGCAAGAAGCTGCCGCTGCTGCGCGACGTGGATATCTCGTACTACCTGCGGCAAGAGAAGCACGGCTTCAACCTTGGCCCGTATGAGCCCAACTGCAAGGGCCACTGGATGAGCGAAGACGACCCGATGCCCGAGGATTTCTCGTTCCAGCTTTGGAATGACGATCTGGATCGGATTGAGGACATCGTCACCGACGCGATGGAGCGGGTGCCGCTGATGGCAACCTCGGGCGTTGGTCGCGTGATCAACGGCCCGATTCCTTACGCGCCGGACGGTCTGCCACTGATTGGCCCAATGCCGGGCGTCAAAAACGCGTTCGAGGCGCACACCTTTACCTTCGGCATCGCGCAAGGCGGTGGTGCAGGCAAAGTGCTGGCCGAATGGATTGTCGATGGTCACACCGAATGGGATATGTGGGCCGTCGATCCGCGCCGCTATACCGATTACACCGATCAGGATTACTGCAACCAGAAAGGGCTTGAGGTCTATGGCAACGAATACGCCATGCACTATCCCCAACACGAATGGCCGGCCGCACGCGACAAGAAACTGTCGCCGGTCCACGCCAAGGTGAAGGAACTGGGCGGCGTCATGGGAGTATATAACGGTTGGGAACGGGCCAATTGGTTCGCACAACCCGGCGATGACACCTCGCTTGAAGCCACCCATACCTGGGGCCGCTCGGGCCCGTGGGAGCAGCGCGTCAAAGAAGAATGCGAGGCTGTACGCGACCATTGCGGTGTGTTGGATCTGCCGGGCTTTTCGCGCTTTATAGTCAAAGGCGAGGGCGCGGCCGAGGCGTTGCGCCGGTTGGTCGCGGGTGGTCTGCCCAAGGTCGGCCGCATCAATCTGGTTTATATCTCGGACGATCGGGGCCGGATCCTGACTGAGATGTCCTGCCTGCGATTGGGCGAGGATGAGTTCGTCATGATAACGGCCGCAACGGCGCAATGGCATGACCGCGATATTCTGGTGAATGCGATGCCTGCTGGTGTTTCGGTCGAGGATGTCACCACCACACGCGATACACTGATCGTCACCGGCCCGAAATCGCGGGATATCCTGTCGGGTTTGACGGATGCCGATCTGACCACAGGTTGGCTGACCCACCAAGCGGCCACCGTCGCCGGGCAACCCGCCTATTTGATCCGCGTGTCCTTTGCCGGCGAGCTGGGCTGGGAAGTGCATGCCCTGAACGAGCATATGCCTGCGATCTATGACGCGATCATTGATGCCGGGGCCAAGCCGTTTGGTATGTATGCCCTGAACTCGCTGCGTATCGAAAAGGGATATCGCGCCTGGAAAGGCGACCTGTCGACCGACTATTCGCTGCTGGAAGGTGGACTGGGGCGGTTCGTCAAGCTGGACAAACCGCAGGACTTCCCCGGCAAGGCCGCGATCCAGAACGAAAAACAGCAGGGCGTGAAGAAATCCTTTGTCACCCTGACTGTGGACGCAGGCGATTGCGACGCACCCTACATGTCTTGCATTTGGCAGAATGGTGAGATCGTTGGCGAAACCACCTCGGGCGCATGGGGCTACCGTGTTGGCAAATCCATTGCGCTGGGTATGATCAAGGCCGAGCTTGCCAACCCCGGCACCGAACTTGAGGTCGAAATTTACGGCCGGAAATGCCGCGCCGTGGTAGAAGAGGATCAACCGCTGTGGGATCCTCAGAACGAGCGGCTGCGCGCCTAACCCCTGTCGGAGGAGCCATGAGCAAGCGATATTCCAAATTGGGGCCCGGTGAGGGTCCCAACTATGACTGGGAAAACGACCATACGTTCGTAAAGGTTTCGGCCCGGGATACGAATGGCGCCTATACGCTCATGGAAGACAATCTGAAGGCCAGCTTCGCGCTTGGCCTTCATCGCCACGATACCCATGCCGAGACCTTCTATTTCTTGGAAGGTGCAGTGGATTTCTATGTCGACGGTGACTGGCATCGATGCGGTCCGGGTACCACGATGCATGTCCCGCCAGGGGTTCCGCATGCTTGTCGCGTGGCCGATGGGGCACCGGCGCGGATGCTGATGATTTTTCAGCCTTCGGGGTTTGACGGTTTCCTTGCAGAACTTTCGACTATGACCAACGCCGATTTCGCTGATGAGGCTAAGATGGCAGCACTAAACGCCCGCTATGACATAATCCCGATGGGTCCCGTTCCGTCGCATCCAGACGATCAGGCATAAAGGCAGTATCTGATGACGACACCCACAGTCATGTCTGGCGTTTATCTGACCCAACACGGCGGACCCGAGGCGTTGGAATGGCGCGACGACCTTCCGGTACCGCAACCGGGTCCGGGGCAGGCGCTGGTTCGGGTGTTGGCCGCCGGGGTGAACAACACGGATATCAATACGCGGGTCGGCTGGTATTCCTCGGATGTGACAGGCGCGACGGATTCTGTTGATCAGGACGTCGATGCCGGAGGTTGGGGCGGTGCGCTGCAGTTTCCACGCATTCAGGGTGGTGATCTGTGTGGTGTCGTTGAACAAGTGGGTTCAGGGGTGGCGTTCCAACCGGGCCAACGCGTGACCTGCCCGATCAACCTGCCCCGCCCCAGACCCGGTCACCCGACCGGTTTCGTTGCGCTGGGCTCGGAGTTGGACGGCGCATTTGCGCAATACTGTCTGGTTGAGGCGGATGATCTGTATGACGTCAGCGCCTCGCCCCTGTCTGACGTGGAAATCGCCGCCATCCCCTGCGCCTTTGGCACGGCCGAGAACCTGCTGGCCCGCGCAGGTGTGACCTCGGGGCAAAAGGTGCTGATCACCGGCGCGTCAGGTGGCGTCGGTCTGGCGGCCGTACAGTTGGCGGTGTTGCGGGGGGCAACCGTCTGGGGCGTGACCAGCCTGTCCAAGGCCGAAGTGGTCAAATTGCAGGGCGCCGCGGATACGTTCGACCGTGATGCGGCACTGCCAGCCGATATGTTCGACGTGGTGATCGACGTTGTGGGCGGCCCGGCATGGCCCGGCCTGATCCTGGCGTTGAAACCGGGTGGCCACTACGCGGTTTCAGGTGCCATCGCCGGCCCGATCGTAAAGGCCGACCTGCGAGATATCTATTTGCGCGACATCACCATTCACGGCTGTACGCATCAGGCGTTCGAGGTGTTCGGACGGCTGGTTGAGATGATCAATGGCGGACGCATCATGCCCTTGATCGCAAAGACTTATCCGCTAAAGGACATCGCAACCGCGCAGGCTGATTTTCAATCCAAGGCGTTTGCGGGCAAACTTGTGCTGATTCCCTGAATAGGATGAGATATGGCGGATATCACTCTTCTGGATGGCTCAATCGGACAGGAACTGGTCAAGCGCAGCGGGGACCGGGCCACGCCACTGTGGTCGACGCGGGTGATGATCGACTATCCCGAACTGGTGGGTGACATACATGACGACTACTTTCGTCGTGGTGCGACTGTCGCCACCACAAACACCTATGCCGTCCACCGCTCGCGTCTGGTGCGCGTGGGGATGGAGGATCAGGTCGCAAACCTGATCGACACTGCCCTGACCCAGGCCGAGCGGGCCCGTGAAGGAACCAGAGGGCGGATTGCCGGATCGCTAGGGCCGCTATTGGCTTCGTACCGACCCGACCTGAACCCTGACCCGACAGATGCGGCGAATAAGTTTCGGGAGCTAGTGTCGCTGATGGCCACGCGCGTTGATCTTTTCCTGATTGAAACGGTGTGTTCGGTGCGGGAAGCCCAAGGCGCTTTGCGCGGGACAGAGGGCTGCGGCAAACCTGTCTGGTTGGGGCTGTCGGTGATGGATGAGGACGGAACCCGCCTACGCTCGGGCGAGCCGTTGAGGGATATCGAACCGGTTGTGGCACGCTTTGCGCCCGACGCCATCTTGATCAACTGTTCGCGTCCCGAGGCGATTCCCGCGGCGCTGCCGATCATTGCGCAGATGGGCCGCCCGTTCGGGGCCTATGCCAACGGGTTCACCGGAATATCAGAAGGATTTCTGAAAGACGCACCCACAGTCGATGCATTGGAACAACGTCAGGATCTTGGACCTGATGCCTATGCCGATCACGCCATGGCCTGGGTGGCGCAGGGGGCGACGATTGTGGGTGGCTGTTGCGAAGTTGGCCCGGATCACATCGAAACGCTGGCCGGCCGGCTGCGCGCAGCCGGCCACCGGATTGTCTGAGGAAAAGGCGATGCGGACACGTTTGGACAATTTACCGCAGACACAGCAGCACTTCGATATCCTTGTGGCACCCGGCTATGTGTTGTTGGAACTGGCCTCGCTGGTTGAAGTTCTGCGACTGGCCAACCGCGTCTGTCCGACCCCTCCGTTCACCTATGCCTATCGGTCACTGAAAGGCGGCCCGATTTCCAGCAGCAGCGAGGCGATGGTTCAAACTGATCCTGTCCCGGCGCAGCCCAAGGCGGATTACCTGTTCGTGATCGGCAATTCTGACCCGGATCACCCCGACCTTTCGCTGGGGCGTGTCGTGTCGAGCTATACGTTCCGCGGGGCCAAGGTGTTCCTTCTGGCCGAGGCCGCCAGCCGCTATATCAACGAACACGGCACGGGCGACATGGCGACCCATTGGGAGAACGCCTCGTTCCTGCGTGAGCGCGGCGCCCGGTTCGAGGCCAAGCTGTCCATTGCCACCGAACAGGGCGCGGTGGTGACCTGTGCCGGGATGGAGGCGACAACAGATGTGGCGCTGGCGGTGATCGGTCGCCATATCTCGGGACCTGCCAAGATGACGGTGGCCGATATCATGCTGCATGAAAACATCCGCGATTTTTCATCAATGCAGCCGTTTTCCGGGGCGAAACTGACCGCGACGGGCGACGCCAGACTGGATCAGTGCATCAAGCTGATGCAGGCCAACATTGAAGACCCGATGCCAATCCATCAGATCGTCGAGTCGCTGCACCTGTCGAACCGGTCGCTAGAGCGGAAGTTCAAAACCTTTTTCGGTACCACGCCCAATGGATTCTATCGTGAAATGCGACTGGCCAAGGCAAATAACCTGCTGCTGAACACCACAATGAGCGTTCGTGAAATCGGGCTTGCCTGCGGCTTTCCCAACGGTTTTTCCTCGGTCTACAAAAGCTTCTTCGGGGTTACGCCCTTTGTTGTGCGGCGGGAAAAACGGGCCGCGATACAACGGTGAAAATCGCCAATACAGTGACGGTTTTGGCGCATTTATTGTCGATCTTCCGTGGCATTTTGGCGCAAACCTGACACATCGGAGATTCTCAGGATGGTTGATCTTCCCAGCAAGGCCAAAGTGGTCATCATCGGCGGCGGCGTCATCGGATGCTCGGTCGCTTATCATTTGACCAAGAAGGGCTGGAATGACGTTGTGCTGCTGGAGCGCAAGCAACTGACCAGCGGCACCACATGGCATGCCGCCGGTCTGATCGCGCAGCTGCGCGCCACGGCGAACATGACCAAGTTGGCGAAATACAGTCAGGAGCTTTACGGCTCGCTTGAGGAAGAGACCGGTGTGGCCACCGGTTTCAAACGCTGCGGGTCGATCACCGTGGCGTTGACCGAAGAGCGCAAGGAAGAAATCTATCGCCAGGCCGCCATGGCTCGCGCTTTTGGGGTGGAAGTCGAAGAGATTTCCAACGAACGCGTTCAGGAACTGTATCCGCATATCAACCTCGAAGGTGTGACGGGCGCGGTTTACCTGCCGCTGGACGGGCAGGGCGATCCGGCGAACATTGCGCTGGCTTTGGCCAAGGGCGCACGCCAACGCGGTGCGGTTGTCAAAGAGCGGGTGAAGGTTGCCGATATCGTCAAGCAGGGCCGCAAGGTGACCGGTGTCGATTGGGTTGCGGATGACGGCAGTGCCTCGGGTCATATCGAATGTGACATGGTGGTGAACTGTGCGGGAATGTGGGGGCATGAGGTCGGTCGCATGGCGGGCGTCAATGTTCCGCTGCACGCGTGCGAACACTTCTATATCGTCACCGAGAGTATTGACGGGTTGACCCAGTTGCCGGTGCTGCGGGTGCCGGATGAATGCGCCTATTACAAGGAAGATGCAGGAAAAATCCTGCTAGGGGCCTTTGAGCCCAACGCCAAGCCTTGGGCGATGAACGGCATCCCTGACACGTTCGAGTTTGACCAGCTGCCTGAAGATTTTGATCACTTCGAACCGATCCTCGAAGCTGCCTGTGAACGGATGCCGATGTTGGCCGAGGCCGGTATCCATACCTTCTTTAACGGACCGGAGTCTTTCACACCCGATGATGCATACCATCTGGGCCTCGCGCCCGAGATGGACAATGTCTGGGTTGCCGCGGGGTTCAACTCGATCGGTATCCAGTCCGCCGGTGGCGCGGGTATGGCGCTGGCTGAATGGATGGATACGGGCGAGAAGCCGTTTGATCTGGGCGATGTGGACATCAGCCGGATGCAACCTTTCCAGGGCAATAAGCAGTATCTGTTTGAACGCTCTAAGGAAACGCTGGGCCTGCTTTATGCCGACCACTATCCCTATCGCCAGAAGGCCTCCGCGCGGGGTGTGCGGCGGACCCCGTTCCACCATCATCTGCTGGAACAGGGCGCCGTGATGGGCGAATTGGCTGGTTGGGAGCGCGCCAACTGGTTTGCCAATGAAGGGCAAGAGCGAGAATACCATTACAGCTGGAAGCGCCAGAACTGGTTCGAGAACTCGGCCACCGAACACCACGCCGTGCGTGAGAATGTGGGCATGTACGATATGTCCTCGTTCGGTAAAATCCGCGTCGAAGGACCGGATGCTGAGAAGTTCATGAACTATGTCGGCGGCGGCGACTATTCGGTGCCGAATGGCAAGATCGTCTATACTCAGTTTTTGAACCGTACCGGCGGGATTGAGGCGGACGTGACCGTCACCCGCCTGACGGAAACTTCCTATCTGGTGGTCACTCCGGCGGCGACCCGTCTGGCGGACCAGACCTGGATGATGCGTCACGCAGGTAACTTCAACGTGGTCATCACCGATGTCACCGCGGGCGAGGGCGTTCTGGCCGTTATGGGCCCGAATGCGCGCGCGCTGCTTGAAAAGGTCTCGCCAAGCGACTTCTCGAACGCAATCAACCCGTTTGGCACCGCGCAAGAGATTGAGATCGGGATGGGTCTGGCCCGCGCGCATCGCGTGACCTATGTGGGTGAGCTTGGTTGGGAAATCTATGTTTCATCCGACATGGCAGGGCACGTGTTTGAAACCATGCATGAGGCCGGGCAGGACATGGGTCTGAAACTGTGTGGCATGCATATGATGGACAGCTGCCGGATCGAGAAGGGCTTCCGCCATTTCGGCCATGACATCACCTGTGAGGATCACGTGGTCGATGCGGGCCTGGGCTTTGCCGTGAAGGTCGACAAGGGCAGCGACTTTATCGGCCGCGAGGCGGTGATTGCGCGCAAGGAAAACGGGCCCAAAAATCGCCTGGTCCAGTTCAAACTGACCGACGCCGAACCTCTGCTGTTCCACAACGAACCGATCATCCGGGATGGCGAATATGTGGGTTATCTGAGTTCGGGCAACTATGGCCACACGCTGGGCGGTGCAATTGGTCTGGGCTATGTCCCGTGTGAGGGTGAGAAGGCAGCAGATGTGCTGGCCTCGACTTATGAGATCGACGTGTGCGGCGTGAAGGTCAAGGCAGAGGCATCGCTAAAGCCGATGTACGACCCGAAATCCGAACGCGTTAAAGTGTAGTCAAAAAGTCGGGGCGCTGTGGCGCCCCGCTCAATTTTGGTGCCTGCCTGTATTGGCACGACGTATCAGATTTCCTGATGACCCTCTTCACAGTTTTCGCGGTTTCCAAGCTAGTCTGATTTGCCGTAGAGAAATACGGTATCAGTCGGAGACCCGCCGTGGCAGACGCCCCCTTACCATCGAACAATGCAGACACGCCCAAAGGGCTTGCGCTGGCTGTGACGGCCTATGTCCTGTGGGGATTTTTGCCCCTGTATATGAAGGCACTGTCGCACGTTGGCCCGGTTGAGATTGTTGCGCATCGCGTCATCTGGTCGGTGCCTGTGGCCGGGTTGTTGCTTGTGGCGCTGGGGCGTACGCGGGATCTGAAGGCGGCGCTGGTAAACCCAAAGATGTTAGGGATGGCTTGCCTGACGGCAGCGCTGATCTCGGTGAATTGGGCAATCTATGTCTGGTCGATTGCCAATGACCGGGCTTTGGATGCTGCGCTGGGATATTACATCAATCCGTTGTTCAGCATTGCGCTGGGCGCGGTTCTGCTGCGCGAGCCGTTGACGAAAACGCAGCTGATGGCAGTGGCGATTGCGGCCCTTGGAGTGCTGGCTTTGATCATCGAAGCGGGTAGCCTGCCGTGGCCAGCACTGGGGTTGATGGTAACGTGGGGATTTTATGCCTTTTTCAAGCGATCACTGCCCATTGGCCCCAACCAAGGCTTTTTGCTTGAGGTCCTGATCCTGCTGATCCCGGCGTTGATGTACGTCACGTGGTTGGGTGTGAAAGGTGCTGGCAATTTTGGGGTGGGTGCATCGGACACCTTGCTGCTGGCTGCGGCCGGGGTGGTGACGGCGGTGCCCCTGCTGGTTTATGCCAATGGGGCCAAGCTGGTACGGTTGTCGACCATGGGTATTCTGCAATATATCGCTCCGACCATGATTTTTATCACCGCCATTACCGTGTTTGGTGAACAGATTGACCGAGGACGCATGATTGCATTTCCTCTGATCTGGACGGCTCTGGTGGTGTATTCGATTCCGATGATCCGGCAGATGCGGGCTCAGGCTTGACGTAGCAGACGGGCCGCCTCTTCGGCCCAGATCGCATAGGTTTTTGGACTTGGGTGATATCCGTCCGGCGCGACCAGTGCCGGATCGTCGGCCAGATCCATCGCCAGATACCGCGCCTGCGCGAAGCTGGCCGTAACATGCCGTAGGCCCTGATCCAACCGTCTTGCCTGACGGCCTAAGACCCAGGCCAGCGGCTGCGGCAGGGCAGGGAACCGGTTCATCTGCGGTACCGCTGTGACGGCCAATCGTTTTACGCCCAGAGGGCCGGTCAAAAGCTTCAACAATTGGGTCTGGCGGTCCACGAAGCGCTTGTACGTCACGCCGCGCGTCACGTCATTTACACCGAGCGCTGTCACTGCCATGTCGAACTGGCCGCTCACGCCGCGCAATCGGTCAATCGTATCCTGAGTTGTGTGTCCAGTGGTGGCCTCAAGCCGCCATTCGACCGTGTAGTGACTGGCCAGTCGGGACACAAGATGCCCGGACAGCGCTTGCGCCTGCGTCCCCGCACCGACCCCGGCGGCCGAGCTGTCGCCCGTGATCAGCAACCGCAACCGGGGCCCACGCCCTTCGCGCCCTTCGCGCGGGCCAATTGGTTCCGGCAGCAATTGGGCGTTGCGGCGCACCGACAGGCCCTGCATCGCCAGAACCGGCAGTAAAGGCACGCGCAACAGCTGATCCGGGGCAAAAGGCATGGTCAGTTGAGCGCGTTCTTGAATTCTAGGAACCGCGCATCGGTCATGATCCGCGCCATCATCGCCTCGCGCAGGGCACCGATGGTTTTGTGGGGGCGCATGACGACCTCGAATTCCTGGATCAGCCCATCATCGTTCAGGGTGATCAGATCGACACCCACCGCATCCAGGTCACCGACCTTGCACTGAAACTCCAACGCCCAATCCTTGCCCGCACCCATCACACGGCGATAGCGGAAGTCCGAGAACACTTGCCCCACGTGCCCCAGTACCGCCGCCACCGGTGCGCGCCCTGTCCAGGTGCTGTAATAGGTGGGCGGTGAAAACCGCACATCCTCGGCCAGCAACTCGTGGATCAGGCTTTCATCGCCCTTGGCCACCACTTCTTGCATGTGTTTGATCGTGGGGTGCATGGTCTCTCCTTCCGTATTGGAGCGAGAGTTGCTGAACCGTTCCGTTCAGGCAAGCGCGACGTTGCGGGAGGTCGCGCGCTGCGATAGGCAGACGCGCATGAGCGAGACCTATGATCCCCCGATGACCCCCTTGGACGTGTTGCACGAGGATGCGCAGCTAATTGTGGTGAACAAGCCCTCGGGCTTATTGTCCGTGCCGGGGCGGGGCGAGCATCTGGCCGATTGCTTGCTGACGCGGGTTCAGGCGACGTTTCCGCAAGCGCTGTTGGTGCATCGGCTGGATCGGGACACTTCCGGCGTCATGGTCTTTGCTCAGACACCCCACGCTCAGCGGCATCTGAGCATGCAGTTCGAAAATCGTCAGACCCGCAAGACCTATGTGGCGCGCGTCTGGGGGCGGGTCGAGGACAAGACCGGAACCGTCGATCTGCCGCTGATCGTGGACTGGCCCAACCGCCCGCTTCAGATGGTGTGTCATGAGACCGGCAAAGCGGCCGTCACCGACTGGCGCGTGGTCAAGCATGAAGGCGAAACAACCCGCATGCGGTTGT
The DNA here is from genome assembly GCF_056539405.1 of Ruegeria sp. BB5. Classification (NCBI taxonomy): domain Bacteria; kingdom Pseudomonadati; phylum Pseudomonadota; class Alphaproteobacteria; order Rhodobacterales; family Roseobacteraceae; genus Ruegeria; species Ruegeria sp. BB5. Next base: position 79,895 of record NZ_JBQFUX010000010.1, on the reverse strand, counting down.
TTCCAAAGACCGGTCGGTCGCACCAACTTCGGGTACATATGCAGGCGCTGGGTCACCCGATCCTGGGTGACCCGTTCTATGCCGAAGGTGCGGCGCGGCAATTCCCGCGCCTGATGCTGCATTCCGAAGAGCTACGCCTGAAAAGCCCCGAAGGCGGGGTTGCAATGAAGTTTCGCGCCAAGGCGGATTTCTGATCCTAAGCCGTGCTGGTCCAAAACAGTTTCAGATTGCCCAGTGAAAACCGCTTCGCTCGTTTCTTAGGGACGCAAGGTCGGCGAGCGGCCATGATTTCGCGTTCGATCTCAAAGGCACGCAGGGTGTGATCCTGTGCCCAGCGGTCCAATTTCAGGGTCATCATCACGTGATTGTCGCGGCTTGGCATGGGAATTCTCCTTTCAACTGATCCCAAGTCTGGCCCATCACTCCTGACACCACCCTGTCAGGGGGGTGTGCTAGTGTGTCAGCAGATCAATCGGAGACCCCCATGCGCCGTTCGACACGCCTGTTTGAAATCATCCAGATTTTGCGTTCAGCCGAAACGCCGGTGACGGCCGAGATGTTGGCAGAAAAGTTGGAGGTGTCCGCGCGCACCGTCTATCGTGACATTGCGGCCCTTCAGGCGCAACGTACCCCGATCGAGGGAGAGGCTGGTGTCGGCTATCTGATGCGGCGCGGCTATGACCTGCCACCGCTGAATTTCGATGCCGAAGAGGTCGAGGCCTTGTGGGTCGGCCTGTCGATGCTGGCACGGACCGGGGATAGCACGCTGCAGCAGGCCGCCGACCGGGTGTGTCGCAAGATCGAGGCTTTGCGCGTGCCGACAGACTGGTTGCAGGTTGCCCCATGGGGCGCGCCGATGGATGATCCTGAAAAGGGTTGCGTACCGGTTGTGAACTATCGCGAGGCCATACGGAACGAGCGCAAAATCCGCATCACCTATGTCAACGCCAACGAAGATCGGACCGAACGGATCGTCCGGCCCGTTGCGCTGATCTATCATATCGAATGCACCATGCTGGCCGCGTGGTGCGAGTTGCGGAACGGGTTCCGCCACTTCCGTACCGACCGTATCTGGGCCTGCGAGTTGATTGACGATCACTTTTGCGGGCAGGGTGAGCCGTTGCGCGCGATCTGGCAGGAACAGAGTCACTGGGATGTCCCCACAGGTACGTCGTAATTGGCAGGTATTTGCCGATTTCACTTGATTGTTGCTTGAGCCCACCTGCGGGCAACGCGATATACTGCTTCAAACAATACGCGCCCGAAGAACGGGCGCCGGAGCAGAAGGTGATATCATGACGATTTCCAAATTTGTTTTGTCCGCCGGGCTATCCTCGGCTCTGGTCTTGGCGGCCTGTACGGACCCTGGCACGCTGAACCTGCCATCCGACCCCAATCAGAACACCAGACAAGGTGCGATTCTGGGCGGTCTGGTCGGGGCCGGAGTTGGCGCCATTGCAAACGACTCGGATCCGCTGTTGGGCGCGCTGGCAGGTGGTGCCATCGGTGCTGCAGGTGGTGGTCTGGTCGGCAACCAACTGGACAAGCAGGCGGCGGAACTGCGTCAGCAGCTGGCCAATCAGGGCATCACCGTCACCAATGCCGGAGATCGCCTGATCGTCACCGTGCCGAATGATATCAGCTTTGACACTGACAGCGCGACCGTGCGCCCGGCGCTGCGCGCCGATCTGGTGCGGGTAGGGCAGAACCTGACGCGGTATCCGAACTCGAACATTCAGGTCATCGGCCATACCGACAGCGATGGCGAGGCGTCCTATAATCAGGCCCTGTCCGAACGCCGTGCACGGTCCGTAGCAGATATTCTGCAGGCCAATGGGGTGAGCAGCGCCCGTCTCACGACTATCGGGCTGGGGGAAAACCGCCCCGCTGCGTCGAACCTGACGCCCGAAGGCAAGGCCCGCAACCGCCGGGTTGATATCGAGATTGTCCCCAGCGGCCAAACCTGATGAAAAGGGGCACCTGCGGGTGCCCCTTTTTCGCACATTGACTGCGCGTCACATGGGCTTTGGTGCGCGCGTGCTTTGGGCTAGCTATTGGGAAACCCAAACCGGAGTTCCCCAATGTCCGCACCAATCCTTCTGAGCCTGTCCGGTTCGCTGCGTCAAAGCGCCACCAACCGCAAACTTCTGCGCGAGGCGGCGCGGCTGTTCGACCCCGGCACCCATATCGAAGCCGACCTGAACCTGCCGCTCTATGATGGTGATCTGGAGGATGGTGAAGGCATTCCCGCGCCTGTTCAAACTCTGGCCGATCAGATCGCGCAGGCGCATGCGGTGATCATTTCCACACCCGAATACAACAAAGGCCCGTCAGGCGTGCTGAAAAACGCGCTGGACTGGGTCAGCCGAACCGAGGGCCGCCCCTGGGCTGACAAGCCAGTCGCCGTGATGTCTGCGGCGGCGGGTCGTGCCGGGGGTGAGCGCGCGCAGATGGTGTTGCGTGGCTATATGGTGCCGTTCCAGCCGCGCATCCTGCAAGGGCCGGAAATTCATCTGGCCAACAGTTCAAACGAGTTTGATGAGAATGGAAAACTGACCAGCGACCGCTATGAAAGCAGCTTGCGGACCCTGATGGAGAAGCTGCGGGCCGAGGCGGGGTTCTAACGCTTGTTCACACAGGTCGGGCTGCCTAATCTACGGCCATGGCAGAGGAAATTCAGACCGATTTGATCGACCCGACCCGCGCCGCAGCATTTCAGGTGGCGCTGGGGCAGGAGGGGACGGTGACCGACGGAACGCCGGTGCCACCGTTTTTTCATCAGCTCTATTTCTGGTCGCCTCGCCCGCCGTCCGAATTGGGTCGTGATGGTCACCCCAAGGTTGGCGGGCTGATCCCCGACATGGGGTTGCCGCGCCGGATGTGGGCTGGGGGACGCTTGGAATTCAATGCGCCCTTGATCGCAGGCCGTAGCGCAATGCGTCGGTCGACCTGCGATAGTTCAGCTTCGAAAAACGGGCGCAGCGGGCCGCTGGGATTTGTGACTTTACGGCATGAAATCTGGCAGGGGGATACCCATTGTCTGACCGAATGGCAGGATCTGGTGTACCGTCAGGACCCTTCGCCAGATCCGGTCAAGCCCGCCCCACCCACGGCGCGCACCGATGAAACCGACCGGCACGAGGTCACGTTCGATTCCACCTTGCTGTTTCGCTATTCGGCGCTGACCTTCAATGGCCACCGCATCCATTACGATCTGGATTATGCCCGCGATGTCGAAGGTTATGCCGGGCTGGTCGTGCATGGCCCGCTGCTGGCGCAGCTGCTGATGTTGTTTGCCGAAGAATTGATGGGGCCTTTGGCGCGGTTCTCATTCCGTGCAACCGCGCCGTTGATTCATTTTGAAACCGCGACCTTGTGCCGGGAAGGGCAAACCCTGTGGGTGAGCGGCCCCGATGGGCGGCAATGTATGATCGCCGAAGCTGTTGCCCGGTCAGAGTGAGGCTTCGGGCAGGAAATCGTCGGGGATGTTATCGCGTCCGTCCAGAACCAGATCGGCCATGGCCTCGGCCACTTTGGGTGCCATGCCAAAGCCGATCTTGAAGCCTCCATTGGCGATGAACTGCCCCTGATGTAGCGGGTGTTCTCCCAGCATCGGTGCACGACTTTTGCTGCGGGGGCGCACACCGGCCCAGCGGTCGATGACCTCTGCCCCATGCAATACAGGCACCGCGCGGGTGGCGCGATCCAGCACATCATCCAGCGCGGCATCCGTACTGGCCGGGTCATCATATTCGCGTTCCGAGGTCGAGCCGATCGCCAGTGTGCCATCCGCATGGGGGACGATATGGATCGCATCCGCAAACAGCTGTGGCACTTCCCCAGCATCGAACCGCAACAGCGCAGCCTGTCCCTTGACGCCATTGCCGACGGTTTTGCCGAAGGCTTGGCTAAGTTCCAGTAATCCGGCCAGACCAGTGGCATGGACAACCTGCCCCTTGTTCGGCGCGTCTGTCACCACCTTGACACCCATCACCGCAAGCGCAGAAACCAGCGCAGCGCAGGCGCGGCGGGGGTGCATCCGGGCACTTAGCGTATCGTGGATCACGAAACCGGTTGGGCTGGGTGGGCACCATGACCCAAGCGTATCAGTCGCAACAACACGCCATTCGGCGTGACCCTGCCACAGCTTGTCCGCCGTAGCCGCGCGGGCATGGGCAAGCTCCAATGTGCGGGCGTCAGTGACAGGCTGCAACCGGCCCAGACGCGCATACCCGGCGGAAACCCCGCCGGTGGCTTCGACCTGTTTCCAGAAGGGTTCGGCCAGGATCAGGCTGTCGAATTGAAAGGCCTTCTTGGCGTTCCAGTTTTCGGGCACATGCGGGGCCAACGCGCCGATCAAACCACCGCTGGAGCCTGATCCGGGACCGAACGGATCGACAACCTGAACCTTGGCGCCGCGCCGGGCGCAGGTCCAGGCAATGGACAGGCCAAAGATGCCCGCGCCACGCACCGTTACATCGACCATTGCCATTCCCCTTATCCTTGTTCAGTGTCGCGCCGCTTAGCTACAGGATTCCCCGATGGCAGACCAGCGCGCCGAACTGACATGGACCGAGGATCAGATCCCGGTCTCGGACCGTTTCGACGATCCTTATTATTCGTTGCAGAACGGGTTGGAGGAAACGCGGCATGTCTTTCTGGCGGGTAATGATCTGCCCGCGCGATTTGCGCCGGGGTTTCGTATCGCTGAGCTGGGTTTTGGCACGGGTCTAAACATGCTGACTGTGTGGTCCGAATGGGAGAAATCTGGCCAAACCACGCCCCTGACCTTCACCAGTTTCGAAGCCTTTCCGATGACGCCCGAGGACATGTCCCGCGCAATGGCATCGTTCCCCGAATTGACACCGTGGAGCGACCGTTTTCTGGCGCAGTGGCAGAGTGGCGGGTGCGATCTGGGGACCCTGCGCCTTGAAGTGATCGAGGGCGACGCTCGTCAGACATTGCCTGACTGGGCTGGTCGGGCAGATGCATGGTTTCTGGACGGGTTTTCCCCGGCAAAGAACCCTGAATTGTGGGGGGCTGATCTGATGCAGCAGGTGGCGGATCATACGGCAGCCGAGGGCACGGCAGCCACCTACACTGCCGCCGGATTTGTGCGGCGCGGGCTGGAAGAGGCGGGCTTTACCGTCGCCCGAACCCCCGGCTATGGCCGCAAGCGCCATATGACCCGGGCGCGCAAGCCATGACGCAGCAGAATAACGTGCGGGCCGGAATTGGCCTGATGATCGCGGCCACCATCGTGTTTGCCTTGCAGGACGGTATCTCGCGCCATCTGGCCGGGACCTACAACACCTACATGGTTGTGATGATCCGCTACTGGTTCTTCGCCGCGTTTGTCATTGCGCTGGCAGCGCGCGCGCCGGGCGGGTTACGGGCCGCAGCGCAGACGAGCCAGCTTGGGCTACAGGTGTTTCGTGGCGTCTTGCTGGCGGCAGAGATCTGCGTGGCCGTGTTTGCGTTCACCGTTCTTGGCCTGATCGACACGATGGCTGTGTTTATCTGTTATCCATTGCTGGTCGCAGCCTTAAGCGGACCGGTACTTGGTGAGAAAGTAGGTTGGAGACGCTGGTCCGCTATTGGTGTCGGTTGCATCGGAGTGCTGATTATCCTGCAACCCGGGGTCGGGGTGTTCAACCCGTGGGCCATCGTTCCGCTCATATCCGCGCTGATGTTTGCACTCTATGGTCTACTGACCCGGTTCGCTGCCCGTAAGGACAGTGCGGCCACTAGCTTTTTCTGGACTGGAATTGCGGGCGCTGTTGCGATGACTTCGGTGGGAATGTGGTTCTGGGAACCGATGGCCCGCCCGGACTGGGTCTGGATGGCGGTGTTGTGTGTCAGCGGCGTGTTAGGCCACTGGCTGCTGATCAAATGCTATGAGATGGCCGAGGCCAGCGCGGTGCAGCCCTTTGCCTATTTCCACCTGGTCTGGGGTACGATTTTGGGCATCACGGTCTTTGGCGAGGCGCTGCGGCCAGAGGTCGTTCTGGGCGCAGCTCTGGTCGTGGCGGCGGGTCTGTTCACCCTATGGCGCGAACGCCGCCAGGGTTGAGCCGACCAATTCCTGCGAGAAGGGGATCGGCAGAGCGGGCTGGCCCAGGCGCGCGCGATAGACCGGCAGGCTTTCGGCCACACGCATCACATAGTTGCGTGTCTCGCTGAACGGGATTGTCTCGATCCAGTCGACCACGTCAATCTCACCGGCGCGGGGATCGCCATATCGATCCATCCACGATATCGGACGGCGCGGCCCGGCATTATAGCCTGCGGCCATCATCACCACATTGCCGTTGAAATCCTCTGCCAGCCCAGACAGGTAATTGGCGCCCAGCTTGGCGTTGTATTGCCAGTCCGAGGTCAGCTTGATTGTCTTATGACCGCTGAGAATGCCCAGCTCCTTAGCTACCAGCTGTGCGGTGGCGGGCATCACCTGCATCAGCCCGCGCGCGCCCGCACCGCTGATCACAACCGGATCGAACTCGCTTTCGCGACGGGCGATGGCCAAGGTCATCTCTTTCGCCATGGGCAGGCCCATATCGGCCACCGGATGCACCGGGTAATAGGCGGCGGGTAGAACAACGCCCGTTTTCGCCGCCCGTTTGGCGATCATCACCGCCAGATGCGGTTCCTTGAGTTCGATCACCAGATCGCCCAATTGCGTCGCCTGCACCTGATCCAGTTCTTCTACCAGATGGGTTAGGAAGCGTTCGGACAGGTTATCTTCGCCCGCACGCAACAGCAGCAGCCCGGCTTCCAACACGCTGGAGTCGGCAAACTCGGCCTGTTTCCAATGCGGCGCGCGGCGAGGGTTGGCCAATTCGCTGTCAAACGGTCGCCCAATGCGTTCAGCCGCCAACAGGCCATAGAACGACGTCTGGTAATCCGCGCCCATCGCATAAGCTTCATAGGCTTTGTCGGCATCGCCTTGCGCGCTATAGGCCCGACCTAGCCAGTATCCGCCGCGCCCTTTTGAGATCGGAGACTGCACCGCGCCTGAAAAGTTCTGGAAATGCCGCACGGCCGTGGCCGGATCGTTCAGCTTGCGCAGGGCCAAGAACCCCGCCAGCCATTCCAGATCGGCATAGGCATAGCCCATTTCCGGCGTCATGTGATGGTTCGCAGCGATCTGATAGGCGCGATTCACGTCGCCATTGCGCATCTCAAGCCGGGCCAGACGGCGGCGGCCCTCGGCCCATTTGTCAGGTTCACCCAGCGCCTCAGGCCCGGTCGAGCGTGCCAACATCAGGTCAATTGCGCTGTCGTCCAGCTCTTTCCGGTCGCGCCAGACAAAACGGTCAAAGGCCAACCCAGGCGCGTCGGCCAGGGATTTTGGAACGGCTGCAACCTTGCCATCGACACCGGGTTGGCGTTTTTGCAAGGCAATCCGCGCTTCGGCCAGCTTGCGCTGATCGGCACTGACCAAGGGCAGCATCTGCCCCGCGCTGACCAGATGGTTGTCCCACAGCATCCGGTCCAGCCGCGCCGCGTGGTGGGGTTTCAGCAGCTTGCTGAAATTCTCAAGGTAATTCTTCTGCAGACCCTTACCCATCGGCATGGTGCGCCATGCAGCCACAATGTCAGCCTCGGCATCACCTTCGCGCCCTTTGGCCATCAAGGCGACAGCATAGTTCAGCGCCCCTTCGGCGGTTTGCGGCGGTACGTCGGCGTAGAATTTCAAGACCCGATCGGGATCAGCCCCGCTAAAGACCGGCTCGCTTTTGCGCCGCAGCCAGGCCAGACCCGGCCAATCCGGTCGGCGTTCCAGAAACACCAGCACATCGCCAGAGCTGCCATAGCCTTCGCGCAGCCAGTGCCAGACAATGATATCGCGGCTGACCGACCCCCGATTGCCCGAAACCCGCAGGGCGGCATTCCAGTCGCCCTTACGCATTTCGTTCATCCCGGCCCGCAGATCACCGACCGAGTCGGCCTGCGCTTGCCCAATTGACCCAAGAATCATTGCTATCAAAAGCGCTAGAACGCGTGTCATGCCTTGCATTTCCCAACCAACCAAGGATAGAGCCATTCAGGATAAACCTTGTGCCGACGGTATCAACTCACATCGCCATGATTGTGACGATCCTTGGGCACAAAAAACACAAACTGCACACTAAGGAGCGTGTCATGTTCAAAGGCTCAATGCCAGCCCTCGTCACACCGTTTTCAAACGGCGAGTTGGACCTGAAGACGCTCAAACACTTGGTGGAATGGCAGATTCAGGAAGGCTCGACCGGGCTGGTTCCTGTGGGCACCACCGGTGAAAGCCCGACCCTTAGTCATGAAGAGCATGAAACCGTGGTGGAAGAGGTGGTCAAAGCGGCCGCCGGTCGTGTTCCGGTTATCGCCGGGGCGGGGTCGAATAACACGGTTGAGGCAATCCGCTTTGTGCGATTCGCAGAACGGATCGGCGCCGATGCAGCACTGGTGGTGACGCCGTATTACAACAAGCCGACCCAAAAGGGTCTGGTGGCACATTTCCGTGCGCTGCATGATTGCGCCGATATTCCGATCATCATCTACAACATCCCCGGTCGGTCGGTCGTCGACATGACCCCGGCAACCATGGGTGAACTGGCTGAACTGCCGCGCATCGTGGGCGTCAAGGACGCCACTGGTGATCTGGCGCGCGTCAGCCAGCAGCGTGCGGCCTGTGGGCCCGCGTTCTGCCAACTGTCCGGCGAAGACGCGACCGCGCTGGGCTTTAACGCGCATGGCGGTGTTGGCTGCATCTCGGTGACCGCGAATGTCGCACCGAAGCTTTGCGCCGAGTTCCAGCAGGCGACGTTGGCAGGCGATTTTGCCAAGGCGCTGGAATATCAGGATCGCCTGATGCCCCTGCACGAGGCGATTTTCCTCGAGCCGGGTCTGGTCGGGGCAAAATACGCGCTTAGCAAACTGGGTCTGTGCAGTGACGAGGTCCGCTCGCCTCTAACACCGCTGGAAAACAGCACCAAGGCCGCCATTGATGCCGCAATGGCCCATGCCGGTCTGATTTGAGCCCGGCCTGACCGGATGTTTTCACCCGGTTGGCAATCCCTTGGAAAAGATGGATTGGCCTGTCAGGTCAAAAAAGAAGGGGGCTGAGAGCCCCCTTTTATTATCGTTTTCCGTAGTACAGTCCAACGACGTGTTCGGCCTGTGCAAAGAATAGCCATCGGGAAATTGCAACGCCGGTCAGATGGGATAGGACGGCGAGCAATGCCAGTATGTGATGGAATGGCAGCATCAACAGGATCAGCGGTACGAAAATGGCCAACGTGAACGAGATGATCCGCAGCTTTTCGGCGTGTTTGCGCCCGACCACGTGGACGAACTCGCGCAGCAGATAGTTGGTGCCGGTATGGGGTGGTTCAAACGCCCGAACCGAACCGCGCCCGCCCAGGCCTGTAGCGGTGCCCAGATCAGTGCCGGATTGGACAAAGGCCTTGTCCCCTTGCCGCCAGTACATCAGTTGCACCGCGCCGGCGATCAACAACAACGGCATCGCCCAAGCAAGTTGCCCGGACAGAAGCGCCCCGCCCGCAAGGCTGAAGCTGAGGAACATGGCGGGTGTCAGCTTCATGTTCCAGCGCGGGATGGTCTTGAGCTGGGTATAGATCATCGATGTCGTGAACACTGTTGCCAGTGAGAACAAGGAACCGAGAACGCCCAGAGCGCCCCAGCGCTGCCCAAAAAACACCGCGCCGATGGCGTAAAGCCCCATCAGGATCAGGGCGATGACTGCGCACCAGCCTTCACGGCTGAGCCAGCTTGACCGCCATTGCGTGAAGGCCTTCATCGCGCGTTCCGGGTGGCCTAGATGGAAGGTCGAGGCCAGCAAGCCGCCGACGGAAAGACCAAAGCCGATGGCAAAAAGCGCAAAGGCGACCCAGCCGGTGACGACGGGCAAGCCGAGGCCGAGGAAAAACAGCAGGCCAAAACCCAGGCCCGAGAGGGTGGTGAAGACGATGACGGAAGGTGCGGGATGCATCAGAGCTTCTCCAGAGTTTTGTCGAGCCAGCCAAGGAATCCTTTGGGTTCTTCGGCGACCGGGGCCAGCAGCGGGGCCAGAATGTCGATCTGATCCTCGATCTGATCCTTGGGCCGGGGTGGCAGGTATTTGTTGACGGGTTTGGTGCCCATTTCCGGCATCAGGTCCATGCCCTCACGCTCAGCCACCAGTTTGCTGACGTCGCTGTCAGGATCGCCAAGATCACCGAAATGCCGGGCCCCGGCGGGGCAAGTGCGCACGCAAGAGGGGACACGATCCACCTCGGGCAGGTTCTCGTTGTAGATGCGATCAACGCACAGGGTGCATTTCTTCATCACACCTTCCGCCTGATCCAGCTCGCGCGCGCCATAGGGGCAGGACCACGCGCATAGGCCACAGCCGATGCAGTCGCTTTCATTGACCAGAACGATGCCATCCTCGACCCGCTTATAGCTGGCCCCGGTGGGGCACACGGTGACGCAGGGCGCGTCTTCGCAATGCAGGCAGGATTTGGGGAAATGGATCAGCTGTGCGTGACCCTCATCCGGTGTCACTTCGTAGGAATGCACGCGGTTCAGGAAGGTGCCCGACGGGTTGGCGCCATAGGCATCCTGATCCGACAGCGGCGCGCCATAGTTTTCGGTGTTCCAGCCTTTGCAGGAAATCACGCAGGCATGGCAGCCAACGCAGGTGTCCAGGTCGATAACCAGACCCATCTTACGTTCGGTGGATTGGGGGAGTTGGGTCATTTGCCTACCTTCCACGCCAGATCTTTCGGGCCGGTTCCCACCGGCGATTTTATAGGATCGAATTCCGGTTGGCTTTCGGCGTCACCCGGGGCTTCGGCTTTTTCGATTTTGACCTTCAGGTCGAACCAGGCGGCCTGACCGGTAATGGGGTCGGAGTTGGCCCACCGCATGCCATCGCCTTTCGGCGGCATTAGCTCGTGAATCAGATGGTTCAGCAGGAAGCCCTTGGTGGCCTCGGGCGCGTCCTCTTGCAGGGCCCAGGCCCCTTTGCGCTTGCCGATGGCGTTCCAGGTCCAGACGGTGTTGTCGTTCAGCGCCGCCATTTCCATGACCGGCACTGTGATGGCGCCGTGCGGCGAGCTGACCTTGGCCCAGTCACCATCCTGCAGCCCGTGCTCGCGCATCAGTTTGGTTGGGACATAAAGCGGGTTGCGCCCATGCAACTGGCGCAGCCAGGCGTTCTGGGTGCCCCAGCTATGGTACATTGCCATCGGGCGTTGGGTCAGGGCGTTGACCGTGAAGCCTTCGTTGCCCTGTTGATCGGTCTCGTACCAGATCGGCAGCGGGTCCATCGTGTCTTTGATGCGCTGGCGCAGATGCTCGGGCGGTTGCCTCTCACCATGGCCTTCGGCCGCCAGTTGGAATTTGCGCATTGGTTCCGAATACAGTTGGAACAGGTAAGGCTGCGGGCTGTCATAGATCCCCATGCCAACGGCCCAGTCCTGATAGGCCGTATTCCAAGGTTTGTAGTAATCCGCACCTTCGGGAATATGCGCGACATAGAAGCCGCCGTTGTCGATATAGCGGTTCAATTGTTCCGGGTTGACCTCACCACGCCCTTCCTTGTCGCCATCGGGGCCACGGAATCCGGCCAGCGGGCCAATGCCCGGGCGGCGTTCGTGGTTTACGATATAGTCAGCGTAATCTTTCCATTTAGGGCTGCCATCTTCGTTGGTGAAGCCGGGCAGGTTCATACGGTTGGCCAGTTCGATCAACACCGACTGGAAACCGCGGACGTCGCGATCGGGTTCGATCACCGGCCAGCGGATCGCATCGGCGGCGGCATCAGCCTCGCATATCGGGCGGTCCAGCAGCGAAATACAGTCATGCCGTTCCAGATAGGTGGTGTCGGGCAAGACCAGATCGGCATAGGCCACCATTTCCGAGGAATAGGCATCGGAATAGATGATGTTCGGAATGACGTAGTTTCCGTCATCATCTTTGGCGGTCAGCATTTCCATCACGCCTTTGGTGTTCATGGACGAGTTCCACGACATGTTTGCCATGTACATAAACAGCGTGTCGATCTTGTAGGGATCACCCGCAGCAGCGTTTGAAATCACCATATGCATCAGCCCGTGGGCCGACATCGGGTTTTCCCAGGTGAATGCCTTGTCGATGCGAATGGGGCTGCCGTCATCGTCCAGCAGCAGATCGTCGGGACCGCGTGGAAAGCCCAGATGCGGCCCGTTCAGCGGTCGGCCCGGACGGCGGTCGCCATGCGGTGTCGGGTGCGCCTCGACCGGTTTGGGATAGGGCGGTTTGAAACGGAAACCTCCGGGCACTTCGACAGTGCCCAGCAGGATTTGCAGCACGTGCAGCGCGCGGCAGGTCTGGAACCCATTTGCATGGGCCGATACCCCGCGCATCGAATGGAAGCTGACCGGACGACCGATCATCTTGGAGTGCTTCTCACCCCGGAAATCGGTCCATTCGTGGTCCAGTTCGATCGCTTCGTCAAAGGCAACACGGGCGATTTCGGCCGCGATGGCGCGGATGCGTTGCGCCGGGATGCCACAGCGTTCGGCCACGGCCTCGGGCGCGTTGTCGTCGCTGAGGTATTTGTCCGCCATCAGGTGGAAGACCGGGCGGTGGGTGACGCCATCTTTTTCGTAAGTCGCCGACAGGTCAGGGCGCACACCCGGCTTGTCAAAGGCGGTCAGCTCGCCTGTGGTGCGGTCGATCACCAGCGGTTTTCCATCGGCGTCGCGCAGGAACAGGCCTTTCTCGGGGCCTTCGGCGGCATTCACCAGAACCGGCGCGTTGGTGTAGCGGCTGAGGTAATCAAGGTCGATCTTGCCCGCCTTCATCAGCACGTGGATCAACGACAGGATGAACAGCCCGTCGGTGCCCGGCGTGATCCCGACCCAATCATCGGCCACAGCGTTATATCCCGAACGGATCGGGTTCACCCCGATCACCCGCGCACCGCGCTTTTTGATCTTGCCGATGCCCATCTTGATCGGGTTGCTGTCATGGTCCTCGGCCACGCCGAACAGCATGAACAGCTTGGTGTGATCCCAGTCGGGCTGACCGAATTCCCAGAACGCGCCACCCATGGTGTAGATGCCACCCGCCGCCATGTTGACGGAACAGAACCCGCCATGGGCCGCATAGTTGGGGGTGCCGAAATTCTGCGCCCAGAAGCTGGTGAAGCTTTGGCTTTGGTCGCGACCGGTAAAGAAGGCCAGTTTCTGCGGCGCGGTTTCGTGCAACTCGTTCAGCCAGCCAACGGCAGTGCTGATCGCTTCGTCCCATTCGATCTCGCGAAACTCACCCGAGCCGCGGGGACCAACCCGGCGCAGCGGCTTGCGTAACCGCGACGGCGCGTTGACCTGCATGATCCCGGCCGAGCCCTTGGCGCACAAAACGCCCTTGTTCACTGGATGGTCGCGGTTGCCTTCGATATAGGCGACCTTGCCGTCTTTCATATGAACGTTGATGCCACAGCGGCAGGCACACATGTAACAGGTGGTGCGCCGAACCTCGTCAGATACTTTGGGGCTGGTGTCTATCTTCGGTTGCTGGATGGTCATCTGGCGTCCTTCTGTCGGGGCGGATCAGGTCAGGAAAGTTATTCCGGCTAGGATAATTCCTGCAATGAAAAGAGTTTCTAAGACGATCAGGGCAATGGCTGCGCCGCCGACCGACAGGATTTGTTTCAGGTTGGTCTTCATGCCGACCGCCGCGATGGCGATCAGCAGCAGCCACCGCGATGCCTGGCTAAGCAGTTCAGTGATGAAAGGCGGGATCAGGCCGAATGAGCTGGCGGCAGCCAGAACAAGAAATCCAAGGACAAAGCCCGGAAGGATCGGGGGCCGTTTGCCGGTTTCATCCATTTCAGCAACGCCGCGGATGATCAGCGACGCGACCAGAACCACCGGAGCCAGCATCGCCACACGGATCAGTTTCACCAGCGTTGCGGTATCGCCGGTCTGTTCCGAGATCGAAAAGCCTGCGCCGACCACTTGCGCCACGTCGTGGATCGTACCGCCCAGAAACACGCCCCCTGCGACATCGCTCATGCCCAGAATGCGCACTAAGATTGGATAGGCGATCATCGCAATGGTCGATAGAACGGTGACACCCAGAACGGTAAAAATCAGGCGCTCTTCGGATCGTTCATCCTTGGGTAGAATGGCGCTGATGGCCATCGCGGCAGAGGCCCCGCAAATCGCGACAGAACCGGCGGTCAGAAAGGCAAAGCGCCATTTGTGGCCAAAGAATCGGGCAACCAGAAGGCCAAAGCCAATCGTTGCTAGAACCCCGCCCACGACCAGAGCGATCAGGTCCCAGCCCAGCCCCATCATCAGCGTCATTGAAACCCGAACACCTAACAGCGCCACGCCCAGGCGTAGCAGCGATTTTGCGGCAAAGCTGATACCAGGGACGGTTTTACCCTCTTCCCCCAAAAAGCTAAGCGCAATGCCCAAAAGTAGAGCCATCAGCATGGCTGGCGTCGCGTAATGCTCAGACAGGAATTTGGCAGATACAGCAACGATGATCGCCACCAGAATGCCCGGGAAAAGGGTGCGGGCCTTTTGGGTGGCGTTTACACCGACAAGATTTGAAATCTGGGTCATGGCCAGCATCTATTCGACGGTCCTTCCTGACGCAGCGGCGTCATCGGCGAGTATGCCGCCGAAGTTATGCTGGTTCCGGATCAGCATGTCTCGGGCTCGGCATCGTCGTGCTGGGCCTGAACGGCGGTCACTGCAATCATGTGCAGAACATCATCTGCCGAACAGCCGCGTGACAGGTCGTTTGCTGGTTTCGCCAGTCCTTGCAGAACCGGCCCGATGGCCTCCGCCCCGCCAATACGCTGTGCGATCTTGTAGCCAAGGTTCCCGGCATCGAGATTCGGGAAGACAAACACGTTGGCTTGCCCTTTCAACGGCGAATCCTTGGCCTTTTTGCTGGCAACATCGGGCACGTAGGCGGCGTCGAACTGCAGCTCTCCGTCGATCAGCAGATGCGGGCTTGCGGCTTTGGCGATCCGGGTGGCTTCGACAACCTTGGAAACTTTGGGATGGTTGGCGCTGCCGCCTGTGGAAAAGGACAGCATGGCAACACGGGGTTCTTGGCCGGTCAGTGCGTGGTACGACGCCGCCGATGCCTGCGCGATTTCGGCCAGTTCCCGTTCGTCGGGATCAACAACCAGACCGCAATCGGCAAAGATGTGAACACCCTGAACCGCGTGGTGGTCGCGGTCATAGATCATCAAAAAGAAGCTGGACACCATATGGGCGTCGGGCGCTTTGCCAATGATCTGCAAAGCGGCGCGCACAGTGTCCGAGGTGGTTTCAACAGCACCGCCGACGGTACCATCAGCCAGTCCCAGGTGGACCAGCATGGCGGCATAGTTCAGGCGGCTTCTGATCAGTTTCTGCGCGTTCTCTGGCGTCATGCCCTTGTGCTTGCGCAGCTCATAATAGGTCGTGGCGAACCGATCTGTATGGGGGGATGTCGCGGGGTCATGGATGGTAATCCCGTCCACATCGGATCCGCCTTTTTCCGCCAGCAAGGCGGTGATCTTGGCGTGATCGCCCACAAGGATGATATCGGCGGCATTTTCGGCACGCGCTTTCAGCGCACCTTCCACCACACGTGGATCATCGCCCTCAGCAAGGGCGATGATCTTTTTGGAACTGGTCGCAGCCCCAAGTATTTGGCGCAGGGGCTTCACAGCGATCAGGCCCCGGCTTGCGGTGTCATGTCACCAGCTTCGACGCCAGCAACGGCAACCGGCTTTTTCATCGCGTCACGACGGAAGGGCTCACCCAGTTCTTGGTTGATCAGGGCTTCGATCAGGGTGGTGATGCCGTTCTTCTGGTCCTCGATCGCCTGGTTCAGCGCCGCGGTCAGCTCTTCCTGAGTGCGGGCAACCACACCCTTCAGACCACAAGCTTGTGCGATACCGGCATAGGACACTTTGGTGTCCAGCTCGGTGCCGACGAAGTTGTCGTCGAACCACAGGGTCGAGTTACGCTTTTCCGCGCCCCACTGGTAGTTGCGGAAAACGATCTGAGTTACGGCGGGCCATTCTTCGCGGCCGATCGCTGTCAGTTCGTTCACGGCGATACCGAATGCACCGTCACCGGCAAAGCCGACAACCGGAACGTCAGGCTGACCGATTTTCGCACCAACGATGGCGGGCAGGCCGTAACCACAGGGGCCGAACAGGCCAGGTGCCAGGTACTTGCGGCCTTCTTCGAACGCCGGATAGGCGTTACCGATGGCGCAGTTGTTGCCGATGTCGGACGAGATGATCGCCTCTTTCGGCAGCGCAGCCTGGATTGCGCGCCATGCCATGCGGGGGCTCATCCAGTCGGGCTTGGCTGCACGTGCACGCTCGTTCCAGGAGGTGCCCGGATCATCGTCCTCGTGAGTCATCGAGGTCAGTTCCTGTGCCCATGCCGATTTCTTCTGGGCGATGCGGTCCTTACGCGCCTGACGGCCTTCGTCGCCGGCGGTGTCGCTCAAACGAGACAGGATGCCATTGGCCACTTTGGCGGCGTCACCGATGATGCCGACGCTGACGTCCTTGGTCAGGCCGATGCGGTCAGGGTTGATGTCGACCTGAATGATCTTTGCATCCGCAGGCCAGTAGTTGATGCCGTAACCGGGCAGGGTCGAGAACGGGTTCAGACGGGTGCCGAGGGCCAGAACAACATCGGCCTCCGAGATCAGCTCCATACCGGCTTTCGAACCGTTATAGCCCAGAGGGCCAGCAAACAGCGGGTGCGAACCGGGGAACGCGTCATTGTGCTGGTAGCCAACGCAGACCGGGGCGTCCAGACGCTCGGCCAGGGCTTTCGATGCTTCGATGCCGCCTTCGGCCAGAACAACGCCCGCGCCGTTCAGGATGACAGGGTTTTTGGCGTTCGACAGCATTTCGGCAGCTGCGGCAACCGCATCTTCGCCGCCCGAGGGACGTTCGAAATCAACAATTTTGGGCAGTTCGATGTCGACCACCTGGGTCCACATGTCACGCGGGATGTTCAGCTGAGCCGGGGCGCTGGCGCGCTTGGCGTTCATGATCACGCGGTTCAGAACTTCGGCAACACGCGACGGATCACGTACTTCTTCCTGATAGGCAACGCAGTCTGCGAACATGCGCATCTGCTCCATCTCTTGGAAGCCGCCCTGACCGATGGTCTTGTTGGCCGCCTGCGGCGTGACCAGCAGAACCGGCGTGTGGTTCCAATAGGCGGTTTTTACAGCAGTGACAAAGTTGGTGATGCCGGGGCCGTTCTGCGCAATCATCATCGACATTTTGCCGGTGGCGCGAGTGTAACCGTCGGCCATCATGCCGCCCGAACCTTCGTGGGCGCAGTCCCAGAACATGATCCCGGCTTTCGGGAACAAATCCGAGATCGGCATCATCGCCGAGCCAATGATACCGAATGCATGTTCGATACCGTGCATTTGCAGGACTTTAACAAAAGCCTCTTCAGTCGTCATTTTCATGTGTGTGATCTCCGCGCATGTGTGGAATGGCCGGGCCCGGTGCCCCGCCTTTGCATACGGTTTTGACCTATGGGGGAGGGCTGCGTTAGGGCCAGATGGATTTGCGGAATATGTCCAGTATGGCGCTAACAGCCGCGGATGGCCTCTGCGATCAATTTCACACCCGGTTCGATACGGTCCTGCCGGATCGAGGAATAGCCGATACGGTAGAAATTCTTCGGCTGATCCGGCCCCGAAAAGAACGGCGCGCCGGGTTCGATATGAACGCTCTGGCCCTGCAGTGTGTGGGCCAGTTGCGTTGTGTCGACGTGTTCAGGGGCAGACATCCACAGGGATGATCCGCCCATGATGCCACGCCCGGCCACTGTCAGCCCGTGTTTGTCGATCGCTTGGTCCAAGGCCTCGCGCCTGCGCGCCAAAGCCTTGGACATGCGTCGGATCTGCGCGTCGTAATGGCCCAATGACAGGAAATAGGCGGCGGTGCGCTGGATGTGCCCCGGCGGATGGCGCAACACCAACGAACGCAGCGCCCGCGCCTCGCGGATGAAAGGTTCCGAGCCGACCATGTATCCCAGGCGCAATCCCGGAAACAGCGATTTTGAAAAGCTGCCAACATAGATCACGCGGCCATCGCGGTCCATCGACTTCAACGCCGGAGAGGGCGCGCCCAGAAAGGCCATTTCGAATTCATAATCGTCTTCGACCACCATCGCGTCCAGGTCATGCGCGCGTTCCAGCAATTTGTGCCTACGCTCAACGGGCATAGTTGCAGTGGTTGGGCTTTGGTGACTGGGCGTCGTAAAGATAACGTCGGCGGTGTCAGGCAATGTCTCAGGGGGCAGCCCGTCGCGGTCGACGGGTATCGGAGTCACGTCGCAATCCCAATGCTCTAGCAGGCTGCGCAGAGAGTAATAGCATGGGTCTTCGATCACCGCGGTGCGGTTGTGGGTCAGCAAGATACGCGAGGCCAGCCACAGCGCGTTCTGTGCGCCCATGGTGATCAGAATCTCTTCGGGGCGGGCGGCGATGCCGCGGCGGGGCAGGGTGTGACGGGCGATGAATTCGACCAGCAGCGGATCATCCTGATCCACGTAATCGGTGGTGAGGGATTCGAAATCCTTGTGCCCGAGGGCTCGTACGGCACACAGGCGCCAGTTGGCGTGGTCAAAAAGATTGCGATCCGCCTGCCCGTAAATGAATGGATAGCGATAGCTGCGCCAGTCCCGTGGTTTCGACAGCATGTCACCGCCCGAGAATCGGCGGGCCAGCGCAGCATCCCAATCCACGGTTTCGGCACCGCGCTGAAGGGGGGTGTATTTCGGCGGCACCGGTGCGTTTTGCGAGACGAAATAGCCCGAACGCCCCTTTGCCGTCAGATAATCATTGGCCAGCAGTTCGGTATAGGCCAGCGTCACCGTAATCCGGCTGACACCCAGATGGGCGGCCAGTTTGCGTGATGAGGGCAGCTTTTCCCCGACATGAAACCTGCCGGACAATATGCCTTCGGCAATCATCTGCTGGATCTGCGCCTGCAGCGTACCTTGCCCGTTCAGCTCAAGAAAGAATGTGTCGACCGATATTGCCATGAGGTCTTATAGGGTGGACCTAAAAGATGAGCAATCTGGACTTATGACTTTTCCAAAAATTCCCACGTTGCCGTGGTTGACGGTGGGTTTCAATTCACCTAAATAACTAGAAATTTAGTTAAATGGAAAATCGAATATGTGGGAAACTGCTGCAGCAGGATTTTCGGCCATGGGGTCCGAGGCCCGGTTGAAGGTTCTGAAAACTTTGGTCCGCGCCGGGCAGGCGGGCCTGACGGTTGGTGAAATTCAAGAGCGGACGGGAATAGCACCGTCAACTTTGGCGCATCACCTTCGGTTTTTGGCCGCTGGCGGTGTCGTGGAACAAGAGAAAGTCGGGCGCAGCACGATCAACCGTGCCTGCTATGACGAGTTGAGAAATCTGGCGCAGTTCATCCTTGCCGAATGCTGCGCGGACGAAGTGGGAAAGGCCGCGAACGATGGCTGAACTGACGCAAAATCCCAAAGTGCCCGTGAAGGCGCTTGATCTGATCAAAACCCCTTGGGCGTTGATCGTTGCAATCCTGGCCGCCGTGGCTGTTCTGGACCCTGGTAACTGGGTTGAAGTCGTGACATTTGCTGGTAAGGCGCTGATCCATACCGGCCAGTATATCCTGTTTGCCGTTTTGTTGCTGTCCTACCTCAAGGCGACCGGGGCCGAGGTGATGGTCGCGCGCGCCTTTGAAGGGCGCGAGACGCGGATGATCTTCCTTGCTGCGGTGTTTGGTGGATTGGCGCCGTTCTGTTCCTGTGAGGTCATCCCGTTCATTGCGGGGTTGCTGGCGCTGGGTGCGCCCCTGTCGGCGGTGATGGCGTTCTGGCTCAGCTCTCCGTTGATTGACCCGCCAACCCTGTTGATCACCGCCGGTGCGTTGGGATGGCCGTTTGCGATAGGCAAGGCGGTTGCTGCGGTGGCGCTGGGTCTGTTCGGCGGTTTCGTTGTGCGCGGCCTGATGCGTTCGGGCGCCTTTGCCCAACCGCTGCGCGACTACAAACCGGCCAGTTGCAGCGCTTGTGGTGGCCCAAAACAGGATGACAAACCGGTCTGGCGATTCTGGCAGGAAGCTGAGCGTCGTCAGCGGTTCCGGTCGGAATTCGTTCACAACGGGCTGTTCCTGCTGAAATGGCTGGCCCTGGCTTATGTGTTAGAGGCGCTGTTGGTCAGCTATGTTCCGGCCGATCTGATCGCCCGCGTGGTGGGGGGCGAAGGTGTCGTACCGATCGTGATCGCGGCGTTGGTTGGGATGCCTGCCTATCTGAATTCCTACGTCGCGCCGCCACTGCTAGCGGGGCTGACAGAACAGGGGATGAGTGCGGGGGCCGCGATGTCGTTCATGATCGCGGGTGCGGTCAGCTCGATCCCGGCGATGGCAGCGGTGTGGTCACTGGTCAAACCACGGGTCTTTGCCACCTATCTGGGTCTTGGGATTACCGGGGCGATCATTGCTGGTATTCTGTTTCAGATGATCTAAAGGAAAAACCGCCCGGAGATACCTCCGGGCGGTTTTGCTTATTGGTTGGCCTCGCATAGGCTCGGCAATTTGAACCTGTACCGTGCCTCTCCGCTGTTTACGTAGACACGTTTTTCGACACAGGCTGTGGTGCCTACTGTTCGTGCGACATGCTCTTTGGGTTCGTTGATGGAGGTGGCCGACCCATCCGGCAATTGAATCGAGGCTATGACACCGTTCTTCAAGTCACCGTTCACGGGGGTTGCCGACAGAACCGAAACGGTCAGGTACGAGTCATGTTCGTGCGCGCCGTTGTCATTGAAAACCAGCAATGCGGTAGCAATCGAGATGGTGCCGACGATTGCAACCGCCAACAAACCCCATGTCTTCAAAAAAGCATAGATTGATACGGCGCGGTGCGGGCCAAAGATTTTGGACAGGATGGTCAGCATGGAATCCCTGCGGAAAAAAGCCCCGGCCTGTTCGGACCGGGGCCAATCTGTGCCTTAGGGGCGCAGATCGTCTTCGTCTTCGTCCTCGGTCCCGCCTTTGGGCAGGTTGAAGAAGCTGTCGGCGTCGATGACCGGCTCTTCTTCTTTCTCTTCCACAGGCTCGTCAGACAGCGAGAAGGTTTCCAGACCTTCGATGGCGGTCGGGATCTTGGGTGCTGCGTCCATTTCCAGCGACTGTTCGGTCGAAACCAGCTTGCGGCGTTCGTCATCGCTCATGACGCCACCTTCGGCTGCCTTCTTGGCCGCGGCTTTCTGAACGATGGCGTCCAGCTCGGATTGCTTGCACAAGCCCAGCGCAACCGGGTCGATCGGTTGCATGTTCGAAATGTTCCAGTGGGTGCGCTCGCGGATCGATTGTATGGTCGGCTTGGTGGTGCCGACCAGCTTGGCGATCTGACCGTCGCTAAGCTCGGGGTGGAATTTGACCAGCCACAGGATCGAGTTCGGACGGTCCTGCCGTTTGGACAGCGGGGTATAGCGCGGACCACGACGTTTTTCTTCACCGCTGGCAGCGGGGTTGAACTTGAGCTTCAGCTTATGCAGCGGGTTACCCTGCGCCGAGTCGATCTCATCCTGGGTCAGCTGGTTGTTTGCGATGGGATCGAACCCTTTCACGCCCGCGGCCACGTCGCCATCAGCGATGCCTTGCACTTCCAGCTCGTGCATGCCCACGAAATCCGCGATCTGCTTGAAGCTGATCGTGGTGTTGTCCACCAGCCATACGGCTGTTGCCTTGGCCATAAGCGGTTTTGCCATCAGCCCGTCTCCTATAAATACATCTGTCCCGTCGCCGGAATTCGGCGGCCCCGTGGTTTTGGGGCAGGTTTCCGTTGTCGGGGAACTTGGGGCCTATATAGTCGCGGCAAGGCAAGAAGGGAAGAGGCGAATGCGCTGGGTGATTTTGTGGGTCTTGAGCGCGGTCGCCGCACTGGCAGACGGAGAGAAGGCTGGCGAGTTCGACTATTACGTTCTGTCGTTAAGCTGGTCGCCCAACTGGTGCGCCCGCGAAGGCGATGCGCGCGGGTCGGACCAATGCGATGCGCGCCATGATCACGGTTGGATATTACATGGGTTGTGGCCGCAATATTACCAGGGTTGGCCAGCGTTCTGTCGCACGGCTGAGGCACCGCCAACGCGCCGCATGACACGCGAAATGACGGATATTCAGGGCTCTTCGGGTTTGGCGTGGCACCAGTGGAAAAAGCACGGAACCTGTTCGGGGCTGTCCGCGCCCGACTATTTCGCGCTGTCTCGGCAGGCTTATGACGGAGTTGTGCGTCCGCAGGTGTTCCGCCAATTGGAGACATCGGTCAAGTTACCCGCCTCGGTGGTCGAAGAGGCGTTTTTGAAGGCCAATCCCGGTTTAGAGCGGGACATGATCACAATCACCTGCAAGCAGGGCTATATTGAAGAGGTCCGTCTGTGCCTGTCGCGCGACCTTAATCCAGTGCCTTGTGGCCGCGACGTTATCCGCGATTGCACAGCCAAGGACGCGCTGTTCGATCCGATTCGTTAGAGCTTCCGGTTCTGGCAGTCGCGGGCATAGTCCAGCGCTTTGGCGGTGCCCTTGAGATCAATCGCCATCACCACCTCACCGGCCGGGTTATAGACGGTCATGGTTTTGTTCTGCGCGATGGCGTTGACGAAACTGCGGTCGGTAAAGAACACTGTCGCGCCCGGCACGTCACGCTGATTGAAGCCGATGGCAGTGGCATCAAAGCTTTTACCATCGAGTTCGAAGCGGATTGGGTAACTCTTACCCTGCTCAATATCGCCCCAGGCCTTGTTGTAGACGGCGAAATACCCGCGATTGTCCAACGCGTCATAGCCGATACGCACCACCGACAGATCCTGATAGATCGTCTGGATCAGGCACCCATTTCCAAGCGCGGGGTCCATCATGATGTTCCAGCCTTCGACAAAACCCTTGTCGATGAGCTCCTGAGACCACGCAACGGTTGCTGTGAAGATGGCGAAGGTTAGGGCGAGAAGGCGGGTCATAGGAAGCTCCCGTAAGATGATCGGTTTAATGAACAGTATATTGGAGAAAGAAGTGAGTTGAACCGGTTCTGGCTGTCCGAGTGATTTATCTTGGACCTATTCGGGCGTTGCCGAGCATTTTGAATATGGAGGCCTCAATTGGGCCATAGTTACAAGTTTTTAATCGCGAAAAGTTTGTGGAGAAAGAACAATAATGCACTCTCGAAATTCATTTATGGCCGCCCTAATTGCGTTACTGGTTTGTGCCGTTCCTGGGATTGCTGAAAGCAATGGTGGATCGGGTTTACGGGCAACGCCCAGCGGTATTCCATGGTATGTGTCCGATCGCACCTCAAACTATCCGGGTGCGGAAGCAGCCATGCGTATCGCGTCGTCAAAATGGCGCGCGCCTTGGGCAATGAAAATCAAATCGGGCAAAGTCAGTGGAAAATTCCGATTGGTTACGGTGAATGGCTCGACATATGTGGTGCTGGCCAAGATGAGAGGACCCTTCACGCTGAATTTTGAAGCAATTAAGGATGCCAGAATGGACTTATTGCGCAAAGCCGTAGCTCAGTCCGGATGCACAACGCAGGGCCGCACACTCGCAAAATACACCCCGCAAAAAGACATTGAGAAACTTGCAGCTCAGGTTCAATGCAATTTTCAATGAGTGAAGGTTTGAATTAGCGACATGGTACCGTCTTGAGTTTTGGGCGCGAAGTATGTGATTGCTTAAAGACTGGCGTTACAACTCCTTCCGCGCCCTCAATGCCGCCGTAATCGTCCCGTCATCTAGATAATCCAGCTCTCCGCCAATCGGCACGCCTTGCGCCAGCGAGGTCAGGCGGACCTGTCCTTCCAACTGATCGGCAATATAATGCGCGGTAGTCTGACCGTCGACGGTGGCGTTCAGGGCGAGGATGATCTCGGTGATCCCTTCGGCTGTCACGCGGTCCTTGAGGCGAGGAATGCGAAGTTCGTCCGGGCCGACCCCGTCCAGCGCCGACAATGTGCCGCCCAGAACGTGATAGCGGCCTTTGAAGACCCCGGCGCGTTCCATTGCCCACAGGTCGGCCACGTCTTCGACCACGCATAGCTCTCCGGTCGCGCGGTCCTCGCTGTCGCAGATGTCACAGATATCGGTGGTGCCGACGTTGCCGCAGTTCAGGCATTCGCGGGCGGTGATGGCAACCTGCTGCATGGCGTCCGACAGGGGTGTCAGCAGCAGGGCGCGCTTGCGGATCAGATGCAACACCGCGCGGCGGGCCGAGCGGGGGCCGAGGCCCGGCAGCTTGGCCATCAGATCAATCAGGTTGTCGATATCGCTGTTCGAACTCACCGAGGGTGCTCCTGCAAAGGGGCCGGGCAGGGGCGCCCGGCCGATGATCCGTCAGGAGGGGGTATCAGAACGGCAGCTTGATGTCTGCGGGCAGGCCCATGCTTTCGGTCAGCTTCGCCATTTCGGCCTGTGCGCGTTCAGTCGCTTTGGTTTGTGCGTCCTTGATGGCGGCCAGGATCAGGTCCTCGACCACTTCCTTGTCGTCGCCGTTAAAGATCGATGGGTCGATGTCCAGACCTTTCAGCTCACCTTTTGCGGTGGCGGTGGCCTTCACCAGTCCTGCACCGGATTCGCCAACGACCATCATGTTGTTCAGCTCTTCCTGCATGTCGGTCATCTTGGCCTGCAAGTCCTGCGCGGATTTCATCATCTTGGCCATGTCGCCCAGACCGCCGAGTCCTTTGAGCATCGGTATTCTCCTGTGTATCGCTTTGTCGCCTAAATACGGGCGGTACCCGTGTGGCACAAGGGGGTGGGGTTGCTCCCGCCCGTCGTCAAGGTCTTTGAAAGACCTTTCCTCCCGTTGGGCCCGTGGCGGGTGCGGGAGGATTTCGGGGGTGTGTGTTGAAGTGGCTCAGTCTTCCTCGAACGGGTCCCATTCGTCTTCGACCTCGGGCAGGGCTTCGGTTTCGACCTTGGCTGCGCGTTGCTCTGGCGTTTCGATGCTTTTGATCCGCGCCTTCGGGAACTGGGCCAGAACCGCCTGCACCAGCGGGTGTTCGCGGGCTTCTGCCTTCAATGCTTCCTCAGCCGCGTTTTCCTTTTCATAGATCGTCTCGCCACCGCCTTCGTTGACGACAGTGACGGCCCAGCGGTTACCGGTCCATCGCTGCAGGGCGGTTCCCAGACGTTGCGCCAACTGGGCCGAGGCACGCTGGGTCGGTTGGAATTCGATACGCCCGGGTTGATAGGCTGCAAGCCGCAAAGACCGCTTGACCTCATCCAGAAGCACGCCGTCCCGGTTTGCGCGGATCAGTTCGACCACATGATCGAAGGTCGGATAACGTGCCAGGGCGGCTTGTACATCCTGCGCCAACGCCGCGCTGGGAGCGCCGCTGCCCCCACCATGGGCGGGAGCTGAATAAGAAGATGACACCGGCACTTGCGTCTGAACCGCGGCATGCGATGGCGCCGGTATCCCGCCACCGGGTCCGCCATTTGGCGGTGGGGGCGTGTCTTGCAGACGTTTGATCAACTCTTCCGGGCTGGGCAGGTCTGCCACATGGGTCAGCCGGATCACTGCCATTTCAGCTGCCATCATGGCATTTGGGGCCGCCGAGACCTCTTCGAGCGCTTTAAGCAACATCTGCCACATCCGGGTCAGGACGCGCATCGGCAGGGCCTCGGCCATTTGTTGACCACGCGCGCGCTCGTCCGGCGAAACGGTGGGATCATTGGCTGCGTCTGGCGTGATTTTAACCACAGAGACCCAATGGGTGATCTCGGCCAGATCGCGTAGCACGGCCAGCGGATCGGCTCCTTCGGCATATTGCCCACCCAACTCGGTCAGTGCGCCTGCAGCGTCCCCGCGCAGGATCATGTCCATCAGGTCCAGTACCCGACCGCGATCAGCCAGGCCCAGCATCGCGCGGACCTGATCGGCGCTGGTTTCACCAGCACCGTGCGAGATCGCCTGATCCAGCAGCGAGGTCGCGTCCCGCGCCGAACCCTCGGCTGCACGGGTGATCAGCGCCAGCGCGTCATCCGCGATCTGAGCGTTTTCCGCCGCCGCAATCTTGCCGAGCAGGCTGATCATGTCCTCGGGTTCGATCCGACGCAGGTCGAACCGTTGGCAGCGCGACAGAACCGTCACTGGCACTTTACGAATCTCGGTGGTGGCGAAGATGAACTTCACATGCTCGGGCGGTTCTTCAAGCGTCTTGAGCAGCGCGTTGAACGCGCTGGTCGACAGCATGTGGACCTCGTCGATGATATAGATTTTGTAGCGCGCACTGGCGGCGCGATAGCGGACGCTGTCGATGATCTCGCGAATATCGTTCACACCGGTGCGGCTGGCGGCGTCCATCTCCATCACATCGACGTGGCGGCCTTCCATAATGGCCACGCAATGCTCGCATTGGCCGCAGGGTTCCGTGGTCGGCTTACCCTCGCCATCGGGGCCGATGCAGTTCATGCCCTTGGCGATGATCCGGGCCGTGGTGGTTTTGCCGGTACCGCGAATGCCGGTCATGATGAAGGCCTGCGCGATGCGGTCGGCCTCGAACGCGTTTTTCAGCGTGCGCACCATGGCATCCTGACCGACGAGATCGGCAAAAGTTTCCGGGCGGTATTTGCGGGCAAGAACCTGATAGGCGGGGCTGGGCGTGTCGTTCATATCTGCTCTGTCGGATTCGGGTTCCGATGCAGCGTAGAGACCCCCGCCGCCCGCGTCCACAGCAGGCTTGGGTGAATTTCGGTTTGCAGCACAATTTGCACGCCTTAGAAGCGAGTATCAGGGAGGGTCCGTAGTGAGCCAGTTCGCACTTCATTCAGTTCAGATTGGAAACGGCACCGTTGCCTTGTCGCCCCTTCCGGGGCGCGGTGGCGGGTATACGCGGGACTTGGGAATGATCCGCGACTGGCAGCCGGATCTTGTGATCTCGATGACCACCGAGGTCGAAATACTGCAAGAGGGCGCAAGTGGGCTTGGCGAAGACCTGCACGCACTCAATATCGCATGGGTGCATCTGCCGGTTGCGGATTTCGGTACGCCGCCTCCTGAGGTTGACGCGGCGTGGGGCAGTGTCAGCCCTGCGGCGACTGATATCCTGTCCTGCGGGGGGCGGGTGCTGGTGCATTGCCGGGGCGGCTGTGGCCGGTCCGGGATGATCGTGCTGCGCCTTATGGTCGAGCATGGCGAAGACCCCGAGACAGCGTTGGCCCGTTTGCGGGCGGTGCGGTCCTGCGCCGTCGAGACCGACGGCCAGATGGAATGGGCAGCCCTTGGGCGGACGCGCGGCTAGATCAGAGCGCCACCTGCCGCTCTGCCTGTGCCACCGGGTTGGGCGGGATCGCTGTGACCTCAAGCATGGCGCAGGGGGGGGTGGTTAGCATGCCTGCGGGGCGCATGGTCACATCCGGGCCGAACATCATATCTGCGTAAGCATCCAGCGACTCGAGGGGCGCATCCTCGCTTGTTCCACAAAAGACCCGGATCAGGTCTTTTTGAGCGCGAAACCGTGCGCTGCATCCTTGCGTGCAATAGGCCAGCTCAGTGCTGCCGTCGAACTCAAAATCAAACGTCGTCGCAGGAACGGCCGCGTCCATCGCCTGCACGATCGCGCGCGCCATCTGTGCCAGCGCCGGACAGGTTTTTCCGGTGCGTTGGCAAACGGTTGCGGAATACTGGTTCGTCTTTGTCTTCCAGATCATATTGCGCCCTCCGCGCGTGGAACGGGGGCATGGATCAGGTGTGACAGCGTGCTGACGACCTGCCCGGACACCCCGCCCGAGTTTCGGTTTCTTGTTCGATGGCAGGTCTCCTGACTTGCGGGTCGTTGCGTTGCCGACCTTCCCAGCCTTGCGGCCAGTGGTGTTTCGGCATTGCTCACCGCTTACAGTTGCGGGGGCAGTCGCGGCCTTGGTTCGTTCCGGTATTCCGGGCAGAACCGCACCGTGTTCCCTTTTCATCCCGCCCCGGGGACCGGGGACGAGAACCATCACCCAATCGCTAGCGGGTAGGGGTGACCTGAGTCAAGCCGCCTTTTGGTGGGGCAAAGTGGACGCGTGGTCATGCGGAAACAGGATTGACTTAGGGTGGCAAAAGATGCCGTTTGGGGTGGTGAACTAATCGGTTCAGATTGAGGGCGCCATGCTGGATACCGCACAAGCTGTTTTAACCGAGGATTTTCAGTTTCCTTCTGGTTCGACCCAACTGTCGGCTCGGCTGTACCTGCCGGTGGCCGAACCTGGGATCGCAGTGGTGATCCACAGCGCCACCGGAGTGCCGCGCGACTATTATCAGCACTTCGCACGCTGGTTGGCTGCGGAACATGGCATTGCCTGTCTGACCTATGATTACAGCGATTTCGGTCATTCGCAGAGCAGGCCATTGAAGTCAGCTCAGGCCACGATGGCGGATTGGGCGCTGATCGACATGCCTGCGGCTCGGGCCGAGATGCGCAGGCGATACCCCGACGCGCAGCACTGGAGCATCGGCCATTCCGTCGGCGGTATGCTGGGGCCGATTCAGCCCGATATTGATCAGATCGACCGCATGATCTGCGTCTGCGCCGGGCCGGTGACTGTGTCGGACCATCCCTGGCCTTATCGGGCGTTGGCTTTGCTGTTTTGGTACGGACACGCGCCCCTGGCCGTAAAAGCGCTGGGTTACCTGCCGGGCAAGGCACTGGGATTCGGATCGAACCTGCCTGCCAGTGTCTATTGGCAGTGGCGCCGCTGGTGTACTGCGCCGCGCAACTACCTGCCCGAAATCGGCGTGTCCTTGCCCGAGGCCCGCTGGGCACAGTCAGACACACCAGTGGATCTGTTCAGCTTTGAGGATGACGATCTGGTGCCAAAGAACGCGGTCTGGCGGCTGGCTGATCTGTACGGGCCCAACGCACGCCGCCATTTGTTGTCTCCGGCCGAGTTCGGACTGTCCGAGGTTGGCCATATCGGTGCCTTTGCCCGGCGCAATTCGGCTGTCTGGCCACGGTTGATTGCCTAGGCCTGTTCGCAACAATTCAATGTCGGGAGTTTAAGTGAGAGGTTGGACATCGACCCAAGCGGGGCTCGTTGTGGCTGCTTCCTTCCGGACCTGACCAGGTTGGCGAGGCGCTCGCCCGCGCCAACCTCTCGGGGTCTGATATAGGCAACGGGCGCAGGAAACACAACCCGTCAGAGCGTCAAACGGATCAGCAAAAAGCCCTCATCGTCTTCTCCGACGACGTGGGGGTCATATTCTTCAAGCTCGGCAATGTGAGTTTGTGCCTTCGGACCGGTTCTTAATAGCGCAGTCGCGCCCTGCATCGAGGCAAAGCCAAAAGGATAGGACGCATATTGCAAGGGATCTTGCGGCAGTGCGCCGGACAGATAGTCCTGCAAGACGCGCTGAACAGGCAGGTTCGGCAGCGCGATGGGCTCGGCCTGATCAACAAAGGGAAAGTGACCCCCGCCATTGGCACGGTAATTGTTCAGTGCGACGACGAACCGTTGATCGGCGGCCATCGGTTGGCCGTCAAAGCGAATGTTGCGAATGCGCCGGTTGACGGGGTCGATCAAGTGACCGCCAGCGTCGAACCGAGCCGGTTGAGAGAGATCAAATTGATAAGTAAGCCCCTGTATAATATCAAAATTATGCCCCGCCCTGTTGATGTCGACCAATGTGGTCTGATGTCCCGGCGTAATCTGGTTGAACACGCCTGCAGACATCTCAAGCCAGTCGCTGATCTGCTCTCCGGTGACAACTACCGCCTGCAGCTCATTGGGAAACGCATACATGTCGTTGACATGGCGCAGGCATATCTGGCCGGGCGGGACGTCGGTGAAAAACCGGGGGCCGGCACGCCCCCCGAACTTTGAAGGCGCGGTCGCGGACAGAACAGGAAAATCCGCAAATGACGTGTCCAGCAGATAGGGCCGCAGGGCTGCTGCCTGGGCCGCGGCGGTCAGAACCAAACCTCTGTCCGGGGCGCAAAAACTGAAATAGCTGTGCAAATGCTGATCGGTCTGGCCAACGGGTTGCGCCGTGCGCCGCCGGGTTTCCGAATGGCCCCGGGCGAAAAGGCGCGCCAAAACAGGGTCTTCCTGGATAGGCTTGGGTGAGCCGTCGGGTTTGGTTGGGCATATCGACCGCAGACTGACGCGATGATCCTGAACGGTCCAATGGCCATTTCCCGCCCTGTCCAATGTCAGGTCGATCACCCCCAGAAATGACCCGGACGCACCGGGCATGACCACCGGCTTTCCGTGAACCAGACCCCGATTTGCATCGACGTGCTCAATCCCGTCATGTGCGTTTCCGGGCAGTGTCAGATGTGAATGCCCGGCAATCAGCGCATCAATTCCTTCGATACCGGCCAGCGGGATGACGGCATTTTCCAAACCCGTTTCCGGTTCGGCCGACCCTATCCCTGTATGCGCCAACGCAAGGATCAAATCGCAACCCTGCGCTTTCAGATTCGTCACTTTTTGTGCGGCGCAGGTCAGGATATCTTCGATGACGACCTTGCCTTGTAGCAGGTGTGCTTCCCATTTGGCTGTCTGCGGTGGCAGGACTGAGAACGCACCAATTTTCAGCGCAACATGTTGATCATCAAATTTTTTTTCTCGATTCAAAATCGCATGATCTTGCCAGCAGGAGGGGGCGTCTTGTCGGTGTGCATTGCTGCAAACCACCGGGCACGCAGCATCTGCAATCACACGGCCCAGCGTTTCCAGTCCAAAGTCGAAATCATGATTTCCGAGCCCGATTGCGTCATAACCCAGCTCGGAAAATGCTTGCATCAGGATGTGCGGTGCATTTTCGGATTGAACCGCCCATTCCCCCAGTGGCGTGCCTTGCAGTGAATCTCCGTTGTCGCACAGAACCACCAGAGCACCCTGCGCTTCGGCCTCGGACCTGGCTGCGCGGATCAGGCTGGCGGTGCGGGTAAAGCCGATTGAGGGGTCGGGGGTGTCCGAATAATAATCGAAGCCGCATAGATTCATATGCAGATCGGATGTTGCCAGAACCCGTATCTTCAGTGGTGCGCGGGACGGGAGAAGGGGATGTGTCAAATTTCTACTTCTGGCGGTTATATGTTAATCATTTTCTCCAAAAAGTATAATAAATGCAACTTGCATAGCGTGTTTTTAGTCAATTGACGACTTCAAGTTTTCGGGTGGTGCGAATTGGCATTGCAACATTGGCATTGCAACAAAAGGGCAGCCGTGGCAGCCCTGTGCCGACGACCCAAGGGAAATCCTATGAAACACGCGGAACTGGTGACATTTGGCAGCTCGGGCCTTGATCGCGCGGCGCATATTCGAGGGAATGCAGACCATTTGGCGCAGGTGCGCGCGCATCCGCAAGCGACCTGCCTGTTGCTGTGGCGTGGTAAGCCGCTGGTTCAGGGGGAAGCACTGGACCGCCTGGGGTTGATTCCCATGACCCACGGACTGGTACAAAACGGCCCGGGCGGTAGTATTGAAGAACCTGTATTTCTGGGACTTTCAGACGGTGATCCGGTTTTTGCGCTGGATATCTCGGGCTGGTCCCCCGAGGGGCTGGACATGTCGCAGGTCGGTGCCTTTATCGACCCGTCGGAACAGCAGCACCCGGACCTGCCAACAGGCCATGTCTTTGCTGAGTTGCGCCGGATCATGACCCGACTGTCTGCCCGCGATGCGGAATTGGCTGCGGCCGCCAAGGCCGTTATTGGCTGGCACGAAACGCATCGGTTCTGTGCCCGTTGTGGCGCACCCAGCGAAGTATCCCAAGCTGGATGGCAGCGCAGTTGCGCCGAATGCGGCGGGCAGCATTTTCCGCGCACCGATCCGGTGGTCATTATGCTGATCACCCATGGGGATTCGGTTTTGATGGGGCGATCACCGGGCTGGCCCGAAGGGATGTATTCCCTGCTGGCTGGATTTGTCGAACCCGGAGAAACGCTTGAGGCAGCGGTTCGACGTGAGGTGATGGAAGAGGCAGGCGTGCCGGTTGGCCCGGTCAGCTATCTATCCAGCCAACCCTGGCCATTCCCGGCCTCGCTGATGTTTGGTTGCGCGGGTGAGGCGTTGTCGCGCGAGATCACCATTGATCCGGTGGAAATCGAAGATGCAATGTGGGTCAGCAAGCCCGAGATGATGCAGGCCTTTGCCGGGGAACACCCGGTCCTGCTGCCAGCTCGCAAGGGGGCCATTGCGCATTTCCTGCTGCAAAACTGGCTTGCGGATACGCTGGACTGACAAAATACTAGGCCAATAGACAAGAGACCCACGAACCATCATGCAGTTTACAGCACGCGAAGATATCGAAGCCCCGATCAATGCGGTGTTCGAAATGGTCGCTGACTTTGAGCGGTTCGAACGCATGGCCATGCGCCGGGGGATCGAAGTAAGGCGCATGTCGGGTCATATGGGTGTTGTGCCCGGTACGCAGTGGGAAACCGAGTTCAACCTGCGTGGCAAGCCCCGCCATGTTGCGATTGAGATGGCTGAATGCGACCCGCCTGCCTTGATGCGGTTTCAGGCAGCCAGCAAGGGCATGAACGGGACAACAACTGTCGAGTTTCTGGCCTTGTCGCAGCGCCGCACCCGCTTGAGTGTCGAGATGGCGCTGGCGGCGAAAACGCTGCCGGCCCGGTTGTTGCTGCAGTCACTGAGACTGGGCCAGTCGCGGTTCCGACGACAATTCCAACTGCGGCTCAGCGAGTTCGCGCGCGAGATGGAAGAACGCCATCTGCACGGTTCCTGACAGGAGGCAAATGGACAATTTGATCATCCGACAGGCCGGTTGGGACGACGTCCAAGGCATTTCAGACGTGTTGCGTGAAATCACTGCTGCCGGAAAACGCACAAGACCGAGTGACCCGGGCTTTGTACTGACGAACTATGTCGGGCACCCGGATCAGTTGACATGTGTCTTGGCACTCAGCGAAAACCGAATTTTGGGGTTCCAGTCCATGAAACGGGCGGTCGCAGCCAATCCTTACGGAGTACAAGTCGGCTGGGGAATCATCGGTACCCACATTCGACCCTCGGCCGCGCGTTGCGGGGTGGGGCGGACCTTGTTTCAGGCGACATTGAAGGTTGCCAAAGAGCAGGGCATTCCCGCCATCGACGCCACCATTGCGGCGAGTAACGCCGAAGGTTTGGCCTATTACTCCGCAATGGGGTTTATCGATTACAGATCACACGAAGGGGCTGTGTGCAAAGCCTACACAGTTGGATGAAATCAGGCGCTTACCCGCGCGAATGCGCTGCGGGGTAGACGCCCAGTACTTCGACATTGGTGGTGAAATGCTCCAACTCTTCCATGGCCAGCTGCACGTTGCGGTCTTCGGGGTGCCCGACGATATCGGCATAAAACTGGGTCGCGGTGAATGACCCGTCGACCATATAGCTTTCCAGCTTTGTCATGTTGATACCGTTGGTGGCAAAGCCGCCCATCGCTTTGTACAGCGCAGCCGGAATGTTGCGCACCTGAAACACGAAGCTGGTGATCATGCCATGCGGGCCGCGTCGGGACATGTCCGCCTGCCGCGACATAACCAGGAACCGCGTGGTGTTGTTGTCCTGATCTTCGATGTGACGGGCCAGCACGTTCAGCCCATAGATTTCGCCCGCCAGCTCACTGGCCAGTGCCGCAGAATGCAAATCACCTTGCTCCGAGACCTCACGCGCGGCGCGCGCGTTGTCGGGGCTGACGCGGCCGCGAATGTCGTGTTCTTTCAGAAAGCCTGCGCATTGCGGCAGTAGAACCAAATGCGAATGCGCCTCGGTGATATCTTCAAGCGTTGCCCCGGGGACGGCTAGCAGATTGATATGCACGCGTACGAAGGCCTCATCAATGATGTGCAGCCCACTATGGGGCAGCAGGCGGTGAATATCGGCCACCCGGCCATAGGTGGTGTTTTCGACCGGCAGCATCGCCAGATCAGCTTCGCCTGACCGAACCGATTCGATCACATCTTCGAAAGTACGGCAGGGCAGGGCCTCCATATCGGGGCGTGCATTGCGGCAGGCCTCGTGGCTATAGGCGCCTGGTTCTCCCTGAAATGCGATACGATTGCTCATTTGGTCGATTCCGTGCAACAAGTTCTACAATTGGGCGTTTAGTCGCGGTGTCTATACCTTGCCTCTTGCAAGGGGAAGCCTTAGACACCCCGCAGACAGCTGAAATGGACTCGCGATCAATGTTCGACACGATGACAGTTACCAAGGCCGCCGCAGGCCTGTTTGGCACCTTCCTGGTGCTTCTTCTGGCCAAATGGGGTGCCGAAGTTCTTTACCATGCGGATGGGCATGGCGAGACAGCCTCTTACATTATCGAAACCGAAAGCGCTGGTGAAAGCGCCGACGGTGAAGAAGTGGTCTTCGAAGATATGCTGGCCGCCGCCGATCCGGAAAAAGGCGCCCGTGTCTTCCGTAAATGCACCGCCTGCCACAAGCTGGAGGACGGCGCAAACGGTACCGGCCCCTACTTGTACGGTGTCGTAGATCGCCCGGTTGCATCTGCCAACGGCTTCACCGGCTATTCAGCCTCGATGCAGGCCCATGGCGGCAATTGGACTCCCGAAGCGCTGGATGCGTTCCTCGAGCGCCCAAGTGCTTACATCTCGGGTACTTCGATGAGCTTTGCCGGTCTGAAGAAACCGCAAGAGCGCGCCGATCTGATCGCGTATCTGCAGACCATCGGCAACTGATCCTTTGATCAAAGCATGATTTTCAAAGCCGCTGCCTCGCGCAGCGGCTTTTTTTTGCCTAAGAAAAACTTCACAAAGTGTTCACGCATTCTAAACTTGAACCTGACAGTGCTGGTCATTTAGCTGGCGCGAACAAGATAAAAGACACAACGACCCAGAGGATGAGCAAAATGATATCCAATCGACTTACTGCACAGGCGCGCTCGGTGGATATTAAGGGTTGGTCGCACGCTTTGATGTTCGGGTTGATTGTGGTCATGCTGACATCGGCTCAACTTTTTGCGGAAGAAAAGATAATCAAAAGCCACGGATTCTCGGAATTCGGCGATCTGAAATACCCCGAAGGTTTTGCTCATTTCGACTATGTGAACCCCGACGCTCCGCGCGGGGGAGAGCTTTCTTATGCGGCGCAGGGCACGTTCTCTAGCTTAAACCCGTTTACGCGGAAAGGGCGCGCGGGTGCGCGGTCTGCTGACCAATACGAAACCCTGCTGGTTCCATCCTATGATGAGCCCGCGGCCTATTACGGGTTGTTGGCCGAAAGCCTGGAATACCCGGAAAGTCAGGATTGGGTTATTTTCAACATGCGGCCCGAGGCCCGGTTTTCCGACGGCAGCCCCGTGACCGCCGAGGATGTTGTGTTTTCCCACAATCTGCTGCTGGATCAGGGGCTGAAATCTTATGCAGATGCGGTGCGCAAACGTATCCCACGCGCCGAGGCACTGGATGAGCATAGGGTCAAATTCTATTTCGCACCGGATATCTCGCGCCGGGCATTGATCTCGCAGGTGGGCGGAACGCCGGTGTTTTCCAAAGCCTGGTTCGAAGCAGACCCGGAAAACCGGCGTCTGGATGAACCGCGTTTGGTTCAGGGGGTTGGATCGGCCCCCTATGTTCTGGACAGCTATGACATCAACCGGCGCATCATTTACAAACGCAACCCCGATTATTGGGGCGATCACGTCAACGTAAACGTGGGTCGCAACAACTATGACACCATCAGGATCGAGTATTTCAGTGACTCGATAGCCGCGATGGAGGGATTCAAGGCAGGTACGTTCACGTTGCGGCAGGAAAACAACTCGAAAAGCTGGGCGACCGCCTATGATTTTCCGGCCATTGCGAACGGCTCAGTCATTCGGGACGAGTTGGCGAATGGAAACGTGCCATCTGCGTCGGGCTTCATCATGAATCTTGATCGCCCACAGTTGCAGGATCCGCGTGTTCGCGAAGCCATCCAGCTTGGTTATAATTTCGAATGGACCAACGAAAGCCTGCAATACGGGTTGTTCCAACAGCGCAGTTCGTTCTGGGAAGGTACGCACCTTGAGGCGACTGGCCTGCCCGAAGGGCGTGAATTGGAGGTGCTGCAAAGCCTCGGCGATGCGTTGGACCCGGACGTTCTGACCGAGGAACCGGTCAGCGCCCATGAATCGCGCCCGGCGCGTCAGAACGACCGTCGCAACCTGCGCGCGGCGATGAAGCTGTTGGACGAGGCCGGTTGGCTGGTTGGTGATGACGGCATTCGCCGGAACGACAAGGGCGAAGTGTTGTCGATCGAGTTTTTGTCGGACCAGCCGACGCTGGACCGCATTGTTCAGCCCTTTGTCGACAACCTGCGGGCAATGGGTATCGACGCGCTGTATAACCGGGTGGACAATGCCCAGTTCACGCTGCGCCGCCGGGATCGGGATTTTGACATGATCGTCGGCGGGTATCCGAAATCACTGCAGCCTTCGACTGGCCTGTATCAGCAATTCGGGACCGAGGCGGCCTCGTATTCTGTATTCAACCCGTCGGGTGCGCATGGTCCCGATATTGAACCATTGATCGACAACATCGTTGCCGCCACCGAAAGCGAGGAGCTTTTCGCCAATGTCCGCGCGTTGGACCGTGTTCTGAGGGCCAAGCGGATCATGGTTCCGACATGGTATCTGGGCAAATATTGGGTCGCGTATTGGGACATGTACGAATACCCGGAAAACCTGCCACCCTATGCGTTGGGCGTGGAAGACCTGTGGTGGATCAACGCCGAGAAAGAAGCCGAGTTGAAATCCTCGGGCGCGTTGAGGTAATCCGCCCCCATGGGAGCATATATTCTAAGACGCCTGTTGCTGGTCATCCCCACATTGCTTGGGATCATGATCGTCAATTTCACGCTGGTTCAGTTTGTCCCCGGTGGTCCGATTGAACAGATGATCGCCCAGATGCAAGGGGGCGGTGACGTGTTCGAAGGCATCGCAGGCGGCGGCAGCGATATCGAGCAGCAAACCAGCAGCGTGAATGACCGCTATATCGGCGCGCGCGGATTGCCGCCCGAATTTATCGAAGAGTTGGAAAAGGAATTTGGATTCGACAAACCTCCGGTCGAACGGTTCCTTGACATGTTGGGCAACTACATGACGTTGGATTTCGGCGAGAGTTATTTTCGCTCGATCAGCGTGATTGATCTAGTGCTGGAAAAAATGCCCGTTTCAATCTCGCTGGGCCTGTGGTCCACATTGATTGCCTATCTGGTGTCGATCCCGCTGGGTATTCGCAAGGCGGTCAAGGATGGTTCAAAGTTCGATACCTGGACCAGTGGCACCATCATTGTGGCCTATGCCATTCCCGGCTTCCTGTTTGCGATCCTGCTGCTGGTGCTGTTTGCCGGTGGGTCCTACTGGCAAATCTTCCCGCTGCGGGGGCTGACCTCGGACAATTGGGACAGCCTTAGCCTGATTGGCAAGATCGCGGATTATTTCTGGCACATCACACTACCGGTCATTGCCCTGACGATTTCCGCCTTTGCGACGCTGACGCTGCTTACCAAAAACTCGTTTCTGGATGAGATCAAAAAGCAATATGTCATGACCGCTCGCGCAAAAGGTTTGAGCGAGGGCAGGGTGTTGTATGGCCACGTGTTCCGCAATGCCATGCTGATCGTGATTGCAGGCTTCCCGGCGGTGTTCATTGGCGTCTTCTTCGGAAGTTCGATCATCATCGAGACGATCTTCTCACTCGATGGTCTGGGCCGTCTGGGGTTCGAGGCAGCTGTCGCCCGCGACTACCCGGTGATCTTTGGCACGCTGTTCATCTTCGGCCTGATGGGTCTTGTCGTCGGTATCGTCAGCGATCTGATGTATGTGCTGGTCGACCCGCGCATCGATTTCGAAAAGCGGGAGGGGTAAATGGCGCTTTCCCCCCTCAATCAGCGCCGGTGGCGTAATTTCCGGCGCAATGGCCGGGCTTTTTGGTCGCTGATCATCTTCTCGGTACTGTTCGGTATCTCGCTGTTTGCCGAGTTCATCGCGAACGACAAGCCGATCCTGGTGAAATATCGGGGCGAGTTTTATACGCCGATCTTCAATTTTTACCCGGAAACTGAATTCGGCGGGGATTTCCAAACCGAAGCGATCTATCGCGACCCCGAAGTGAAATGCCTGATCGACAGCGGCGGGCTTGAGGAATGTTTCGACGATCCCGAAGGGATCATTGACGAAATAAAAGACGGGACCTTTCAGGCCGAGGGGTTTGAACGCGGTTGGGCGATCTGGCCGCTGATTCCATATTCCTTCAACACCAGTGTGGATCGTCCGGGGGCCGCACCGCTGCCGCCCAATGGGCAGAACCTGTTGGGAACCGATGACACCAAGCGCGATGTGTTGGCTCGGGTCATCTATGGCTTCCGCTTGTCGATCCTGTTCACATTGATGGTCACAGGGGCCGCCAGCCTGATTGGCATTTTCGCCGGTGCAATTCAGGGCTTTTT
Source organism: Ruegeria sp. BB5 (assembly GCF_056539405.1). Taxonomy (NCBI): domain Bacteria; kingdom Pseudomonadati; phylum Pseudomonadota; class Alphaproteobacteria; order Rhodobacterales; family Roseobacteraceae; genus Ruegeria; species Ruegeria sp. BB5. The sequence continues at coordinate 41,437 of NZ_JBQFUX010000010.1, read as the reverse complement.
CGGCGGCTGGTTGGATTTGGTCTTTCAGCGCATCATCGAGATCTGGTCGGCCACCCCATCGCTGTACGTGATCATCATCATGTTCGCCATTCTGGGTCGAAGTTTCTGGCTGCTGGTGGCGTTGATGATCCTGTTCAGTTGGACCGGATTGGTCGGCGTTGTCCGGGCCGAATTCCTGCGCGCGCGCAATCTGGAATATGTCCGCGCGGCACGGGCGTTGGGCGTGGGCAACATGACGATCATGTTCCGCCACATGCTGCCCAACGCGATGGTTGCGACGCTGACATTCATGCCGTTCATCGTCACTGGCACCATTGGCGGATTGGCCTCGCTGGATTTCTTGGGCTTTGGCTTGCCGTCTTCGGCGCCGTCGCTGGGGGAATTGACCTTGCAGGCGAAACAAAACCTGCAGGCGCCGTGGCTGGCCTTCACTGCGTTCTTCACCTTTGCCATCATGCTATCGCTGCTGGTCTTCATCTTTGAAGGCGTTCGCGATGCGTTTGACCCCAGAAAGACCTTCTCATGAGCCTTTTGGATGTGAACAACCTCAAGGTCTCGTTCAAGCAGGACGGGCAGGTGAGCGCGGCGGTCAAAGGTGTTTCGTTCACCGTGGACCGGGGGGAAACCGTCGCACTTGTGGGGGAATCCGGATCAGGCAAGTCGGTTACGGCATTGTCCACCGTGTCGTTGCTGGGGGACAGTGCTATCGTCGAAGGTTCGGTCACCTATGACGGTGATGAGATGATCGGCGCTTCGCAAGACAAGCTGATGGACGTGCGCGGCAATGATATCAGCTTTATTTTTCAAGAACCGATGACCTCGTTGAACCCGCTGCACACAATCCAAAAGCAGATGGCAGAATCGCTGGCCCTGCACCAGGGTCTGAGCGGGGATGCGGCACGCACACGTATTGTCGAACTGCTGACCAAGGTGGGGATTCGTGATCCGCAGGATCGGTTGGACAGCTATCCACACCAGTTGTCCGGTGGGCAGCGGCAGCGGGTCATGATCGCAATGGCGCTGGCCAACAAGCCCGACATTCTGATCGCGGATGAACCGACAACTGCCCTGGACGTGACCATTCAGGCTCAGATTCTGGAGTTGTTGGCCGAGCTGCAAAAGTCCGAGAATATGGGGATGCTGTTCATCACCCATGATCTGGGAATTGTGCGGCGCATCGCCGACCGGGTTTGCGTGATGAAGGATGGTGAGATCGTCGAGACCGGCGCCACTGCCGAGATCTTCAACAACCCGCAGCACCCTTATACGCAGAAACTGCTGGGGGCCGAGCCCTCGGGTCATCCCGACCCCGTCGCCCCCGAGGCCGAAGAGGTCGCCCGTACCGATCACCTGAAGGTCTGGTTCCCGATCCAGCGCGGGTTTTTGAAACGGACCGTGGGCCATGTGAAGGCAGTGAACGACGCCACGCTTAGCGTGCGCGCGGGCGAGACGGTAGGCATTGTCGGTGAAAGCGGGTCTGGTAAGACGACGCTGGCGCTGGCGATCATGCGCCTGATTGCGTCCGAAGGCGCCATCACTTTCCGCGAACAGGACGTGCGCCGCTGGTCCACGCGAGAGTTGCGGCGGTTGCGCAAAGACATGCAGATCGTGTTCCAGGACCCGTTTGGCAGCCTTAGCCCGCGGATGACCTGCATGCAGATCATTGCCGAGGGCTTGGCGATCCATAAGGTCGACCCCCACCGTGCCCCGCGCGAATTGGTGGCCGAGGTGATGACCGAAGTGGGGTTGGACCCGGCGGCAATGGACCGATACCCGCATGAATTCTCGGGCGGACAGCGTCAGCGTATCGCGATAGCGCGCGCCATGGTGTTGCGGCCCAAGCTACTGGTACTGGACGAACCGACCAGCGCACTAGACATGACGGTGCAGGTGCAGATCGTTGATCTTTTGCGCAATCTTCAGCGAAAATACGGGCTGGCCTATCTGTTCATCAGCCACGACCTGAAGGTGGTCCGGGCGATGTCTCACAAGGTGATTGTCATGCGGAACGGAGATGTCATCGAAATGGGTGCGGCTGAAGATTTGTTCGAAAATGCTCAGACAGATTATACCCGTGAACTGATTGCGGCAGCGGGGTAGGGTGAGTACCTACCCGCGCGGCAAAGGGTTATAGACCCAGATCTTCCTTCAATTTGTTGAACTTTCTTTGGTGCGGGTTGCCTCTGACTTGCGAACGGATACTGTGGCGATACCAGTTTGACTTCTCAGGGATAAACCTCTCCCAGATTGTTCCGTCCGGGGCTGTCACAAACTCCCAACATTCTTCGAAACGTTTGTATTGCCTCGCACCGTTTTCGAACCAGTACCAGTCAGTCTCGTTACACAGTTTACCTCTGTTTGTGACGTACCATCGCCCAATGCCAACGGCGCCTTCTTTTTGCCCTATCCCCTGTAAGGTGCCGTTAGGTGCCCAATAGAACGACCCTCCAAGTCTCCAATTTGTTGTCTTGCCGGAATAGAGTTGAGCTATCGTTTGTGGGTCAGTGCGTTTTGCGCCTTTGGGTTTCCCTTTGGCAACGCTTTCCCCGGCAGCCAGAAAAATGGCCGCGACTACAAATGTCGTCAGGACGGTTGTTGAATACGCCATAACTACGGCTCCTCTTTAAATAACAAACCTGAAATGCGGGGCGGCCCTCCTGTGTATTCTCTGACCGGGGTGCCGGTCAGAGGTTTTTTGAGAATTTCACTGTGCGTTGGCGGCCTCGCGCGCTGCACTTTTCGGAAGTGGTCCGCGCAGCTCTTCATAGTGATCAAAGTTCAGCTTGACCCAACCGGTGCCACGTGTGGCACTGGCGAGGGTTCGGTGCAACTCGTCCTCGGCCACGGCGGGCAATTGGGCGTTGAAGATCTCCCAGCCTGAGGCGTTGGGATTACCTTCAAAGCCCAGAACCTGGCCTTGCAGCGAACTTATGGTCGGAACCAGGTCGCCTACAAAATCCGACGGCAGGTGGATTTCGGCACTCAGGATCGGCTGCAGGACCACTGGTTTGGCCTGTGGCAGGGCTTCACGCACAGCATTCTTGCCTGCGGTACGGAAGGCATAGTCCGAGCTGTCCACGTTGTGGTGCTTGCCATCGCTAAGCGTGACTTTCACATCCACCACTGGAAAGCCCTCGGGCCCCTGCACCAACGCATCCTTGGCGCCGTGTTCGACCGATGGAATATAGTTCTTGGGCACCGCGCCCCCCTTTACGATTTCCTCGAACTGGAACCCCGAACCCCGCGGCATTGGCGCAACCGAGATTACTACGTCTGCGAACTGTCCAGCCCCACCAGATTGTTTGCGGTGGCGGTGACGGTGTTCGACGGGTGCGCGAATGGTTTCGCGATAAGCGGTCTCGACCGCGTCGGCAGTAATCTCGATCCCGAAATCCTCATCTAGTTTGGCGGTGACACGACGCATGTGTTGCGGACCTTGTGAACCCAGAATTGCATGACCGCTAAGTTCGTCCTGTTCCAAATGCAGGCCGGGGTCGATCTCGACCAGACGGGTTAGTGCGTTAGACAGGCGCACGTCGTCTCGCTCATGGGTGGGCGACACGATCTGACGATGCGCTGCCGGGTGGGAGCCGGCCCATTCGGGCAGAGGGGTCGCCGAAGAACTGTCATAGAGATTGCCGGGATTTAGGTGATCGGATTTCACGGCGAGCCCAATTTGCCCAGCTGGTAGCTCGGCAATCTGTGTCTTGGCGTCCAGCGTAGTCAGGTTGCCGACGGTTTCGCCGCCCAGATTCTCATGCGCTTTCACACCTGCGCCCAGCCCGCGCAGAACGACGATCTTGCCGATATGTTTTTTTACATCCGCGAAGCCAGCGATCGCGCGGGCGTTTTCTGCCGCTTCGTCTCGCCCGGCGGCTATGTCAAACTCCGGGGCCTCGTGCCGCAGGGCTTTCATCAAACGAGTCAGCCCGTTTCCATGGCTGGCCGCGCCCAAACAGGCGGGTATCAGCTGGTGGTTCTGCAGCACTTGTGCGGCCAGATCGTAAACCTCGGCGCTGGGCGGTTGCTTGTCTTCGATCAGTTGCTCAAGCAAGTTGTCGTCGAAATCTGACAAGGTTTCCAACAATTCCGTGCGGGCCTCCTGTTCGCGGTCCTCGACCGATTGCGGCAATTCGATCAGGGCTGAGGGCTGGCCTTCCTGATATTTCCAGGCCCGCTCCGAGATCAGATCAACCGCACCGACGATCGTGTCGCCCTCGCGGATCGGCACCTGACGCAGAGCGATGTGGTGGGTGCAATAGGTCTGCAACGCCGCAATGATGTCGCGAATCCGGCCATTGGGGTTGTCCATACGGTTGATGAACAGGAAGCAGGGAATGCCAGCCTCTTCGACCAGTCGCAGATATGGGGCGCACAGAACGGCAGCCAGTGGGTCGGGCGGCACGACCACCACGGCGGCGTCCGAGATTGCCATGGCAGGGCCGACATAGGCCAGATTATCGCCGCCGCCATCGACATCAATGGCGCACCAGGGTTCGTCTAAATAAGAAAAACCGTGCAAATGCACGGTTCCGGATACGTCGAATGTGGTGGACCGGCCGTCGAGGCGGCTGATGGCCTCGACCAGAGTGGTTTTGCCCGATTGGCTGGGGCCGAGGACGGTGAAAACGCGCATGGGTGCTGTCCCTCTTTCAAATTGCAGATCGGCTGCACGAAAGGGATAGCCTTACGCAAATGCGTTGGCGCGAACTGTCTGGTATTGGGCCTGCCTCGGGTGCGGGCGGGTTCCGCCCGCCCTGCAAGTGTGGAAAAAACCGACCCGCCGCGTCAAGCCCTGACCTGCCTTGATGTCAGATTGCCGAACTGTGGCCGGCCAAGCTCAGGTCATAGGCGTCAAAGCTGCGGGCAATCATGCGGGTCAGCGGCCGGGCCTCGGGCGGGATGAACAAGCCATCTTCGGTGATCCGCAGCAGGCCGTCAAAGGCTGAATTGGCAGCCTGATATATAGCCTGCAACTCTGGCCCGGTGATGTCGTGATTGCGCAGAATCTCGGCTGTATTGATCTGGAAATCGCACATCAGCGCTTCGATCAGCCGGGCGCGCAGAACGTCCTGCCCTTTGAACAAGTGCCCGCGTGAGGTCGAGAACCGCCCTTCGCGAATCGCCTTGGTATGGGCAGATGTTGCGGGCGCATTCTGGGCATAGCCTTGCGGAAAGCGCGAGATAGAGCTGGCACCAACCCCGATCAGAACCTCGGCCTGATCGTCGGTATAGCCCTGGAAGTTCCGCTTTAGCTGCCCGGCCTTCAGCGCATGGGTCAGGCCGTCATCCTGCGTGGCGAAATGGTCAATGCCGATCTCGGCATAGTCATCCCACATGAACAGGCGGCGGGCGGTGTCGAACAGATCAAGACGTTCTTCGGGGGTCGGCAGGGCATCTGAGGGGATCAGTTGCTGCCGCTTGGCCATCCATGGCACATGGGCATAACCGTATAGCGCGACACGATCCGGGCTGAGCGACAGAAGTTTCTGCACGCTTTCCGTCATCCGCGATTTGGTCTGGTGCGGCAGGCCATACAGGATATCCGCATTCAGGCTGCTGATACCACGGGCGCGGATCATGTCCACGGCTTTGCGTGTGACGTCATAGCTTTGGATACGCCCGATGGTCTTCTGAATTTCGTCGTCGAAATCCTGCACCCCGATTGAGGCGCGGTTCATCCCGGCCTCGGCCAATGCGTCCAGACGGGCCTCATCAATCTCGTTCGGGTCGATCTCGACCGAGAACTCGGCATTCGGGCCCAGCGGTACGACATCCAGAATCCGCGCGGCCAGATCCCGCATCAGATCCGCGTTCAACAGGGTTGGCGTGCCGCCACCCCAATGCAGGCGCGACAGGGTAATTCCCTCGGGCAGGCGTTCAGCCAGCAGGTCAAGCTCGGCTTTCAGAACGTCCACATAGGCAATCACCGGGTTGTCGGTTTGCGTGCCCTGCGTGCGGCAGGCGCAGAACCAGCACAGCCTGCGGCAGAACGGGACATGGATGTACAACGACACCTCGCTGCCCGGCTTCAGGCCGGAAATCCAGTCGGAATAAAGGCTTGACCCCACGTCATTGCTGAAGTGGGGGGCGGTGGGATAGCTTGTATAACGCGGGACTTTCGCGTCAAATAGTCCAAGCTTGGCCAATTGTGGTTTCACTATCATGGCGATAGCTTTAAGGGACGGACCGTCTAGATGCTTTGACCGAGATCAAGTGGAAACGTGCATGACACCGATACTCAAATTCGACCATACAAACTGCGGAGATTGCCCCATCCGGCATCGTGCAGTATGCGCCCACTGTGATGCGAACGAGCTGGTAGAGCTTGAAGGCATTAAATACTATCGCAGTTTTGAGGCGGGTCAGACGATCATCTGGTCGGGGGATCAGATGAATTTTGTGGGCTCTGTCGTGTCAGGCATCGCCTCGCTGACCCAGACAATGGAAGACGGTCGCACCCAAATGGTCGGCCTTTTGCTGCCCAGTGATTTCGTCGGGCGGCCAGGCCGCGATTCTGCGCCATATGATGTGCTGGCAACAACCGATCTGGTCATGTGTTGTTTTCGCAAGAAGCCGTTCGAAGACTTGATGAGCAATACCCCGCATATTGCACACCGGCTGTTGCAAATGACGCTGGACGAGCTGGACGCCGCGCGCGAGTGGATGTTGGTGCTGGGGCGCAAGACTGCGCGAGAAAAGATTGCCAGCCTGCTGTCGATTATCGCCCGGCGCGATGCGTCGATCAATCAAAAGGGAAACACGGGGCCGATCGTGTTTGACCTTCCGCTAACCCGCGAGGCGATGGCGGACTACCTTGGGCTGACGCTGGAAACAGTCAGTCGGCAGATCTCGGCCCTGAAAAAGGATCAGGTCATCACGTTGGAAGGCAAACGCCACGTGACGATTCCGGATATGGGCCGCCTGATGGAAGAGGCAGGCGACGACTCGGATGGAGGTTTTCTGGTCTGACACGCTTGCAGCGTGACTGGATCGGCTGGCCATGTTTAACTGGGGTCATTTGAAGCAGACCTCAGGAGTAAGTCATGGGATTCAGTAGCATTCTGGCGATGCTGTTCATCGGCGCGATCGCCGGGTGGCTGTCGGGCAAGATCATGGAAGGCCGCGGCTTTGGCCTGATGGGCAATATCATCGTCGGCATCGTCGGCGCGTTTCTGGCCGGTCTGATCTTTCCCGCGCTGGGCTTTGCTGTGGGCGGTGGTGTCTTTTCATCTATTTTCTTTGCCACCATCGGCGCGATCATCCTGCTGTTCCTGATCGGATTGGTGAAAAAGTAAAAACCGCCCCAGGAGGCGGTTTTCTGTAACGGCCTATACTAGTGAGCCAGGAACACCGGTACTGTGGCTTGTTCCAACATGTTCCGTGTCGCGCCGCCCAAAATGGCTTCGCGGAACCGCGAGTGCCCATAGGCCCCCATCACGATCATGTCTGCCTCGGTATCTGCGGCGTGGCGGTTCAGGATATCGGATACCCGCGTCATGGTCTTGCTCAGCACGTCGATTTCGCATTTCACGCCATGGCGGGCCAGCATCTGCGACAGCATCCCACCAGGGTCCGAGCGGTCGGGGCCGTGGCGCGGCGGATCAATCACGACGATGCGCACCAGATCGGCTTGCGTCAGAAACGGCAGGGCGCGGCGGATGGCCCGCATGGCCTCGACGCTCTCGTTCCAGCCGATCAGGATGTTGCCCGGTCGTGCGAAAGGGGTTGCATCGTCAGGAACGACTAGAACAGGCGCGTGACCTTCGAACATGGCAGCTTCGACAATGGGTTCGGCCTCGGCGTCGCGGTCAGGTCCGTAAGGTTGCGGGAGAATGACAAGATCGGAAAACCGCGCGCGGTGCGCCACGTGGCGCCCGATATCCGAGATCTGGGCAACACCGCTTTCGGCGGACCAGCGGATTCCAGTCTTGCCCAGATAGTCTTTGGCATAGGCCAGTACCTCTTCGGCTTCGGCATTCGCGCGGCTCAGTGTTTCCTGAAGTATCAGGGCGTTTGCGCCGGCGTAGTAATATCCCGTCTGGCTGCGGTCGACGCCCAGACACAAAGCCTCGGCATGCGCGTCTTGCGAAGCAGTCAGAGCGGCCATCTGGGCCAGAGGCGCGTCACTGTGGTTCGTGTCTGTCATCACCGTGAGAAGAGATTTGTATGCCATTTTGACCTCTTGTCTTTCAGGCTCATGTACCTGCGGCCCTATGGCCCAGTTGTCAGTTTACGATTGTCACAGAAATCAGTGTATTGTCTTGACACAGATCAAAGTAATTCTGGCCGCCGTTCGACAAAACGGCAACCAGTCAAAAGGGTCCTGCGATATACAAGAATCACGTGGGGCATGGCAAAGGGACGCAATATGTCAAATTACATCAAGCTGATCGTGCTTGGTCTGGTTGTGGTGTTCACTGCGATCGGGTCCAACTATGCACGCGATTTGGCGTATCAGGTGCATTCGATTCTGGTGATGCTGATCGCCGGTGGTTTGTTCATCTGGACGCTTAGAAACACCGACGAGCCAGATATTCTTGTAGACCGTTCGGGTGAATACATGGATGGCGTGATCCGCTATGGCGTGATCGCAACTGCCTTTTGGGGTGTGGTCGGGTTCCTTGCAGGGACTTTCATCGCGTTTCAGCTGGCTTTTCCAGCGCTGAACTTCGAATGGGCGCAGGGCTATCTGAACTTTGGTCGTTTGCGTCCGCTGCACACATCGGCGGTGATCTTTGCCTTTGGCGGTAACGCCTTGATCGCAACCTCGTTCTATGTGGTGCAGCGCACCAGCGCCGCGCGGCTGTGGGGCGGCAATCTGGCGTGGTTCGTGTTCTGGGGCTATCAGCTGTTCATTGTACTGGCAGCAACCGGCTACGTACTGGGTGGTACTCAGTCCAAAGAATATGCCGAGCCTGAATGGTATGTTGACCTTTGGCTGACCGTCGTATGGGTTGCTTATCTGGCCGTTTTCCTTGGAACGATCGTCAGGCGGAAAGAACCCCACATTTACGTGGCGAACTGGTTCTACCTGGCCTTTATCGTCACCGTTGCGATGCTACACTTGGTCAACAACATGACCATCCCGGTCAGCATCTGGGGTTCGAAATCGGTTATCGTCTGGTCTGGTGTGCAGGATGCCATGATCCAGTGGTGGTACGGCCACAATGCTGTGGGCTTCTTCCTGACCGCGGGTTTCCTGGGAATGATGTATTACTTCATCCCGAAACAGGCCGAGCGTCCGGTATTCAGCTATAAGCTGTCGATCATCCACTTCTGGGCTCTGATCTTCCTGTATATCTGGGCCGGTCCGCACCACCTGCATTATACCGCGCTGCCTGACTGGGCCTCGACGCTGGGCATGGTGTTCTCGATCGTGCTGTGGATGCCGTCCTGGGGTGGAATGATCAACGGTCTGATGACCCTGTCGGGTGCATGGGACAAGCTGCGCACTGACCCGGTTATTCGGATGATGGTGATCTCGGTCGGCTTCTACGGCATGTCCACCTTTGAAGGCCCGATGATGTCGATCCGTGCAGTGAACTCGCTGTCGCACTACACCGACTGGACCATCGGTCACGTGCATTCAGGCGCGCTGGGCTGGAATGGCATGATCACCTTTGGTGCGCTGTACTTCCTCGTTCCAGTCCTTTGGAAGCGTGAGCGTCTGTATTCGCTGCAGATGGTCAGCTGGCACTTCTGGCTCGCTACCATCGGCATCGTGCTTTACGCCGCGTCGATGTGGGTCACCGGCATCATGGAAGGTCTGATGTGGCGTGAAGTGGATGCCAACGGCTTCCTGGTGAACTCGTTCGCCGACACCGTGGCTGCCAAGTTCCCGATGTATGTGGTGCGTGCTTTGGGTGGCGTGATGTTCGTCGCTGGCTCGCTGATCATGTGCTACAACCTGTGGATGACTGTGCGGAAAGCGCCGGCCAAAGAGGCCAGCCTGTCCGTCGCGGTCCCGGCTGAATAAGGAGGGCCGGAGCAATGGCAATTCTCGACAAACATAAGATCCTCGAGACCAACGCGACCCTCCTGCTGATCTTCAGCTTTCTGGTCGTGACCATCGGTGGCATCGTACAAATCACCCCGCTGTTCTATCTTGAGAACACCATCGAGAAGGTAGAGGGCATGCGCCCATACACCCCCCTCGAATTGGCCGGGCGTGACATCTACATCCGCGAAGGGTGCTATGTCTGCCACAGTCAGATGATCCGCCCGATGCGGGACGAGGTTGAGCGCTATGGTCACTACTCGCTGGCGGCTGAATCGATGTATGATCACCCGTTCCAGTGGGGCTCCAAGCGTACCGGGCCAGATATCGCTCGTGTCGGTGGCCGTTATTCGGACCAGTGGCAGGTGGACCACCTGCGTGATCCGCAATCGGTTGTGCCTGAATCGGTGATGCCGAAATATGGCTTCCTCGAGCATCGGAAGATCGACGGTAAGTATATCGGTGATGTCATGGCTGCCAATTCTGTGGTCGGCACGCCGTACACAGACGAGATGCTCGAGCAGGCACAGGCGGATTTCCGGGCGCAGGCGGATCCGGACAGCGACTATGACGGATTGCTGGAACGCTATGGCGACAAGGTCAATGTCCGCAATTTCGATGGTCAATCTGAGTTGACCGAGATGGATGCGCTCGTTGCTTACCTTCAGATGCTGGGCACGTTGGTTGATTTCTCGACCTTCACCCCGGACGCAAGCCGATAACAGGAGGGTGTGATGGAAGAATATACTCTCTTACGGCAGTTCGCGGATAGCTGGATGTTACTTGTGCTGTTTGCCTTCTTTGTAGGCATCGTGATCTGGGTTTTCCGCCCGGGTGCCAGCAAAGAATACAAGGATACCGCCAACATCCCTTTCCGGCATCAAGATAAACCCGCCGAAGTCAAGGAGGCGAGGAAATGAGCAAAACACCTGAAAAACAGCCGGGTGATCCGAATACCACCGGCCACAGCTGGGACGGAATTGAGGAATTTGACAATCCGATGCCGCGCTGGTGGCTGTGGGTCTTGTACGCAACCATTGTTTGGGGCGTGATCTATACGATCATGTATCCGGCTTGGCCGTTGGTTCGGTCTGCAACGGCTGGTGTCATGGGATGGTCTTCTCGAGCACTTGTGCAGGAAGAGATGATCTCGTTCGAGGAGGCCAATGCGCCGTGGAACACCAAGCTGATTGAAACGCCGCTGGAGGATATCTCGAAAGATGCCGAGTTGCAGCAATACGCGGTGAACGCAGGCGGTGCGGTGTTCCGTACCTGGTGTGCGCAGTGTCACGGCTCGGGCGCGCAGGGTGCGCCGGGTTTCCCGAACTTGCTGGACGATGCCTGGCTGTGGGGAGGGTCGCTTGAGGATATCGAGATGACCGTTGCCTATGGTATTCGCAACGAAGAAAGCGACGACGCGCGCTATTCCGAGATGCCGGCCTTTGGCGAGATTCTGGAACAGGACGAAATCACTCAGGTGGTGCAGTATGTCATGTCGCTGACCAACGCTCAGACTGATGATGCGGCGGCGCAGGCGGGCAAAGTTGTTTTCGAGGACAACTGCGCAGCATGTCATGGCGAAGACGGCACCGGTGATATCACTCAGGGCGCACCGAACCTGACCGATGCCATCTGGCTTTATGGCGGCAGCGAAGAGGCTTTGACCGAAACGGTCACCAACAGCCGCTTTGGCGTGATGCCATCCTGGGAAAACCGTCTGACCGACGCGCAGATTCGCGCGGTCACAGCTTATGTCCACCAATTGGGTGGCGGTCAGTAACGGCAAAAGAATACCTTCGGACGTTTCGCCGCCCGAAGGTTAGGCACCGGCTGTTCCATCTGTTCGCGCGTTTCCTGAACAGCCGGTGCTACAAGTTCAGATTAGTTCTCTGTTTTGATCGGGTCCAGAGGGCCCGTCATTTCGCACGGGAACGTGTGACGCGCGTGGTTCTCTTCCACCAATTGCCCTCGGGACGGTTTTCCCGGTTTTGCGGTGTCGTTAGCCCATCCGTGTGGGTGGCGACCATGAATGTACGTGCAAGAATCGATAGCATCTGATCTCTCCTTAAGTTGGGTCTGATTGCACTCAGGATTGATGTTTGTCGAGGAATATGCGACTCAATTGCCATTGGGTAATGTAACCTAGGCTTACATATGAACTGGATGACAATGCCACCCCTTGCATCGCTGAAGGCTTTTCATGCCTTTGCGGAAGCAGGAAATGTGGTGCAGGCCGGGGTCCTGTTAAATGTCAGCCACGCTGCCATCAGCCAGCAATTGCGCGCGTTGGAAAAACACCTTGGGGTGACCCTGCTGGACCGCAGCGGTAAGTCCATGACGTTGACGGTCGAGGGTGAAAAGCTGGCCCGCGCCTTACATCTGGGTTTTGGCGCGATCGGGGCAGCCGTAGCGGATCTGACGCATATCGCCGAAGATCGCCCGGTTCATGTATCCTTGACGGCATCTTTTGCCGCGTCCTGGCTGATGCCCCGCTTGCCGGCGTTTCAGGCCGAGTATCCTGATATACCCCTGGCACTGGACCCTTCGCCTGACCTTGCCAGTCTGCGTCCGGGTGGTGTGGATGTGGCGATCCGATACGGGGATGGATACTGGCAGGGGGTGAATGCAGAGCCTCTGTTGCAAAGTCCGATCGTGATAGTTGCTGCGCCGTCGCTACTGGGAGGCCGGGAAACCATTACGCCGGATGAGCTTAGCCAACTGCCTTGGTTGGAAGAGCTTGGAACTACAGAGGCAACATCGTGGCTGGCCCGCCGCGGGGTTGAACACGGCCCGCGGGCTGGGCGAATCTTGTTGCCCGGCAATCTGGTGCTTGAGGGGCTGCGCGCTGGTCAGGGGGTGACATTCACGGCGCGACATTTTGTCGAAGCTGATATTCAGGCGGGTCGCATCATCGAGTTGTTTCGCGAACCTGGCGCGCGTGGATACCACATTGTGACAGGGGATGCGCCACTGCGCCCGGCTGTCAAAATTTTTGTTAGCTGGCTCAGGCGGCAAGCTGGTATGGTGTGACAAAAGGTGTCTGCGTGATGCGCTTTTGACCCATGTCAAAGTGACTGCTTTTGTGATCTGGAAAAAGACGCCTAAAAGACAGCCACATCTGGAGCCTGCTTGTGAGCGATTCCGACCCTGCCCCCAGCCTTTACGCTGCAAGGGAGCCGATCTTTCCCCGGCGCGTGTCCGGGCCATTTCGAAACCTGAAATGGATCATCCTCGCGGTTACGCTTGGCATCTATTATGTAACGCCCTGGATCAGATGGGACCGCGGCCCCAGCCTGCCGGATCAGGCGGTGCTGCTGGATCTGGCGAACCGGCGTTTTTACTTCTTCTGGATCGAAATCTGGCCGCATGAGTTTTATTTCGTGGCAGGCCTGTTGATCATGGCCGGTCTGGGCCTGTTTCTGTTTACCTCTGCGCTGGGGCGCGTGTGGTGCGGCTATGCTTGCCCGCAGACGGTGTGGACGGACCTGTTCATTCTGGTTGAGCGCTGGATCGAAGGCGATCGCAACGCCCGATTGCGACTGCACCGGCAGGAAAAGCTGGACTTCCGCAAGGCGCGCCTGCGTATCACGAAATGGACGGCGTGGTTTCTGATCGGTCTGGCAACCGGCGGGGCCTGGGTGTTCTATTTTGCCGATGCCCCTACGCTGATGCGGGATCTGGTCACTGGAAACGCTCATCCGGTTGCCTATACAACGGTCCTGATCTTAACAGGTACGACGTTCTTTTTTGGCGGCTTCGCCCGCGAGCAGATTTGCATTTATGCTTGCCCGTGGCCACGTATTCAGGCCGCTATGATGGATGAGGACACTCTGGTCGTCGGGTACCGCGAATGGCGGGGCGAACCGCGCGGCAAGGGTAAGCGTACTACCGATTCTGAGCTGGGCGACTGCATCGACTGCATGGCTTGCGTGAATGTTTGCCCGGTTGGGATCGACATTCGCGACGGGCAGCAGATGGAATGCATCACCTGCGCGCTGTGCATCGACGCTTGCGATGACATGATGGCCAAGATCGGCAAGCCGCGTGGCCTGATCGACTATATGGCGCTGAGCGACGAAGCTCATGAACGGGCAGGCGAGCAACCCATCAACGTCTGGAAACACATCCTGCGTCCGCGGACGATCCTGTATACGGCTTTGTGGGCCCTGGTTGGCCTTGCGCTGTTGTTTGCACTGTTTATCCGGTCCGATATTGATCTGACCGTGGCGCCCGTGCGCAACCCGACATTTGTCACTTTGTCCGACGGAACAATCCGCAATACCTATGATGTGCGCCTGCGTAACAAGCATGGTGAGGACCGGGCGTTCCAATTGTCCCTCGCGGGTGATCCGGCCTTGCAGATCCAGATCGAGGGCGTCGAAGGTGAGATTGTCAATGTCACGGCAGATACGGCACAATTGACCCGCGTCTACATCGTTTCTGCGGGCGACACCGGGCCGGCGGCTGCGGATGCAACCTCGGTGCGCATCTGGGTCGAGGATCTGGAAAGCGGTGAACGCGCCTATAAAGACACTACTTTCAACGGACGAGGGAACTAGTATGGCCGAGCGTCAATTTACCGGTAAGCACGCTCTGGCCATTTTCGTCGCCGCGTTTGGCGTGATTATAGCCGTAAACCTTGTACTGGCCTATAGCGCGGTCAAAACCTTTCCGGGGCTTGAGGTCAAAAACTCTTATGTCGCCAGTCAGGAGTTCAACGACCGTCTGAAGGAACATCAGGCGCTGGGTTGGACCATTCGTGCCGAAATGTCTGGCGGCTTGTTGATCCTGCATATCACTGACAAAACCGGAGCTCCGGTCGAAGTGGCCGAGTTGCAGGCGGTTGTGGGTCGCGCCACCCATGTCGAAGATGATTTCTCGCCCGAATTTATCTTTGACGGTCAGGCCTATGCAACGCCGGTATCGTTGGGCAAAGGCAACTGGAACATACGGCTGGTTGCCAAGGATAGCGCGGGTGCAGAGTTTGCCCAGCGTGTGCCGTTGTACGTAAAAGGGTGATGGGATGACGACGCAGTTCACATCCGGCACTGCGGCCTGCCCCGGTTGTATCGCCAGCCCGGCGGAACCGGTGCGGCCCATCCCGCAGGATGCTCAGATTGCGTTGTCGTTGCCGGGCATTCATTGCTCGGCTTGTATTGCCACGGTCGAACGGGAACTGAACGCCTATCCGGGGGTCGAGGACGCGCGGGTGAACCTGACACTCAAGCGAGCGATGGTCAAAGCGTCGCCTGATCTGCGTGCAGCCGATCTTATTCCTGTATTGGAACGGGCGGGCTATGAGGCGCACGAGCTGGACCCCGGTTCGTTGTCAGCGACGCAGGCCAATAAGGCCGGTCGCGATCTGTTGATGCGGCTGGCGGTGGCCGGTTTCGCTTCGATGAACGTGATGTTGCTGTCGGTGTCGGTCTGGTCGGGCGCATCGGATGCCACGCGCGATATGTTCCACTGGATTTCCGCGGCCATTGCGTTGCCAGCCATAGCCTTTTCGGCGCAGCCCTTTTTTGCCAACGCCTGGAGCGCCCTGCGGGTCAAACGTCTGAACATGGATGTTCCGATTGTTTTAGCCATCCTGCTGGCGCTGATCACATCGCTTTGGGAAACCGCGCTCAGCGGCAAACACGCTTATTTCGATGCCGCTCTGACGCTGACCTTCTTCCTGCTGGCGGGGCGGTATCTGGATTACCGCACCCGCGATGCCGCCCGATCCGCGGCCGAAGAACTGACCGCACTAGAAGTACCGCGCGCCATCCGCCTGGTCGACGGTGTCGAGGAAGAAGTGGCTGTAGCCACCCTTGCAGTTGGCGATCTGATCCTTGTCCGGCCCGGTGGGCGTATGCCGGTGGACGGCGAAATTGTGTCGGGGCAGTCAGAGCTTGATCGGTCCCTGTTGACCGGGGAAACCCTGCCTGTTTTTGCGCAAGCGGGCATGGCAGTCAGCGCTGGTGAGGTTAATCTGACTGGCCCCCTTACCATTCGGGCGACAGCGGTGGGTGAGGATACGTCGCTGCACCGTATGGCCGATCTGGTCGCCATCGCTGAATCGGGCCGGTCGCGCTATACCTCGTTGGCGGACAAGGCGGCCAAGCTTTATGCGCCGGGTGTACACATCCTAGCGGCACTCAGCTTTCTCGGTTGGTACATCTATTCCGGCGATATCCGCACCGCGCTGAACATTGCAGCTGCGGTGTTGATCATCACCTGCCCCTGTGCGTTGGGGCTGGCGGTGCCTGCGGTGACAACGGCAGCCTCGGGGCGATTGTTCCGCAAGGGGATGCTGATCAAACATTCCACTGCCCTGGAACGTCTGGCCGAGGTGGATACGGTGGTGTTCGACAAAACCGGTACGCTGACCTCGGGCACGCCCGAACTGATCAACCTGGGCGATCATGCCCGCGCTGATCTTGAAGTGGCCTTGGCGCTGTCCGAGGCATCCTCGCACCCGCTGTCCGTTGCATTGACCACCGCGGCACGCGATGCGGGGGTCAAACCGGCCCGTCTGAAAGATATCACCGAAGTTCCGGGTTACGGCACCGAAGGCACCTATCGAGATCAGCGCGTGCGTCTGGGCCGGGCAGCGTGGACCGGTGCGCAAGAGGGTGATCAGACCGCAGCATGGTTGTCCGTCGCAGGGCAGGCGCCTGTGTGCTTCCAGTATTCGGACAGTCTGCGCCCCGGCGCGGCCGAGGCGGTTCAAGCCTTCCGCGACGCAGGCAAAGAGGTCATCCTGATTTCGGGTGACACAGAAGGCGCGGTTCAGGCGCTGGCTGAAAAGTTGGGGATCGAACACTGGGTCGCGCAGGCTTTGCCGCAAGAAAAAGCCGCGCGTGTGCAGGAGCTGAGCGATCAGGGCCGACATGTTCTAATGGTCGGCGACGGTCTGAACGATACCGCCGCGTTGGCAGCGGCGCATGTGTCGATCTCGCCCGCATCGGCGCTGGACGCGGCGCGGGTGGCCTCGGATATCGTGCTGTTGGGTAATGATCTGGCCCCAATTGCCGATGCCTGTGATACGGCCGTGAAGGCGACCAAACGGATTCGCGAGAACTTTCGTATTGCCACCGTTTACAATATCATCGCGGTGCCGTTGGCGGTGGCTGGGCTTGCCACGCCTCTGATTGCGGCGCTGGCGATGTCGACCTCGTCCATCACCGTGTCCCTGAACGCCCTGCGTCTGAGGTAGCTGCTATGGAAGTTTTGGCCTATCTGATTCCGATTTCCCTGTTTTTGGGCGGGGTTGGACTTGTGGCCTTTGTGTATACCGTCCGCTCGAACCAGTATGACGACCCCGAGGGTGACTCTCGGCGCATCCTGAGTGATGAATGGGACGACAAGCCCAAGCCCTGACACATGGCAATCAAGCGCTCTTGAAATTGCCGCAATGCCCGGTTATGTCCGGCTCATCCGCTAGCAGAGAGAACCAAGCCAAATGGCAACTATGAATCCGATCCAGTTCATTCAGCAAGTCCGCGCCGAAGTTGCAAAGGTCGTTTGGCCGACCCGGCGTGAGGTGCTGCTGACCACGGTCATGGTGTTCATCATGGCGGCGCTGACTGCCGTGTTCTTTGCGTTGGTTGATCTGGGCATTCGCGGCGGATTGCAACTGATCCTGGGTGCATTCAGTTAAACTGGTTTGGGCGGGCTGAAACGCCACTGCCCCCTTGCACAGCGCGCAATGTCAGAGTAGTTGACGCGGTACTATTCGGAATGGGCGTGCGGCGATTCGGGCTGCGCGCCGCTTTTTATTCCGGGTGACGTGACAGAATTTCAATGACGGTGCTTGCGGCATTGCCAGCGCACCGAAGGCAAACAAGGACGACAGGTTCATGGCGAAACGGTGGTACTCGGTCAGCGTTCTTTCGAATTTCGAAAAGAAGATCGCAGAGCAGATCCGCACGTCGGTGGCCGAGCAGGGCCTTGAGGACGATATCGACGAAGTTCTGGTGCCCACCGAAGAGGTGATCGAAGTGCGCCGGGGCAAGAAGGTCACGACCGAACGCCGCTTTATGCCCGGTTATGTGTTGGTGCACATGGAAATGTCCGATCAGGGCTATCACCTTGTGAACTCGATCAACCGCGTCACCGGCTTTCTGGGCCCGCAAGGCCGCCCGATGCCGATGCGCGATGCCGAAGTGAACCAGATCCTCAACCGCGTTCAGGAAGGTGAAGAAGCGCCCAAGCTGATGATCACCTTCGAAGTGGGCGAGAAGGTCAAAGTCAACGACGGCCCGTTCGAGGATTTCGACGGTATGGTCGAGGGTGTCGACGACGAAGCCCAGAAGCTGAAGGTATCGGTCTCGATCTTCGGTCGGGAGACCCCGGTCGAGTTGGACTTTACGCAGGTTACGAAGCAGAGCTAATAGCTACTTCAGCAAGATTTTAGGGCCGCGATGCCACGAGCACCGCGGCGTTTTGTTTTGGCGAACCAGTTGTCAGTTCAGAAGTCCAAGGTGGTTTTCTCAACGACAAGGATCACCTTGCAGTTACGGCGGGCCGGGGATCAGTTCTTGCCGTTGAAGGGCCGTCAGAATATCGAGAATGGTCGAAGGGCTGACATCCACCGATCCTTCAAGGAAGACACCAAGCCCACCTTCTCCGATCTCTTTGGGTCCGCCATTGTCATAAACCGGGTCAAGTGACGCGAGTTCTGCCGGTAATTTCGGACACAAAGGGGTATCGTTCAATACAAGATCTACAGCGGCCAGCATCAGTTCCTTTACAGAGTCCAGCGTATCATCATCCAGAAGTTGCTCTCGCTGTTCTTCGGGGGCCGTCAGTGTAAGATCAATGAGTTTGAAATAGGCGCAATTGTCACGCAGTTCGACTGTCGCTTCGGTGGACATGTTCGCCAGGATAGCCTTTTTTTGCTCACCCCGTTGAAAATTGCGCTCACTGGTTCGGCTGCATTCAAAGATCGTGATGGTTACATCCCCATCCAGATCAATCGCATCGCCTTGGGCCCCAAAACTCAAGTCATCCAGCCGGACTTGCAGGCCGCAATTGTCGACTATTGCGTTGTCAGCCAGTCGCTCAGGCACAGTCTTCTGTATTTCACGCAGATCAAGAAGGGCGCCCACCCCGATCCGTGTCGGCGCAACAGCGGCGAGGTTCAGATCAAGCGTATAGGGCAGCTCTGTATCACGAACTGGCAATGTCGCGTCGACGACAAAGTCCACTTGTTGCGCGCTTGGTGCCCGGGCGTCCAGAACGGCTGCCATTAAGACCGGGAAAATCAACCAGTGTCTCATTCAGCAAACTCCAATACGCCAAGTTCCTTCAGCCCACTCAGAACTTTGACGATTGTCCCGGCGCTGACATCGGCAGATCCGACAACAGCCGCCCCCATCCCGCCCGGAGCGATTTCGCGGGTGCCTCCTGATTCGTAGATCGGTTCGAGAACAGAGAATTCGTCGGGCAGTGGCGGGCAAACCGGATGGGCTGCCAGAAACTCACCACCCTTTTCCAGAACTGCGTCGTTGATGCGGTTGGTCAAACCAAAGAGGTTGGAAACAGCGCCGATGAACCCGCGCGGGCTGAGGTCGGCGCTTTCGATGCTGAATGTTAGGCATTGGCCTTTCACCTCAGCCTTGGCGACAGCGACCGCGTCTACGGTTGCTCCAAAATAACGAAAGCCCGGTTCTTCACGCCGGTTGCACCTTGTAAACTGCGCGCGGGCGGAACCTTCGACCTTTACGGTGTCACCTATGGCGGTAACGTCTCGGATCTCAAGGTAAATCTGACGTTTACAGGTTTCTTCCAAAGGGCCAGTCAGGATTTGAGGGGCCTTTTCCTGTAGCCCACGCAGATCCATGAAGGCCTTCAACCGCAATCGTGTTGGGCTGGATTCTTCTAGACCGCCGTAAACGGTAAAGGGAACCGGAATGTCGCGCAGGGGTACTTCTTTTGTCAGCTTGATTTGAAAGCGACCGGCATAGGTGGCTGGATCGATCCCTGTCGTTACGGACGAATTGGATTTTGTGACCGCGTTGGTTTCGGCATCCAGAGCTTTTTGGTCTTCGGCCTTGCTGCCACAACCCGGCAGCATAGCGACCAGTACACAGATCAGCAGTCCTTTGTTAAGTCGAGATGACCCCATCCCTGACCACCTCATTTGTGTCCAAGTTGCATCAAGATACCCGCCTTCGTTTCTTAAGCAACTCAAGTATTAGGATTAATTGATTTGTTCCGCAAATCTCGACCTTCGCTGAGGCGTTATTGGGCCTCAATCAGGTAATTGGGAACATAGAGGCAATCGTTTGTCTTCTCTGGACCTCCGTAAATGATGGCCCTTTCGTGGGTTTCGACGAGGTGGTGCCAGTGATGCTCTTATTTTCCGAAGGCTAGCCAACTGCTGCATTCCGGCCCGAGCTCCGCCAAGGCTCTAGCCTCATAGCGGGCTTTGTCCTCTTCAGGGAGAATCTCACGCCAACGACCGTTCACGCCGCGGTGGATGAATGTCTCTGCGCCGCCATCCCAAAAAATACCGCCTCCAGGGACGGATTTACTTGCATGTGCTTTCATGTAGTCAAAGGAACAGTGCGTGAGGATCGCATCCCAACGACTTTCGTCAATCTCGATGTCCAGGAAATTTGCGATGCGACGAATTTCCCCCGGCATGTCGCGTTTGAGCGCTTCGAAATGGATAAGTTGCACGTTGGGCTGATCGCGAATCTCCCACCAGGTTCGAATATTTTCCCAGAAAGGCCACATCGGGTAACCATCATTCTCCAGCCATTCCCTGAAGTATTGAACGGTATCTCGTGTTGGTCGTTCGATCGGTGGGCCTACCCGGCCGGGCGTATCATTCAGAGTTTCATACCAAGTGTCATTCGCGTTCGAATGATGGTTGTGAAAGCTCCATACTACGTCACGCCCATCGCGCCCAATGTATATGTATTTGGCTTGTTCTGAGAAAACGAGCGCATCCACCGGTAAATGCGTTTTTAAGAAGCGTCGGTGCGTTTGCGACTCGACTGCTGGTAACTTGACCTCTTTGGGCGGGACCCGAAGGTCAAGCCACGGCGACATCTCGGCGACGTCGAGGTCTTCAGCGCCGTTGAATATCAGCTGAGCGACGATTTGCTGAACCCAAGTCGTTCCAGACTTTGCATAGGTAGCGATGATGATATCGTCATTACGAAATTCGAAATCGTTCCACATGGAGGAGTCAAAGTGGTGGTTGTGAAACTCCCGTGTTTTCTTCGGCGACCCAAACCCGTTCATTTTCCGATCCCTCCTGCGCCTTGAAAGTGCCAGTCTGCCACAGAACGCCAGTCCGAGGAAGAATTTGTGGCGCTAATCGGTCTTGCAGTTGAGGAGACAGGCAGAGATGAGTACGCGTGTTTCGGGCCCAAAGCGGTGATGCCAAACTGTAACGCCAACCTCTTGCCAACCCCACCATTCCCCTATACATGCCGCCTCTATCGTCTTCGGGCGAGATTCTCTCGTGGGAGGTTGCTGGGATCGCGATCCCGGATCGGACCACGCAACATAAACCGGGTAGGACGCGTCCTATCTACGTTGAAAGGAAAACCAAATGGCCAAGAAGCTTGCTGGTACAATGAAACTGCAGGTTCCTGCAGGTCAGGCGAACCCGTCGCCGCCAGTTGGTCCGGCGCTGGGTCAGCGCGGCATCAACATCATGGAATTCTGCAAGGCGTTCAACGCCAAGACCGCAGATATGGAGCAGGGCGCACCTTGCCCGACCGTGATCACCTATTATCAGGACAAGTCCTTCACCATGGACATCAAGACGCCGCCCGCGTCTTACTACCTGAAAAAAGCAGCTGGCCTGAAGCCGGTCGGCAAGCGTAACCGCCCTCGTGGCGCGGAAAACCCAGGTCGCGAGACCGTGGCAACCGTGACCAGTAAGCAGGTTCGCGAAATCGCCGAAGCCAAAATGAAAGATCTCAACGCCAACGACGTCGAAGGCGCAATGCAGATCATCCTGGGCTCGGCCCGCTCTATGGGCATCGAGGTGAAGTAAGATGGCAAAACTTGGTAAACGTACCCGCGCTGCGCGCGAAGCTGTCGCTGGCAAGGAAAACCTGTCGGTCGAAGAAGCTGTTTCCCTGGTCAAAGGCAACGCCACTTCGAAGTTCGACGAGACCATCGAAATCGCTCTGAACCTGGGCGTTGACACCCGTCACGCGGACCAAATGGTTCGTGGCGTTGTCGGCCTGCCGAACGGCACCGGCAAAGCGATGCGCGTTGCTGTGTTCGCACGTGGCCCCAAGGCTGACGAAGCGAAAGAAGCAGGCGCGGACATCATCGGCGCAGAGGACCTGATGGAAACCATTCAGGGCGGCACCATCGAATTCGATCGCTGCATTGCTACCCCGGACATGATGCCGATCGTTGGCCGTCTGGGTAAAGTTCTGGGCCCCCGCAACCTGATGCCGAACCCCAAGGTCGGCACTGTTACCATGGACGTGAAAGCGGCCGTTGAAGCAGCCAAGGGTGGTGAAGTTCAGTTCAAGGCGGAAAAAGGCGGCGTTGTACACGCTGGCGTTGGCAAAGCGTCGTTCGACGAAGCCAAGCTGGTCGAAAACGTCCGTGCCTTCATCTCGGCCGTGGCCAAGGCCAAGCCGTCGGGCGCCAAAGGCACCTACATGAAGAAAATCGCGCTGAGCTCGACCATGGGCCCCGGCGTGACTCTGGATGTGGCGGCTGCGGCCGGCGAATAAGCCTCAGCCAAGCGCTTAGAAAAAAGAACCCGGGTTGCATATGCGACCCGGGTTTTTCATTTTTGCGGTCCGCGTGATCAGAGGTATGTGCGTAATACGCGGGCTTCATGCGCCCCGATTGTCTTGACCGCCGTGTGCTGGAACGCATTTCCGATCTCTTCAACCGAAGGGAAAAGCGCGAGGATTTCCGCCCTTTGCGGGGATGATAGGGAATATTTGGCAGTATCGCCGTAATAGTAGCTTTCCGTCAGCGCGCCGTTTGATCGCACAATGTGGTGCCGGTCGAACATGAAATGCGTATAGGTGATGCGGTCCGTCTCACGGATCGAAACGCCGGGAAGGCCGCACAGGTGCTTGGCGGCCACGAACACTTCGGACGAGCCAAACAGCATGTCGGTTGCCGGTGACTGTATCAGGACCCTGTGCTGTTGCGAGACCACAAGCTCATGCGTGTTTCCGATGGCGCCAGCTTCGATCACGACCGGAGCGAACGCGCCGTGGCCATGAACCTCGGTCGTTCCGATCCACAGGATCGGTTGCAGCCCGCCATCCCGGGTCCAGACGCGCTGACCCTTTTTCAGGTTCTGCACTTCGACGTCACCATCTTCGGTTTCGATCAGGGTTCCCAGGCCAAAGCAGGTAATGAAATCCGTATAGGGCGACGACCCCGCGTTTGAGCCGCTGATTTTGACATAAGAGGTTCCCGGCACCAGGGGGGCCGACGTGCTATAGCCCCAAACGTCCTGCGTGACCCCGTTCTGGGAAAACACGTAGATGTCAATCTCGGGTCCGGTTGGGTTTCCGTTAATGTCCAGAGCCCGCACGGTGATCACGGACTCAGATTCAACCTGTGTGCCATTTGTGACGATGCCACCGCCATCGGTAATGACGTGGCCCGTTTCCTGATCGTCGTCGAATATATCCGGGCTGCCGCTGGTGTCGTCTAGCGTGACAGTAGTGCCAAATCCACCCGAATAGGCAAAAATGGTGCCGTCCGGTGTGTCTGAGTTGTTGATAATAGATCCACCGACGACAATGTCATTGGCATCGCCCCCGGCCGGAACAAATGTGGCGATGAGACTGGCACTGTCCTGAGCGAAAAAACTGCGGAGAACCATCTGCGCGATTATTCCTCTTTTGTACTTGTTATGTTGGGCCAAGGGCGACGAAGGCCACGCGAAATTATGCTGAAAGATAAGAAATTGGTTGGGTGGTTGCGTCAACCGGGTTCTTCAAAATACCGCACAAATAATTGTCAACTGGGACGGTTGCCGCAACAGTCTCATTATCCTTGAAACACAACTTTCAAGCGATTGCCCAACCGCTGTCGTTTGTCTTCCTCAAACGGGCTATAGTCGTGGTTGGGTTGCCACAAAGCCAGCCAGTCCTTCAACAACCGCCCCCGGATGCAGTAATCCAGAATTTCCATGTTGATGGGATGTCGATAACGGCGAAAGAACATATCCTTGTTTTTTCTGAGAATACCGCTGCGATCCACATCGGGTCCGGCCCCGTCGCGAAAAATATCTGCCTTTAGAAAGTCGACGATATCGTACACGGCCAGCTTTTCGCGGGATTCAGTAAAATCCAGGCCAATCGTTTTTCCCTGCCCGACAATCAGGTTCTGCCCGTGAAAATCTCCATGCGAAAAGACCCGGATATCCTGAATGCCCTTCAGGCGAGCAGCTTCGGCCAGCATGACGTTTACCATTTTCCGACTTGTGCCCGCGATATCATAGGGCACTGTAGTTGACAGGTCGCGAATGCTGTCCGTCATCCATTTTGGCCGAAATGCATAGCTCGCCGGGGGGTGGCGGTCATGAAGATCATTCAACCATGAACCAGCACGGCGAAAAATCTGGGCAACCTGATTTTCGTTCTTGCTGTTATAGATCAGGTCGACCGCGGTTGGCCGGTTGATGAATTCGGTGACAAAGAAGGTTTCAGATGGCGACAGGTAAATCGGGCGGATAACCTGCGATGACGGGTTGTTTTCAAAATGCTGGTGAAGATCGGTTAGCAGGCCGAACTCATCCCGCAGCCTTCCAGTGGTGGGAGAGTTGTTGTCGATTTTCAGCGCAAAGCTTTCAATTCCGGTTGTGATTTTCAAGACCAGACGCGAATCCGGAAACGCGTGCGAGCGATAGACGCATTCGACTTTCTGCACAGGCCCGACAGGATTGCGCCGTGAAAACTCGGCCACATACTCTGAAGCGATTGTCTGTTCAGTATCGGAAAGATCCAGCATTCAAATGCGTCGTTCTATGTGGCTTTTCACTGTGCGGATCGAATGGACCTCAGGGCTGGTGTCATGTCAATGCTGTGATGGCTGGCTTTGGGTTTTGCGCAACGGATCTGGACGATAAAGCAAACCGGTTGGAACGGTCAATTTACCCCTTGGAAACCCCTGCCATCTGGCCTAAATAGAGCTGCGGAATAAAGCGTGCGATTCGTCGTGCGCTTTATTTTGTTTCGTCCAAGACGGTGGGTGGGTCCATTCGGCCCCTTAATTCCCTGCCTGAGACGGGTAAGACCAAAGAATTCTGAGGGTCACGATCCTCGGGCGAGTTTTGGCCAATCCCGTAACAACGGACCTGAACGCCGGGGTTAACCCTTCGGCAAATATGAGCCGGGGTGAGGTATCACCCCTAACTTGGAGAGAACTGTGGATAGAGCCCAGAAAGAGAAAGTGGTCGAGGAACTCGGCCAAATCTTCGAAAGCTCTGGCGTCGTAGTGGTTTCGCACTACGCCGGTCTGACAGTTGCCGAGATGCAGGACCTTCGCGCACGTGCTCGTGACGCGGGTGGCGCCGTGCGTGTTGCCAAGAACAGGCTCGCCAAAATCGCCCTTGAGGGTAAGCCGTGTGCAAGCATGGCCGACCTGCTGACAGGGATGACCGTTCTGACCTACTCCGAGGACCCCGTGGCAGCAGCCAAGGTGGCCGAGGACTTCGCCAAGGATAACAAGAATTTTGAGATTCTTGGTGGTGCAATGGGTGAGAACGCTCTGGACCGCAAAGGCGTCGAAACAGTTTCGAAAATGCCGTCTCGCGAGGAGCTCATTGCTTCGATCGTGGGCTGCATTGGCGCACCTGCTTCGAACATCGCCGGCGCGATTGGCGCACCTGCAAGCAACATCGCAAGCATCCTTTCCACCATCGAAGAGAAGGCGGAAGCTGCGTAAGCGGTTGGCACTGAATGATCTGCGTAGGGTGAACACCCTGACGTTGGAACACACACTGTAAACGGAAAGAGCTGATAAAATGGCTGATCTGAAAGCACTCGCAGAAAGCATCGTGGGTCTGACCCTGCTGGAAGCACAAGAACTGAAAACCATCCTCAAAGACGAATACGGCATCGAGCCCGCAGCTGGCGGCGCCGTAATGGTTGCAGCTGGTGGCGACGCCGGTGGCGCAGCTGAGGAAGAAAAAACCGAATTCGACGTCGTTCTGAAGAACGCCGGCGCTTCGAAAATCAACGTGATCAAAGAAGTTCGCGGCATCACCGGTCTGGGCCTGAAAGAAGCCAAAGAGCTGGTCGAAGCTGGCGGCAAGATCAAAGAAGCTGTGTCGAAAGACGAAGCCGAAGAGATCAAAGGCAAGTTGGAAGCAGCTGGTGCCGAGGTCGAACTGGCCTAAGCCCGTTGTCTGGCGCATCGCTGATGCGCCGCAAATTTTGGCTGGGCCCGGAGAAATCCGGGTCCAGCCGAACCTGTCTTAGAAAGGGCCTCATGAACGGGGGCGTTTTCTAAGACGCGGTTTTCGGATCGGGAGGCTGCCTTCGGGACGGTGGCCACGAATTGATCCGGACGTGTCGTCTCGAATGTGCAAGGCGCCGGGGCCCGACGGTGTCTTTGCCCGCTGAGAACATCGAAAGGTGACATCTGACATGGCTCAAACGTTCCTTGGCCAGAAACGTCTTCGGAAATATTACGGCAAAATCCGCGAAGTGCTGGAGATGCCGAACCTCATTGAGGTCCAGAAATCTTCTTATGATCTTTTCCTACGCTCCGGCGATGCAGAGCAGCCCACTGACGGCGAAGGCATCAAAGGTGTGTTCCAATCGGTTTTCCCGATCAAGGATTTCAACGAAACCTCCGTTCTGGAGTTCGTGAAATACGATCTGGAAAAACCCAAATACGACGTCGAAGAGTGCATGCAGCGCGACATGACCTACAGCGCGCCGCTGAAGGTCACTTTGCGTCTGATCGTGTTTGATGTCGACGAAGATACCGGCGCCAAGTCGGTCAAAGACATCAAGGAACAGGACGTGTTCATGGGCGATATGCCCCTGATGACGCCGAACGGGACCTTCATCGTGAATGGTACCGAGCGTGTGATCGTGTCCCAGATGCACCGCTCGCCCGGTGTGTTCTTTGATCACGACAAGGGCAAAACCCATTCCTCGGGCAAGCTGCTGTTTGCCTGCCGCATCATCCCGTATCGCGGCAGCTGGCTGGACTTTGAGTTCGACGCCAAGGACATCGTTTTCGCCCGTATCGACCGCCGCCGCAAACTGCCTGTGACAACCCTGCTGTATGCGCTGGGTCTGGATCAAGAAGCGATCATGGACGCGTATTACAACACCGTGTCCTACAAGCTGGACAAGAAAAAGGGCTGGATCGCGCCGTTCTTCCCCGAGCGAGTGCGCGGCACCCGCCCGACCTATGATCTGGTTGACGCCAAATCCGGTGAAGTGATTGCTGAAGCAGGTAAGAAAGTCACTCCGCGCGCGGTCAAGAAGCTGATCGAAGAAGGCGTCGTCACCAACCTGTTGGTTCCTTTTGATCACATCGTCGGCAAGTTCGTCGCCAAGGACATCATCAACGAAGAAAACGGCGCGATCTATGTCGAAGCCGGTGATGAACTGACCCTGGAATACGACAAGGACGGCGAGCTGATCGGCGGCACAGTTAAAGAGCTGATCGACGCAGGTATCACCGACATCCCGGTTCTGGACATCGACAACGTCAATGTTGGCCCCTACATGCGCAATACCATGGCGCAGGACAAGAACATGGGCCGCGAAAGCGCGCTGATGGACATCTACCGTGTCATGCGCCCGGGCGAGCCGCCCACCGTCGAAGCGGCCTCGGCCCTGTTCGACACGCTGTTCTTCGACAGCGAGCGGTATGACCTGTCCGCCGTTGGCCGCGTGAAGATGAACATGCGTCTGGCTCTGGACGCGCCGGACACCCTGCGCACCCTGCGCCGCGAAGACATTGTGGCCTGCATCAAGGCGCTGGTGGAGCTGCGTGACGGTAAAGGCGACATCGACGACATCGACCACCTCGGCAACCGCCGTGTCCGTTCGGTCGGCGAGTTGATGGAAAACCAGTACCGCGTCGGCTTGCTGCGCATGGAGCGCGCGATCAAAGAGCGTATGTCGTCGGTCGAGATCGACACCGTCATGCCGCAGGACCTGATCAACGCGAAACCGGCTGCTGCTGCTGTCCGCGAATTCTTCGGCTCGTCGCAGCTGTCGCAGTTCATGGACCAGACCAACCCGCTGTCGGAAGTCACCCACAAACGCCGTCTCTCGGCGCTTGGCCCCGGTGGTCTGACGCGCGAACGTGCGGGCTTTGAGGTGCGTGACGTTCACCCGACCCACTATGGTCGGATGTGCCCGATTGAAACGCCGGAAGGTCCGAACATCGGTCTGATCAACTCGCTGGCCACCTTTGCCCGCGTGAACAAGTATGGCTTCATCGAAACACCCTACCGCGTTGTCAAAGACGCCGAGGTGACCGATGAGGTTCACTACATGTCCGCGACCGAGGAAATGCGTCACACCGTGGCGCAGGCGAACGCGACGCTGGATCAGAACGGCAAGTTCATCAACGATCTGGTTTCGACCCGTCAGGCCGGTGACTACACCCTCGCTCCGCGCGAGAATGTGGACCTGATCGACGTGTCGCCGAAACAGTTGGTTTCGGTTGCCGCATCGCTGATTCCGTTCCTTGAAAATGACGACGCCAACCGCGCTCTGATGGGCTCGAACATGCAACGTCAGGCGGTTCCGCTGCTGCGGGCCGAGGCACCGCTGGTCGGTACCGGGATCGAGGAAAAGGTTGCGATCGACTCGGGCGCTGCGATCCAGGCGAAACGCGCCGGTATCATCGACCAGGTCGATGCCCAGCGTATCGTTATCCGTGCCACCGAAGATCTGGAACTGGGCGACGCTGGCGTTGACATCTATCGTCTGCGCAAATTCCAGCGATCGAACCAGAACACCTGCATCAACCAGCGTCCGCTGGTGAAAGTGGGCGACACCGTCATGAAAGGCGAGGTTGTTGCCGATGGTCCGTCCACCGATATCGGTGAACTGGCGCTTGGTAAAAACGTGGTCGTCGCGTTCATGCCGTGGAACGGCTACAACTACGAAGACTCGATCCTGATCAGTGAACGTATCGCGCGCGATGACGTCTTTACCTCGGTCCATATCGAGGAGTTTGAAGTCGCCGCCCGTGACACCAAGCTGGGCCCGGAAGAGATCACCCGCGACATCCCGAACGTCGGTGAAGAAGCGCTGCGTAACCTCGACGAGGCGGGCATCGTTTACATCGGTGCGGATGTTGAGCCGGGCGATATTCTGGTCGGCAAGATCACTCCGAAGGGCGAAAGCCCGATGACCCCGGAAGAAAAGCTGCTGCGCGCCATCTTTGGTGAAAAAGCATCTGACGTGCGCGACACCTCGCTGCGCGTGAAGCCGGGCGATTACGGTACAGTGGTCGAAGTTCGCGTCTTCAACCGTCACGGCGTCGAGAAGGACGAGCGTGCGCTGCAGATCGAGCGTGAAGAAGTCGAGCGTCTGGCCCGTGACCGGGACGACGAGTTGGCGATCCTGGACCGCAACATCTATGCGCGTCTGCAAGGCCTGATCCTGGGTAAAACCGCTGTCAAAGGCCCGAAAGGCGTCAAGGCAGGCTCGGCAATCACCGAGGATCTGCTGGAAACCCTGACCCGTGGTCAGTGGTGGCAACTGGCGCTGGAAGACGAGAAGGACGCACAGATCGTCGAAGCGCTGAACGAGCAGTACGAAGTGCTCAAGCGTGCTCTGGACGCCCGTTTCGAAGACAAGGTCGAGAAGGTCCGCCGTGGCGACGACCTGCCGCCGGGTGTGATGAAGATGGTCAAAGTCTTTATCGCCGTGAAGCGTAAGCTGCAGCCGGGCGACAAGATGGCCGGTCGTCACGGGAACAAAGGTGTGATCTCCAAGGTTGTCCCGATGGAAGACATGCCGTTCCTAGCCGATGGTACTCCGGTTGACTTCTGTCTGAACCCGCTGGGCGTGCCGTCGCGTATGAACGTTGGTCAGATCCTTGAAACCCACATGGGTTGGGCCGCGCGCGGTCTGGGTCTGAACATCGACGAAGCTCTGGGTGAATACCGCCGTTCCGGCGACCTGACCCCGGTGCGCGAAGCGATGAAGCTGGCCTATGGCGAGAATGTCTATGAAGAAGGCATTGCCAACATGGACGAGGGTCACCTGATCGAGGCGGCGGGCAACGTGACCCGCGGTGTTCCGATCGCGACCCCGGTCTTTGATGGTGCCAAAGAGGCTGACGTCAACGATGCGCTGGTGCGTGCGGGCTTCTCGGAAAGTGGTCAGTCGATCCTGTTCGACGGTCGCACCGGTGAGCAATTTGCACGTCCGGTGACCGTGGGCATCAAATACCTGCTGAAACTGCACCACCTGGTGGATGACAAGATCCACGCGCGTTCGACCGGGCCGTACAGCCTGGTTACCCAGCAGCCGCTGGGTGGTAAGGCGCAGTTCGGTGGTCAGCGCTTTGGTGAGATGGAAGTCTGGGCTCTGGAAGCTTACGGCGCCGCCTACACGTTGCAGGAGATGCTCACCGTGAAATCGGATGACGTCGCCGGCCGGACCAAGGTCTATGAGTCGATCGTCAAGGGCGAGGACAACTTTGAAGCGGGCGTACCGGAATCGTTCAACGTTCTGGTTAAAGAAGTCCGTGGCCTCGGCCTGAATATGGAACTCCTGGATGCGGAGGTTGAGGAGTAAGGGCCTCGGCTCTTCCTCCCGTCCCCCCTTCCGCAAAATTTGAGGTATCAAAATGAACCAGGAAATCACCAACAACCCGTTCAACCCGCTGACGCCGCCGAAGGTTTTCGACGAGATCAAGGTCTCGCTGGCCAGCCCTGAACGGATCCTGTCTTGGTCCTATGGTGAGATCAAGAAACCCGAAACCATCAACTACCGGACGTTCAAGCCTGAGCGTGACGGTCTGTTCTGCGCGCGTATCTTTGGCCCGATCAAAGATTACGAATGTCTGTGCGGCAAATATAAGCGGATGAAGTATCGCGGCGTTGTCTGCGAGAAATGCGGTGTGGAAGTCACCCTGCAGAAAGTCCGCCGCGAGCGTATGGGCCACATCGAACTGGCCGCGCCCGTCGCACATATCTGGTTCCTGAAATCGCTGCCGTCCCGCATCGGTCTGATGCTGGACATGACGCTGCGCGATCTGGAACGCGTTCTGTACTTTGAAAACTATGTCGTCATCGAGCCCGGTCTGACCGACCTGACCTACGGCCAGATGCTGACCGAAGAAGAGTACATGGATGCGCAGGATGCCTATGGCATGGATGCGTTCACCGCCAACATCGGTGCCGAAGCCATTCGTGAGATGCTGGCCCAGATCGATCTGGAAGCCGAAGCCGAGCAGCTGCGCGCTGATCTGGCCGAAGCAACCGGCGAACTGAAGCCCAAGAAGATCATCAAGCGTCTGAAGGTTGTCGAATCCTTCCTCGAGTCGGGCAACCGCCCCGAGTGGATGGTGATGACCGTGATCCCGGTTATTCCGCCGGAGCTGCGTCCGCTGGTTCCGCTGGACGGTGGCCGTTTCGCGACCTCGGATCTGAACGATCTGTATCGCCGCGTCATCAACCGGAACAACCGTCTGAAGCGTCTGATTGAGCTGCGCGCGCCTGACATCATCGTCCGCAACGAAAAGCGGATGCTGCAGGAATCCGTTGACGCTCTGTTCGACAACGGCCGTCGTGGCCGTGTGATCACCGGTGCCAACAAGCGTCCGCTGAAATCGCTGTCAGACATGCTGAAAGGTAAGCAGGGCCGCTTCCGTCAGAACCTTCTGGGTAAGCGCGTCGACTTCTCGGGCCGTTCGGTTATTGTGACCGGTCCCGAGCTGAAGCTGCACCAGTGTGGTCTGCCCAAGAAGATGGCGCTGGAGCTGTTCAAGCCGTTCATCTACTCGCGCCTTGAAGCCAAAGGTTTGTCTTCGACCGTGAAGCAGGCGAAGAAACTGGTCGAGAAAGAGCGTCCCGAAGTGTGGGATATCCTCGACGAGGTGATCCGCGAACACCCTGTCATGCTGAACCGTGCACCCACGCTGCACCGTCTTGGCATTCAGGCGTTCGAGCCGGTCCTGATCGAAGGTAAAGCCATCCAGCTGCACCCGCTGGTCTGTTCGGCCTTTAACGCCGACTTCGACGGTGACCAGATGGCCGTTCACGTTCCGCTGAGCCTTGAGGCCCAGCTGGAAGCCCGTGTTCTGATGATGTCGACGAATAACGTTCTGTCGCCTGCAAACGGTGCGCCGATCATCGTTCCGTCGCAGGATATGATCCTGGGTCTGTACTATGTGACCCTGGAACGCGAAGGCATGCCGGGCGAAGGCAAAGTCTTTGGTTCGATCGAAGAAGTCCAGCACGCGCTGGACGCGGGTGAGGTGCATCTGCACTCGAAAATCACCGCGCGGATCACGCAGATCGACGACGAAGGCAACGAAGTTCAGAAGCGTTACGAGACCACTCCGGGCCGTCTGCGTCTGGGTGCCTTGCTGCCGATGAACAACAAAGCGCCGTTCGAACTGGTAAACCGCCTGCTGCGGAAGAAAGAAGTGCAGCAGGTCATCGACACCGTCTATCGCTACTGCGGTCAGAAAGAGTCGGTTATCTTCTGTGACCAGATCATGTCGATGGGCTTCAAAGAAGCGTTCAAGGCGGGCATCTCGTTCGGCAAGGACGACATGGTTATTCCGGATGACAAATGGGGCATCGTTGATGACACCCGCGGTCAGGTGAAGGACTTTGAACAGCAGTACATGGATGGCCTGATCACTCAGGGCGAAAAGTACAACAAGGTTGTCGATGCCTGGTCGAAGTGTAACGACCGCGTGACCGAAGCGATGATGAGCACGATCTCATCCTCGGATCGGGCAGAGGACGGTTCCGAGCAGGAACCGAACTCAGTCTATATGATGGCCCACTCCGGTGCGCGTGGCTCGGTCACTCAGATGAAACAGCTGGGCGGTATGCGCGGCCTGATGGCCAAACCGAACGGTGACATCATCGAGACGCCGATCATCTCGAACTTCAAGGAAGGCCTGACCGTTCTTGAATACTTCAACTCGACCCACGGCGCCCGTAAGGGTCTGTCGGATACCGCTCTGAAGACGGCGAACTCAGGTTATCTGACCCGTCGTCTGGTAGACGTGGCGCAGGATTGCATCGTTCGTGAGATCGACTGTGGCACTGAGCGCGCGATCACCGCCGAAGCTGCGGTGAACGACGGTGAGGTTGTTGCCTCGCTGGCTGAACGTGTGCTGGGCCGAGTCTCTGCCGATGACGTTCTGCGTCCGGGCACCGATGAGGTGATCGTGGCCGCTGGTCAGTTGATCGACGAACGTATGGCCGACACCATTGACGAAGCCGGTGTTGCGTCCATGCGCATCCGCTCGCCTCTGACCTGTGAGTCTGAGGAAGGCGTCTGTGCGACCTGCTACGGTCGTGACCTTGCGCGCGGTACCATGGTGAACACGGGTGAGGCTGTCGGCATCATCGCCGCCCAGTCCATCGGTGAGCCCGGTACACAGCTGACGATGCGGACCTTCCACATTGGTGGTGTTGCGCAAGGTGGTCAGCAGTCGTTCCAAGAAGCCAGCCAGGACGGTGTCGTTTCCTTCGAGAACCCGCAGATCCTGGTCAATGCCGCAGGCGAAAGTCTGGTCATGGGCCGGAACATGAAGCTGGTGATCAAGGACGAACACGGCGAAGAGCGTGCCAGCCACAAGCTGGGCTACGGTTCCAAGCTGTTCGTCAAGGATGGCACCAAGGTGGCCCGTGGCGACAAGTTGTTCGAGTGGGATCCCTACACCCTGCCGATCATCGCCGAGAAAGCCGGTACTGCGAAATACGTTGACCTCGTTTCGGGCATCGCTGTCCGCGATGAGACCGACGACGCAACCGGCATGACTCAGAAGATCGTGATCGACTGGCGTGCGGCCCCCAAAGGCAGCGACCTGAAGCCCGAAATCATTCTGGTCGGTGAAGATGGCGAGCCGGTCCGCAACGATGCGGGCAACCCGGTTCACTATCCGATGTCGGTGGATGCGATCCTGTCGGTCGAAGATGGCCAGCAGATCGAAGCCGGTGACGTTGTCGCGCGTATCCCGCGCGAAGGTGCCAAGACCAAGGACATCACCGGTGGTCTGCCGCGTGTGGCCGAACTGTTCGAAGCCCGACGTCCGAAAGATCACGCGATCATCGCAGAAGCCGATGGTTACGTGCGCTTTGGCCGCGACTACAAGAACAAGCGCCGCATCAGCATCGAACCGGCGGATGAGTCGATGGAAACGATCGAGTATATGGTTCCCAAGGGCAAACATATCCCGGTCGCGGAAGGTGACTTTATCCAGAAAGGCGAATACCTGATGGATGGTAACCCGGCCCCGCATGACATCCTGTCCATTATGGGTGTCGAAGCGCTGGCGGATTACATGATCGACGAGGTGCAGGACGTTTATCGTCTGCAGGGCGTGAAGATCAACGACAAGCACATCGAGGTCATCGTGCGCCAGATGCTGCAGAAGTGGGAGATCCTGGATTCAGGCGACACCACCCTGTTGAAAGGCGAACATGTCGACAAGCAGGAGTTTGACGCAGCCAACGAGAAGACCCTCTCGCGCGGTGGCCGTCCGGCTCAGGGCGAACCGATCCTCTTGGGGATCACCAAAGCCTCGCTGCAGACGCGTTCGTTCATCTCGGCGGCGTCGTTCCAGGAAACCACCCGCGTGCTGACCGAAGCGTCAGTACAGGGCAAGAAGGACAAGCTGGTTGGCCTGAAAGAGAACGTCATCGTCGGTCGCCTGATCCCGGCCGGTACAGGTGGTGCGACCCAGGCTGTGCGTCAGGTCGCACAAAGCCGCGACAACGTCGTGATCGAAGCCCGCCGGGAAGAGGCCGAAGCGGCCGCTGCCTTGGCTGCCCCGATTGTCGAAGACGACATGGTTGGAGACGAGCTGGACGTTCTGGTGGAAACCCCGGAAAGCCGCGAGTAAGCGACTACGATAATCCAAAAATCAGGCCCCGCGATTTCGCGGGGCCTTTTTCTTTGGGTGGCCGCCTGTGCCCTTTGCCCGGATTGAAGCGCTGACAATGGCAAGGGTTGGGTCGCAGACTGTGCGGCTCGGTCCGGCGCAAATTAATATGAGCAGATTTATTTTGGAAAAACCCTTTTCATGGTATGGTTTTTTACGTCTCACGCACAAATCCACTGGAGATTTGAATTATGAGAGCTGTATTGAAATTGTCTCGTGCATTATCGGTTTTGGGGATTGGCCTGCTGGCGGCATGTAGTGATTACGCCTATGTCGGGATGCCGCAGGGGCAGCCGTCTCGGGAAGTAAAAATTCCCGACGGTACCACACGGCTTATTCCAGTTTCCGCTTCGATAGTGGGTCTTGCCTATGACCAGCCGCGGCGGCGGATTTTCCTGCGCAATCTCCCCGGTACACAGTTGCAGGAACTTGATCGAAATGGCCGCGTTCTACGCACCTTTTCGGCGCAGCGCGTACCGGCCGGTTGCGGAGGGGTTACTCCTGACGACTTCCCGATCAAGGAATGCGGGCTCGCTATTCGGGGTGCAGACGGTCATCTTTTCCTGGATCATCCAAACGGTCTGATGATTTCAGAATTGACGCGCGACGGGCAGTTCGTGCGCCATATCAGGCTTGCGCAGCCACAAGGACCGATAGGCGGGCTGGCCTTCGACAAAAATACCGGCACCCTCTACGTGTTGTTTATTCGTAATCGTCTGATTGCCGAGATTGATCTGAACGGCACCACCAAAAGGGTCATTCGCCCAACCAACCCCTCGGTTGGCGCGGCGTTGCAGATTGAGCGCTTTGGCCTCGGGATCAACGCTGAACGCCGTGAGCTTTACGTTGCACTTCAAAACGGCAACCGGCTTGGGGTTTTAAACATGTCCGGAGGGCTGATCGCGACGCATAACCTAAGTGCCGGGGTGACCGTCGAAGGTATCGGCGGCGGGCGCGTCTTTGGATTTTGATGGCGATTAGATTGTGTCCGGCAAATTGAGACGTAATTTTCCTGTTCGCCTACTAAGTTGCGTTGACAATAAGTCGATCGATTGAGCCAATGCAGCAATCGACTTTCGACCGGATTCTTTAACCATGACTCCAAACGTGAAAGGCGCGCTGCTGATGATGGGCAGCATGGCCGCCTTTACCATCAATGATGCTCTGATCAAGGCGGCAGGTGCCGAGGTGCCGTTGTTTCAGATGGTAGCAATGCGCGGACTTTTGGCGACGGTTTTGGTGTTTCTGCTGGCGCGTCATCTTGGGGCGTTGCATCTAAATTTCCCGCGTCACGACAAATGGCTGGTGGTGATCCGGTGTCTGGCCGAGCTGTCGGCCACGTTCTTTTTTCTGACCGCGTTGCTGCATATGCCGCTGGCCAACGTGACCGCAGTGCTGCAGGCTCTGCCGCTGACGGTCACGCTGGGCGCAGTGCTGTTTTTCCGCGAACAGATCGGGTGGCGACGAGTTCTGGCGATTGTGTTGGGCTTTGCCGGGATGCTGTTGATTGTGCGGCCCGGCCCCGAGGGGTTCAGCATATACGCGATCTACGCCTTGATTGCGGTGGCCTCGGTCACGGCGCGGGATTTGATCACGCGGCGGATGTCGGTGCATGTGCCCTCGCTGGCGGTTACCTTGGCGACGTCCCTGACGATTACCGTGTCGGCGGGGATTGCCACGGTGGCAACAGGTTGGGAACCGGTACCGGTCGGTGCTGGTTTGATGGTGGCATCGGCAGCGGTCTTCGTACTTGGGGGCTATCTTTTCAGCGTCATGGTTATGCGCGTAGGCGAGGTCGGGTTCGTCGCGCCCTTCCGATACTCCAGCCTGATCTGGGCGCTGGGGCTGGGGTGGCTCATTTTCGGGGAATGGCCGGACACGATCACCATGTTCGGGGCAACGCTGGTCGTTGGGGCAGGGCTGTTCACATTATTCCGCGAACGTCAGACGCAGCCCGCCGAGTGAACTTGACGCACAAGGTTCTGATCTATCGCAAAGCGGGCGATGAATTCACCTTCTTGTTCGGGTGTCAGAGGCAACAGCTCAGTCTTAGTGTCACGCGCATTGCGTGAATCGTTAAACTGGTTGAGCGTGCGCACCCACATCGGCGCGTCAGGGTAACTGATGACCGGCATGAAATCCCCGATCCGGTGATGGGCGAAATTCATAATTGTCTGCTCGCAATTTCCACGTACATGCATCGCAAAGCCTATCCCCAACAGGGGGCGCATAACCTGGGCAGCCTGAATGCCATCTGTCCCGAATTCGGCCAGAAAGCCCTTGTTATAGTCGATGGCGACCGTTCGGTTGTTCTCCATCAGACCATTGCTCTCGTCGACGGCAAGGCGCAGACGTTCGACAAAATCCACTGACACGGCATCATCGTCGTCATGGCGGAATTGAACGCAAGGGTCGCTGGGGTCGTTGCGGGCGGCATTCAGAATCTCTTTCATCACCTTGCGATGTCGACCCGGAGCGCGGGCGATGATCTGAACCTGGGGCATGCCGGCGGTTAGATCGCGCAATCGATCCAGAGCGGGTTTGGGAAGGCAATCACCGATCACGATGAGAAACTGAAAATCCTCGTTGGTCTGTTCTCGAAGGCAGGGCAGTGTAGTGGTTTCGAACAGGCGAAAGCGTTCTTCTAGGCGGGCGGGGTTGTAAAGGTACCGCCGACGTTCTTCGATCGTTTCATGTTCGACTTGAAAGCCACCATAGGCAGGATAGGAAAAGCGGCACAGGCCGATGATTTGCATATTTGATCCGTGGGGCAGCGTGTTGCACAGACTATGCCTTCCCGAAAAGGGTGTCGCAACGGCTGCGGTGCTGGAAATTCCGGAAGGGGCCTGATATTCCCGCATAAACAGACCGGTGAGACACCCATACGGGTGCACTGTTGACACTTGCTCCGACTCCCCCTATTACGCGCGCTATCTCGGTACCGGGGGCCGCCCCATAACCGATTTCAGTAATGGACTGGTCAAGGCCTGAACAATTTTGCAGTTCGCGCCCTCTGATAACCAACCGCGACGTTCACCTCGGAATGGGAACGCTCGCGGGTTTTGCGCTTGTGGACGCATAAGTGCAGCAAGTTTAACCGCACGCAATGCGCGTGCATGTCATGTGTGTTGCAAAACGGGGAAGAAACCGGAATGCCAACTATTCAACAGCTGATCCGCAAACCGCGGCAGCCCAAAGTAAAACGCTCGAAGTCCATGCACCTGGAGCAGTGCCCGCAGAAACGCGGCGTCTGCACCCGCGTGTACACCACCACACCTAAAAAGCCGAACTCGGCTATGCGTAAGGTTGCCAAGGTGCGCCTGACCAACGGGTTCGAGGTCATCTCGTACATCCCCGGTGAAAGCCACAACCTGCAGGAACACTCGGTTGTTCTGATCCGTGGCGGCCGTGTAAAAGACCTTCCCGGTGTGCGTTACCACATCCTGCGCGGTGTTCTGGATACTCAGGGCGTCAAAGACCGTAAGCAGCGTCGTTCGAAATACGGCGCGAAGCGTCCCAAGTAAGAAGGAGAGGCTGATATGTCACGTCGTCACGCCGCCGAAAAACGCGAAGTCCTGCCTGACGCCAAATTTGGCGACAAGGTACTGACCAAATTCATGAACAACCTGATGATCGACGGCAAGAAGTCGGTCGCAGAGCGCATCGTCTACAACGCTTTTGATCGCGTTGAAGGCAAGATCAAGCGCGCACCGGTCGAAGTGTTCCACGAAGCGCTCGACAACATCAAACCGTCGGTCGAGGTTCGCTCGCGCCGGGTTGGTGGTGCAACCTACCAGGTTCCGGTCGAAGTACGCCCCGAGCGCCGCGAAGCCCTGGCCATCCGCTGGCTGATCTCGGCTGCACGCGCCCGCAACGAAAACACCATGGAAGAACGCCTTGCCGGTGAACTGCTGGACGCTGTACAGTCCCGCGGTACTGCCGTGAAAAAGCGTGAAGACACCCACAAGATGGCCGAGGCGAACAAAGCCTTCAGCCATTATCGTTGGTAATCCAAGAGGCTTAGACCAATGGCACGCGAATATCCGCTCGAACTGTACCGTAACTTCGGTATCATGGCGCACATCGACGCAGGTAAGACCACCTGCTCGGAGCGTATCCTGTATTACACTGGTAAATCCCACAACATCGGTGAGGTGCACGATGGTGCAGCCACCATGGACTGGATGGAGCAGGAGCAGGAACGCGGCATCACCATCACTTCGGCTGCGACCACCACTTTTTGGGAACGCACCGAGGACGGTCAGACCGCAGAAACGCCTAAGCACCGCCTGAACATCATCGACACTCCCGGCCACGTTGACTTCACCATCGAAGTTGAACGTTCGCTGGCAGTTCTCGACGGTGCCGTCTGCGTTCTGGACGCAAACGCCGGTGTTGAACCCCAGACCGAAACCGTGTGGCGTCAGGCTGACCGCTACAAGGTTCCGCGTATGGTTTTCGTCAACAAGATGGACAAGATCGGCGCTGACTTCTTCAACTGCGTCAACATGATCGAAGACCGCAC
Organism: Ruegeria sp. BB5; assembly: GCF_056539405.1. Classification (NCBI taxonomy): domain Bacteria; kingdom Pseudomonadati; phylum Pseudomonadota; class Alphaproteobacteria; order Rhodobacterales; family Roseobacteraceae; genus Ruegeria; species Ruegeria sp. BB5. Next base: position 1,850 of record NZ_JBQFUX010000010.1, on the reverse strand, counting down.
CGGCGCACGTGCTGTTCCGGTTGGTATTCCGATCGGCGCCGAGTCCGAGCTGGAAGGCTTGATCGACCTGGTCACCATGGAAGAGTGGCTGTGGCAGGGCGAAGATCTGGGCGCAAGCTGGATCAAAGCTCCGATCCGCGACAGCCTGAAAGACATGGCTGACGAATGGCGCGGCAAGATGATCGAAGCGGCCGTCGAAATGGACGACGACGCGATGATGGAATACCTGGAAGGCAATGAGCCCGACGTTCCGACCCTGCGCGCCCTGCTGCGCAAAGGGACACTGGAAATCGCGTTCGTTCCGGTTCTGGGTGGTTCGGCGTTCAAGAACAAAGGCGTTCAGCCGCTGCTCAACGCTGTGATCGACTATCTGCCCAGCCCGCTGGACGTTGTTGATTACATGGGCTTCAAGCCCGGCGATGAGGAAGAAGTTCGTGACATCGCCCGTCGTGCAGACGACGACATGGCCTTCTCGGGCCTGGCGTTCAAAATCATGAACGACCCCTTCGTTGGCTCGCTGACCTTCACTCGGATCTACTCGGGCACCATGAACAAGGGTGACTCGATCCTGAACTCGACCAAAGGTAAGAAAGAGCGCATCGGTCGTATGATGATGATGCACTCGAACAACCGGGAAGAGATCGAAGAAGCGTTTGCAGGCGACATCATCGCGCTGGCGGGTCTGAAAGACACCACCACCGGTGACACCCTGTGTGACGCGAAGGATCCGGTGGTTCTGGAAACCATGACCTTCCCCGATCCGGTGATCGAGATCGCGGTTGAGCCCAAAACCAAGGGCGACCAAGAGAAGATGTCCCAGGGTCTGGCCCGTCTGGCCGCCGAAGACCCGTCCTTCCGTGTGGAAACCGACCTGGAATCTGGTCAGACCATCATGAAGGGCATGGGCGAACTTCACCTGGACATCCTGGTGGACCGCCTGAAGCGCGAGTTCAAGGTTGAGGCGAACATTGGTGCGCCGCAGGTGGCCTACCGTGAAACCATCTCGATGCCAGTCGAGCACACCTACACCCACAAGAAACAGTCTGGTGGTTCGGGTCAGTTCGCGGAAGTCAAGCTGGAGATCCAGCCGACCGAGCCGGGCGAAGGTTATTCCTTCGAAAGCCGCATCGTTGGTGGTGCCGTTCCGAAGGAATACATCCCCGGTGTTGAAAAAGGCATCAACTCGGTCATGGATAGCGGCCCGCTGGCTGGCTTCCCCGTGATCGACTTCAAGGTTGCCCTGCTGGACGGTAAGTTCCACGACGTTGACTCGAGCGTACTGGCGTTCGAAATCGCATCGCGGATGTGTATGCGTGAAGGCATGCGCAAAGCTGGCGCGAAGCTGCTGGAACCGATCATGAAAGTCGAAGTGATCACCCCGGAAGAGTACACCGGCGGTATCATCGGCGACTTGACTTCGCGTCGGGGCCAGGTGTCTGGACAAGAGCCGCGCGGCAACGCGATCGCCATCGATGCGTTTGTTCCGCTGGCCAACATGTTCGGCTACATCAACACTCTGCGTTCGATGTCGTCGGGTCGTGCCCAGTTCACCATGCAGTTCGACCACTACGATCCGGTTCCGCAGAACATCTCGGACGAGATTCAGGCGAAATACGCATAAGCGAAGATTTGAGGGAGCGCGGCTAACGCGCTCCCTTCATTACCGAAAAAGGAGGCCATCATGGCAAAGGAAAAGTTTGAGCGTACAAAACCGCACGTCAACATCGGCACGATTGGGCACGTTGACCACGGTAAAACCACGCTGACCGCAGCAATCACCAAGTATTTCGGTGACTTCAAAGCGTATGACCAAATCGACGGCGCGCCTGAAGAGAAGGCTCGTGGCATCA
>NZ_JBQFUX010000009.1:0-177564 GCF_056539405.1 Ruegeria sp. BB5 | reverse complement strand
ACCCGGCTACGCGATGCGTTGCGTCACGTGGCGGATTGTCCGGCAGAGACCCATATGGATTGCCCAAAGTTCAGGCGCCTCATGGAGTTTGCGTCGCGTTCCGCCGCCACTCAAAAGCGATGAAAGCGCCTGCTCAGACTGATTGCAACCACCCAGCAATAGGCCAATCTCTTGCTGCGATCTGGCTAATTGAACAAGTGGGTTCGGAGTGAACATGCGGTGGCAGACATTTGATCCGCCCCGCCCGAAACGTGGACACAGCTGCCGTTGACCATGACGCGACCAACAGCAGGTATTCAAAGCAGGCGTGTCGCCATACCACCATCAACAGCTAACGGAGAGCCAGTCACGAAACTTGCTCGGTCCGACAACAAGAACAAGGCTGATTGAGCGATCTCGGTCGGTTCAGCCATGCGCTTAACGGGATGTAAACCCGCGATTATGTCGTGCGTCGCCGGGTCGTCACCCGCCATGTCAGTCTTTGTTCCGCCCGGCAGAACTGTATTGACGCGAATGCCTTGCGCCGCATGATCCGATGCCAGCGACTGTGTAAATCCTATCAGTCCTGCTTTCGATGCAGCATAGGCCGCCATGCCCGGCATGCCGCCGTTGCTGAAGCCAACAAATGTTCCCGTAAAGACGATTGACCCACGGCCACGTCTTTGCAAAGCGGGAAGCTGGGCATTGGCCGCAAGGAATGCACTGGTAAGGTTGGTTGCAAGGACAGACTGCCAGTTGCTTAGTTCCATTTCCGGAATTGGACTCATATCACCCACAATGCCTGCATTGTTGAATGCGCCATCGAGGCCACCAAACCGTTGTTCTGCCAAGTCAACCAGGCCCTTGGCAAATGCCTCATCGCGAACATCACCTGCCAGATAAACGGCGCGCCCATTGCTTTGCTCTATCTGCTCAACAATTGACTTCAGCCGCGCCTCTCTACGCGCGCCCAAAACGAGGTTTGCCCCTTCTGATGCAAACAAAAGCGCTGCGGCTGCACCGATTCCGCTGCTCGCCCCGCTGATGATGATCGTTTTGTCTTTCAGTTCCATGGTCATGCCTTTCAGTTTCTGCATGCCAGTCAGTTAAGAAAAAACATCCGTGCTGAGCGATCCGTTTCCTGTGCTTGTCGGGCGGCCAATATCGAATGAGCAAGAACCGGGTCGGCAGACAACCTTCAAACGGAAACCGTCATTTGCGGGTCCCGCAGCACTCGGTATTTTGCTCTCAACGATGCCAATCCCCCCTTCCCGTGCGATCTCTGGCCTCATCAGTGTTGGCCAATAACACGCGCCTATCACTTTTTGATCAGGCTCACGGGCCGATGCCTCCTGGACCGCAATAGAAGTAAATTACCGCGCGTGCTAAGTCGCTTTTTGCGCCAAGCGTAACGATCGCGATATTCAATGACGGCAACTTTAGGCATCAAGCCTCGCTTCGGCATCCCAGAACGGTCTGTCCTTCCCGATCCGTTCGGCGAGGAAGTCCACAAAGGCGCGAACTTTCATTGGCATATGGCGTCGCTCGGGGAATACGGCATAAAGCGCCTGTTCCGGAAATGCGTAATCCGGCAAGACCCGGACCAGATCGCTGGTGGCCAAATGAGCACCCGCCACAAAGGTCGGCAACCGCCCAATACCAAGTCCGTCAAGCAAGGCAGCGCAAAGCGTCTCGCTATTGTTGATGCGCAGAGTGCCTTTGGTGCGTACCCGCAGTTCACCATGTGGTCCATGCAGCACCCACTCCATCGGATCGCGTGAATAGGCATAGTGAAGGCAGTTATGCGTCAGTAAGTCTTCAGGTTGCTGTGGATTACCCCGCCGCATTATATAATCCGGCGCGGCGGCAAGGACACTGTGGATAGGCGCCAGCCGACGCGCGATCATCGCAGAGTCAGGCAGGGTGCCGGCCCGAACGGCCATGTCCAACCCCGCATCGACCAGATCAACGACCCGGTCATCCATAGTCAGGTCCAGTGTGATATCAGGATAAGTGGTCAGAAACTCGGTGAGCATCGGTGCAATATGCAGCCGTCCAAAGGACATGGGCGCACTGATCTTCAGATGTCCGACCGGGTGACCCTGAACGGCCGCAACCGCGTCTTCCGCTTCCTGCGCCGATCCAAGCGCCTGTATTGCGTGCGTCAGGTAGATTTCACCGGCTTCGGTCAGCGAGATGCTGCGCGTCGAGCGATGAAACAGTTGGGTGCCAAGATGCGCTTCCAGTGCGCCAATCCGTTTGCTGACGGCTGATTTGGTGATCCCCAATCGCCGCGCAGCTGCAGCAAAACCACCGCATTCAGCCACAGCGACAAATACGGGGATAGCTCCGATTTCGATCATGTTACTCTCGTATGGTCAACTTTTTCTCACCCTAATGTAAACCTGGTAGCCAATTATCATGCCATTGGAAACACACTAGGTCGTCCTCAACACATGTTGGATGGAGACGGCCATGCCCAAAATGCTCATCAACGGAATTCTGCGCGACAAGCCATCGCAATCCGACGGGCGCTTTCACCGGTTGCCCAGTTCCTTTCGTGGCTGGATCAGTTCGGACGCTGAGGCAGACTTTCCGACCGCGTCTGGCCGCTATCACCTATATTTTTCCAAGGCCTGCCCATGGTGTCATGGTGTCGACCTGGTTTTGGCACTCAAGGGGCTGCGCGAGGTAATTAGCATAACCTGGATGGACTCGGTGATGTCTGAGGACGGTTGGGTCATCAACCAATCCGACTTTGACGAGTCCGCCGGTGTGCCACGTGATCATTACCTCTATCAAGTCTACCAACGCGCTGTGCCCTCTTATACCGGCGCGATTACGGTCCCGGTGCTGTTAGACAAGCAAAGCGGTCAGATCATCAGCACCGAATCCGCCGACATCATGCGGATGATCGACACTGCCTTCGTCGACGCGGCCATTCTGGACCTCTATCCAACCGAATTCGCCGCTGAGATCGATCGGCTGGCTGAAATGATCCAGGCCCCCATTCGCAACGGTGTCTATCGCGTCGGTTTTGCCACCACGCAGGAAGCATATGACGAGGCGATCCATCAGCTTTATGCAGGGCTGGATACCGTAGAAGCAGTGCTGATGACGCGGCGATACCTGGCTGGAGCGGTGCCGACTGAGGTTGACCTGAAGCTCTTTCCGACGCTCCTGCGGTTTGATCCTGTCTATGTGACCCATTTCAAGATCGACTGGAAACGGATCTCGGATTATCCGGCCCTTTCGCGTTATCTGGCGGACGTATCAAGTATATCGGGCGTGGCTGAAACCATCGATTTGCAGCATATCCGCGCCCACTATTTTCTCAGCCACCGCCACATCAACCCGAGTGGCATCATCCCGATCGGGCCGGAGCTGACGAATTTCATTGCAGATCTGACAAAGGGTGCCGCGTGATGCCCCGCTTTGCCACAGGCCTTCCGCCGACTGCCCTGATCATCGCGATCGGTGCGCTGGTTGGGGTCAGTTTTACATTGTCCAAATATGTAGCCATAGCAGGTAGCGCGCCACAGCAAGCTTTGTTCGGGCAACTTCTGGTCGCGAGCGTTGTTCTATTCACCATCGTTGCGATCACCGGTAACCGCCCGCCACTGCATCGCAAGTACCTGTTCTACTACTTGGGGGCGGGGATTTTGGGCATCAGCGGTCCTGCATTGATCGGCTTTACAGTACTAGGCTACGTCTCGACCGGCTTCTACTCTGCGCTGGTTACACTGTCGCCGCTTTTCACTTTCGCGATCACGGCCTTGGTCGAAAAGAGAATGTTACCGTCATACCGGCTGATCGGAATCCTGATCGGGTTGGTCGGCATCAGCTTTGCCACCCATAGCGGCTTTGACCTGTCGGGCGTTGCGCCGCGCTGGATCACCGCTGCGCTGGCGGGTCCTCTCCTGCTGGCAATGGGCAATGTCTTTCGCAGTCGGGCCTACCCGCAGGGTGCTGATCCCATAGCGCTGGCGGCCGGAACACTGGGGCTTCAACTGTTGCTGATCGGTTTTCCGATCATTGTAAGTGGTCAGATCGCGCCCGGTTTGATGCCAGGTCCTGGACCGATTGCCGCGTTAACCGGGATCGGACTGATCACCGCACTCAGCTATGTGCTGACTTTCGAAGTCCAGCGGCGCACTGATGGCGTCGGATTTGCTCAGGTCGGATATTTCGCCACTCTTTTCGGCATTGGCTTCGGGGCTCTGGCCTTTGACGAACCAATACACCTCACATTAGTCGCGGCGCTCGCGGTGCTGTTTTTTGGGTTGGCCATAACCAACGGGCACATCCACCTCAACCACCTCTGGCGTCTTGTGTCCAAAACACAAGCCAAAGCGCCGCTGAACGTCACAACCTTCCTATCATCTGCCAAGGAGAACAAGGATGCAGATCACCACTGAACACAGCTCGCCCCATACAGTACTGGTTGCCGGGCTTTATGCGGCCGTCGACGCAATGAACGCCAGCGACGTCGTTAGCTATTTGACAGAGGACGTTACATTTCGCCTCGGGAATTTCGACCCGATCAACGGGCGCGGGCCTGTTGAGCATGCCAACGAAAGTTTCTTTCAGACCATCGCCGCCATGCGTCATACGATAACCGGCATCTGGTCCAGTGGGAGCACTGTGTTTTGCGACGGCACGGTCCACTATACACGCAAGGACAGCAGCGAGCATGAAGTCCCCTTCGCCACACGACTTGGCCTACAACAGGGAAAAGTGGCTGATTACGTAGTCTACGTGGATATTTCAGGACTCTAGAGGGATTGATGGTGGTACAGATAAGCGGCTTCGACTCCCTCAAAGCCGCTACAAACCACCATACCGTATTCAGTTCAATCAACGACGATTTCGACAAGAAGCCAGAAGTAGGACCAGAAATGTCAGGTTAAGCACCGCATTGAACGGCGCACCAACCAGGATTGAGAAAGTGCTATCGGTGCAAAACCAGGACCATGTTGCAACCCAGGTTACTCTTTGAGCCGCATCCGGGGAAATTGGCGCAACATATGTACCTAATGCCCATGACATTCCGCCGAGCCCGACGGTCAGCCCACCGGTGATGGCCAATAGCAATGGCGACGGTATCGCCATGTCGGGCGCAACCTCCTGCATCGGCCAATAGGCAACCTTAAGGAAAAGGTGGGCGACGGGATGCAGTATCGATAACCCTGCCAAAGCAAAAAGCGCTCCCGCTCCAATCAGGATCCATCCTGAACGACGCATGGCAGATTGTTGTGATGTCATGTTTTCCTCCTAATTCACTTGATCTGTCATGCGCGGTCAGGAGTATTCAAAGCAATTACCTCAGAGGTAAGTGATCTCTGACAATTGATTGTGTAAGTTTACCTTATGACTTCTTACTCAGTTCTATTGAAGGAATGGCGCAAGCGCCGTCGGATGAGCCAGCTCGATCTAGCTGTTGAAGCCGACGTCAGTGCGCGACACATATCGTTTCTAGAGACCGGACGTTCCCGACCCAGCCCTGAGATGATCGTTCATCTTTCAGAGGTTATGGAAGTACCCGTTGACGCCAGGAATCAGATGATGCAGGCCGTCGGTTTCGCGCCGAGATATGCGGCGACGCCGCTTGACAATGCGGCGATGGAACCCATTCGGAACGCTGTCACATGGACGTTGGAAAGACATGCCCCCTACCCGGGTCTGGTGCTTGATCGTCTTTGGCGGGTTGTAGAATTAAACGGTCCCGCTGCGGTGCTGTTTGCACCTCTCGGAATGGCTGCAGGAAATAGCCTCCTCGAATTGCTGACTGGCCCTACGATGGCACAGGTTGTTGAAAACTGGCCTGAAGTGGCGCATTACACTATGCTTCGCCTTCGCGCGGAAAGTGCAGCGGCAGGTGGCATACCTGATTTGGAGGTTGCGATAAGAGAACTGGCGGCGCACGCGCATGCACCAAGTGACGCAATAGTGGGACCATCCATTCCCACGGTCTATCGATTTGCAGGACATCGCCTTTCGATGTTCGGAACGATAGCGCAGTTCAGCACTGTAGCCGACGAAACGCTCGACGATCTAAAAATTGAATTGTTCTTCCCGTCTGATGAACAGAGCGCTGTCTTGCTGACGGCGCTCACCAGTCAGCCACAGGATCTCCAACTGCCGATATCAAGCTGACTTTGTGTCTCCAAACGGTCGGAATTTGCCTAGTTGGCCTAACAGTTTGAAGTTGTCTCGATACTTGCTACCTCTTCCATGCGGTTACCTCTGCATTTGCCGGTTTTGTTGGTTGATCTCGTCGGCCTGCGCAACCTCTCGAGAAAAACTTTCGCGAAATGCCGGTGAAAATTGCGCAACTCGATTGAGATTCAGCTGTCCTTGCCACGCAATGCAAACTGATTTGTTGAGCACCCATGTCACAAACTCCACGCCTGCCGCGTCCTGTTTCTATACACCCGAATACAGGAGCACCTCATGCAATCCCGTCTCAACCATTTCGCCGTTGCCCCGCAACTGATGCAACCAATGCTCGACATGGAGGAATGCCTCAAAACAGCGGGCCTTGAGCACAGTCTCATCGAATTAGTAAAATTGCGCGTGTCGCAGATCAATGGCTGCGCTTTCTGCATTCATATGCACACCCATGACGCGCGTGCGCAGGACGAGAGTGAAGACAGGCTTCACTTGCTGAATGCGTGGCGAGAGTCGTCTCTTTATTCCGAGCGTGAACGCGCCGCTCTTGCCTGGGCCGAAACGCTGACCCGCATCGAGCAGAATGGTGCACCGGATCACACCTATGATGAGATGGCCGCTCAGTTTTCAGATCAGGAAAAGATCGCCCTGACGCTGGTAGTGACAACGATCAACGCCTGGAACCGCATTGCTATTGGGTTTGCAACGCCACATCCTGCCGCCAAGGAGGCCACGGCCGAATGAGTCATATAACTTCACTCGACAACGACCAAACATTTGTCGATCTGCGACCGCGCTTGTTCGCGGTCGCCTATCGAATGCTGGGCACCGTTAGTGACGCAGAGGATGTAGTACAGGATGCATTTTTGCGTTGGCAGAAGGTTGATCATGCTAGCGTGCGGGACGCGACTGGGTTTCTGATCCGAGCGGTCACGCGGTTATGTTTGGATCACATGCGGGCCGCGCATACTCGACGCGAAACATATCCCGGTGAATGGTTGCCGGAACCACTGATCACAGATGATGCCACCGAGCGACTGGATCGTGACGTCTCGGTGGCACTCCTTCTGGCGCTGGAGCGGCTGACACCTCTCGAGCGGGCAGCCTTTCTGCTCCACGATGTATTCGAGCAATCATATGACGAATTGGCACAGGCATTGGAACGCACACCTGAATCCTGCCGCCAGCTTGTTAGCCGAGCTCGGAAACATGTGCAGCGCAACAAACCTCGAACGCAGGTTGAGCCGCAACAAGGCGAAGCCATCGCGAAGGCATTTTTCATGGCCGCCAAAAGCGGCGACACCGACGTTCTCGCCAAATTACTTGCGCAAGACGTAAGATTTGTTTCGGATGGCGGCGGCAAAGTATTGGCGACACTCAATCCGATTTTGGGCAGAGACAAAGTGATGCGGTTATTGTCTGGACTGGCGCGTAAATACACTGATCAACCTGCCCAGCAATGGCAATTCTGCCACCTGAACAATCTGCCTTCGATCCTCAGCCACGAAACGGGCGACATTTTGCAAACCACGTCGTTGGAGATAGAAAGTGGGATGATCACAGCGATCTACGTCGTGCGTAATCCAGAAAAGACTCGTCATCTGTCTTTCGACGGACACACTCCCATCAATGGCGGCCTATCAGACTAGGATGATTACATCGGCCCAAAGCGGTCACGCGCTCAGGTGTCGTGATGCCGCGGTGCGGCTCGTCGTTGCAGTCATTCGCGGCAACAGCGAAATCAAGTCATAAGCAAACTCACACGTCGCGGGAAAGCCTGCTATTCAATTGTCGTTCACGCCTGAGGGCTCATACGGCCGAAACATGGGAACCCATCGCGGCACCTTCGCCTTGTACCGCAGGTAGTCCTCGCCAAAGCGTCGTTCCAGCCGCGGCTCCTCTACGAATTTGAAGTAAAGTGTGTTGAGGAGAAAGAACACTATCGCCCAACCCAACAGGAATGGGCTGCTCATTGCCACTGCTTCCGCCATTACCATTAGAATAACATATGAAAGCATGGGGTTGCGCACATAGCGGTATGGTCCACTGACCACAAATCTTTGAGGTGGGTCCCACGGTCAGGAGTTCCGTATCCCTCAAGAACAAACAGTTTCATCGTGTTCGCGGCTAAGGCAAGCGCGGGGACAGCAAACATCGCTGCCGCAGCTCAATGCAGACGCGTTCCCACACTTGCACCAAAGGGCCATTGGTCGCTGAAACATTGGATCAAAATTGGGATGTAAATCAGTGCTGTACCCGGAAGGATAAGTACCGCTTTAGTCATGCGCAAAAACATAGAGGGATCTTACCACAGCTTGTCGATCGTATTCTTCGCAACCAGACCCAGTGCGACGTCGGATTGGCTATAGTAAGTCCTTGGATCAGAACCAGAAATACTTACAACCTCTCAAAAATTGTCGAGGTTGGATGGTGTATTGTCAGAGGTATTTGCTCAATTGCGACCAGAATATGTACATTTGAAACCACCGCTACGGCGAGATTGGCATTAGTCTGGGAAAAACCAGGACGGGTCGCCATGCTAGGAAATTTTCAGGGAACTACGTTGGAAGAATGTGACCTTCTGATCTGCAATGCCTCGGTAATTGACGGTACCGGTGGTCCGGTCTGCAAAGCAGACGTGGCGATCTCAGGAGACGAAATTGTCGGCGTAGGGCAGCTGAACGGTATTCATGCGCAGGCAGAAATTGATGCAGCGGGCCAGTGTCTCGCCCCCGGTTTCATTGACGCACATACACATGACGACTGGGCGCTTCTACGCACCCCGGATATGCCGTTCAAGGTGACACAAGGTGTTACCACTGTTATTGCCGGGAATTGCGGGATCAGCGCCGCTCCATTTAGGGTGCAGGAAGATCTGCCAGACCCGTTCAATGTCACCCCGGACGTGCAGTCAATCAGCTTTAAAACCGTCACCGAGTATCGACGCGCGATCAAGGATGAAGCGCCCGCCGTCAATGTGCGACTACTGGCCGGGCATTCATCACTACGTGCCACCGTAATGGGGTCGGATTTGGAGCGTGCCGCGACCAGTGCAGAAATCAATCGAATGGCAGAATTGCTTGATAAGGCGCTGTCCGAGGGCGCGGCCGGGCTTTCCAGTGGATTGGACTATCCCGCCGCGATGGCGGCTCCTGGGGAAGAAGTTGTGATGTTGGCACGGGTGCTACGCCACCACCCGAACACCGTTTACACAACCCATGTTCGGGACGAAGGTGACGGCGTGATCGAAGCCATCAAAGAAGCCCTGACCACTGGACAACGCGCCGATGTTCCCCTGATCCTGTCGCACCACAAATGCGCAGGTTCTCGCAACTTCGGCAAAAGCAAAACGACGCTAGCCATGATTGACGCGGCCCGCGCGAAAGCAGAGGTCGCCATGGATGTCTACCCCTATACCGCTTCGTCTTCTGCTCTGATGGAGCGATTCATTGATGCCGCTAAAGACGTGATTGTCATCTGGTCCGCCCCGCACCCGGAGGTTGGAGGGCGGATGCTTGATGACATTGCTGCAGAATGGGGCGTGTCGCGGGAAGAAGCCTGTACAAAGTTGAAACCCGCTGGCGCTATCTATTTCGACATGGACGAAGAGGATGTACAGCGGATCCTACAACACCCGGCGTCGATGATCGGATCGGATGGGCTGCCTGGCACCGAAAAACCGCATCCTCGGCTCTGGGGCACGTTTCCACGGGTCTTAGGGCATTACACCCGGGATCTGAAATTGTTCTCGCTGGCACAGGCTGTGCACAAGATGACCGGCCTGACCGCAGCAAAGTTCGGCCTGACCGATCGCGGAGAAGTTGCAGTCGGGAAAAAGGCAGACCTTGTACTGTTTGATGCAGAGACAATCTCGGATGTGGCTGATTTCGACGCTCCAGAGCAGCCCGCCAAAGGCATTCATTACGTTTTTGTAAACGGGCAGGTCACCCTTTCTCAGGGGCACCAGACCCACACGCGCGCAGGTCGCTTCCTGAACAACCACAAACAATAACGGGGAAAAACATGAGCAGAACAATCTGGCTGAACGGGACATATATGCCCGAGGAAAAAGCGCAATTGCCAATCTTTGATCGGGGCCTGCTGTTTGCTGACGCTGTATATGAAGGCTTTGGCATTCTGGACGGGCAGATCATTGATTTCCATTACCATATGCAGCGTCTGAACCGGTCGTTGGCCGAGTTGGAAATGCGGCCACCGATGAGCGAGGGTGCGTTATATGACGGGCTGATGGGGCTGATTGCGCGCAACGGGGTGGAGGAAGCGTTTCTCTATCTGCACGTCACCCGTGGCGCGCATGATCGCGATTATCTTTACCCCGGCGGCCTGTCACCCAACGTTTTTGCCTTCACCCAGCCGCTGCACGGGGGGCTGGCCGCCGATCCGCCGCAACCTCTGCGACTGGCCAGCGCACCGGATATTCGCTGGGCACGACGAGATATCAAGACCAGCAACTTGTTAGGTCAGGTTCTGGCGAAAGAAATTGCCCGCAAGGCCGGTGCGGATGAGGCGCTTATGATTGCGCCCGATGGCACAGTGACAGAATGCGGGGCAATGTCGTTTTTCATCGTAAGAAATGGCTGCATCTACGCCCGCCCCCTCAGCCGTGATATTCTGCCAGGGATCACCCGCCAGACCATGCTACGCGTTGCCGACGACCTGGGGCTGAAAGTGGTCGATGCCACCTATACGCTAGACGACGTCTTCAGGGCGGATGAAGCTTTTGCCACTGGCGCTTCCAGCTATGTTCAGCCGGTGCCCGAAGTCGATGGCCGACAAATAGGTGACGGTGAGACGGGCACTGTTACAACCTTGCTGCGCCGCGAATATCTCAAAGCCGTGCGCGCCTCCTTCCGACACAACCGCGCCAGTCTTCAATAGATAGCAACAGCTAGGCGTTCGCGGCCCATAAGAGACATTTATCGCTGTCTCCAACGCTGCGGTGCGGCCTCTCCAGACCAGCATTCGCCGCAGTTGCAAAAAAATGTGCACGCGAACACGCGGATTACTCAACTAAACCTGCTGTTAAAGGCAATCACCTCTAGGTCTGCAACCACTGAGGACACTTATCCGGAGGTTTGACCAAGTCCTGCCTGATGATAAGTCGCAATCACTTCAATGATGGTCCGTATGGCGAGTGGCTTGTGCTTTGTTGGGGGCGTCATAGCATAGATGCCGCCTGAGCGGAGCGACCAATCCGGCAGGAGGCGGACCAGTCGGCCCGCGGCCACATCGTCATAGACAAGAAAATTCGGCAATATCGAGAAACACGCGCCAGCGGCGATGGCTCTGCTTATCGCTGGGGATGTGTTGAGTTTGAAAGACGAGGTGACGGTAATGTCCTGAACCTTGCTACCTTTCGAAAACCGCCACTTGGTCGCATTTTTGAGCGCGGCGTTAGCAACGAAAGAAAGTCCAGCAAGGTCATTTGGCTCTGCGGCACTTTGAGCCAATCCGGGTGACGCAACCACCCATTCCTCAAACGTCCCGACTTTGCGCATTTGATTTGACGAGTCACTCGGCCATCCGACACGGAAGCCTAGGTCAAAGTGGTGTTCAACCGGGTCAAGTCGATCATCGCTGAGGTGAAGATCAATCGTGACACCTGAGTTATCCTGAACAAACTGCGCCAATAGCGGAGCGAGATGCAGCGTGCCGTAATCAACTGGCGCTGTTATTCGAAAATGCCCCTCCGGGATCGCTTTACCAGACTGGACCTCTGCATAAGCTTCTTCGGCTTGGTTTAGCGCTGCCTTGGCTTGCTCGTAAAACCGCAGTCCCGCATCTGTTGGGTGCATGTGGCGCGTGTTGCGATGCAAAAGGGCCGTGCCCAGTTCTTCTTCCAGGGTCAGAATTTGCTTGCTGACAACGGCTTTACTTATACTCAACGCTTTTGCTGCGCCGGTGATCGTACCCGCGTCTACCACGGCGACAAAGTAGCCAATCCTGTTGAAATTCACGTTTTTCAATTGTCACCTTTTAACTGACAGTCATTCCACAAACTGTCTCTTTAGGTGACGTTATGTGGTCACTAGGTTTTCTGCAACAATTGAAGGTTTTAACGTAAGGCGAGCTGACCGTGTTTCTCCATGCCGAAACAACTGAAATCATCGGTCTGTCGGATTTCTACAAAACGCCGACGGTTGTCCCCCATCTGGCTGCTTAGGAGGAAACTCATGAAAAATCTAATTGCAATATCAGCAACGTTGCTTGTGGTGAGCGTTCCTGCCTTTGCGGGCGAGGAAGAGAACAAGGCGGTTGCCCTGCGGGCTCTGACAGAGATGTTTGATGCTCAGAACGTTGAATTGATCGATGAGCTTTATCATCCGCGCTACATTCAGCATTCACCGTCCATCGCCGATGGGCGTGAAGGTATCCGGGCAAGCGTGATCTGGATGAAAGAAAACGGCAAGAAACCGCAGCGTGAAATTGCGCGTGTTCTGGCGCAGGGAGATCTCGTCGGCGTTCAGGCACGAGTAATTATTGGCGATGAGACCGCCATCGTTGGAGACATCTTCCGTTTTGAGGACGGCCAGATCATCGAACATTGGGATACGTCTCAAACCGAAGTTCCCCAATTCGAAACTGCCAACGGTAATTCCATGATCGACGGTGGCGGAGATGTAGACAAATACGTCTCAAACATGGATCTAGCGCGCAACACGATGAACGCGGTCGAGTTCTTTGACCGCGGGATCGCCGGGGACATCGAAACTCTGAAGCGGCTCTTCGGTGCGGAGTATATGCAGCATAACCCGAGGGTCCCGAATGGAACCGAACCCATCTTTGGCTTTTTCCAGGATAGTGACGGCACACTTGGCAATGTTACTGTGCATCAGACAATCTCTGACGGTGATCTGACCATGGCGCTGGTAGAATATGCCGATTGGGGCAATGCGGTGATCGAGATTGTGCGTCACGATGACGAAGGCAAGATCGTGGAGCATTGGGATATCGCACAAGAGATTCCGGCTGCCGAGGACTTCGCCCACGGGAACAGTATGTTCTGATAAGGCAGGTGGCCGAATACTGACTGAATTAGTCCGAGAGGAGCCAGACATGAAAGCCAGTAAATCCACGCGTCGCAACCTTTTGACCGGATTTGCCGCTGTAGCCGGAGGGGTCTTCTTTTTGCGCCGGGCTGACGCAGCAGAAATGACGCCTCGCGCCGCCGAAGGGCCATTCTATCCAACGCCTTCCATGCGGATGCCGGATGTGGACAACGATCTGGTCAAGGTCATGGGGCTCGTGGAAGAAGCCGGCGGAGAAGTGATCACACTGAAGGGTCGCATCACAGACAGAAATGGCGCGCCTCGGTCAGGACACAGGATTGAAATCTGGCAATGCGATCTCAACGGAAAATACCTCCATCCAGGAGACGGCCGCAATGTGGTCTATGATCGGGGCTTTCAGGGTTTTGGTCATGACATCACCGACGAGGATGGCCGCTACAGTTTCCGCACGATCAAGCCCGGTAAGTATCCGGGCCGTACGCCCCATATCCACGTAAAAGTCCTTGATGGCGATACCGAACTGCTCACAACCCAATTCTATGTGGCCGATGAGCCCGAAAACAAACGCGACAGCCTTTACCGACGCCTTTCAGACGAACAAGCTGAATGCGTTTCGATGTTTTTTGTTGAAACGGACTCCGGAATCGAAACTGAAATCAACCTGCAGGTTTGAAGGTTCCGGCTAGAAGCGGCAGATATTTGCGCGCCTATGGCATAAGGCACACTCGGCTCATTTAACTGGGCTGGAAGTCGACGTCAAAAGCGGCGCAACATATTCAACTGGCGGGAGAAAAAAGGATTTCTCGAAATCATAGTGCCACTGAAAAGCGCTTCGATGAAGTCCACTCCATGATACTCATCTGTAAACAGAGGAGATCCGTATACAGACTGAGTCGAGATTCACCGAACTTCTTGGTATCGAATATCCAATCGTTCAGGCCCCGATGATCCTTCAAAAACCGCTGGTTCCTCTGGCGTCGGCCGTAAGCAATGCTGGCGGGCTGGGTTCGCTGGGGTGTGCCGAAATGTCGATCAACGAACTGGAGCAAAGAATATCTGAGATGAAGGCGGCAACCGATAAACCGTTCAACCTCAATTTCTTTCTACATGAGGCTCCAACCTTTGATCCTGTGCTCGACGAACAGGCGCGTTCACTCGTTTTGCCGTTTTATCAGCGGCTCGGTTTGGAGATGCCCACAAACACTTCAGATACAGAGGCAGAAACCTTTGTCACCGACAAGCTTGCGCTCCTCGTTTCCGAAACGCCTGCCATGGTTAGCTTTCACTTCGGGTGCCCTCCGACCCAGGTTGTTGAGGCCTTGAAAGGCGCTGCTCAAATCAATTGATAAAAGGGACTGGGTTCGGCCCAGAGTCGACATTCAACCTAATGCCGTGGTGTTGCAGTCGCAGCCATAAAACCCGCCGTTCGCTGCGTGCGCAATATATCGATGCGTATAAACACACAGTACGCGGGACAAAGTGAGCTTTAGATACGTTGCTCACGCCACGCCCAGCGGTGTCATTGGCCCGAATGAAGTCGAATGCTGCCGCCAGAACATCCAAAACCTCGAAGATTGGCTGGGGTGCCTGCTTGAGTGACGCTGCTGCAGGACGATATATACAAATCGAATTTCCTGATTGTATGATTCAATAACCGGCCCACCTGAATAGCGGCCAGAAACCGGAAGGTAGCCTTGCTGAATTTGACGATTCCCATACCCTTGATATTGGTCGCCGTTTTGCCCGCCGTTCTGGATCGGTGCTCTGGTTCAGACACGAGCGTGGCCCTGGGCGTACTGGCCCGCGACCGGGTGGCTTTGACTGCGACGGCCAGTGAAATCGTTGTCGACTTACCGATCGCCGAAGGAACTGTCGTCAAAGCAGGAGATATTCTGGTTCAACTCGATCCAACATTACAGACTGCCAAGCTCAGCCTGGCACAGGCCGAGCTTCAAAAGGCGCAGGCCACGCTGTTGAAGCTACAAGTCGGACCGCGGGAAGAAGAGATTGCAATTGCCGAAGCCAAGGTCGCAGGTGCTGTTGCGCGACTGGTTGACGCCGAAGCCATCTATGAAAGAAACGCCAAACTGGTCGAAAACTCGGTCGTCACCGAAGCACAGGTGGCAAATGATCTGGCCTTACGCGATTCTGCGCGTGCCGAGTTGGCCAGCGCTCAGGAATCTTTGAAAGAGCTGCAAAACGGCACCCGTCCCGAAGATCTTGCTGTCGCCGAGGCCAACGTACGTGCAGCAGAAGCCACGGTTGCTGCCGAGCAGACCGTGTTGGATGACCTGACAGTTGTTGCGACCCGCGATGGTGTACTGGATTCACTGCCTTGGAATCTGGGCGAGCGGGTAACATCCGGCAGCCCGGTTGCGGTTATGGTCACCGGTCAAACACCCTATGCGCGTGTCTATGTGCCCGAACCGCATCGCGTCAAACTAAAGCCCGGCGATAAACTGAGAGTGCGCATTGACGGACTCTCCGATCCATTGGACGGCGTGATCCGCTGGATCAGCGACGATGCGTCGTTCACGCCATATTACGGGCTGAACAAGGATGACCGTACGCGGCTTGTCTATCTCGCCGAAATTGACCTGCCAACCGCATCGCCGGACTTACCCGCCGGAGTGCCTGTGCAGGTTCCCTTACCATGAGCGACATCGTTGTCTCGACGAAAGGCCTGACCCGCCGGTTTGGGGAAAACACAGCGGTCAACAATCTGGACCTTGAGATCAGAACGGGCCAGATCTACGGGTTTCTTGGCCCCAATGGCTGTGGCAAGACCACTACCATGCGCATGTTGACCGGCTTGCTAACCCCCAGCAGTGGAACGATCTCGGTTTTGGGGCAGTCCATGCCCGAAGCGGCGGAACCGTTGAAGAACGAGATTGGGTATATGACCCAGATCTTCTCGTACTATCGCGATTTGACCGTTCTTGAGAATCTACGGTTCGCGGCGGAAATTTACGGCGTTCCGGCTAAATCAGCCGCGGACCGGATTGACGAGTTGCTGCACACCTATGACCTGACAACGAATGTGCATCAGCTAAGCGGCAGCATGAGCGGCGGACAACGACAGAAACTGGCGCTGGCAGCAACCGTCATGCATCAGCCAAAACTTCTGTTTCTCGACGAACCAACGTCGGCCGTTGATCCCGAAACCCGCCGCACGTTCTGGGAGCAGCTGTTCGATCTGGTCGATCAGGGTGCGACGATGATTGTGTCGACCCATTTCATGGACGAAGCAGAGCGTTGCCACAGGCTGGCGATACTGCAGCACGGCGTAAAAAAGGCGGATGGGTCACCCCGTCAATTGATGGATGATCTGGACGCCGATGTTGTAGAGGTGGAAGGGCCGGACCTGAGAAAAGTCAAGCACGAGCTGGATGGCAAATCCAAAATACTATCAACGGCTCAGGTCGGCTCGCGGCTGCGCGTGCTGGTCGACAAGTCCGAACCTCGGCCAGTTGATATGCTACGCGCCCGGCTTGATGCGTTTGCGGACCTGTCCCTGACGTCTCAACGTCCAAACCTTGAAGACGTCTTTGTCAGCGCAACGCGGGGGCCGGAACAATGATCTCGCCGCGTCGTATCACAGCCGTTTTGAAAAAAGAGCTGCTTCAGCTGAGGCGAGATCGAATGACCTTTGCCATGGTTGTCATGATACCACTGATCCAACTGCTGCTGTTCGGCTATGCGATAAACACAAATCTGCGTCACGTACCCGTCGCACTGGTGGATCAATCCCGAACTGAACTGTCGCGCACGTTGGCGCAGATTGTTCAGGCCACGCAGGTCGTAACAATCACCGAGGAGTTGACCAGCCCGCAAGAGGCCGAACGCGCGATCACCGAATCTCGCGTACGCGCCGCTCTAATTATTCCTCAGGATGTGAGCCACCGCCTTGCCCGAAGCCCTTCCGTCGGATTGGGATTGCCCGACGCAACCAACCAGACCAGCAGTCGGCCTGTTGCCCATTGGATCGTGGACGGCTCGGACACGATGGTCGCCAGCGCGATAAAGTCCCTGCGCACGATGCCACTGACCGAGTTGCTCAAGCAACCGCCCAACCGACAGGTGCCTACGTTTGAAGTCACGCTCTACTTCAACCCCGAACAGCGGTCGGCGGTGAACATCGTACCCGGTTTGGTTGGGGTTATCCTGACCATGACAATGATCCTGTTCACCTCGGCCGCTATCGTCCGTGAACGCGAGCGGGGAAATATGGAGATGTTGATCAACACACCGATCAAGTCCATCGAGCTGATGATTGGCAAGATCATACCCTATATCTTCCTGGGACTGCTGCAGGTCGCAATCATCCTTGGCATCGGGCACGTGTTGTTCGATGTCCCGATCAATGGTGGGTTGGGCGTTCTTCTTGTGGTGACACTGCTTTTTATCATTGCCAGCCTGTCGCTAGGGTTGGTCATTTCAACACTTGCACAGAACCAGCTTCAATCGATGCAGATGACCATTTTTGTCCTGCTGCCCTCGATCCTGATGTCCGGGTTCATGTTCCCCTTCGACGGCATGCCGCGACCTGTCCAAACCATCGCACAAGTCCTGCCGGCCACGCATTTTATGGACATGATCCGCGGCGTGGTCCTGCGAGATGCTTCGCTCTATGAGTTGCGATGGGGGATTCTCTGGATGATCGGGTTTGCAGTATTCGGATTGTTGGCGGCAACTCTGAGATTCAAGAAACAGTTGGATTGAATTGCGGCCCGTTCCGAACGTTCGTCGATTTTGACGTTACAGCATTGCAGCCTCCCGATAGCGGAAGGTGCACACGCCGAAGGTATTGAAAGAGGCCTATCGGCTCAGCAGAAAAACGCAGCGCACCCATTCGGGCACACGACGGTTAGCCAAGGAAGATAAAAATCATGGGAAAAGGCGCAAAGGCAATCGCTACCGCCAAATCAAAACCCAGAAAGGAAAACCTATGGCTGGCCCCGGCCAGAAAGGCGAGTCCCCCGCTCCCTCCGAAATCCGCGACTCTTTCCTGATTAGGAAATTTGACGACGAACTGCTGCTACATCCCAGAAAGGCCTGCATTGGTGTTTAGTAGGAACTGGCGAAAAATTGGGCTGCTTGCCGCCCCAATGCCACGGGCGTTTTCTCCGACTGCTGCGGCTTCCACGACCGGAGGGATAAGACCGCGTTTGTCCTGGTTGACCAGATAGCGCCGAACCCTTGCCACCAACTCTTCTCTTACGTCCGGCGGAAACGCCCCGTCGATGAAAATGGCCTCGAAGTCGATGACGGCACAAATTGAAAGAGAAGCCTTGGCCAACTCCTGCGCAGTCGCTCCAATCCACGGCTCGACATACCGTGTGATGCTGGTCCAGTCCTGCGGCTTCTTCCAGAGAATCGCGGGATCGACGCCCCCTTCGATCAGCCTGTCCTCAAGCAGAAACAGTGAGGCGGTGTCGATCAGTTGCTGGCTTTCACCCAATGGGCCCGTCGTGCGCATCGCGCCCAAGGCACCAGCATTGCCTTGGTTGCCCTCAAACACGGTGCCGTTCAACGCGACTCCGCCGCCGATCATTGACCCAATGAAGAAATAAAAATAATCGCGATACTCAGCCCCACGACCATATAGATGCTCCGCGTGACACGCAGCGGTCGCGTCGTTGACTACAAAAACCGGCAAGTCGCTGAACTTGGCGACCTCCGAGAAGAAGTTAACGTTTTTCCAGGAACTAAACTTCTTGGCGGCAAGCCCAGACAGGTCGTGCCATTTCCAAAGTTCGAACGGTGTGCCGATTCCAATCCCGCATACGCGATCACGAAGCCTTTGCGGTTCGTGAGCCAGTAGCGTTTCCAAGCCAGAATCCAAAAACCCGAAAACGGCCTCTGGCAACGGATAATCATAGGTTGTGGAAAGTTGGCGGCGCGGCCTGCCTGTAAAGTCGATCAAAAGCAGATCGGCACTGCGTCGCCCTATCTTCATCCCGACTGACAAGATGCCTTCCGGGTTTAACTCCATTGGGATCGAGGGCTTCCCAACTTTTCCACGCAACGGGGCTCCGCGTTTGAGAATCTGGTCTTTTTCGAGCTTGCGCAAAATGATTGAAACGGTCTGTGGAGACAGACCTGTCAACCGCGCAACGTCAGCACCCGCCGTAGGCCCATGCCGTTGTAAAACTGTCAAAATCAGACGTTCGTTGTGGTCTCGAACACCGCTTTGACTTACGCCTCCTGTCAGCATTCTCAGCGCGTCTTTCTCCATAACTCAAAACATAACCACCTTGTTTTACTATGGAAAGGCGGTCGATCAAATTAATAAATAAACTTTATTTATTTATTGACAGAGAGACCAGAATCACAGTTTCTTGAATGAGACCTTCATTAGAGGATGGAGGTAGGCCTCGTTGGTACGCCGCTCGGGGCAACAAATATTTCTGGGAGGACAAATATGAGAAATCTATTCAAGATTGCCGCATCTGCGACTGTGCTCACGATGGCAGCGGCCTCTGCTCAGGCAGCCGGAGAAACCGTCTGCCTGATCACGAAGACTGACACCAATCCCTTCTTTGTAAAAATGAAAGAAGGCGCGACGGCCAAGGCTGAAGAGCTTGGCATGACGTTGAAAGCCTTTGCTGGTAAAATTGACGGCGACCACGAAACTCAGGTTCAGGCCATTGAAACTTGCATCCTCGACGGTGCAAAGGGAATTCTACTAACGGCATCGGACACGAGCTCGATTGTTCCAGCGGTCCAACAAGCGCGGGATGCAGGACTTTTGGTTATTGCGCTGGACACACCGCTCAGCCCGATCGATTCAGCTGATGCAACTTTCGCAACGGATAACTACAAGGCCGGACTGTTGATCGGGCAATGGGCAAAGGCCAAAATGGGTGACGCTGCAGCGGACGCAAAAATCGCGACGCTTGATCTGAATGTCAGCCAGCCAACAGTAGACGTTCTGCGCAATCAGGGCTTCCTTGACGGATTCGGAGTGGACTTGGCTGATCCCAATGTCATTGGCGACGAAACGGACGCGCGGCTGGTTGGTAGTGACGTGACCGACGGCAACGAAGAAGGCGGGCGCCGCGCCATGGAAAACCTTCTGGCCAAGGACTCGACGATCAACGTTGTGCATACGATCAATGAACCGGCAGCGGCGGGCGCTTACGAGGCCCTGAAATCCATTGGACGTGAAAACGATGTTCTGATCGTTTCAGTCGATGGCGGGTGTCCCGGCGTACAAAACGTTCAGGCCGGTGTAATCGGCGCCACAAGCCAGCAATACCCCTTGCTGATGGCTTCGCTTGGTGTTGAAGCCGTAAAGAAATGGGCAGACGAAGGCGTGAAGCCTGAAAACACACCTGGAAAAGACTTCTATGATACCGGTGTGGCGCTGATTACTGATCAACCCGCCGATGGTGTTGAATCGATTTCAGTCGCAGAGGGCCTGGAACTCTGCTGGGGCTAAGTACAAGCCCATTTGGTGAGGCGCTCCTATGAGCGCCTCACCATTGCTTTAACCAGCAATCCGATACTTCCTGTAAACTGATCTCGTGAACCCAATGCAAGCCACGAAAGGGTGAGATATGTCTGAAACAAACCAAGGCACCCCGGAATTTGAAGCCGCAGCAAGCAGGGCGGAAACCGTCGCGGAGTTTGAGGATCACCGGCGCGGCGCACTGGGGAAGTTGCAGCACCTTCTCCATGTCAATCCGTCCTTTGTGCCACTTATTGTCTTAGTCGGAGCGATGTTGGTTTTTGGGCTGCTATTGGGTTCAAAATTTTTCTCGCCCTTCGCTATGACCTTGATCCTTCAACAGGTTCAGATCGTCGGCATCGTGGCAGCAGCGCAGAGCCTTGTTATTCTGACCGCTGGCATCGATCTGAGTGTCGGTGCGATCATGGTTTTTTCTTCAGTTATCATGGGTCAGTTCACCTTCCGATATGGCATTCCTGTGCCATTAGCCGTCATGTGCGGTCTGGCTGTCGGAACGATGATCGGAGCCCTCAACGGTTGGCTTGTCAGCCGCGTTAAACTCCCCCCTTTTATTGTCACACTTGGAATGTGGCAGATCGTTCTGGCAACCAACTTCCTGTATTCCGCAAACGAGACCATTCGTAGTCAGGACATAGAGGCAAACGCCCCCTTCCTTCAGTTTTTCGGCACAAAATTTAGCATCGGTGGGGCGACTTTTACAGTTGGCGTCATATTCATGCTCGTCTTGATTTTTGTGCTGGCCTATGCACTCAAACACACAGCTTGGGGCCGTCATGTCTATGCGGTGGGCGACGATCCAGAAGCGGCCGAACTGTCCGGTGTCAACGTCCACAAGACCTTGATGTCAGTTTATATGCTCTCCGGGCTGATCTGCGCCTTCGCCGGCTGGGCTCTGATCGGCCGCATCGGCTCAGTCTCTCCAACTTCTGGCCAACTGGCCAACATCGAAAGTATCACCGCGGTTGTGATCGGTGGCATCTCACTGTTCGGCGGGCGGGGATCCATTCTGGGATCGTTGTTCGGAGCACTGATCGTTGGCGTGTTTACTCTTGGGCTGAGGCTCTTGGGCGCAGATGCGCAGTGGACCTTCCTGCTCATCGGTCTCCTCATCATCGCAGCGGTCGCAGTCGACCAGTGGATTAGAAAGGTTTCGGGCTAATGTCAGACACAACACCAATCGTCCAAGGCCGCGGAATCGTGAAGCGCTATGGCCACGTCACCGCCATCGACCATTCCGATTTTGAATTGCGTCAGGGAGAAATCCTTGCGGTCATTGGGGACAACGGCGCCGGAAAATCATCCATCGTCAAAGCGATCTGCGGAGCCACGATCCCGGATGAGGGCGAAATCCTCATCGAAGGCAAGAAGGTTAACTTTACCTCTCCGATCGACGCCCGGAACATGGGGATCGAGATCGTCTATCAACAACTTGCCATGTCGCCCGCTCTGTCAATCGCGGACAATATGTTCATGGGTCGTGAGATCCGCAAACAGGGCTTCATGGGGCAATATCTGCGTCAACTTGACCGACCCGCCATGGAAAAGTTCGCCCGTGAAAAACTGACCGAGCTTGGCCTCATGACCGTTCAGTCGATCAATCAAGCGGTTGAGACACTGTCGGGCGGTCAGCGCCAAGGTGTTGCCGTTGCGCGCGCCGCAGCTTTTGCGACCAAGTTCATCATCATGGACGAACCAACGGCTGCACTGGGGGTGAAAGAGAGTCGCAAAGTTCTCGAACTCATCCAGGACGTGCGCGCGCGTGGCATTCCGATCATACTTATCAGCCACAACATGCCGCATGTCTTCGAAGTCGCCGATCGCATCCATGTGCACCGGCTGGGCAAAAGGCTCTGCACAATCGATCCCAAGGACTACACAATGTCCGATGCCGTGGCCTTCATGACTGGTGCCAAAGAGCCCCCGAAAGAGGACGCCGCGTGATCGGGCAGGACATAATGCGCGTTTGCGACCTGATCTCGTCCCGGAGGCAAGTTGGGGTTCGGACGATTGTCGCAATCGCCGGCCCCCCTGCATCCGGTAAGTCGACGCTGGCAGATAACGTTGTGCAATCACTGAACGCACATCAGAGTTCTGCGGTTCCGTTAGCCACGCTGGTACCCATGGACGGCTATCATCTGGACAATCGGGTACTTGAGACGCGTAGTTTGTTGGAAAAAAAAGGGACACCAGAAACCTTCGACGGAGTTGGGTTTTGCAAGGCAATCAGAGGACTGCAGTCGGCCCGACATGAGTCCTTTCACCCCAAATTCGACCGCCAAATGGATCTGGCCATTGCAGGCGCGATTGCTGTTCACCCAGAAACTCCGACTATCGTCGTTGAGGGAAACTACCTTCTGATGGATAGCGACCCGTGGAGAACATTGGCAGATGTCTATGCCGCAACAGTATTTGTCAGCCCAACTTTAGAGGAGCTTAAAAGCAGGCTGCAACGCCGCTGGATTATGCATGGCTTTGACCCAAAATCCGCGCTGCAACGCGCCACAACGAATGATCTGCCCAATGCTGAACTTGTCATCAGAGAGAGCAGGAAGGCCGATCTGACATTAAACCAGAATTACACCGAATTCGGTATGCGTTACGCGTTTTGATCCGGCTCAACCGACGCAGAAGCGATCCGTTGATACTAACTCGTCCTGGCGTTTTTCAGTGCAATTAACATCATCCCATACACGATGAGGGAAGCTTATGAAGTTCTTCGTGGACACCGCAGAAGTAAACGACATCAAAGACCTGATAGACTTTGGACTGCTGGACGGTGTTACCACGAATCCAAGCCTGGTCGCCAAGTCTGGCCGCGATTTCAAAGAAGTCATTGCTGAAATTTGCACTCTGACAGATACGCCCGTATCGGCAGAAGTCGCAGCTTTAGATGCCGCAGGAATGATTGCGGAGGGAGAGTACCTCTCGGCGATCGCAGACAACGTGGTTATCAAACTGCCGCTGACCTTGGATGGCCTGAGAGCCAGTGCTCATTTCAAGAGGCAGGGTATTAGAACAAACGTCACGCTTTGCTTCACACCCAATCAGGCTCTTTTGGCGGCAAAGGCGGGCGCGACCTATGTATCACCTTTCGTTGGCAGATTGGATGACATCAATCTAGACGGAGCCGATCTCATCCGTGATATCCGAAGCATCTTCGACACCTATTGTTTTGAAACTGAAATCATTGCAGCATCCATCAGAAGCCCCAATCATATTACAGAGGCGGCCTTGGCCGGATCAGACATAGCCACGATCCCCCCGTCCGTTATCCGCAAATTAGTCAGGCATCCGCTAACCGACACCGGCATTGAGCAGTTTCTCAATGATTGGAAGTCGACCGGGCAATCGATTCTGTAATGGAGGGTCATTTTGCCTGAGACAGAAGGCACCGAACACTGAACGGCTGTGTGTCGGGGAATTAAAACCTCAATTACAGGTTACCTTAAGTGATTAGAAAGTCGAGTTGTTCGGAAAATTGCCGGCACTACGCTTCAGTGGTGGCATAAACACAACGGCAACGATCTAAATCTTCAACGTCCGCTTTCTGAAGTGACGGGAGATTTTGGTGCGGCCGCAGCAAAGGTCCACTTCCCGTGCTTTGCGTCATCTAAAGCATAGCTACGCTGGTGATTACACATAGAAGATGAGATGGCACGGGTGTCTCGCTATTCGACCGTGCCAAACAATTTGTGGCAAGTTTAGAGAGCCAAATATCCTGTGTCACACTTTTGAGACTACTCCCCGAGAATTAGGAGGCCAATATGGTTAGTTCATCCAGGCGAGAATTCTTTAAAGCAGCCGCAGCAACGGGTCTCGGGGGAACTGCTGCGATGCAAGTTTCAGCCGCAGAGTTTCCATCGGGCCCATTTTGGAACAATGTTCCTGATCCAGAACTTTCCAAGCAAGAGCTTCCAAACTTCAAGTTTGAACTGGAAAAATCCAAAGGGCGTGAAGACGGTGGCAGTTTCGGAAAAGAAGCCACCGTGCGCCAACTTCCGGTTTCAACGGGAATCGCCGGTGTCTCAATGAAACTGGAACCCGGTGTCGCCCGTGAATTGCACTGGCACGCCACTGCTGCGGAATGGGCATTTGTCATGGAGGGGCGATGCCGAACAACAGTCATCAACCCGGCTGGAAAATCCGAAACGAACGATTTTGAACCAGGTGACGTATGGTATTTCCCGCGTGGTTACGGGCATTCCATACAGTGTCTGGGCAACCAGCCCTGCCACTTCATTCTGATATTCGACAATGGGTATTTCTCTGAATTCGGTACATTCAGCATCACGGACTGGATTGGCCACGCGCCGAAAGACCTGTTGTCAAAATCCCTTGGCTTGCCCGCAGCAGCGTTTGACTCTTTTCCCAAGAACGAAGTTTATTTCGTTCACGGCGACCCGCCGCCGGAAGAACCTGCTTTGCCTCATCAGGGGCATCTGGCAACACCTCGGAATACGCATAAATACAGGCTGCTCGACCAGGAGCCGGATTCTTCTTTCGCAGGCGGTCGAGAATGGCTGGTCAGCCAATCGGAATTTCCCATCTCAACCACGGTAACGGGCGTGGTTTTGGAACTTGAGCCCAAGGGGATGAGGGAGTTCCACTGGCACCCGAACGCGGATGAATGGCAATACGTAATGAGCGGTAGCATCGGAATTACCATATTTGGTGCAAACGGCCGCTTCGCCACAGAATCTCTAAACAAGGGGGATGTGGGATATATTCCTCAGGGCTATGGGCATTCGATTGAAAATGCTGGTGAGGAAAAAGCCCGAATACTGATCGC
Organism: Ruegeria sp. BB5; assembly: GCF_056539405.1. Classification (NCBI taxonomy): domain Bacteria; kingdom Pseudomonadati; phylum Pseudomonadota; class Alphaproteobacteria; order Rhodobacterales; family Roseobacteraceae; genus Ruegeria; species Ruegeria sp. BB5. Next base: position 152,120 of record NZ_JBQFUX010000009.1, on the reverse strand, counting down.
GTTTAACACCGGTGAGTATCAGGCAATCGACCTTTCAGAATGGATTGCAGGTAATCCCAACTACCTGCTTGCCGCGCATTTTGATCAGAAACTGGATGTTGTCGAAAAACTCCCGAAGCAGGACGTCTTCATCGCTCCAAGGTAGGTACAAGGCAAACGTACAATGGCGGCATACTAAGACTTGAACTTGCCAATGATCAGCGCCGCGACGATCAGAATAAGCGCAAGGATGTCATTCGCCTGTAGTCGCTCTCCAAGAAACGCAATGCCGATGAAAACGCCTACCAGCGTGATCAGATAACCGGAAAGGGCAGTAAAGGTCGGGCCGGTTCGACCAACCATATAGATGAACAGAACATAGGCTATGCCGCCACAAAAGACGCCTAGGCCTGCCAGCGCTGTTACGCTTTGCCACGACGGGTCCGGCTTCCACGCGGAACTGAGGATCAACGTCAAAACCACCAGTACTGCGGACGCGATCATAAAGACGTTTCGCATCGCAAGAACAGGTGGCACGTTTGACAGATGTTTCATCATGATCAGGCTTGCCGAGAAACTCAGTGCGCCGCCCAGGATCGCCAGTTCGCCGATTATGTCCGCCAGCCAGCTCCCTTTGATACTTGGAACGATCAGAACCAGAATCCCTACAAAGCCGACAGCGACACTCAGCGCTGCGATCAAACTCCAATGCTCGTCTTTCACGAAAAACGGGGCCAGTATCAGGGTAAAGATTGGCACTGTGGCAAGGAGGATGGCAGCAATACTGCTGTCGACGTGTTGCTGCCCCCAGGGGATCAGAAAGCACGGCAAGATTGCTTCAGCTACCGCGATTGCACAGTAAAGCGACCAAGGCTGTCTGCCGACTTTTATCGAAGATCCCGCTGAACGTCCGTACATCACAGCGGCGATGATCGTCAGGGTGACAAATCCGATCAGCACCCGCCCGGTCGCCACGACCAACGGCGAAAAACTCTGAATGGCCAGTTCGTTCAGAACAAACTGAGACCCCCAAATCAGGCTGATCCCGACTAATAACAGATAGTCGAGGGCAACAGGCCTGTTCATGACGAATGCGCTTTTTCGAACACGTGATTCACCACAAGAACATCAAGTCAACCAATCCTACCACAAGCAGGGAGACCGTGCGCCCGGGTATTAACATGCGTGAATACAGTGTATTTTCTGGATAGAAATGGGAGGCACCAGATGTACGAAGATCTATTACCTCACACATTGCCGACTGAGGCCGAGCGGCTTGATCGCATGTCACATGCGCACGACCCCGATACCTTTGCAACAATTGAAAGACTGACCCTTCCAGAGAATGCGCATTGTCTGGATATAGGTGCCGGGCGCGGAAGCGTCGCGATCTGGCTGGCCGAGACATTGCCCCACGCAAAAGTCATCGCCAGCGATCTGGACGTGTCGTCCGTGAAAGAAAACACCTTACCCAACATAGCCCTAGAGGAGATCGATCTGCGAGCCGATGAGCTTGGTTCAGAATTGTATGATCTGGTTCACTGTCGCGCGGTGTTGTGCTTTTTACCGACCCGAACAGAGGTTTTGTCAGCGATCCTGAAGTCGCTCAAACCCGGCGGCGCATTTGTTGTTACTGAAATGGACTTCAGGCGAGTTGCTTCCGGTCCGAGCCGTTTTTGGGCTACGTTCTGGACCGCGTATCTCGAATTCACCGCATCTCAAGGGTGGAATTTAGAATTTGGTGCAACGTTGCCGGGCTTTCTTGCCAATACGGGCTTTACGGAAATTGATGCACGGCACATCCAGCCCATTTTAAATCTCTCCGGAAATACCGCAGGAGCGGCTGAAGCGCAGACCTGGTCACTAACATTGGCAACATTGGCGCCTAAATTGATCGGTGGCGGTTTTATGACCGAAGGCATGCTGACCGAAGCACTTTCGATCATCCGTAACCCCGAAGCTTGGACGGCCGGACCAGGCTTCATGGTCACCAGTGCGCGGCGACCGATGACCTAACCCGAGGGGCAACTTATCCTCAGTAAAAAACACTTGTGGATGTCTGCTATTTTGAAGCAAGCGCCATCCGTGCAATATGCAGAATGTGGTACTTAGGGCTCAAGGCGGCCATCAGAGCCAGTGCAGCATTGCCCCCTGCCCCACATCACACAGGCCTTACGTACGGCCCAATGCGGTCACTCAGTGAGGTGCATAGTTGCTGCGCGCGCAGCCCGCTTTGCTGACTTTCACTGCACGTGCGAATTATGAAAGCACCGAACTCACAGATCACGGACAAATCCTAGTTATGGTTTCCGATTGCAAGCTCAGCCAGCTATGAACCTGGCGGTTTGACCTTTCCAATCCAGAGTGAGTTGCGTTTGGGTCAAGATCGCCGCAGTACGGCCATCGGGTCGGGTAATCGTGGTCTGCCAAACCATTGTTTTTCGACCGCGATGCAGGGGAATACAGGTCAAAGTGATCTCGTCGCCAATTCGCACAGATCGGATGAAGTTAGTCTTGCTCTCCAGGGTTGTTGTACTGGCATCTTTGTCAAGGTTCACTGCCGCAGCTACTCCTCCTATGGAGTCTGCCGCCCCCATGATCGCACCACCATGCATCACCCCGTTTCGGTTGCCCATGTCTTCTCGGACGAGCAGTTTCGCCACCACCTCCTCCACTGAAACGGACACCAGTTCGAGACCCAGAGATTGGGAGTAAGGTGGTAACCAGTGCTGGATGTTTTTGTTAGGCATGTACGATTTTACTCATGGACGAATACATCTGTGTTCCTTGGTGTCCGAACTAGGGTACTCACCACCATTTTACCTGCGGGCGGAATACACTTATTCTTGTGGTGTACTCAAAATCGGATTGTAGGAGAAGTTACCGTGTCCGTCCCGCAGATTGTAACTGTCGTTGGCTATATGACGATCCTAGAATCACATGCAGCGGCATTTAGAGAAAATTGTTCCAAAATGATTGAACTGCGTAGGCTAGAACCCGGCCATTTGGCGTCAGCCTACAGTTTCGGTGCCGGTGGAAAAGTTGTATCCCGCGAAGACTATGACAACGCCGATGCAGTGATCCGCCATATGGAATTGGGCAACCACATCTTTGAGCTCACGCAACAGCTGGTCGAGATCACCGGGGTCGAATTACATGGCCCTCAAGCTGAGCTTGAAAAGCTGGGCGATCTGTTCAATGGGATGTCTCCCGCAATCTTTGACACCGAGTTTGGATTTCGCCGGTAGTTAGACGTGTATGACGGATTGAACGGAAACTGATAAGGTGGGCCCAGCCCGGTGATCAGGGCATCTGTTTGCAATAGGTGGAGACAGGTCGAATGATGGGAAGACGACGCTTTTTGACTCGTGTGATCCCGACCACGTTCTGGGCAAACATCGTAATGCGTAGCCTTTCCATAAACGCGGAGGCAAAGACCGTCGAAAACACAAGCTACAAGGTACTCACGGCAGCCGAAGTAGAGACTCTGGCAGCCTGGTGCGCGGCGATCGTGTCCGGCGCAGACCAGGCCGGGGTCGCTAGGTTTGTCGACGAAAACCTCGCAGGAGATCAGGGCGCGTCCTTGTTACTTCTCAGATACCTTGATGCCAGCGACATGGCAGGATTTTACCGCAATGGGATCTTGGGCATTGAAAAAGAATGCCTGCACCGGTTTGGTTTGTCCTTTGCACGGGCGGATGCCGGTAACCGACTGGAATTGGTTGAGGCTGCGATAGCCTCGAAGATGCAAGTCTGGACCGATCCAGATCCGAATTTCTTTTATTTCATTTCACGCAGCGACGCGGTGGATGTTGTTTATGGCACGCAGGCGGGATTTGCGGATCTGAATATTCCTTATCTCGCGCATATTCCGCCACCCCGGCCTTGGTAGCAATTCTGCTAACCTAGGAGAAACCCAAAACACAGAGAACCAATGACCAGAATCTCACATGATAAGGTCGAAGTCGTGATCATCGGCTCTGGCATCGCCGGCAGCACGATGGCGGCGGAGCTGGGTGAGGCGGGGTTCACCGTGCTGGTCCTGGAAGCCGGGCCGGAGCGCCAGCTTTCGGATATGATCAGCTCGCAGATCTGGTCCCGGCGGCTCAGATGGGCAGGGCCGGAGGTCCGGGAGTCAGGCGATCTTGTGGGGGCCGCAAACTTCGCCATGGGTTGGGGGACCGGCGGGGCCGGTTTGCATTGGTACGCAAATTGGTACCGGCTGCATCCGGACGACTTTCACGTCAAATCCTTGTACGGGCGCAGTCTGGACTGGCCCATTGATTATGAAGACCTGCGGCCATGGTATGACCGTGCGCAGTCTTATTTTGGCGTTTCTGGCGATGAAGATACTAATGCGCCGCCCGGCGAGGCCTATCCCATGCCTGCCATTTCAATCTCCAAACAGTCACAGGCCATCAAGCCCGGGTTTGAAGCCGAAGGGCTGAAACTCACGACAAACACATTGGCAGTAAACTCCGTTCCCTATGATGGCCGGTCAGGATGCCTGCTTGACGGCTGGTGCGACGCGGGCTGCCCAATCGGGGCGTTGGCAAATCCACTAGTCCTGCAATGGCCACGGGCCCGAAAAGCTGGGGTTGATCTACGCCACAACGCCTATGTTGCACGAATTGAAACTGACCCTGCGGGATCTAAGGCAACCGCAGTCTTATATGTCGATGAGCAGGGTCGGGAAAACCTGCAACCCGCAGGCATTATCATCTCGGCGTGTCACACGATCTGGAATGCACGGCTGCTGCTGTTGTCGTCCAGCGACAAACATCCCGATGGGCTGGGCAATGGCAGCGGGGCATTGGGGCGCTATTTCACGTCCCATGCCCTCACGACCATCCACGGGCTTTTCTCGCAGGAAACGGAACCGCATTCGGGTGTGTCCGGTGCAAATACGCTCTGCCTGGATGGCTATGAGGACAAGCAACCGGCAAAGGGTTCCTTTGGCAGCCGCGCCTGGCTTGTCGGGCAGGCTGCAAAACCCAACGATCTGTTGGGAACTGCTCTGGCCAAACCCGAATTGTACGGCGAGGCTCTGGACGCATATTTGCGTCAAGCCAGTTTGCACTATGGTAATATGACAGTGTTGTGCGAGGAAGATAGTATTGCGGAAAACCGTGTCACGCTCGATGCATCAAAAAAAGATCGATATGGGTTACCGCAAGCCCATGTGCAAAACTCTCTTTCACAGGCAAATGCCTCCAGATCAGATTTGGCCAGGGCCGAGGGTCTCCGTATCTTCAATGCGGCGGGGGTTACTGATGCCTGGGCTGGCCCGCGAAATCCTATGCATATGATGGGCGGAACAATCATGGGCGACGATGCATCGGCATCGGTCACGAATTCATATGGGCAGGTGCATGAGATCGACAATCTGTTTGTCGCCGGCGCAAGCCTGTTTCCAACGCCCGGCGCCATCAACCCGACGGCTACGCTGGCTGCGTTGGTGTTTCGCACGGCAGATTATATTCGCACCCATCGATCAGAGTTACTGCCCTAAAGAGCGCTGCGCGGGAGTTGTGCCCGCCCCATTCCATCGAATGCGCCGAGCAGTTCTTCGAACCAACGGTGCAGAGCACTCTCTGGTGGCCAGAATGTCGTCAGACTGACAACCCGGGGCCACTGGAATGTACCGAACAATATATAGTCCGAATAATCTGGTGCTACGCCGCCCAGGAACGGCGTTTCGGCGAGAGTTACCTCAAGCGGGATCAGTGCTTGTTTGATCGCGTGACGTGCGGATTCAGGGTCAGCTCCGATTTCTTCGACGGTCTGGCCGAATTTGCGCAGGGTTCGTTCACGATAGTAATCCTTGTCGCACTTCGCCGTCAGGGGAAATTGCTCCGCTATGACAGCACGAAAGATCAGAGGGTGCAGCGTGTTGTCTGCCCAGTGATTGACGAATAGCGACTTTGCCTTGTCGGATGGGCTGGCAAACAGTGGATGGCCCGGATAGGTGTCATCCAGATAAGACGCAATGCACCAACTGTCCCGGACCCACTGATTGCCATCCACCAGAACCGGCGCCGTCACACCCCCGGATCTTGCGATCCGTTGCTTTTCGGTTATGTGCCATGGCTCTGAGTCAAAACTTAGTTGTTTATGCGCCAGCGACATGCGACTGCGCCAGCAGTACGGACTCAAATGGGCTTTTGGATTTTCACCAACAACTTCAAAGAGCCTGCGCTTGTTCTCGTGCAATATCATGTTGGGGCCCATTCTGTCTCACGGCAGTCTATCACATTGCCAGAAACGACTGAGGCTGCTTTTGCGTTATGTTCGCGCAAGGGAGTCCTGGTTAATGGCTGTCCGCAACCGCAGTTGAGCAGCCGCCACGCCATCATTCGGCTCTGAGCCGACATTAGCTTTGCCCACTGGTGCCGCGGCGCACACTGTCGAAGCGGCCATTCACTGAAACTGCGGTATCAAGGCTTGCACGAACTTTAGCATTGTGACTCTGCGACTACCTATTGACCTAATGAATCAGCCGCCAATCTGAGTCATCGTAGCTTGAACCGCATGATACCTTTGTGCGTTGGGAGGATGTGTGCCCAGAAAACGATCACCAGGATCAGGAACTCGCGCGAAGTACAGCGCACCTTTGAGTGGATCATAGCCCGCTTTATGGGCTATTACCGTGCCTAGTTGATCAGCTTCCAATTCAAAGCTCTTTGAATAGCTGCGCCCGCCGACAAACGCTCCAAGATCTTGTGCAGCGGCAATATCATTCGGCCCGGTCCCGGCAATTGTTGCCAGACCAGCCAAAATTACTGCACCAGCCGCCGCATTTTGAGCGCGACGCGCCAAATGCCCTTGAATGTGGTGAGCGGCTTCATGCGCCATTACAAATGCAAGTTCATCGGTATTGTTCACACTTCGTGTCAGCGCTTGGGTCATTGTGATCACCGGGCGCCCCGACTTACTTAAGCTCTGATATGCGTTTGAGGGTGCTTTTTTGTTTGGATCAATGCGGATCAAGAAATCGCAATTCACTCCCCGAGTACGGCGGCGGCATTCTCGCTCTGCCACGGGTTCTATCCGTGCGGCGACCTGCCGAAACCTTACTTGTGCCTGCTGTGAACTGACGGGGGCGCTTGCGCGACCGGGGTTTGGGATAGGTGCAGATGGAGGAGGGTTGGTTGATACGCATCCCGCCAACATCAAAATAGATATTGCCAATACAGCTCGCTTCATAAAAGCATCTTTCTAGCAATTCAAAACACAGAAAAAGAGGCCATAGTCTTCGATAAGCCAACATCCAAATCCGATAATAGAGCTTGTGTGAATTGTTATTCAATAACAGCGGAGATTGTCTGTAGTCGCAGGCCGATTCAGCTGTCGCCAGAATGGTGAGCGCCGTAAATGGCGTTGAAACGAACAGCCAACTAGCCCACGGCCTCCTCGCTAACGACCTAAACCTTGTTGATCGACACATAAACAGCCGCCATTCCCGCGGCACCACGGCTTGAAACCTATCTGTTTTGCGGCGTTTTTCGGAGAGATCGAATGATCTCAGACTAAGAAAAACAACTACTCCTATAAGGTTAACTCAATTGGCAACACTAAGCGCTATTGAATATCAGGTTTGTGTCGTAACGCTTTTGGGATGCAGTTTAAATCCGGAAAATCAACGTCTGGGAAACTTGGACCAGTCAGATGGGGCTGCTCAACAGTATCTCCTACCGCCGATATCAAGCTGACTTAGTGTTGATCCTCCCCCTCTGAAGTGGTCCGCCGCTATGGTAAAGAAAATGGAGGAACCACATGGCGAACAAGCGACCGAAGCCGGAAGAGATTGTCTCACCAATCAGGTGGTCCGACAAGAATTTTTGGAGTACGTAAATAATGGAACCGAATTATTGAGACTCGCCTCCCATTGAATTCAACACCTTAAGAATTTTGCGCTTTTTGAATGTTTCGACAGCGACTTGTCGGCCGCAGCCTCGGGTCATATTGCGTACCTCGCTTGCGACAGCCGCAGCTGCCGCATCACCGGTTTCGATGCCCTTGAGAAGCTTCTGGATCAGGTCCACTTTCGAAGCCACAGAAACAATTTACACATTCTTACGCGAAAAATAAAAAAGAGTTGCCATCTTCGGTATCAGCCAATCGAAACGAAGTCACTGATTACAAGCTGGGACTGAGGTTCAATGTGATCAAGTGACAACTCTGTTGATGCTGCAGCGCGGCTTCGCCAGCGCGAACACTGGATAATCTAATTAACGATGTCGCGGATGTTCAGGTAGTTGGGTCACCAGCTCTCTCGTTAACGATCTCAAGTATGCGGTTTCGTTGGATTTTCCCAGATGGCCCTTTTGGCAGTTCCAGCAGAAAATGAACGCGATCGGGCGATTTGAACCGGCCGACCTGCGCTTCGCAAATTTTCGATAGATCCATAGAGGTCACTTGAGACCCCTCGCGAATTGCAACAGCGGCTTCTACGGTTTCACCATAGCTGGCGCAGGGGCGTGCGAAAGCTGCCGCTTCGACAACGTCTGGGTGGGAATAAAGCGCTTCATCGATCTCACGCGGCGCGATGTTCTCACCGCCTTTGATGATCAACTCTTTCAAGCGTCCTGTTACAAAAACATATCCGTCCTTGTCCATGCGCGCGAGGTCGCCGGTGCGCAACCAGCCATCAACCGTAAACGTTCCCGACGTCGCGCGGGAGTCCTTGAGGTATTCCAGCATCACATTGGGACCACGAATGACCAATTCGCCTTCGGTTCCGCGCGGCACAGGTTGAAGACTGGCGTCCAGGATTGCCGCTTCGTTTCCAAAGGCAACCCCGGGCGACCCGATCTTACGAACACCCGGAGGCAGCGGGTTCGACAGAATCTGCGCCGCCGTCTCAGTCAGGCCCATCGTTTCTATGATCGGAATTTCGAAGCGGTTTTCAAAACTGCGCTGAACGTCCGGCGCCAATGCTGAAGATGCGGATCGTCCGAAGCGTACGCGCTGTCGGGTATTGGCATCCGGACTGGTGTCCGAGTGCAGCAGATGAGAAATGATGGTTGGTACCACCGAGAACCAAGTTGCGCCGACCTTGCCAAGATTGTCCCAGAATCTGCTGGCCGAAAACTTTTCGCACATGGCCAGCGAACCGCCCGATACCAATGTTCCCATGACCGTCACGCACAGCCCGTTTATGTGGTAGATCGGTAAGACGCAAAACCCACGGTCAGCGTCAGTCAATTGGTGCGCGACCGCAGTTGTCCAACCGCCCGCCAACAAGCTGGCGTGAGTGTGAACCACACCCTTAGGACGCCCGGTCGTCCCCGAAGTGTACATCAACAGCGCATGACTGCTTGATGAGATGCCATGCAGGTTGCTGCCGGTGTCTTTGGCGTTTGATACATGCAGCGCTGTAATTGCTGCCTGATCGGCTGTTCGGGCAAACAGGTCCGTTTGGTCGGAATGCACGAACCCATAACGTGCATCGCTGTGCTCCAGAGCATAGGTAACGGCGCTGTCTCCGGCGACGAGGTTGATCATCGTTGCCCGAAATCCGCCATAGAGAACGCCGAACAGAACCTCCAACGCTTCGCGACAATTTGGGTAGAGGATGGCGACACTTTCGCCTTTCTCCACGCCGAGATCGGTCAACATGACGGCAACACGACGCGCGGTTTCGCGCAACTCGCTCCAAGTCAGGTCCGCCGCGCCGTCCGGGAAGACGAAGCCGGTCCCACCTTGGATCGCACGGTAGTCCAGCCAATCACGGATGGTGCCTTCGGGCGGGTTGGTCATTGTCCGACCTCCGACCAGTAGGCGCCGAAAATCTCATCAAGCCCGGGTTCGCGCGGCGGCGTCTCACGCACAATTTTCGTGGTCTGGACGAAGTGACGCCAGTGCAGATTGGTGTCGATTGAGTTCTCGCCCCAGCTGCCGCAGCCCATCGACAGCGAAAAAGGCATCCCGTTGGTAAAGCTGCCGCCAGTGGCAAAGGTATGTGCTTGATTAACGATCACCCGGCAGGTGGGCAGATCACGCCCCATACCGATGGCACGCGCATCGTCATTCGTATGAATGCCAACCGAATGCCCCGCCCCTTGATGCGCCAGAATTCGGGTTGCAATTTCCCTAGCGTCGTCGAAATCCGCTGCGCGATAGAGTGCCAGAACCCGGCTGAGTTTTTCGCCCGACAAAGGATGATCCGCGCCGATACCGTCGGTCTCAACCGCAAGAAACTTGGTTCCTTCAGGGACTTTGCCTGCCATCCCCAAGGCGTCTAGCATCTTGTCGGCGTCCTGCGCGATAACGGACCGGTTGAGGTGACCGTCAGGCCAGAGCCGCGCGATGATACCGTCTGTTTCCGAAGACGGTACCAGAACGCCGCCTTCGGTCGCCATCGCGGCGACGAAGGCGTCATAAACCGCATCCACCACGACCAAAGCATTCTCGGAAGAGCAGGACGTTGCATTGTCGAAACATTTAGACGCCGCGATCTTGGCTGCGGCATCTTGCAGGTCGGCGGTTTCGTCGACAATCACAGTTACGTTGCCAGCGCCAACCGCCACTGCAGGCGTGCCGCAGGACTGCGCGCGCTGGACGTTGTTTTGACTGCCAGTGCAGATCACCCGATCAACGGTCTCCATCAGCCGCTGGGTTTTAGCCTTTGACCCAGGCGCTGCGATCATCTGGACCAGATCACAATCCAGCCCCAGTTTGTCAAACTCAGCGTGGATGTAACCCACCAGCAGCTCACAAGAGGCCACGCCCTTGGGCGACGGTGCCACCACGATGGAATTGCCACCCTTGAGAGCATTGATGATGTTGTTCGCGGGTGTGGCGGCAGGGTTGGTCGAAGGGACGACCGCGCCAATGACCCCGATCGGCCGGGCAATCTCGGTAATTCCGGTGGCCGGATCATCGCTGATAATGCCCTGGGTTTTAACGCTCGCGATATCCCGCAACAGGCCAAGTGTCTTGCGGTGGTTCTTTGTGATCTTGTCGGGCACATTGCCCAGTCCGGTGGTTTCGACGGCTACCTCGGCAAGCGCCCGATTGCGCGTCGGTTCCATGATGGCCCAGCCCGCCGCCAGTGCCGCTTTGTCGTAAAGCGACTGGCTAGCACCGGCTTCAAAAGCCGCCTGAGCTTTTCGCGCGCGTGCGACAATACGATCTATTTCAGCAATTTCGGGGGAAATCCCGTCCTGAGCGTTCATCTCGGTCCTCGAATGGTTGTTCGGGGCGGACCCGTTCCGCCCCGCTATGATCGCCGGATCAGAGGCCGGCCAGCAATTCGTTCAGTGTCTGTTGGCGTTGAGCCCACATTTGGATCACTTCGTCCCGTGTCATGATGTGCATTGGCGAACCGCCTGCCTCCATCTTTTTGGCGACGCGGGAATTGGCGAACATCTCGGGCACGGTGGCAGCCAGTTTCTCGATAACCTCCGGCGGAGTTCCTTTGGGCACCATCACACCCCGGAAGTTGACCGACGAATTGTCGACCTCGAGCCCCTGTTCCATCATCGTCGGAACATCCGGCAGGAAGGCGTTGCGTTCCAGATCGGCGACGCCCAGGATTTTGACGTTACCCGCCTCTTGGGCGCGGAACGCGTCAGACAGGTTGTTGATGCCGCCCATGACTTCGCCCGCGATCACCGCTTTCATTGCTGCGGCCCCGCCACCTTTGGTCGGGATATAGGCCATTTTGGTCCCGGCGGCCTTGTCGAGTTGCAGTGCAGCAATGTGGTGGCCTACAAACAATCCTGCACCCGAAACGGTCAGTTTGCCGGGGTTTTCCTTCGCAAAGGCGACAACATCCTGCATTGAATTGAATTCACTGTCCGCACCAACCACGAACACAGCAGGATCGGCCCCCCAATTGGCGATGGGCTCAAAGCTGTCGGTCGAGTATTCGACGCCGCCCTTGATCGATTGGGCGATGAAGTGGGGAACGTTGTAGGCGGCCAAAGTATAACCGTCCGGGTCGGCCTGCGTGGCAAACCAGTTCCAGCCAACGCGACCACCTGCGCCGGGTTTGTTGATGATGGCAATGGGCATTCCCAGCGCATCCTCGTTCCCGGCCGTCATTGTGACGATCCGCGCCTGAAAGTCGGTTGCACCTCCGGCCCCATAGCTGACCATCATCATCAGTGGTCGTTCCGGGTATTCCTCGGCCATTGCCTGGCCTGTCAGGCCAGCCAGAACCAGTGCGGCCCCTGCGATCAATCGTTTCATTTTGCGTTTCCTCCCTGATTTGGTTCACCCGCAAATTGGTGCGGTCAGAACAGAATTTCCCTTGGGGTGTAGACGTTCAGAAGCATGGCGAAGAGCCCGTACATCACCGTCACAAACACCACTGTGATGACCCCGCGTTTGATCCAGCTTTTTGCTTCGGCATGAGGCGCGGGATCGTAGATCGACAGCAGGACAAAAAAGGCGATGGTCGTAGCGGTGTAGAACCCAAGCGTTTTTGCCGCCCAGAACACGTAGATCAGCGTGATGATCAGGCCGGGCAGCATGTTGATGAACATGGCGCGCGTCACGCCGTTTCCGACCTTGGACAAGCCCATCAGGGCTTTGCCAAATGTCCAGCCGGCCAGAACCACGAAAACAGACGCGATAAGGCGCGGGAACAGAAAGGCTTCGGCCGGTTGCTGGGTATAGCTGACCCACGTCACCCAGAGACCAACTGCAAAAACCAGACCCGACCCGAATATGTGCTGCGAGCGGTTCATGCCTGCGCCTCCTCTTTGGTGGTGTAGCGACGGCTGCGCAGCTCCATCCAGACCGAATAGGCGATCGAGGCCAGCACAATGACGATCAGCAACAGGTTCAAACCGCCGGTCAGGAAATACGAAGCCTTGCCAACGGTGGCGTCGGCGATCATTCCGCCCTGAATGAAGTTGGCCTCGGCGATGGGTCCAAGGATCAGCCCCAGCACCAGGGGTGCGGCAGAGAATCCGAAACGTTCCAGAAAGAACATGCCGATGCCAAGACAGGCCATGACATAGACGTCGCCCATCGATCCCTGCACCGAATAGGCCCCAAAGACCGACAGTGCCAGCACGATGGCGGCCATGACCGATTGCGGCACCTGCGCCACGCGGGCTGCTAGCCCTGCGACATAAAGGCCAAAGATGCACATCAGTATCTGCCCGATCAGCATCGAGTTGATGAAGGTCCAGGCGACATCGGGGTGATTGTCGAACAGGTCTGAGCCGGGAAAAATACCGTGAATCAGCAAGCCGCCCAACAGAACAGCGGCGGTGGGGCTGCCGGGAATGGACAGCGTCAGCAAAGGTACCAGAGATGGGCCGACCATGGCATTGTTGGCGGATTCCGCAGCGATCACGCCTTCGGAATGACCCGTGCCGAACTTGTCTTTTTCAGCCGAGAACTTTTTGGTCTGATCATAGGCAACAAGACCCGCGATTTGTCCGCCGACACCCGGGATCAGGCCGATGATCGAGCCTGTCATCGTGCCGATACCCAGCGCGCGGGTGCGGCTGAACAACTCTCGGAATGCCGCGACGATCGAATGGCGCTGCACTTCAATGACCTCGGCCCCTGCGTTATGGCGACCCTTGGCGAACATCGTCAGCACCTGTGGGATTGCGAACAGGCCGATCAGCGCGGCAATGATGTTGATTCCACCACCCAAAGCGGGGTGAAAGATGAAACGCTGCGCCCCCATGATGTCATCAAAACCGATAGTGGCCAGCCACAAGCCGATGCAGCCTGACAGTAGCCCCTTTACCACCGACGCGGAGTCCAGAGTCCCGATCACCGTCACGCCCAGAATGGCCAGCCAGAACAAATGCGAAGGGCCGAACGCCAGAGCCCATTTGGCCAAAACGGGGGTTAGGAAGATCAAAAGCAGAACCCCGAATATTCCGCCCACCGCCGAAGCCAGAAACGAAAGCTGCAAAGCGCGCGCACCTTGGCCTTGTTTGGCCATCGTATGCCCGTCCAGTGTTGTGGCGATATTAGCAGGCGCGCCGGGGATCTTGAGGAGAATTGCGCTGACTGCCCCTCCGGCCACGGTCGATGTATAGGCGGCTCCCAGCAAGATCAGACCCTGCGCTGCCTCAAGCTGGAAGGTAAACGGGATCAACAGCGCGACAGCCATGGTCGGTGAAAGCCCGGGCGTGGCACCCAGAATCAGGCCCCCAATTGTACCGCCGAGCAGCAGCATGAATGACAGCGGGGTAAACACGTCTCCGAAGTAATAAATGAATTCCATTCAGGGCCTCCCAACCCGTCGGTTCATGTTTTTACTTTTGTTGACAAATCAGGTTAGGCAATGAAAATAGTTTTGCAAATGTTTTCATAAAATCGACCAAATGGAAGAAAATTATGTCAATTTTTCAGAAGGGTAAGGTGGATATTGTGGCAGTTGCAAAGGCTGCAAAAGTCTCTCCGTCCACGGTGTCACGTACCTTTAATCACCCGAATTTGGTGAACCCAGCGACTCGCAAAAAGATCAACCGAGCGGTTCAGAGACTGGGGTATATCCGCAACCGTGCTGCACAGACGATGCATGGCAAACGGTCCGGGACCATCGGCCTAGTTGTGCCCACAATCAACCATGCCATTTTTGCTGAGGTCATTCAGGCATTCTCGGATTCGATCGACAAGGCCGGCTTCAGCCTTTTGCTGGCGTCGCACGGATACGATCTTGACCGGGAATACGCGATGGTTCGCAAGTTGCTCGAGCATCGTGTGGACGGGGTCGCGCTAGTCGGGTTGGAACACGCCGAGGCAACCGCCCGCCTGATCGAACAGCAGAAAATTCCGGGGCTGGCGATATGGAACTACTCCGAAGATTCAGACTTGCCCTGTGTCGGGGCAGACAATCTTCTGGCCGGGCGACTTGCGACCGAGCATCTTCTGGCCTTGGGGCATCGGGACATCGGACTGATTTTTCCCAAAACCAATGGCAATGATCGAGCGCAGCACCGGTTCACAGCCGTACATGATACGCTCGCGGAAAGGGATATTTGCCTTCCGGATAAGCGAGTTTCCGAAGCGCCCTACAGTGTCTCGCAGGCAAAGCAGGCTGCCATTTACCTTTTGACGGAACATCCGCGCCCTACGGCATTGTTGTGCGGAAACGATGTTATTGCACAGGGTGCCTTGTTTGCCGCGCAGAGACTGGGCCTGACCGTGCCCGAAGACCTGTCGATTATCGGCATCGGCGATTTCAAAGGGTCGTCAGACGTCGAGCCGGGTCTAACGACCATTCGTATTCCGGCAGAAACCATCGGAACGCTGGCGGGGGAAAAGTTCACCGACTACATTACCTCAGACGATCCGGAGCCATTCAGAGTCTGCTGCGAATTGGAGTGCATCGTCAGAGGAACAACGGGTCCAGTGACGATTTAGCGGCTATACAAGGCAATATTTTTTGACCCCGGAAAATTCTCGTATTGAGCGTTTACGGGTGTGAAGGTGTGAACGCCCCTGCTGGTTGCGATGAACTGATAGCAGATTGGCAATTTTCTCGCTTTAAGTGCTTGCGGTGTGAAAACTGCTGCATGAGCGCCGGATAGTTCGCTTCCGCGCAGTAGAAAAGTTATGATTCACACAGACTGTAGCAATTCATTAGGCGAGTAGTTGCACCTCTTGGACGTCAAGCGGCGGGGTTACGCTCCAACTGTTAGCCTTAGTCCTCAACTTTGCGCTGCTTTATAGTAGTCTTGAAGCCAGCTGCAGAACTGGTTCACCACGTTTCGTTTTTCCGAGGTGCCCTGAACGACCAAAAAAACTGCGGGGCGTAGGCAACCGATCATCGAGTGGAGAGACCAGCAGTCCTTTTTTGATGTAGCTGCGCAAAAAATCCTCCGAGATAGTCGCCGCACCTTGGCTGCGGGAAACGATCTGCAAGGCAATCAGTGAAGAACCCACCTTCATGGCAGTGTGGTCCGGCAACCCTATGCCAGCATTCCCCGCCATCTGAGCCCAGTCCGCCTCTGAGCCGATGATCTGGACAGCCCGTTCGGCCAGTTTTTCCAGGCACAGGTTGCGACTGAGCGAGTTGGCCAGGCTTGGATGGCAAACGATTTCGGCAAATTGACGCCCCAGATGGCGGATGTCGCGTTCGGCCCAGTTGCCATATCCGGCATACTCGGAGTTAACATTTTACTTTGGGTTACAGACAGCTGGCATGGAATCGCACCTGCGTGGGTCGCACTTGGGGCCGCTCTGATCTGTGCATTACCTGTAGTCGGTGTCATCCCCTTCAGTGATCTTCCTCAGAAAGTAAACATTGCGCCAATCTTCTTTGTGTCCGGGGTCATTGGCTTCGGAGCCGTGGTTTTTCACTCCGGAATAAATGCCTGGGCCGGAGTGTATCTGGTGACCATGTTCATGAAGCAAACCTTTCCAGCAATACGGCAATATTTGCCTCTCTGGCCGCCATCGGATCACTGGTGGCGGTGTGTACAACGGTTCCGACTGCGCCAGGTGTATTGACGCCACTGGCAGGACAATTGGCAGAAACTACTGGCTGGCCAGTTGAGTGGGTCTTAGTGGCGCAAAGGAGGCTCTCTTGGTCTCTTTCCAAGCATTCCCTACCTGTCAACCGAAAGTCGCGTTCTTAAGTTTTGGAAATTTTGGCCCGTTTCCGAGTCACAAAGACTCGAAAACCTAAGTAACTGAATCTGTTGCATGCGCAGTCTCAGTAATTAAGCGATCCGACAAGAATTGTTGGCTTTCAATAAAATGAAACCAAGCGCCTGAGAGTTTTACATTTTTCAATACAGTACTTTGAATGAAAAAAGTTTCCGGCCCCTCCCCAAGAGGAACCGGAAACCCCATCTTTTTGCAACCAATTGATTTTGCTTGACCTTATCTAAGGACCACCACGCTGCAATTGGAATGCCGTACAACCCTGGCGGCCGTAGATCCCAGTAGTAGGTCAGAAAGACCGGGTCGGTGTGAGGACACGACGACACAATCTGCCTTGTGCTTTTCCTGCCAACTGAGGATTGCATTGGTCGAATGTCCTGACACAACATGAACATCGATCACGTCCGATCCCAGCTCTGCCGTCAAAGTATCCGCAAGCTCCTCAATTGCTTTCTTAAGCTGATCCTTCGGAAAGTATGACGCCATGTAGGATGGCAGCTCTTCCATAATGGACAAGACCGAAATCCGACCACCGTCCGCCAACAGTTTTTTCGCTGCTTCTATGGATGCCGAATACTCTTTCTCATGTCCGGGAGCTACGGGGACAAGTATATGTTTGAACATCTGATATCCTCTATTTCAGCGCGTTGGGCAGCCAGGTGGCGATTTCCGGGAAGATGAAAATCAACGTGAGGCCAACGAATTGAAGTACAACAAAGGGTCCAACCGAGTTGTAAACATCGCCCATACTTACGTCCTTGGGCAAAACGCCCTTGATCCAGAACAGAACGAAGCCGAATGGAGGGGTCAGATAGGCGATCTGAATGTTTACGATGAACAAAGCGCCGAACCACAGTTTGTCGATCCCCAGTTCATCAATGATCGGGATGAACAGTGGGGTACAAAGCAGAATGATGGCCCAGTCATCCATGACCATACCCAGGATCAAGATGATCAGCATCATCATCAACAGGATGCCTGTGCTTCCGCCTGGCATGGATAGAACCAGATTGGTCAGAAGGTCCTGGCTGCCCAAGGTATTGAACACGTTGAGATAGACAGTTGCGCCAATCAGGATCCACAGGCCCATACCGCTAAGCTTTACTGTCGACACCAGCGATTCAACCAGAACTTCCTTGGTCAGTTTGCCATAGATGAAGTTGATGACGAATGCGCCCGCAGCACCAAACGCAGCAGCCTCGGCAGGCGTTGCGATGCCGCCCCAGATAACGCCCAAAACGATCACGATCAAAAGGGCAAAGGGCCAGATGCTGAGCACGGCGGTGAGTTTTTCACTCACCGTGAATTTCTGATCTGCCGGTAGAGCGGGCCCAAGTTCCGGCTGAATGCGGCAACGGACACCGATGTAGATGGTATAGAACATGGCAAGCATCAGACCCGGCATCAGACCGGCCATGAACAGGTCACCGATGGATACTTTTGCCAAAAGACCATAGAAGATGAACGGAACGCTCGGTGGGATCAGCGCGCCCAGAGCGCCACCTGCCGCGATACACCCGATGGCGATCCTACGGTCATAATTGTATCGCATCATCGAGGGGTATGCGATCTGCCCCATGGTTGTCGTCGCAGGTGGCGTGATGCCAGTGATAGCTGCGAAAACGGTACAGACCTGAACCGTTCCCATCGCCAGTCCGCCATGAACATGTCCAATCAGCTTATAGACAGCGTCATAGGCGGCCTCGGCTATTCCGGAAAATCGTATCAAGGATCCCATGAACAGGAAGAGCGGCACGGTCACCAGAATGGAACTCCACGGAGTCGAATAAAAGGCACTTGGCACCGACAAGAGCGCTCGCGGTTCTATGATCATCGCGAACAGTACGGCTGTACCGCCAAGGCCAAATGAGACCGGCAAACCCATGAAAAGAATGGCGAATAGCACTATGAAGTACAGCGCTGTGATAAGTTCAAGGCTCATTTTTTGTCTTTCCTTAGCACGTGGCAGCCTAGGAACGTCGGCTAATGCGCGGTTCCAAATGCCGTATTGTTGGCGGCATTTTCCGGGGCACCGCTGGCTCATCTAACAAGCCAGCGGTCATTTTGTGCGTCACGTATGACGAATTTTCGGTGGATTAGTTCCCTGCAGCTTTATCTTCGAGGAACTTTTTGTAGATTTCGACGCCTTTGGCGTTTCCTTTAGATGCTGCAGCAACTTGGGGCCAAACTTCTGCGATGGATTTTTCACGCATTCTTGCCACTTCTTCGTCGCTCAGCATGATCACTTCGCCACCGGCATCGCGCAGGATTTGCAGCGCTTCTTCAACGCCTTCCGCGTGCATACGGCTGGTTTCAAAGTAGGTTTCTTCGAAAATACCGTCGATTTGCTCACGCTGCCAGTCCGTCAGGGCATTCCAGCTTTGCAGGTTGATGAAGATTTCCTGGTGCTGTGCGGGGTTCCAACCCGGCATGATCGCGTAATCGATCACTTCCTGGAAGGACATGTCGTCGATCCCACCGGTATCCCAGTAGGTGCCTTCGATCGTGCCCAGCTTGATGGCAGTATAGATTTCGCCACCGTTCATGGAAACCGGCGCGCCACCCATGGTCGAGTGGAAGATCGCCTGAGGACCACCTGCGCGCATTTTATGCCCTTCCAGATCTTCCATTTTTTCGACCCGGAATTTGGTGAACATCGCGTTTGGACCCTGGTTGGTCCAACCAGCCCAGTGCAGGTTACGCGCGTGTGCAGCTTCCTGAACGATATCGCCGACGCGATAGTCAGGATTTCCCCACATCACTTCCCATGCTTCTTCGGTGTTGTTTGCGCCCATTGCCATACCGAAAGCCAGCATGCCTTCCGGCATATCACCACCATAGACGGATCCCCAGCCGGCATAGCCGTCTGTTTGACCGGCTGCGGCTGCAGAGAAGGCCTCGGCGCCGCTTACCAGTGCGCCAGCAGGCTCGACACGGATTTTAACGGTACCTTGTGTTGCTTCCTCAACGGCTTCAACCCAAGGGATCAGGCCGTTGTCCCAACCAGCGTCAGTTTGGTCAAATGCCGGCTGGAAAACCCATTCTGTTACCTCATCCGGCGGTCCGTCTGCAGCGAAAGCAACGCTTGCGCTGGTGGCAAGAGCACCGGCCCAAAAGGCTGTCTTTATGGATTTTTCAAGTTTCATTTGTATCCTCCTTGTTTGTAGAGATGATTTTTTTCGTTTTGATCTTGTTCAGATAAGGACGTCGCCGGGTTTCGGCTTACGCCTCATCAGGTTCGCCGCCGAAGATTGTTTGCAAATCCACAAGAAGCTTCTTGATGACGATCAGCAGAACAAAGAACCCGGCGAGTGGGATTGCAAATTTGATTGGGTAGATCGGAATCGGCACCGATGTCGGCGTCCACTGGTTGAGCATCAGTGAAAGCGAACCCGCTTCGTATCCTTTCCAGATCAGAGTAACCAGAAAGAGGATCGCGATGGGCGCGGTCAACACATCTAGGATCGCCTTCTTTCGCGTTGTCGCATTCGCGTAGAAAAGATCAAGCTTCACAAAGCTATCATGCTGCAGCGAATAGATACCACCCACACATGCCAAAAGCACCATTGCGGCCTGCAAGGTGGTGCCGATCCATTGCGATGGGTTGTTGAGCAGGTAACGCATGAAAACGTCGGAAACACCAAACGCCATGCAGTACAAAATCAGAAACCATCCGATCCAACCTGCGAATTCGGATATGGCCCCTGTAAGAGCTTCAAGTCCTCGCATCAGCACGCTTTGTCCTCCCCGTGAAAATGCCTATTTTGAACAAGGCGTTGCAATGACTTTGCAGACCCAGCTCTGTCTTCCCTAGAAGAATATGATGCGTTCCATACGCGAGCAGGCGCAACCCCTCATTTCGCAGAAGGCTTGCATCGTCCTCCTCGGGTCAAGTTAAGATTATGCAGGCTAATGAGCGAAAGGCACAGATCGATGAAAATATGGGCACAGATCAATCCAATGCTTATCGCATTGTAAAACAACAATATTATTCGATATTGACTTGAAATTAAGCGGATAATTTCAATGTCGATGGGAACAGTTAGCGCCCGTCCAACGCACATTGCTTCAATGGATCGATCAGACGGTGGTTCTTCGTCGTCCTGATGCATTACAAAGATGAGATTCAGAAAAGCACTAGGATGCTACACAGATTTTGCGTAGGCACGTGTTAGTGTTTTCACGAGGCCTTTGGGATCAACTTCAAATAATAGAACCTCGCCGGGATATGATGTGGCGCCTCAATGTCTCAATGCGAGAATTTTAAGAATGGCTGCTCACTCCCAGCCTAGGCTCAGACAACTTTTCCACCGTTGATATTGAATTCAGCCCCCGTGCGAATTCCGGATGGCCATCTGGTTGTCATGGTTTTGAGTCGGGTATAGAATCGCACCCCTTCCATGCCGTGGATGTGATGGTCGCCGAACAAGGACCGCTTCCACCCTCCGAAAGAGTGATAAGCGACCGGAACCGGGATTGGCACATTTACTCCGACCATACCTATGCGCACGCGCGCCCAGAAATCACGCGCAGCGTCACCGTCGCGGGTGAAGATCGCCGTCCCGTTTCCATATTCATGATCGTTTATCAGACCAACTGCGTCTTCGTAACTGGCAGCTCGCACCACGGAAAGGACCGGACCAAAGATTTCATCCTTGTAGATGGGCATATCAGGCGTCACTCGGTCAAACAGGCACCCGCCGATGAAATAGCCGTCTTCGTACCCCTGTAACGAGATTTCGCGCCCGTCGACAACAAGCTCGGCACCCTTTTCAAGGCCCTGTTCAATATAGGAATAGATGCGGTCGTAGCTTTGCTTGCTGATCACGGGACCAAGTTCTGAGGACGGGTCGGTAAATGGCGCAACTTTCAAAGCCCGCACCCTGGGTGCCAGTACGTCGATCAGCCGATCTGCTGTGTCTTCACCAACGGGTACGGCAACGGAAATGGCCATACATCGCTCACCCGCAGAGCCATAGGCCGACCCAATGAGCGCGTCCGAAACCTGTTCCAAATCCGCATCCGGCATAACGACCAGATGATTTTTTGCGCCGCACAACGCCTGCACGCGTTTCCCGTTCGCCGAGCCACGCGAGTATATGTAACGCCCAATTGCCGTTGAGCCGACAAAGCTGACCGCTTCAACCAATGGATCATCCAAAAGCGCATCCACGGCCACTTTATCCCCATTCACGACGTTGAAAACGCCCGGTGGCAACCCGGCCTGCGCCAGTAATTCCGCGATGCGCATCACGACCGAGGGGTCTTTTTCGGAAGGCTTCAGCACGAAGGTGTTTCCACAGGCAATGGCCACCGGATACATCCAAAGCGGGACCATGGCGGGAAAATTGAAGGGTGTTACACCTGTAACAACGCCCAAAGGCTGTCTGACAGAAAAACAATCTACGTTTGCTGCAACGGCCTCTGAATACTCGCCTTTAAGAAGCTGAGGAATCCCACACGCGAATTCGACAACCTCGATACCGCGCGCAATCTCGCCTTTTGCGTCCGGCAGAGTTTTTCCATGTTCTGACGACAGCAGTTCAGCCAGTTCATTGGTGTGTTTTCTGAGAAGATCGCGAAACTCGAACATAACCATCGCGCGTTTGGCAGGCGGTGTTGCCGCCCAGCCCGGCGCCGCCTCAGCCGCTGTTCTAACGATGGTGTCTACGTCTTCGACAGAGGCCAGCGTTGCCTTTCCGGTCACCGCCCCGGTGGCCGGGTTTACAATTTCAGAAATCCTGTTGCTCGCACCTGGCCAGAATTCGTTGGATACAAAGTGCCCCAGAATATTCATCTCTCACCTCGCTACATTCGACCTGACGGACCTATGGGCGCGGTAAATCAACAAAAAAATAACTTGCTTTCGCGTGGGCAAGTGACTCGATCAGACCAGCCCGATTGGCCTTGCCCATCAATAAAGGTAAGTTTGTTGGCCTGTTGGATAGACACAGATGAGTTTAAGTGTGGGCACAGCTAGAGCGCATCAATGGCGCTGCGCAAGGTGCGAAGACCCTGTTCGATATTGCCTGCAGGAACAGCGGAAATGCCAAGCCTGAAGGTTATTTCACCCTTCTTTTCATCAGAAAAACAGACGCTTGACGGCTCGATAATCACGCCCCTTTGACGTGCAGCTTCCGCGATTTGATAGGCGCTGTGCCCTTGGGTGCTGCGGAAGAAAAAGTTCGTGCTGCCATATTCGTATTGCAACTCGAAATCGGGAAACAGCTCTTGGATGACCTGCGATGCGACGTGCCAGCGTTCGTTGAAAATCCGGTGCATCTTTGCCCGGTGCGTCTCATGATGACCAAAACGCAGGAACAGAGATGCGGTGTGTTGAATGACGTGCGGTGGATGGCGGATCATCATTCCGCGTAGGGCGCGCGCTTCTTGCACCAGAGATTCCTGGGCGACCAGATAGCCCAGCCGCAGACCCGGAGCCAAGCTTTTTGAAAGGCTGCCAGTATAGATCACCCGCCCCTGAGAATGCCCACTATACAAAGGAAGCAGACTGTTCTCATCAAAGTCCATGTCACCTTCATAATCGTCTTCGATAATCAGGAAATCTTCCTTCTTTGCCATGTCCAGTAGCTGACGTTTTCGGGTCTGCGACATAGACAGAACTGTTGGCATCTGACGGTTTGGCGTCACATAGACCAGATCGCATCCGGCCAGTCTTTCATCGACAACAAGACCCTCACTGTCGACGGGGATGAACCGGACCTCATCAAAGGTCTGCTCGAATATGTTACGCGCGTCGGCATATCCTGGATCCTCAATTGCAACGACGCGGCCAAAGCCACGCAGCAAAGCCGCCACTATATAGATGGCCTGCTGCGCACCCATGGTAATCAGCACGTTTTCAGGCTTGGCGACGATGCCTCTATGCGGCAACAACCGGCTACAGATTTGTTCAACAAAGGTGTCGGAATCACGATACTGGTTGTCACCTGTCCAATTGCTGAGGTCGCGCATGTTCAACGCCAGTCGGGAACATTCACGCCATTCAGCCAAAGGAAACCTGTTCGAGGCCGCCTGGTTGCACACGAACGGGAACTGATAGTCCGGCCAATCCGCAGGCCGCGTGATACAGCCTGCTTTGGATGGCAAACGCCTTCTGGTTATTCTTTCGACGATGTTCGGGAAATTCGCGTTGATCTCTTGATCTGCCTTGGCCTGCGTCCGGTTCAGATTGAGAGAGACATAGTAGCCAGATTTTGGCTTCGAAATGATCGTACCTTCGTCAACAAGCCTGGAATATGCACCCAACACCGAGTTCACAGACACCTTGAGATCGCGCGCAAGTGCTCTGCAGGAGGGCAATTTCGCTCCATTTTGCAGTACGCCGCTTGAAATCAAATAAGCCAACTCTGCGCGTATCTGATCGCGTATACCTAATGCGTCATCGCGGTCGATGTTCATCACATTGACCAGATTTGACGCCGAACGCTGTGCATCGGATGCCTCTGGTTGATTTTTGCAAGAGAGATTTTTGCTCATCGTGAACTGGCCATTTGATAAAACACAAGACGCATGATTATTGTGATCCTGCATCCGAGTTTTGGGGGCTACGCGAATTGTGTACGTATCCCGGAATATAGAAAGCCTCTGGGCTTCCCATTCTCAAAACCGACATCCGACAAAGGGTAGCGCCTTGCCAAAGCATTGTGAAAGGTCAATCGAGCTCTGTTCAGGCTGATCAATGATGTGATTGCCCAGCTTGAAGTCAGAATTGCCCCACAAACCGCAAATCGCCGACAATAAAGAAGGGCTTGAACAAGCCTGAAACAGGTCGGCCAGTGTATTCCCGTTGTAGACTGGCAATAGCCTGAGATTGCCTGGTTCCATAAACACCCCTTTTATCGCATGTTTGCTCGGACTGTACTGCGATGGTCTCACCCTATCACTGACTACGCAAGATTCGTTCACGTGAAGATTCGCGGGTTAACATGGGGGTTTTCCCCATGTTTCTTAAGAAAAAAGGTGCGGGGCCTCATTCTTCGTCAGCTGTGGCTTAGTTCACCTCATCTGGCAACATCAGGGTGCTGAACTCAGAACTGCTGCCGAAGCCAAGAATTGAACGCTTCGATTTGTGGGCGAACAGCAGCGCGGTGATCTGTTCTAATGAGGTAATGAGATTGCTCCAATGCTACCGCTTCGCCAGCGATACGAATGTTCTGTCCGGCCGCCATCGCCCGTGCCACAAAACGTTCAATGACCACGGCACACCCCAAACCAGCACCAACCATTTCGATCGCGGCGGTTGAGGTGTCGGTCACCAGCCGCGCGCCAGGGTGCGTTGATTCCAGCGAAAAGGCGGAAAGGTAGCGCGCCCAATGATCGTCAAAACCCAAGATATGAATTGAGGGGTGCTGCAGTAAGTCCTTGGGCCCTTTTGTCATTTCATGGGACACGGCACTGACAATCGGGACAATCGCCTCGTCCGAAAGCGGCTCCAAATTAGGGCCTGCATAGTCTTTGGACGCTAAGACGATATCAACATCGACCGGGTGTTGTTCCGAGGAATCCTTCCAGATCGAGGTTAAAAGTTTGACGCTGGTGTCGGGATGGTCGCGCAGAAAGCCATCCAACCTTGGAGACAACCACATGATGAAGGCCATCGAGGCACGTATAGTGATCGTTGCTGCCCCGCGGGGACCAAATAGGCCGGTCGTCGACATCTCAATCGTGCCCAGTGCTTCGCGGACAGGCAGTAAGTAAGCTTTGCCCACATCGGTCAATTGCAGACTTTTGGGGCGGCGCACGAACAGCTTATCGCCGAGCTGCGCCTCAAGGGCTTTGATATGCTGGCTTACGGCAGTCTGTGTCAGGCCGATTTCTTGACTCGCAGATGTGAAGCTCAGCAATCGCGCTGCGGCTTCGAAACTCCGCAACCAGTTGAGGTTCAGATTGTGGCGCATCAGCTTTCCATAAAAATTTTTTGTTCATGGGCCCGTTTTGTTTCGTTTTATCTGATCAAGACTGCTCTGCATAGTATCGGGGTGTGCGACAGCGCACTGACCGGTTGAGTTTTCCTGAAGGAGATCATCATGACTGACACCAGCCAATCCAAACGGGATGTCGCTCTGGATTTTGTAGACCTCGACCGCTACCCGATTGCCGATCTGGACAATGGCCCGGGTGCAGAATTATTAGCCCAATGTCAGCTCAGCATCGACACCAACGGCTGGTGCAATCTGGATGGCTTTCTGCATTCCAAGGCTTTGAAACAGGTGAATTCAGAGGCAAACGCCCTGCTTCCGACGGCGGAGATTTTGCACGTGAAGCGAAACATCTATCAGGGGGCGATTGACCCTTCGCTGCCTGACGATGATCCACGCCGAAAAGAATTCATCCATAGCGCCGTGCAGCTTGCAGATGATCAAATACCGGCAGAGTCCGGCCTCAAGCAGCTGTACCAGTCAGAAATTTTGACCGAGTTTGTGCGGCGGGTGCAGATGAAAGACCAACTGTATCGATGCGCGGATGAGTTTCAGGCGCTCAACGTCGTCGCCCTGCAACCCGGAAGCGGACATGCCTGGCACTATGATACGACCGAATGCACTGTCACGCTGTTATTGCAGGCTGCCGAAAAAGGTGGCGAGTTCACCTTTATTCCAAATTCCCGGACAGACTCGGATGAAGACCGAGAGGCGGTGGACCGCTTGTTGGATGGGGACTTGTCTCATGCCCAGACCTTCGCGCGCGGGGCGGGAACGCTGACGTTGTTCCGTGGCGGGTACTCGTTACATGGCGTGACCAAGGTTGAAGGAGACCGCCCCCGAATTACGGCCACGATGACTTATGACGAACAGCCCGACCGCGAAATCGGGGATGAGATCAACATTCGCATTTACGGCAAGCGGGTGGAAAACATACTGGCCAGCCGCAAGGCTGAAACCACGGGCTAAGGACGGAAATGAATGAAAACCGCACTTTTGGTGATTGATGTTCAAATGGCCCTGGCGCACGAGGATGCTTTGGGCACGGAACGGTCTTGTCCCGAGGCAGAAAGCAATATTACCCAGCTGCTGGAAAAATTCCGCCGCGACGGCAGCACGGTCGTCCATATTCACCACCATGGTACGGATCCCGAGGACCCGTTTCACCCCGACGCCCCGGGGTGTGCAGTTCAACCATTCGCGGCCCCGGCGACCAATGAGCCTATCGTCGTCAAGACTGGCAGCAGCGGTTTTGTGGGAACACCTTTGCAGGCAATTCTGCAAGACGCTGGCGTCGAGCGTGTTATCCTGTGCGGTGCGACCGCCAATCATTGTGTAGAATCGACCACGCGCAGTGCAGCTGATCTTGGCTTTCAGCCAATCTATGCAGCCGATGCTGTTTGGACTTATGGGCTTACCGGCCCGGACGGAAAATCCCACAATGCCGCTCAAGTTCATTCGGTTAGCATGGCAACGCTTGACGGTGAAATCGCGGATGTGAAATCCACAAACGACATTCTGGCCCAATAACACTGGCGATCAAAAAGAAGCGCTGCGTTGATTAATGATAAGTCAGAATTCAAAAGCATGATTTCTCAACACTTTTTTCGTTTTTTCCGTCGTGAAAGAAATAGCAGACTGAACCGAAACGTCCGCCGACAAGTTACCTAGTCAACTAGCGCCTTTTTCAGAAACAAGCACCTCTGATCGGGCTGCGCGCCCAGGCAGTTCAGTAGATGACGTTAAGCATCAACAAGGAAACAACCAGGAACAGAATTGTCATAACCCCACCCGAGCGCACAAAATCCATAACCTTGTAACCTGCAGGGCCCATAATCAGCGCGTTGACCTGATGGGTTGGAATAATAAAGCTGTTCGAGGTCGAGATTGCTACGGTCAGTGCAAAGACAGCTGGGTTGCCTCCTGCCGCCACCGCAATCGAAATGGCAAGCGGCACAAGCAAGACAGTGGCCCCGACATTCGACATGACCAAAGAAAAGGCTGTGGCCAATATCGCGACACCAGCCTGCAGCGCCCAAATCGGCCAACCGTTTAGAATGATCATGATTTGCTGGGCAATCCATGCCGCCGTCCCGGTGTTTTGCACCGCCTGCCCAAGCGGTATGAGACAGGCCAGCAGGAATACGGTGTTCCATCCGACTGCGCGATAGGCCTCATCCACACTCAGTACACGTGTGAGCATCATTCCCGCAGCTCCGGTCAGCAGGCACAGCGACAAACGAACGTCGGTGAACAAAATCAGCGACAGGGAAATTGCGAAAAAGGCCAAGGCCCAACCGACCTTCTGCGGCCGCAATTCATCCTGCGGAAAATCCGTTGTCACGACGACAAAATCAGGATCACGCTTAATGCGCATCAGGTTGTCCCATCGGGTATGTGCAACAAGCATGTCCCCTGCGTGAAATTCCTCGAGCCCGATCTGAGTGGATTCGTGCGTGTCGGTTTCAACATGGCTAAGCGTTTCTTCACCGCGGTGAATTGCAAGCAACGACATGCCATAGGTCTTGCGAAACAAAAGCTCGCGCGGGCATTTTCCGATCAGTTTGCTATCGGGCGTCACAACGACTTCAGCTATGCCGGCATTGGTCGGCGCAAATTCTTCAACGAAGATATCCAAATCCGGCAGAACCGTTAGACCAAATTTCAGTGCAAATTGTTCTACATCCCAGCGGTTTCCGATGATGGCCAATCTGCAAGGTGCTGCAATCTCGGCGGTCAGGACCTGAACCATCGACGTTTTGCCACGATAAAACGTAGAGATTATGTATAGGTGTTCTTCGTGGTTGATATCAGCCAGAATGCGCCCCACCAGCGGGCTATCTTCGGGCACGATCACCTCGAAAACATCTGCCTGCAGCCCGTACACCCGTTGCAAATATTCCTGCGTACCCTGCCCTGTGCCGGTACTGTCAGATCCGGTATCGCCCGGTAATACCCACCGCCCAAGCAGCAGAAAATACGCGATCCCAGTTAAGATCAGGACCGCTCCGATTGGTGTAACCGAAAAAAGACCAAATGGTTCAATCTGCTGATCAGCGGGCAGACCCTTGTTTGCAGTGATGACGAGATCGTTAAGCAAAATCAGCGGTGATGAGCCCACCATTGTCATCGTGCCGCCCAAAATGGCGCAAAACCCCATGGGCATCAGCAAGCGGGACAGCGGAATTCCGGACCTAGAGGAAATTCGGCTGACCACGGGCAAGAACAATGCGGCCGCGCCGACGTTCTGCATAAAGGATGAAATAACGCCGACCGTGCCCGAAACAATTGGCAGCACCCGGTTCTCGGCGGTGCCGCCATATTTCAATATGACCGCCGCAACTTTGTTCATAATGCCGGTTTTATCCAGACCCGCCCCCACGATCATAACCGCGATGATGGATATCACCGCGTTGGACGCAAATCCGTCGAACAGTTGCGAAACATTGGCAAGGTTCTCAAGCCCCGGAGCGTAGCTAAGAAGGCCGACCAGAACCAAAACCAGTATCGCAGAAAGGTCTATTCTGACAATTTCCGATACGAAAAGGAAAACGGTGAAGGCCAACAAAGCGCACACCACTCCCATCTCGAACGTGAAGGTTACGTGTTCCACTATATTCACCGAGACATTGTCAATTTTGCTTTAAATTGAACAACTAAACTATCAAGCTCGCGCTGTCATGATGTTTCAGTATTTACCGGCAAAACGAAACAAAATTTCAAGGCGATGACGCCAGAAAACAGAGTGACGAGCGCCTCACGCCTCAAACATCCTAAGGAAACACTACTTATCATCCATGAATGCAACGCCCGTCCAATCGCCTGGCGGAGGGTCCGCCAGCAACGCTTTTGCTCGCTTGATCATAAAAACGGACGCAGGATCGCCCCCGCGCAAATTATCTGCGGTCTCAAAGGACGCGACCGCCTCGGACATGCGCCTGGCCCGGTAATGGGCAAGACCTGTTTCATATGCCTCGATCCACGGTGGGGTCTCAGCGACACTGTCAGCCATGGCAAGCAGTTCGAAAACGACCAGTTCTCCGGACCGGCCGGCAATTTCAAGCGTATCCAGTTCCCGGACGATGATCGCATCACCTGCTTCTCGCCGTGTTTCGGGTCCAATGAGGATCGCGCTGCCATAGGCCTTGTTGGCCACTTCTAGGCGGCTTGCTACGTTTACGACGTCCCCAATTGCAGTGTAGTTCAGCCGCTGTTCCGATCCGATATTCCCAACCAGAGCTTCACCACTGTTCAGACCGACCCTGACGCGCAGGGAATCGTCAGAGTCACTTCGCAGGCCAGCACTTTCGACCACGTCCACGAGTTCCAGCGCAGCACGACAGGCATCTTCAGCGTGGTTGAGATTTTCTCGCGGGGCACCCCAGAACGCCATCACCGCATCCCCGATGAACTTATCGATTGTTCCATGATGCCGTTCAATGGTCGATGACGCAGCGCTGAAGAATGGTGCCATCAACTCGACAATCTTCGGGCCATGCTTTTCGGTCAGGCCGGTGAAACCCGACACATCACAAAACAGCACAGATATCGTTTTTGTTTCCCCTCCGGGCTGCGTCTTGATACCTGCCGCCACCAGCATTCGCACAAGATCGGTCGGCACATACTTTCGAAACGCCGACAGACCCGCCGCCATGTTGGCCGTCGCTGCGGACAGGTTATTTAGCTCTTTCAGGCGCGAGGGACGCCGCGAGACCTGCTCGACATCGAAACGTTCAATTCGGCTGAGGTCTTCGGCAACGCGCGACAAAGGGTTTGCCACAACCTTGCGCATTAACCAAATGGCAAGACCGGTCGCTACAACAACCACCCCAAGCAGCGCATAAATCAGATTGACAAGCGTCCGGTCGATACCTGACAGGAAGGCGGCTTCGGGGATGACCGTGGCCACGCGCCACCCGTAAAATCCAAGCGGGGTCAGTGCCACGGCATAGGGCACGTCGTCATACACCACACGGGTCGTCAAACTGCCGGCGACATTCGGACCAGAGGTCGCCAAAAGGGTTTCCCCAGACATCTTGGCAACTTCGTACAGCTCACCTTCACCCATCCGCGCCGGGGTGACCTCATCTGCATCCGGGTCCGGTACGGCGATCACCTTGCCATCCGCGCTCAGAATATAGGCCGCGCCAAACTCACCCGGCCGCAATGATCCCAGAAAGCGCGACAGGCGATCCGTTTCAATGGCCACCGTCAACACGCCTTGGCGTCTGCGGTTCACGTCGATTGCCCCGGCAAAGGCATAGACCGTTTTGTTGCTACCCGGCAGGTCGCGCACCTCGATCCAGTCCGGCGTATCGCGATCAATGAAATTACCGTACCAGGCGTGATCGCGCGGATCATATTGGGTTGGCGAAAACGAGCGGTCTTCGAATTGGATGTCCCCCGGAATAAAGATGTAACGGTCCTTGCGCAGGCTCCGATCCCGGATCTCGTCGTTGATTTCGATCATCTCCAGCCCACTGTCGCCTAAACGGTGGGCGGCGAAAAAGTCCCCGTCAGGCCAGCCGAAGGTAATCCACGATATGTTGGGCTGCGCCTGCAATTGCGACAGAAACACAAACTCTCGCTTGTCGGCTTGCTGTGTCTGAATCACATTCTGGACAAAGATTGTCCGGACCGCGGCCCAAGCCGCTTCGGCGGATCTTAGGGTCAATCCAACTTCAATCCGCACCGTGTTGGCGATTTGACTGTTGATCTCGGCCGCCAACATCCGACTGTTTTCCCTCGCGGTCGTCCACCACAGCGAATGCACCACAAAAGTCGACGCGCCGATTGAAAGCGCGACAAGTATTGATACGGCAATTCCTACGCTGACTCGCACTTGTGGTCCAAAACGGCTGTTGGTGGCTTAAATCTGGGGTTGATCGGCCAAATGTCAGTGGAAGATTAGAGGGTGCAATTTCTTGTTTCCAGATAGTTTCAAGGATCATGCCGATTAGTTTACCCGGTGTTGAACACAGCAAGTGAATATCTGGTCACGCCGTACGACCCACGGGTCATTTACCACAAGCGCGTGATTGCGGGAATGGAGGGTTGGCACGCCTAGCCCCCGTGTGTAACAGGGTGCATCCCGGTCGCAGCCTACCCGGGCAACAAAACAAGGGTTCAAAATATGAAAACGATCGTAATCTGCTCAGGCGGGCTGGATTCGGTGTCGCTTGTCGATAAGATGACAGGCGAAACCTATTTCCGGGCTTCGATACAGTTGGCCGAAAAATCTATTGGCAGCGGCGCGTATGAACGTCCTCTTCAGGCCGGAATGACCGTGGTGGCAGAGATGACCACAGGCGAGAATACTCTGCTCGCCTATATGCTGAAGCCGGTGCATCAGACCGTGAACAACGCTTTT
This sequence comes from Ruegeria sp. BB5, assembly GCF_056539405.1. NCBI lineage: Bacteria > Pseudomonadati > Pseudomonadota > Alphaproteobacteria > Rhodobacterales > Roseobacteraceae > Ruegeria > Ruegeria sp. BB5. The sequence goes on along the minus strand of NZ_JBQFUX010000009.1, from coordinate 120,236 downwards.
GACGAACGCTGATGGCAGGCCAGGTTACAAGCCAACAAAATGATGACGGTCTTGCAACCTGTGCGCGGATGGCTTTTCAACCAACTACTCAGGTGCGCATATTGGCTCCATTGGCATCGTAAATTGGTGCACCCAGAACCGTGGCGTCATAGAACGCGCCAAGGATTTCCACCTGTAGGATCGTTCCCGGCGCGGCATGGTCCGCGGCAACATACCCCATGGCCATCGACTCCCCGACCCGATGCGCATAGCCACCGGACGAGACATAACCGACGGCAATGCCGTCTTTCACGATCGCCTCATCATTCGACACATCAATTCCGTCGACGTCGATTGTCATGGTCACTAGCTTCTGTTTGACGCCTTCGGCGCGGGCCGCCTCGGTCGCCGTCTTGCCGACAAACTCTTTGTTCCAATTGATGAAGGCTTCCATTCCGCTTTCGACTGCATTGAAATCCGGACGGAATTCAAGCGTCCAGACACCCCACCCTTTCTCCAGCCGCATCGACATCAACGCGCGGGCCCCATACCAGCGATAGCCCAGATCGGCCCCGGCCTCTTCAATCGCTTCGGCCAAGCGCAACAGGTATTGCGGCTTGCAATAAATCTCATAGCCCAGTTCGCCGCTGAACGAGATGCGATTCAGGATCACCGGTACACCGGCCACAAAGGTCTGGCGAAGATCGCGGAACTTGAAGGCCTCGGCCGAGACATCCTCTCGCGTCAGCCGCGCCAACAACTCGCGGGATTTGGGGCCAGACAATGCGATTCCGTGCCAATCGTCCGACACGTTGGCATAGCTCACATCATCCGGCAGGTCCTTTTCGAACCAGCGGCGATGCGCCTCTTGCATGGCGCCTGAACCAAACAGGATAAAGTGATCGTCGGCCAAGCAGGCCACGGTCAAATCTCCATATAGCTTACCCTTGGGCGTCAACATCGGTGTCAGCGTCAGGCGCCCCGGTTTGGGCACATACCCGGCCAGCACGTAATCCAGAAAGGCCCGCGCACCCGCGCCTTTGAATTCATGTTTGGTGAAATTGGCAATCTCGATCCCACCAACAGCCTCTTGCACCGCTTTCACCTCACGCGCGACATAGTCGTGACTGCGATTGCGCTCAAAAGTCGGGTCTTCATGCGCGTCCTCAGGACCATCGGCGAACCACAGCGCGTTTTCCAACCCAAAGCCCTGCCCCATCCGCGCGCCTTTTGCGACCAAACGATCATAAAGCGCGGTGGTTTTCTGCATCCGTCCCTTGGGTAGCGTTTCGTTCGGAAACGTCATCACGAAACGGCGTTCGTAGTTTTCCGAGGATTTGATCGTGCCCCAGTCTGGCGTTGCGAACTCGCCAAACCGCGCCACATCCATGGCCCAGACGTCGATCGAAGGCTCTCCGTCGATCATCCATTCAGCCATGGTCAGGCCGACGCCGCCACCCTGGCAAAAGCCCGCCATGACGCCCACTGCGACCCAATAGTTCTTCATCCCCGGCACCGGGCCGATCATCGGGTTGCCATCAGGACCAAAGGTGAAGGGACCATTGATCATGTCCTTGATCCCAGCCTCACCAATGGTAGGAATGCGTTCAAACGACATCTCCAGCCGATCGGCAATGCGGTCAAGGTCAGGTTGCAGCAGCTCATGCCCAAAATCCCACGGCGTGCCGTTCACCTTCCAAGGGGTCGATTTCGGTTCATACGTGCCCAGCAGCATCCCCTGCCGTTCCTGCCGGAAATAGATGTTGGCCTCATAGTCGATCCCGGCGGGCAGACGCCCTGCCTCCCCCATGATCTCCATCCGCTCAGCAATCTGAGGGATTTTTTCGGTGATCAGATAATGGTGTTCCATTGGCTGAACCGGCAGGTGAATGCCAGACATATGCCCGACCTCGCGCGCCCACAGCCCTCCACAATTCACCACGTGTTCGGCATTGATCTGACCTTTGGGCGTGGTCAAATCCCACGAGCCGTCGGGTCGCTGCGACATCGAGGTGACACCGCAATGGGTGAAATACTGCGCACCATAAACGCGCGCAGATTTGGCAAATGCATAGGTCGCTCCCGACGGGTCCAGATCGCCGTCTTGATCATCCCACAGCGCTGCATAGTAATGTTTCGGATCGACCAGCGGGTGCCGTTCGGCCAACTCGGACGGAGAAATGAACTCCTGATGCAGGCCCATATAGCGCGCCTTGGACCGCTCGCGTTTCAGATAGTCGTACCACTCCTTGGTCGAGGCCGCGTAGAACCCTCCAGTGATATGCAATCCAACCGAATGGCCCGAGGTCTCCTCGATCTCTTTATACAGATCAATGGTATAGCTTTGCAGACGGCTGATATTCGGGTCTGAGCTGATCGTGTGAATCTGCCCCGCCGCGTGCCAGCTTGAACCCGAGGTCAGCTCATCTCGTTCCAGAAGCACCACGTCCTTCCAACCGAATTTGGCCAGATGAAACAGGATCGAGCAGCCAACGACACCGCCACCAATGACAACGACCTTGGCGTGGGACGGCAGCGGTTTGCCGGTGGCTGTCTCATCTTTTTGAATCTCGGGCATACGTGTTTTCCTTGGTTGACCGGCATAGGTGAAAGGTCGGGGGACTTAGTACCAGGCGTCGGGCAAGCTTTCTTTGCGTTTGGCAACGAATGCCTCCAATTCTTCTTTCAACGCCACGTCGATGGGAGGTGCCTCATAATCTTTCAGCATCTGGTTCCAGCGTTCATAAGCCCGCGTGCGCATGTCCTTGGCACCTTCATCCTCCCAGCTTTCGACGTTTTCACTGTGGCTGAGCGCGGGTTCATAAAACGCATCCTGATAATTACGAATGGTGTGACCGCAGCCCAGGAAATGACCGCCGGGACCAACCTCCTCATAGGCGTCACTGGCCAGCGCTTCGTCTGATGTGTCCAGCCCCAGGTCCAGAACCTTTTGATAAGACCCAAGCCGGTCCGCATCCATGATCAGCTTTTCGAAGCCGGCGCACAGTCCACCTTCCAGCCAGCCCGCCGATTGCAGCACGAAATTCGCCCCGGCCAACATGGTCGAATGCATCGTATCCGCGCTTTCATACGCGGCTTGCGCATCTTCGATCTTGGACGCTGTCAGCGATCCGCCACAGCGCAGAGGCAGGCCCACGCGTCGCGCGAGTTGCCCGATCGCATAATTCGAGATCACCGGCTCGGGCATGCCAAAAGTCGGCGCGCCGGATTTCAGCGACATCGAAGACAGGAAGTTCCCCAGTACAAAAGGCGCACCGGGACGGATAAGCTGAATATATGCACAGACCATCATCGCCTCGGCCAATGCCTGGGCCACCGAGGCGGCGGTCGACACCGGCCCCATCGCCCCGGACAGGATGAACGGCACCACCATCATACCTTGCCCCCGGCTGCTGTAGACCCGCGCGGATTCCGTCACCACCCGATCCACCAGCAGCGGTGAATTGGTGTTCACGTTGCCCATGATGACACAGTTTTCCGCCATCACATCCGCGCCAAATACGATCTCGGCCATGTCGACACTGTCCTGAGCGCGGCTCATCTCGGTAATTGCGCCCAGATGCGGTTTGTCGCTTAGCGTCATGTGGGCCAGCAACATATCCAGATGCCGCTTGCTGACTGGAACATCACACGGCTCGCAGGTCACAAAACCCCCGTGATGCAAGTTTGGGTGCAGGTAGGTAAGGCGCACCAGGTCTTCAAAGGAGTTCAGATCGCCATAACGCCGCCCACCTTTCAGATCACGCACAAAAGGGGCGCCATAGACCGGAGCGAAAACCTGATTTCGACCGCCGATGACAACCGATCGATCCCGATTGCGGGCCAACTGAGTAAACTCACGCGGTGCCTTGGCACAAAGGGCGCGAATCCAATCTGCAGGGGCGCGCACGATATCACCGTCGACCTGTGCCCCTTCGCACTTCCATAGCGCAAGCGCCTCGGGGTCGTCACGAAAGGCGATGCCGACGTCCTGCAAAAACCAATCCACCTGACGTTCCAGACGAACGACCTGCTCCTCGTCAAGCAGATCGTAAAACGGGGCCTGGCGCTGAATAAAGGGTGAGGCGGGCACAGCGATATGTGTGTCCTGCCGTTTTCTGGATGTCCGAGCGCGCCGTGCCATTGAAACCCTCATCGCCATGTTTCTTCAAGAACCATAGCGCTCAACCACATCTCTGTGACGGTTGAAAATATTGATGTTTAGCATAATCTGAAGTTATGCAAAAACCCTGGTCCCTCCTCTCCTCTCCTCGCCATCTGGTCGTCTTCGAAGCTGCCGCACGCACGGGATCGTTCACCAAAGCGGCAGAGGAGTTGAATGTGCAGCAACCCGCCGTCAGTGCCTCGATCAAGCAATTGGAAACCTCACTTGGCGTCGTATTGTTTCGGCGCAGCCATCGCAGGATCACTTTGACCAATGCAGGAAACCGTCTGTTTTCAGATGTCACCCGCGCGTTCGAGCTGCTGTCGCATTCTGCAGCTTCGATCCGGCAATTTGCCAGCAATGATCACGTGACACTCAGCGCTTCCTCGGCATTCAACAACTACTGGCTTATGCCTCGAATAGCATCGTTTCAGCAAAATCATCCCGATATTGAGCTGCGCCTGCAATCCAGCGATCGCGAGCCGGACCTGAATGTGGAAACTATCAGCCTTGCCGTGCGGTTGGGCGATGGCAATTGGCCCGATTGCGACGCGCATTTGATATCGGATGAGGTGATCTATCCCGTCGCTTCACCTCGCGTCATGGCCGCCGCCGTCACGCTCAAGAATGTGCCCGGCCTTCTGAATCAACGGCTTATTCACCTAGAGGAGCCGGTCCGTGAACGCCCCACATGGGAACAGTGGTTTCGCACCTTTGGCATCGCCGAGGTCACCCCTCGTACCGGTCTGCGGCTGAACGATTATGCCTTGGTTTTGCAGGCCGCGATGGCGGGCGAGGGCTTTGCCTTTGGCTGGCATCATGTCGTAGCTCCGCTGGTGCGGCAGGGCATGCTGGCGGCGCGTCCTGAATGGGCCTGGAAAACGGGCAAGGGGTTTTATCTGGTGTGGTCCAAAACTCGCCCCCTGACACCAAAGGCCGAGATTGTGCGGGATTGGATCCTGTCTTCCCGGCAAGAGGGATAACAAGGGCGGGGCGGGCGTCAGCGCCGGTCCGCGTCCATCATTGCGCGGCTGGCTGCCACTTCAGCTCTGACACCGCTGCGGAACATCAAAAACATCATCATGGCCACCAACACAAGCAGGGGAAGAACCATCAGCTGGGTTCCGTTCATCCCCAGATAGACCGGCTTATCCAATTCCAGGCCGAACAGGTTTTGATGCAGGTTGACGTTGTAAATGTCATGATCTTCAACGTAATCAGCCGCCTCGCGCCAGGCGTCTTCATCTCCGGGTTTTAGTGTGGTTTTCTTGGTTTTCAGGACCCACTCATAGCGCAAGGACGCCTCAGCTTCGTTCCACTCGCCCTTTGTTTCAAAATCGACAAAGCGGTTTTCAAAGCTGTGACCGACCGGTTGGTTCAAGGATGCCGGCACATTGCGCATGACCACTGTGTGTACAGCGTGGATCGGATTATTAACCTGCGATTGCCCTGCCAACGCCGCGTCATCATCAAGCTCGTAAAGCTGATCCGAAACTACATAGCCAAAATGGCTCAGGTCCGTCCAAAGGCCATCTTCTTCGAACCCGTCGCGCGGCAGGGAATATCGCTGCACCAGCCGAATGACGTTGGCGTCAAGATCATCCTCAACAACCATCGCATCGGGATGCGTGGCACCGGGAAAGCGATCCGCATACCAATCTTCGTAATTCTTGTGCCGCTCTTCCTCATCCTGACGATCAAAAAGCCACCGCCTGTAATCTGCGTTCACACCGCGCCAGGTTTCGGTCACATCCAGAATGGCAGCCACCGGACCTTCATCCAACAAAGTGTACTCTTGTAGAACTTCGGACGTGGGCTCAGTTGGAAGATGCCGCACAATCTCGACCAGTTCGGTGCTGTCCGGTGACAGCGGCAGCCCCCAGGTGAAATCGGTCAGCGAAATGGCCCGGCCGACTCCGCCCTGCAACAAGTCGGTGGGGTCAACAAACCAATCGCCCTGTACATCTCGAATGCGAACAATCGCATGATCAAAAACAAAGGGCGACGGCAACATGCGTGGCAAGGCAGGTCCGATTTCATGATCCACGATGACCGCATCGGCTTGAATACCCAGATGCGCCAGCATCGAAATCAGCAACAGCGCCTTATCCTTGCAATCCCCGTAAGCTGTGGACCAGACCGTATTCGGCGTACGGGGTATCCAACCGCCTTCCCCGATGGAAACACTGAAATACCGCACACGGTCCTGAACCAGTCGCAGGGCCTGGGTCGCGCGCCATTCGGGGTCGTCCGATTGCGCCGCGATCTCTTCAAGTATCGCGATCAAGTCATCGGGCAAAAGATCAGGACGAGGTCGGTAATCTGTCGCAAAGCGCTGTGCGATCTGTCCCCAATCGAGAAACGTGGACAGCTGCATCCCGTCATTCGAGACATCCCAGGCCTCTGCCGCATGCAGGTTTCCGTCTTCCTCCTCAATCTCGCCAAAAGCCCACGACAAGACCGTGCGCCCATTGGCTTCGTAACGGTTGATCGAGAAGTCTTCGGTATGATTTAGACCAAAACGGGTCGACGCTGGCAGGTCGATGCTTATCCGCCTCTCCGCCCAACTGCTGACTCTGGGCTTGTCTGCCCAATAGTGGAACTGATCAGGAAAAACCGGTGTTGTCGCTTTTTTCGACCAGATGATCTCAAGGCCATCCCCCACGCGCAGATCGGCGATCTGGCCGAAATATTCAATATCGCCCTGCATCACGCCGGATTTGAGTTCACGCTCCAGACTCAATTCTCGGAACGGCAAGAGGAGTTGGTCAAATGTCTTTCCGTCCCGATGTATCCGCAGCCGATGCAATGTGGCGCGTTCGAAAATCGGATCCACCGTCAGGCGAACCTCACCGAAATCCTCAAGACTGGACCGGTCGTGAACAACAAAAAACCCCTGTCTCACGATTTCATACCCGGCCTCTTCGACCCGCATTTTCTCATCAAACAGGGGTTGGCTCACGGATCTGTCTGCTGCCAAAGCGGCCTGTCGATCCTGTGGCGAAACCTCTTCGTACCATGCAGGCAGGGTTGGATTTCGCAGCATCTCGGCTGCGGCGGGTTTGGATTGAAGCCAGCCGATGAATCCCAAGATCGTCACGAAAACAATCAACCAGACCACGCCGCTGATCAGGAACGACCACCACCGTTTCTTTTTTCCCTGTTTCGGTACCGTGGCATGTCTGGCGCCATCCCATGGGCCCAATCCTCGCGATGTACGGTGGGCAGCCAATAGATTTGTCGCCGAGGGGATTTCAGGGATGACAAAAACCTGATCGTCGGTCAGCTCAACAACAGTCAGATAATTTTCGCAGTGTACCGCGCGCACCATGTTCCAGCCGATGCGCAAAACCCTGCCTTCCCGCCAGATCTCTAATCCTGACGTGTCGCAGGTCACGGCGGTCGGTCCCCAGGCGATGCCGCGCACAAGCCCGTACCGAGCAAAGTGCAGATGCCGCAGACGGGGCAGATGCTTTCGAAAAAACGACGCATGCGCCATCAGTGCGGTGACCAACAGCACGATGCACAGCTGATTGAGCAGCGGAAAACCTGCCTGCACGGTATTACCCGAAACAAGGGACCACAGGCCGAGCGCAGCAAACCCGGTGAGGATCAGGACGGTCAAATAGTTGAAAACAGAATCCAACCTATTGGGGCATTTGGTTCCTGTTTTCCTTGCGACTCCTTCAAGCGCCTCAAACGCGTCCCGGGCCGAGATATTCTGCACCAACGCCGCATCCGGTGCGTCTTGCAGCGCAAAACTGCCTGTGCCCGATCGGCTTTCCTGTTTGAGTTTGCGCAGCAGGTGTTGGGCATCTTGCTCGGTCGGCAAGGGGATAAAAAGCAACCGCATATCGGGGCTGCGCCACATCACGAACCGCCCATTGCGTTCAAGTCTAGAGATATGCGCAAAATGCCAAGATTCAGTGAAATCCTTCTCTTGTGCGGTAACGTGATCTTGCTCAATCGAATAAGTCACCGCCTCGGGCACACGCTCAGTTGGAGTAAGAATAACAGGCGCGCGGCCCGTCCAGATCGCCCAGAAACTGCCTGCTTTCAACGCGCTCGACCGCGCAAAGAACAAGCATAGCAGCCCGACGAACAACGCGGTCCAAGGTTGTTCACCAGCCGCCGAAAGGCCCAAATTCGAATGCCATGAAATAAAGAAAGTGCCCACGGATTCAGCAAGGAAACTGGCGGCCCAGACACTCAAGGCCAGGGCAAAAAGCAGGTTCAGCGCAAACTGCTTGCGCGCCTCCAATTGGCGCAGCTCGGACCGAACGGCGCCATTCAATTCGGTTTCAACGTTAAAAATGGGTGTTTTGACTGGTGCTGCCGAAATGTCAGGAAAAAGAGCGTTCACAATAAGAGAATCCCAAAAATCCAATACTCGCCAATAGATTGCACCATAGTGGCAGAATTATGGATTCCGTAACGTCCAAATCGCGCCCTGTTCAGGCACCCGCATTCCAGCGCGCGGCGGTGGGGGCACTCAAACGCAGGGAATCAACAGCCCTCGCAGCAATCTGATCGATCACGTCATTCAGTTTTTGCGGCTTGAGGTAAAAGGCGGGCACAGGCGGCATGATCACGGCCCCCATTTCCGTTGCAGAGGTCATGTTGCGCAGATGCGCTAACGTCAACGGCGCTTCGCGGGTGAGCAGGATCAAAGGGCGGCGTTCCTTAAGCTGCACGCTGGCTGCTCGGGTCAGCAGGTTGTCGTCCAGACCCAACGAAATCGCTGCAAGCGTGCGCATCGAACAAGGCGCTACAATCATGCCCGCAACCGGGACCGAGCCGGAAGCGATACTTGCCCCCACATCGCCGGTGGCATGGTGCCGTGTCGCCAGATTGCACAGATCGTCCAACGCATCCGCGCCGCATTCCTGCGCCAACGTAAGATTGGCCGCAGGGCTGACGACCAGATCAATCTCAACCCCCAACCCCGACAAGTTGCCCGCCACAGCAAGGCTTAGCGCTGCGCCCGATGCACCGGACACCCCCAATATGACACGGGCAGCGCTCATTGGCTCAGCCCCGGCATGATCCGGCCCAACAGATCAGCAGCAAAGGCCGCATCGGCATCCGAAGTTCGCATGACCTCACCCCATTCGCGCGAGGTTTCCGAGCCGATCTTGGTTGTGGCATCGATGCCCATCTTGCCCGCCAATCCGGGTTGGGGCGAGGCAAAGTCGAGGTAATCCATGGCAGTATTTTCCAGCAACATCACATCGCGCACAGGGTCCATGCGGGTGGCCAGCGCCCAGGCGATGTCGTCCCAGCTAGACGGATCGATATCGTCATCCACGGCCACGATCATCTTGGTATAGCTGAATTGCGGCAACATCCCCCAAAGCGCCATCATCACCCGCCGCGCCTGTCCGGGATAGCGTTTGTCGATACTGACAATCGCCATGCGATACGAACAAGCGGCAGGTGGCAGCCAGAGGTCACGCACTTCGGGTATCTGCGCGCGGATGGTCGGCAAAGACAGTCGGGTGAACACTTCGCCGATGATGGCAGGTTCATCCGGGGGGCGACCGGTATAGGTGGACAGGTAGACTGGTGCTTCACGATGGGTCACGGCGGTGACATGCATAACAGGAAACGGCTCGGCCGGGTTGTAGTATCCAGTGTGGTCGCCAAACGGTCCTTCGGGGGCGGTTTCGGTTGGGGAAACCCAGCCTTCCAACACAATCTCGGCGTCGGCCGGCACCAACAGTGGCACAGATTTGGCAGGTATCATCCGGGGTCGTGTGCCGTTCAGGGCACCTGCAAAACTCAACTCTGACACGGTTTCTGGCAGCGGCAACGCCGCTGACAACAGCGTTGCCGGATCAGCACCCAAAACGATGGCCACAGGCATTTTTTCACCACGCTGAACCCAGCTGCGATGATGCCCCGCCCCGCCGCGATGAGGCAGCCAGCGCATGATCAATCGGCTCCGGTCCAGAACCTGCACACGGTAGATGCCAGCATTGTAGCGGCTGACATCCCCGGCATCGCTGTCATACGGGCGGGTCACCACCACGGGCCATGTGATCAGTGGCCCGGCATCGCCCGGCCAATGGGTCTGTACCGGCAATGCAGACAGGTCGACATCTGTCCCGGTGTGGACAACATCCTGAACCGCCGCCGACCGAACGGTTTTTGGGCGCGCTGCCAACGCCGCCTTCAGCATCGGCCAGCGTGACAGGGCATCGCGCAACCCATCCGGCGGCGCGGGGCTGCGCAGCGCCGCCAGAAAGGACCCCAATTCATCCAGGCCATCTGGCGTAACGCCCAGCCCGGCGGCGACACGCCGGGCTGTGCCGAACAGGTTGACTACGACGGGAAAATCCAATCGGTCGCCCTGCGCCGTTACCGGGTGATCAAACCGCAGAACCGGCCCTTGTGCTTCCAAAACAGCGCGATGCACGGCCGTCATCTGGTGGCGCAAAGAGATGGGTTCGGACACCGCCTGGAATTGGCCGGTGCTTTCGCTCCAACCAAGAAAATCACGAAGGGTGGGAAATTTCGGTAAGGTGCGAATGGGACAGCTCCGGTAATCTGCCCTTCCCCTAACAACGATTTTGTCGCGCAGAATTGACAACAGTCAATTAACGGGCACCTGCACCCGCCTACGACAGCAGGACCTGCTAAACCGCCGGAGGTCAGTTTGTCCGATCCTCACATAACAATACCGCACTGCCCCGCCCCTCTGGCGGCGGCGCTGCGGCTGGTACCGCTTGCACCCCTGTCCCTGTCGCTGACGGTTTTTGCGCGCAAGATCGCCCGCACCTCACCCGGCCTGTTTCAGCGCCTGGGCGAATACAGGCAGACCGATTTTGTACTCGACCCGGTCGACCTGCCGATTGTTCTGTGTCTCAATCCCAACGATGGTCGACCAAAGGTGACCCTGACTCGCGGTCGGGGGAAAGGAGTGGCCCGGATCTCGGGTCCGCTTGCGGCCTTGCTTGGTCTGGTACACGGGGCCTTTGATGGCGATGCGCTGTTTTTCTCGCGCGATCTGGTGGTTGAGGGCGATACCGGCGCCGCCCTCGCCCTGCGCAATGCCGTGGACGATGCCGAACTGGACCTGGCGCAGGAAGCGGCCAGACTTTCCGGGCCATTCGCGCGTCCGATACAGCAGCTGATTGCCCTGGCCGAGCGTCAAACCGGCCTCTGCCTGACCCGACCCGAGGACGCAGTAATATGGTGATGGAAATCGTCTGCCCGGCAGGAACGCCCGCCGCCTTGCGGGCCGCCGTTAAGGCGGGGGCACATACGGTCTATTGCGGTTTCAACGATGAAACCAACGCCCGAAACTTTCCGGGCCTCAACTTCAATCGCAGCGAAATGCGCGATGCTGTAAGTTTCGCCCATCAACACGGCTCAAAAGTGCTGGTTGCCATCAATACTTTCCCGCGCGCAGGGGATGAGGCGATCTGGCACAGCGCCGTAGCAGATGCCAAAACTTGCGGCGCAGACGCGGTGATCCTGGCCGATCTTGGACTGCTGGACCACACCGCCCGCACCCACCCTGGATTGCGACGGCACCTGTCTGTGCAGGCCGCCGCTGCCAATGCCGATGTAATCAATTTCTATGCAGACACGTTTGGCGTCAAACGTGTGGTCCTGCCACGCGTTCTGTCCGTGCCCGAGATTGCCGCCATCAATGCCGAAACCGAGGTTGAGACTGAGGTGTTCGTCTTCGGCGGCCTGTGCGTGATGGCCGAAGGGCGCTGTTCGCTCTCTTCCTATGCCACCGGGTTGTCACCAAACATGAACGGGGTCTGCTCACCCGCCAGCCATGTGGATTACTCAGAAGATCAGGGCGTTCTGGATGCGCGTCTGGGCGGTTATCTAATCCACCGGGTCGACAAGGGGGAACCGGCCCCCTACCCCACCCTGTGCAAGGGGTGTTTCACCGCAGGATCCCAAACCGGACATCTGTTCGAAGATCCGGTCAGCCTGAACGCCGAGCAGTTGATCCCGCAATTGCAAAAAGCGGGCGTTACGGCGCTGAAGATCGAAGGGAGGCAACGGTCGAAATCCTATGTCGCGCAGGTGGTGCGCAATTTCCGCGCGGCGGTGGATGCGCTAGAGGCCGGGCGCCCGATGCCCGAGGGCATGCTGGCCCGCCTGTCCGAGGGGCAGGCCATGACAACCGGCGCCTACAAGAAAACATGGAGATAACGCGATGGAACTGACAGTCGGGCCCAGCCAGTTCTTCTGGCCCGCCGATTTCTGGACCGGGTTTTATCAGGGCCTGACCCAGTCTCCGGTCGATCGTGTGGTGATCGGCGAGTTGGTCTGTTCCAAACGCCTGCCCTTCTACCAGGACCGCATCCCCGATGCGATTGCCGCGTTGATCGAGGCCGGGAAACAGGTTTCCCTCACCAGTCTCGCGCTGATCACGCTGAAACGCGAACGCAAACTGACCGCCGAACTGGCCGAAATGGGTGTGACGGTCGAGGTCAATGATTTGACCGCCCTGGCCCATCTGCCCAAGGGCTGCGCGTTCACGGTAGGACCGCTGGTGAATGTCTACAATGAAGGCACGCTGAACTGGCTGGCGGCCCGCGGCGCAAATCGAGTCTGTCTGCCGCCGGAATTGCCCCTGGCATCAGTTGAGGCATTGACGCGGGTTGCCAATGACCTGGATATCGCGATCGAGGTCTGGGGTCACGGCCGGTTACCGCTTGCCATCTCTGGCCGCTGCTATCACGCTCGCCTACATGGGCGCACCAAGGACAACTGCCAATTCGCTTGCGAAGACGACCCCGACGGGCTCGAGGTTCTGACCGGCGACGGCAGGCCCTTCATGGCAATGAACGGGGTACAGACCTTATCCGACAGCTATGCCTGCACCGACCATCAAATTGACCAATTGCGCTGGGTCGGAGTGTCAGCCTTGCGTCTGTCGCCACAATCCAAGGGGTTTGCGAAACTTTGTATACTGTACCATCAGCGTCTGGATCAGACCTTGCCCCAAGGCGGTGTTGCGAAAGCGATCACGGCCGATGACCCCGCCCTGCGCCTAAGCGATGGGTTCCTGACCGGAGCTTGCGGAGCGGACTGGTCAGGCGCTTCCTGATTCTGTGCAACACTTCTATTGCCTGGCCCGGATTGCACGACATTGTTCCTGAGCGCACGGCCGCACTGAGCTAGCCGAGCATCCCAGACGTCATATCTGGTAAAGAAGCGGGCCGGCCCAACCTGCGACAGGTGAACCGGCCGTGCAGAACTTAGAAATGGGCCGACTTGGTCCCTTCTGGCGCGACGGGCGGTGCGAACTTTGTCAGGTCGATGCCTTCCACGGCGGATTTGTACTCTTCGATCTTCGGCGTCCGGCCCAAAATCGCTGAGAGGACAACAACCGGGGTCGATGCCAGCAAGCTTTCGCCTTTTTTGTCCGGTGCATCTGCCACGACGCGGCCCTGGAACAGGCGGGTCGACGTGGCAAGAACGGTATCACCCTTAGCGGCTTTTTCTTGGTTGCCCATGCACAGGTTACAGCCGGGGCGCTCAAGATAGAGAATATTTTCGTACTCGGTGCGCGCCTTCTGTTTCGGGAACAGGTCGTCGAATTCGAAGCCCGAGTATTTCTCGAGCACTTCCCAGTCGCCTTCTTCCTTTAACTCGTCGATGATGTTGTAAGTCGGTGCCGCAACCACCAGCGGAGCCTTGAATTCGACCTTACCGGTTTCCTTTTCCAGGTTTTTCAACATCTGGGCGACAATCTTGATGTCACCCTTATGCACCATGCACGATCCGACAAAGCCCAGATCAACATGTTTTTCGGCATTGTAATACGAGATCGGACGGATCGTATCGTGCGTGTAACGCTTTGACACATCGGCATTGTTGACGTCCGGGTCGGCGATCATCGGCTCAACGATCTGATCCAGATCGACAACAACCTCAGCGAAGTATTTCGCGTTGTCATCGGGTGTCAGAGCAGGCTTTTCACCCGACTTGATCTCGGCAATGCGTGCATCAGCGATGTCGATCAGCTTTTGCAGCATCCCGTTTTCATGCTCCATACCTTTGTCGATCATGATCTGGATGCGCGACTTGGCCAGTTCCAGCGAACCGATCAAGGTCTCGTCATTCGAGATACAGACCGAGGCCTTGGCCTTCATCTCGGCCGTCCAGTCAGTGAAGGTGAAGGCCTGGTCTGCCAACAGCGTACCGATATGCACTTCGATCACGCGGCCCTGGAATACGTTGTCGCCATGCTGTTCCAGCATCTGCGCCTGGGTGGCATGCACCACGTCGCGGAAATCCATATGCTCAGCCATCTTACCCCTGAAGGTCACCTTGACCGATTCCGGAACCGGCATCGAGGCTTCGCCGGTGGCCAGCGCCAGCGCCACGGTGCCCGAGTCGGCACCAAAGGCCACGCCTTTGGACATCCGGGTATGGCTGTCGCCGCCAATGATCACCGACCAGTCATCCACGGTGATATCGTTCAACACCTTGTGGATCACGTCCGTCATCGAATGATAGACCCCTTTCGGGTCACGACCGGTGACAAGACCAAAGTCATTCATGAACTTCATCAGACGGGGCGTGTTTGCTTGCGCCTTGGCATCCCAGACCGACGCGGTATGACAACCCGACTGATAGGCACCATCAACGCTGGGTGCCACGACGGTGGCGGCCATCGCCTCAAGCTCTTGCATGGTCATCAGGCCGGTGGTGTCCTGTGAACCGACGATGTTGACCTTCACACGCACGTCTGAACCGGCGTGCAAAGTTTTGCCCGGCGTTGTGCCCACGGCATTCTTGTTAAAGATCTTCTCAACCGCAGTCAGACCCTGACCCTCGTGGCTGACTTCTTTCGACGGAGCAAACACCGAAGGTGCCTCAATACCCAGCGTCTCGGCAGCAAGTGCCTGCAGTTTCTTGCCGAAGACGATGGCGTAGGATCCGCCGGCCTTCATGAACTCTACTTTTTGAGGGGTGAAGGACGAAGGCACGTCAACCAGTTCTTCGCCATCTTCACTTAGAAGCTTGTGCGTTTTGGTGTTGATCTTCAGAACCGTGCCGGTTGCGACCGAATACTTCTCTTCAAGGATCGGGTTGCCGTCATTGTTCAGGATCGCGTTGCCATCTTCATCCACCTTCTTGACCCAGTTTTTCAGGTCCAGACCGATGCCGCCGGTCACGCCCACGGTGGTCAGAAAGATCGGTGAAATGCCATTGGTACCCGCAACGATCGGCGCGAAATTGACGAATGGCACATAGGGGCTGGCCTGCTTACCGGTCCACAGCGCGACGTTGTTCACACCGGACATACGCGACGAACCCACACCCATGGTGCCTTTTTCGGCGATGAGCATGACCCGCTTGCCGGGATGCTGCAGCTTCAGCGCTTCAACTTCTTGCTGCGCCTTGTCTGAAATAAAGCACTTGCCGTGCAATTCCCGGTCAGCCCGCGAGTGCGCCTGATTGCCCGGCGACAACAAGTCGGTCGAGATGTCACCTTCGGCCGCGACATAAGTTACGACTTCGATTTCTTCGTCGATCTCGGGCAACTTGGTAAAGAATTCTGCTTTGGCATAGCTCTCCAGAACGTCCTTCGCGATAATATTTCCAGCTTCATAGGCCGCCTTGAGACGGTCGGTATCGGCGTCGTACAAGAAGACCTGCGATTTCAGCACCTCGGCGGCCTGATCCGCAATCGAGGCATCCGTACCCAGTGCCAGGTCCAGCAGAACCTCAACAGAAGGACCACCTTTCATGTGCGACAGCAGCTCAAACGCGAAAGGAACCGAGATCTCTTCGACCTCAGCTTCGCCCAGAATAATCTCTTTCAGGAATTTGGCCTTTTCACCGGCAGCGCTGGTTGTACCAGGCAGCGTGTTATAGATGAAAAAGTTCAGCGCCCCGTCCCGGTGTTCGCTTGCCACATCCTTGATGTGGGCGACGATCTCTTTCACCAATGCGCCGTCGTCGATGGGCTTGGGGTGCAGCCCTTGTCCTTTGCGGGTTTCGATCTCGCTGAGGTAATCTGTATAAAGGCTCATGGCTGTTCCGGCTGTTAGCGTTTCGTGTGGGTGCCTACCGGGTTTTCAGCAAGCTGACCACTGCCGGTATCGAATTGTATGCGGCGGTATACTAATTTTTCTAAGACTTCAAGTGACCATCTGAAAAATGCGATCACAAAGTCCGGTATGAGCCGCAGTTCAGCGGAACCAATAGTCCCACCCGTCTAAGTAGTACCCCGCCAGCACATGGGTCTGCAGCGTGTTGGGCTTGGCCGCAACGCGGTCCATATCGGCACCAAACACCTGTACGGCCTGCCAGACATCGGGTGTCAGATAACTCAGCCCATCCGGCACATCCAAACCTCGCCCCGACAGTGGCGCGGGTGAGGCCAGCACAAACCCCCGTTCCCCGAAACGGTTCTGTCGCAAATTCCTTTGAAGGACGAGGAGGCAACGCAGGCGGGTTGTTTATCCTAACAGTTGAGCAAATTGCTGAAACAGAGAGAGTCCGGGTGTGAATTGACCTTTGCGGATCATGTTGACCAGCTCAATGCCAGCCAGGGCAGATGCAGCTGAATCGAAAGACTTGAAACCCAACATGGGCCTGATCCGACGTTTGATGAATCGATGTTCTTGTTCAATGATGTTGTTGAAATACTTCTGCCTCACCATCTCGATCGGTATCGGATACACGCCGTATCGGAGATAGAAGAAAACAGCGTACAAGATCACGTCTTTCGGAAAGTGCGCACCTTTGAATGAGATGGTCACGGTCTGCTCCTGTCTTATCTGAGCATGTGCTACCAAAACGACACTCAGTCTGACAGGTGGAACAAAGTTTGCGACAGAACTGTATCTTGAAGGCATCCTGAATACTCTTCGAGCCAGAGACCTGCACGATTTGGCCATGTACAAGGACATTGTGAATGCGTCGATCCGTGACGAAGCAGCGGGTGCCTCAATCGAGTTGCGCTATTTCCTTGAGCGGGTGGCTGAAGAAAAGACTCAAATGATTATCAAGGCCTTCCTGAAAAGTGGCGGTCAGACGGAACACGAAGCAACGGACTTCGCTGGAGTCTTCGCCGATACGGCAGCTGAGCACGCCAAATCTACGAGTTTATCGACCTTAACTTTCATTAGGTAGATCATGAGCGTTGGTATCGTTCATAGCTTTTGAGCGGACATTCGTTCGAGGCGCAGCATCCGGTAGATTGTGCTCTTTCCAGACCTCGGATGCACCGCACTATCTGACTCGTGGAAAACCATCCGCACCAACAAGGCGGTCCTTAGCTACCGCTTAGTGGTGTTGCTCAATGCTGCGCCAGCAACCCACATTGCCGACCTTCGCTCTATATGCTCGAAATTGGTGGTCGCGAAACTCTAGACTGCGGGCTCACAGCGGACTTTGCAGTCGTTTTCGCGAGGCTATCGCCAGTTTCAGACGATGACACAGTCGCACATTCCCGTCAAAATAACATCGCGAATACCACGCAGGTAAAGACCACACGAATTCGTTTTGAGAAAAAGCTTTAAGCAAGGAAATTTCGTGATTCACTATCGAAATTGCATTGCTTTTGTAGCAGTAATTCTTGGTATGGGCGCGCTACTTACCGCGTTATTTGGGGGAAGCCCAACTGCGTTAGTGATTGTTGCCGTTTCAGTTTTTGTGGCTTCTCTCGCGATCTCGAAAACCAACCCTCTGAACGGAGAAGCCGTCGACCGAACTTACTACACATCGGCTATGTTGGGAGCTTGTCTCTATTTCTATGCGCAGTCAGTGGAGCGCACAGAGTTTCTCGGGTATCGAGACCTAGCCGAACTAAGATCTCAGCTAGAGGACTCTCAGTCGACCGTGGATAGGCTTGAGATCGATGTCGAAAATGGAACGGGCGCGGCCCGATTCATCCGAGAGAACGAAGAGCATTCAATTCGCGAGATTAGTCGTGAAATTGCCGATTTCCGTTCGCTTCAAATCAAGATGAACGCAGCAGAACTGGACGCATACTTAATTGGAAGCGGCTTTGACCTTGGGGCTACCGACTTCGGCCTAGATGAGCCATCTGGTGTTGATGCAATCATTGATGACCATCAAAAAGAAATGGAGCGCGTATTTGCTCAACAAATGTGCTCCGCAGCCAGAACGAGAATCGAACAAGAGCAGGCTATTTATTTCGAAAACTATCCGCTGGCGACAAGGATCGGCGATATCGAGCAAACCGTGCTGAAAGAGAGAGGAATATCCCAACGTTTGGTACGGCTCGGCGGGTACAGCGTGACAATAGGAACAGCGTCTGCGGTCTTTAGCGGCGAGTTTTCTATGGCAGAGCACATCACTGCCCTTGAAGAGGCACAAACCGTCCTCAATCAAAAAATCGACGATGTTCGGTCCAAAAGCCGAGAAATTACCGACGAAATTGAGAAGGAGAAAGAGCGATCGGCTTCCACAATAGGACAGATCGCTCTCTTCATCTGGCCATACGTCTTGATTGCACTGCTAGGGTTAAAGCTCTCTCGCGCGCCTAGAAAGAACACGCCTCAATTGGGTTAGCATCTTACTATCCGACCTCTTCTTGGGGGGATCGATCTGATATCCGCTTCATTGCTGTGTCTTCCGCAATCGCCTATGAGCGGACCGGTATAGTCGGCCCATTGCCGACCTTGAGCGCTATGTTCGAATGCTGCGTTTGCAGCCCACATTACTGCCGTTCGCTGCACGGGCAATATACAGAGTGTTATGAACTCACCAAATGCGGGACGAAGCGGGCGCTAGAGTGTCCTAGGATTAGGAGCTAAATTATCCAAGCTCAACAGCAAAACAACTCGGTCTTTCGCCACTTTGACTAATAAGGCGAGGTTGATCTTAGGGCTATTCCAAATGCTCAAGAATTGGTTTCAAGCTATGAAGATAGAAAATGTTCGGCCTGTAGGCAGCGAACGTTAGCGTTTACCGCCCTACAATCAGTGATGGAGTTTACCTGCCTTGAACGGGGCTAGGCTCTCTTGGAACTGCTCGATGAACTCTAGCGTCACCAGTGACGGTTGCTTCAAAATAGGACGCACAAGGGAAAGCGTATGTGACAAGAGCGGTTTGAACGGTCGGTAGCTCAATCCCTTGTCTGCATATTGGACGGCGTCCAACTCGCTGACCACGGAAATCCCAACACCTTTTACAGCCAATTCACATGCCGCCGTGAACTGCCTGACTTCGATGTGGGAATTCAGTTTGACGTTGGCGCTTTGAAAGGCTTTTGAAAGCTGTGCAAAAAAATTGCTGTCGCGCCGTGTGTGAATAATCTTGGCGGTTGCAAGATCCGTAGGTGTCACCTCGGAGAGGGGTTCCAATTCATGTCCGGTAGGAAACACGCAAACTGTACGGACATCGATGTCTCTGCTTTCGACGGCCGGATGCCCGTTAAAGTTATCTGTGATTCCGAAATCATATTGCTCACCGATCATCCACTCGAGAATGCGTTCCGGTCTGTCAGGTTCGATCGTCATGGTTACACCTGGCCGATCTTGTAAAAACGTGGCGATGACGTTGGGAAGGTGACTGGTGGCGAACCCGGGCAAACATGCGATGCGGATGTGTCCCGCTTTGCGTTGGGTTATGTCTTGACTAACGTCCGAGATCTGCTTCATCAATTCCAAAACGCGCTCTACGCTGGGTTGCAGATAACGCACCTCCTGCGAAGGCACCAAGCGACCTTCACGGCGATCAAAAAGTTGAAAGCCAAGCGATTTTTCCAGATCGGAAAGCAGTCGGCTGACCGCAGGCTGGCTTATCCCAAGATCCGTAGCTGCAGCAGTGACCGATCCGTTTGTGGAAACTGCCATGAGCGCCTCCAATTGGCGGATCCTCAAAGTTTGACTCATACTTTGATCCTGGTTCGTTGTTCGCTTGGTTGTTTTATAATGTAATGTTATGTTTTTCTCAAAAATTAAATGCTTGAATTATAAATTTGTAACGTTAACGTCGTGAAATCGTCATGTGTGCTGATTACGCGTTGCGGTCGGTATTCAACGAAGCATCAACACTGATGCATGGGAGGAATCATGAATAAGCAATTTCTCGGCGCTCTCGCCGTAACTACTGCGTTGTCCCCCGTGGCGGCGATGGCCCAAACTGAAGTTCAGTTCTGGCACGCCTTCACCGGCCGACTGGGTGAGCTTGTTAAAGCGCAGGTTGAAGAGTTCAACGCCGGCCAGGATGAGTTCGTCGTGGTCGAAAGCCACAAAGGTAATTATTCGGAAACTCTGAACGCGGGTATTGCGGCTTTCCGCGCCGGTGAGCAGCCCCACATTCTAATGGTTTTCGAAGTGGGCACGGCAACGATGATGTCGGCCGAAGGTGCGATCAAACCCGTCTATGAAGTGATGGCTGAAAGCGGTGCGTCGTTTGATCCTGACGCGTACATTGGCGCTGTCAAAGGGTACTATACTACAACGGACGGAGAAATGCTCTCACTGCCTTTCAACTCGTCCACACCGGTTCTGTGGGTCAATCGCGATGCCTTCGAAGCAGCGGGTGTTGATCCGGACACAGATCTATCGACCTGGGAAAAGGTTGGCGACGTACTTGAGCAGCTTAAGGCTGGCGGCGAGGACTGCCCGCTGGTGACTGCATGGCAAAGCTGGATTCACCTCGAGAACCTGTCGGCCTATCACGACGTTCCGTTCGCATCGCAGGACAACGGTTTTGCCGGTCTGGATACCGAGCTGATGCTGAACGGTCCGGCGCAGGTCGCACACCTGACAGCAATGGGTGACTGGGCCAAGGATGGCAAGTTCATCTATACCGGACGCAGAAATGAAGGTGGTGCAAACTTCCGGGCTGGCGAATGCGCATTGTTTACCGAAAGTTCGGCCGGTTACGCTGGCATCAGCTCCGAAGCCGAGTTCGAATTCGATGTTCGCCCGCTGCCCTATTGGGAAGGCGTCACAAGCGAGCCGCAGAACACCATTATCGGCGGTGCGTCCCTTTGGGTGATGGAAGGTCATGACGCCGAGGAATACAAAGGCGTCGGCGAATTCCTCAGCTTCCTGTCGTCTTCGGACGTTCAGGCGGCGTGGCACCAGAACACCGGTTATCTTCCGATCACGGCCGAAGCTGGTGAAGCCACGCGTGCCGCAGGCTTTTACGACGAAAACCCGGGAACCGATATCGCTGTGATCCAGATGACGGCGAAAGAGCCCACCGCAAATTCGAAAGGTCTGCGTTTGGGATCGTTTGATCAGATTCGCGGCATCATCGACGAAGAGCTCGAGGCCGTCTGGTCCGGCGAGAAAACCGCTCAGGAAGCGATGGACAGCGCGAAAGAGCGAGGTGACGCTCTGCTGCGCCGGTTCGAATCCGCCAATCAATAAGTCGTAACTCGATGCGGGCCTGTTTCGGGCCCGCATTTTCTATATTCGGTGGTTTATCGGGATGGAAAAACGCGTCACCTTTCGCGGCTGGCTGTTGCCATTGGCGCTAATCGCCCCGCAGGTCGTCATTTCCGCTGTATTTTTTTTCTATCCGGCGGGGCAGGCTGTTTGGCAATCTCTATTCATACCTGACCCGTTTGGGCTGTCGTCCCAATTCGTGGGTCTCGGTAACTTTGAATTCCTGCTGAGCGATAAATTCTACCGAGCCTCTTTCGTGACGACAGCGGTGTTTTCAACGCTTGTCACTCTCTGCTCGATGATCCCGGCGTTGTTTCTGGCGGTCATCGCGGACCGCCTGATCAAAGGATCGGGCGTTTACCGAACGCTACTGATCTGGCCCTACGCAGTTGCCCCTGCTGTTGCAGGCGTGCTGTGGCTGTTCATGTTCAACACACGCGTCGGCGTCGTCTCGTGGTACCTCGGGCAACTCGGCTATGACTGGAACCATGTCCTGAACGGAACCGAGGCCATGGGGCTGGTTGTTGTCGCCTCGGCCTGGGGGCGCATCAGCTATAACTTCCTGTTTTTCTTCGCGGCATTGCAGTCAGTTCCAAGGTCCGTGATTGAGGCCGCTGCGATCGACGGCGCGCGTTTCTGGCGCCGGTTCTTCACCATAGTGCTGCCGCTCTTGTCACCCACCGCGTTCTTCCTGCTGGTGGTTAATGTTGTCTACGCCTTCTTTGAAACCTTCGGCGTTATCCACACGATTACCGGTGGCGGGCCACAACAGGCAACAACCATTCTGGTCTACAAGGTCTTCTCGGATGGGTTCGTGGGACAGGATCTGGGTTCGTCTTCGGCGCAATCGGTCATCCTGCTGATCGTCGTCGGCCTGCTGACGGTCATCCAATTCAAATACGTGGAAAAAAGGGTGCACTACTAATGGCAGCCCAACAACACGGAATGGTCGAAAAACGCGGGATGGGAATCTGGCTGACCCATGCCATGATGATCCTCGGGGTGTTGATCATCTTTTTCCCGATCTGGCTGGCCTTTGTCGCGTCGACCGTAACCCAACCGGAAATCGTGACACCGCCCATGCCGTTGGTGCCGGGTGATCAGTTCTGGGAAAACTACAAGGCCGCGCTGTTTTCCGGCGTGAATGTCCCGGTTGCAACGATGCTGTTCAACAGTTTGGTGATGGCCATCGGGATTGCCGTTGGCAAAATAGTCATCTCGCTGCTGTCAGCCTTTGCGATTGTCTATTTCCGTTTTCCCGGGCGGACAACATTCTTTTGGCTGATCTTCCTGACGCTTATGCTACCGGTCGAGGTGCGTATCGTTCCAACGTTCGAAGTTGTTGCCGGGTTCGGTATGCTCAACAGCTATTACGGTTTGATCTTCCCTCTTATCGCTTCGGCCACGGCAACATTTCTTTTCCGGCAGTTCTTTCTGACGATCCCGGATGAACTAGCCGAAGCTGCCCGCGTGGACGGGGCCCGGCCGATGCGGTTCTTCATCGATATCGTCGTGCCGATGAGCCGGACCAATATCGCAGCATTGTTCGTGATCCTGTTCATCTATGGGTGGAACCAATATCTCTGGCCGCTTTTGATAACCACCGACCCTGAAATGAACACCATTGTGATGGGTATCAAACAGATGTTCCCTTCTGGCGATGATGTGGCCGAATGGCCAGTCATCATGGCCACATCCATTCTGGCGATGATCCCGCCAGTCATCGTGGTGGTGTCGATGCAAAAGCTCTTTGTCCGCGGCCTTGTCGATAGCGAGAAGTAAGAAATGGCAACAGTAACCCTTGAGAACGTCAAAAAGAGCTTTGGCCCGACGGACGTCATCCATGGCATAGATATCGACATTGCGGATGGTGAGTTCATCGTAATCGTTGGCCCCTCGGGCTGCGGGAAGTCCACGCTGTTGCGGATGGTTGCGGGCCTGGAAACCGTGACATCCGGCGAAATCCGGATTGGAGAGGAACGGGCCAACGACAAAGAGCCGATGGATCGCGATATCGCTATGGTGTTCCAGAACTATGCGCTCTACCCACATATGTCTGTGCGCCAGAACATGGGATATGGCCTGAAAATCGCCGGGTTGCCGAAGGCCCAGATTGACCAGAAAGTGATCGAGGCCGCCAGACTATTGCAGCTGGAACCCTTGCTGGATCGCAAACCCAGACAACTATCAGGCGGTCAGCGTCAAAGGGTGGCGATGGGTCGGGCCATTGTCCGCGAGCCAGCAGTTTTCCTGTTTGATGAGCCGCTTTCGAACCTAGATGCCAAGCTGCGGGTTCAGATGCGTCTGGAAATTCGCGAACTCCAGGAAAAGCTGGGGATCACGGCGCTCTATGTGACCCACGATCAGGTCGAGGCCATGACGATGGCCGACAGGATGATCGTGATGAATGGTGGCATCGCCGAGCAGATTGGAACGCCGTTAGAGGTCTACGAAACACCGAGAACTCTGTTCGCGGCACAGTTCATTGGCAGCCCTGCGATGAATGTGTTTGACGCCCAGCGTGAAAACGGGACGATCAAGATCGGTGAAATTGCGGTCGGCCGATCTGCAGGTCCTGATACCGCGTTGAAGCTGGGGATACGCCCAGAGCATCTGCTGTTGGATGATAATGGTCCGCTGGAATCGGCGATTCAGATGGCAGAACCGTTGGGGGCCAATACTTTGTTGCACGGTCAACTAGCGAGAGTCGGCGGAGCGATCACGATAAGCCTTCCGGGAGTCCATCCGATCGAGGGCCGGCATCCGAACATGCGGTTCTCGGTCGCCCCAGAGCACATGCATCTGTTTGACCAATCAACCGGTGAAAGGCTGGGCGGTTAATGACGTTTCCTCAAGTCGAAGCCTTCCGTGGTGGCGAAAACCTGATCCGGATCGTGGGCCATCGAGGGGCAAGAGGCGTTTTGCCCGAAAACAGCATGATTGGTTTTGATTTCTCGCTGTCTATCGGTGTCCCGCTTCTTGAGTTTGATGTTGTCCTGACGGCGGATGACGTGCCGGTCATAACCCATAATCATCGTCTGCACGCCCCGAGCTTTCGCGGCGCAGATGGCCTGTTTCTGACCGGGGAGGAACCGAAGGTTTCGTCACTGACTTTCGAAAAGATTCAGCAATTCGATATTGGACGGTTAGACGGGCATTCTGCCTATGGCCAACGCTTTCCAGACCAGGCCCAATTGGAAGGCGTTCGAGTCCCAAGGCTGATGGACTTGCTAGAATTGGTGAGTGAACCAAAATACGGCGATGCCTATCTGATGCTCGAACTGAAGTCGGATCCTGACGTGGCCCATGATCCGCTTCATAGGGAGAACTTTGTCGGTCGAGTTCTACAGGAAGTTCGCGGCAAAGGTCTTTCGTCGCGCGTGGTACTGCACAGTTTTGACTGGAACCTTCTGGAGGAATGTCAGCGAAAAGCTCCTGATATGCCGTCTTCTTACCTTACACAGCTTCCAGATAACGCGGATGATGTTGGGGAGGATTCCTCGAAAGCGGTTTGCCCTGACTTTCGTGGTCGTTGTGATGAAATTCCCAATTTGGTCAAGCAAGCTGGCGGTTCGCTTTGGTGCCCGTACTACGCGGATGTAACGGCTGAAAATGTGGCGCGCGCAAAAGATCTGGGCCTATGTGTTGCCGTTTGGACGGTGAATGAGCACGAAGAAATAGACAGGATGATCGACCTGCGCGTGGATGCAATCGTATCTGATTACCCTGGGCGGGTTCAAAGGCATCTGTCGGATTTAGGCATGGGTTGGCATATCGACAACCAGTGAATTCTGCATTGCTAATTCGTGACGTTTTTTATGTTTCTTCCAGTCGCAATCGGAAAGGGTTGGTCACATCTTCACTTCAACCTCCTGTGTAGGGCGAGAAGCATAACGGCTCAGCGTACTAAACAAGCTGCAGCATTGCCTCTGCAATTGTTCGGCGGTCGCCCCAAAGTACTCCTTATCACGTCGCGTTACACAGGACGCTGGATCATGCCCAAGGGCTGGCCGATGGACGGTGAGCAAGACTGTCGCACGGTAGAAATTGAAGCGCTGGCGGAGGCTGGTGTGGAAGATACAGTTTCTCGCAAGCCGATTGGTGAGTTTGAGAACGCTAAGACTTTTAACGACGGTACCAGTGTCCAAGTGAAAGCCACGGTCTACCCGCTCTACATCGATAAGGTGAAGCGCCGGTGGAAGGAAAGGCACGAAAGAAAAAGGCGCTGGTTTTCACC
Source organism: Ruegeria sp. BB5 (assembly GCF_056539405.1). Taxonomy (NCBI): domain Bacteria; kingdom Pseudomonadati; phylum Pseudomonadota; class Alphaproteobacteria; order Rhodobacterales; family Roseobacteraceae; genus Ruegeria; species Ruegeria sp. BB5. Next base: position 94,495 of record NZ_JBQFUX010000009.1, on the reverse strand, counting down.
GAAAGGAACTGCGAAAGCACTCAAACAGCCAGGTTTGGAAGACTTGCTCTTAGACCTAAAAAACAATCCAAGAAAGAACAGATCAATACGCGCAATCGCAGCGGCTTGAGGCTATCAACCCCTGGCCAGCTTCGCGTACCCGTCTCTGGTCTGTGGCGTTTTTATGCCCAACAAACTACCTGCGAGCTGTGTTTTCAGAATCTGCGCAGTTCCACCACCGATGGTAAACATGCGCACGTCGCGATACATGCGCTCGATTGGCTCCTGCGCGCCGTATCCGCGCGCACCAAATATCTGCAAGGAGTCGTTGACGACTTTGATCGCCTGTTCAGACGCAAAGGCTTTTGCCCTGGCTGCCATTGCCATGTCGGGAAACCCAGTCGAACCAAGGGATCCAGCGGCTTCATGCAACATCAGACGGGACGCATGGACCGCCGTGTCCATGTCTGCAAACATCCATTGAAGACCCTGAAACTCCTGCAACGGGCGGCCGAATTGATGACGCTCACGCAGGTATCTTTTTGAGTGCTCCAGCGCACCGGCTGCAATTCCCATGGCTACCGTTCCCGCCCCGACACGCTGGCTGTTATAAGCGGTCATCAGATCGGCAAAGCCACGTTTTATTCCCGATGGGGTGACCAGCGCGAAACGCTCATCAACTTCCAGATCGGTAAAACGAAGCTCAGTTTCGGGCATTCCGCACAGCCCCATGGTCCGTTCGCGACCGACCACATCGAACCCTTTGGGGGCGATACCGTTTTCAGGATCGTAGTGAACCAGAAAACCGGTGATCCCCAGATCGGTTCCGTCCTCATCCAGAACACGCGCAAAAATTAGGTAAAGCTTCGAAACGCCGCCGCCCGTGATCCAGTGTTTGCTGCCGTTGATCAGATATTTCCCGCCAACACGCCGGGCCGTTGTCTGCATCTCGGTCGCCGCGCTGCCGGCGTTGGGTTCAGTTATACAGATCGCGGGCTTGTCCCCGGACAGGACAAGCGGGGCCACAAAATCCCGTTGCTCATCTGTGCCATAGGCCATGATCGCGCTGATGCCGCCCATATTGGCCTCGACGACGATCCTGGCACTCAACGCGCAGGCTTTGGCGATTTCTTCGACGGCCAAAACCACGTCAAGGTATGAGGCGCCGAGCCCTCCGAACCTGGGCGGGATTGTCATGCCCATAAGCCCTGCGTCAGTCAGTTCACGTACATTTTCCCAACAATAGGTGCGAGTTTCGTCCCAGTGACCGGCCCGGTCCGCAAATCCTGGAGCAAGTTCGCGGGCGATTTCCTGATACGTCTTTGTTCCTTGGTCAAGCATTGGGTCATCCTCTCTATTCACAATTATGTGAGAGCTCGCATGTTATTTTCAATCGAATTTACTTTGCCTTTAAATTAAGTTTTATTGAATTTATGCAGATTTCAGCTTTTGAAACACTGGTTGCGATTGCGCAGCACAGCTCATTTTCTCGAACCGCAGAAGTGCGCAACATGACACTGTCTGCTGTCAGCATGCAGATGAAATCGCTGGAAGAAGAGCTTGGCACAGCGTTGTTCGACCGCCGGTATCGGCCGCCCAAACTGACGCCACTCGGAGTGAGGGTTGCTCAGGACGCCAAGACAATAGTTGATGCCTACTCAGTTCTGAAATCAAGATGTGTGCCTACCGATCAACTGACCGGAACGTACCGGGTCGGGTTTGTCCCTTCTGCTGCTGCTCGCATTCTGCCCCTGTTTCTTGGAACGGCAGAACAGTTGGCTCCAAAAGCAATGCTGAGAACCAGTACCGGATTGTCAGAGACTTTGTGCGAACAGGTCCGGAACGGTCAACTGGATGCCGCAATCGTAACTGAAATCGCAGACGCGACATTTGATCTTTGCTGCGAAACCGTGATCCGTGAGGAAATGGTGATCGCGGCACCGCTGGACAGCAAGGTAAAAGGACTAAGCGGACTTTCCGGATCACACCCTTTTTTGCATTTCATTCCGTCGTCGGGCATTGGCAAGCTGATCGCCCAATACCGTGATCAGATGCAATTGAAGTCGAAGGAAGTGATTATCCTTGATAGTATCGAAGCCATCGTAAACTGCGTTAAAAACGGCATCGGATACGCGCTTTTACCAAAAACAGACGTATTGCGGTATGGCGCTGAACAGGTTCTTGTCCTGCCGTGTAAGCCGCAGCCGTTGTTTCGCAACATCTCACTGGTGACACGCGAAGACACCCTGACTGAAATATGGCGCTCAAAGCTGAAGACATTGCTTGAGGCCAGCATAACCGGTATGGAAAACGCGGAAATCTAAGTTGCTTAAATCATTTGGTGGATCGCCCGCAACGCGGTCCATATCGGCACCAAACACCTGTACGGCCGCCAGACTTCGGGTGTCAGATAACTCAGCCCATTCGGCACATCCAAACCTCGCCCCGACAGTGGCGCGGGTGAGGCCAGCACAAACCGCCGTTCCCCGAAACGGTTCTGTCGCAAATTCCTTTGAAGGACGAGAAGGCAACGCAGGCGGGTTGATTATCCTACCAGTTGAACAAACTGCTGAAACGGGGAGAGTCCGGGTGTGAATTGACCTTTGCGGATCATGTTGACCAGCTCGATGCCAGCCAGGGCAGATGCAGCTGAATCGAAAGACCTGAATCCCAACATGGGCCTGATCCGACGTTTGATGAATCGATGTTCTTGTTCAATGATGTTGTTGAGATACTTCTGCCTCACCATCTCAATCGGTATCGGATCACCAAAGCCTTTCAGAATCTTGTTTATAGCTTTGATGCCAGCAGTGTTGGCGCCGCTTTTGTCGATGACAATCTTCCGTGCAAACCGTTCATCTCAAGCGCACAAACGAAGAACTTCGTTGCAGCAGCTTTATTCCGGCGTTCGGATAGCATGAAGTCCAAGGTTTTGCCGTGTTTGTCGATGGCGCCATAGAGGTAAACCCACTCACCCTTCACTTTAACATAGGTCTCATCCATGCGCCACGAACGGTCGGTAGGACGCTTCTTGTGCTGCGAAGCATCAGCTACAAGCCGGCATATCGGCTCACCCAACGGTTCAGCGTCGCGTGATCCAGTTCAACGCCTCTTTCCGCCAGATCCCGATTTGGCACGCCGCATCGGAGATAGAAGAAAACAGCGTACAAGATCACGTCTTTCGGAAAGTGCGCACCTTTGAATGAGATGGTCGCGGTCTGCTCCTGTCTTATCTGAGCATGCGCCACCAAAACGACACTCAGTCTGACAGGTGGAACAAAGTTTGCGACAAAACCAACTTGCGCAACACCTTATAACTGTCCTGCGCGTCCAGCTCTGATCCGCAAAATTCGCAGATTTGGACCATTACCCGACCACCGCCAAAAACGTCCAGCCCGGCACCGCATGAGGTGCAATTGATCGAGGTAAGCTCGGGCAACCTTGTCATGTCTGCTGTATCTTTATGCCAAACGGATCGAACTAGCGCCCCTGAAACCACATCGACCCTGCCCCCCAAAATTCGCCCGACAGCAATCTGTTGTCTTCGCCCGTGGCATTGACGAAGTCATAAGTCTCACCCACTTGCAGTTCCTCGTCGAACCGCCCTCGCAGGGCAATACATTCGGCTTGTTCCACTTCGGTAACCGTGTAGGAGTTGTTTTCATACTCCAGCGTCTCGCCCGGTTTGAAAGGCGGTCGGAACTTTGGCATCCGTCCGTCGGAAATGCGGATCTGTTCGACCACGTCACCCTCATCCACCGAAACCCAGGAGATCGCGCCTTTCTGAGACGTCCCGCAGAACTCGTCCCAGAACCTGCGACCATAGGAATAGCGCGCGTGTCCAAAAATCTGGATCGCTTTTCGCCCCAGCTAGACCGTGTCCCCGATCCCGAACAGCAGCGGCGCGTCATGCATGACACCCTGATAGCCCGCAAGCGCAATATGGTCCCCTTTGAAAAACAGTGTCGAGCCACAGGATGAGCAGGTCACGACCTTGGCCGCGTCCAATAAGATCGGGCACAAAGACCCGCAATTGGGACAATTGAAATCTTTCATACATTCAGGTCTTTCAAAGCAGTCGAAAATTCAAGCGTCAGTAACCCTGTCTATTCAGCGGTTTCAAAGCGCAGACGGCGCACCGAGGGGTCAACCCGGCCGTAGGCGGCCAACAACCGCGCGGACCATTTTTGGGCGATGTAATCCGCCATGAACCGCGACGGTGCCATCAGGGTGACGACCCCCCCTGCCCTCTCAGCCTCTGTCAGATGTTGGAACCAACTCGCCCATAGTTCAGGATCGCGCCCGTGCAATATGGCTTGCACCTGCGTCCAGACCTCCTCGTCCGACGGTTCAAATGGTGCAGGTTTGACTTTGAAAGGGACGATATTTGTGTCTGGTTCGGGATCATCCGACATTCGGGCCTGAAAATCGGACCCGATGGCGGGCCAGATGTCCGAAGTATCAAGCATCACCTGTTTCAGGTCCAGCTCATACACCGCAACTCGCCCGCGCGCAGCGGCTCGCTTGACCGCAATCCAGCCCATCGAACGCAGCTTTGCCATTTCACGTTTCACCGTGCGTTCGTTTACTGACCACAGACGCGCGATCTCTTCCCGCCCAATCGACAACTCATTGTTGCGCCAGTTGTACCGGGTGGTGATCAAGGCAATGATGCGTAAAATGCTGCGCTGTCGATGTTTGTCGCCAGACAGGGCGTGAACTGTCAACGCTGATAGAATGTCGTATTTTATGGCAGGCGCATTTCGCCCAACCGGTTTTGCAACCTGCATTCCTATTCTCACCGCTCTGTCTGCCTCAGACGGGTTATACCGCCAACGATACGCTGTTTGCCAACGCTTTTCGTCTTGATGGCCTGATTAGCGTCCAAACCGACGATTCTGTCAAGCGGAGTCTGATTTTGGATCGCTGCGGCCCCCAATCCAATTCAAATTAAAAATGAATATAGGTGAAGTATTGGTGATGGGGGACATCTTAGGTGTCCCCTTAATATCTACTTTTGACCCCCTATATGGGGCATTTCAGGGCTTAGCGCCCCCCTAAATCTTGGATCGCTGCCCTGGAAACCTTAGGGGTCGAATCGGATGCCAGCCGAATCGGATCATTCGGTGTAGCGCCTTGTTTTCTTACCCGTGGGTAAGATTACACTCTTATCATATTTTCTTTTGCGTAAAGCGCAAATCAAGCGTAAATAGTAAAAACGTATAAAATAGCGTCCAAAATAATGAGACTTGAGGCATGTACACGCACGAAGACCTGAACGCATTGCGCAATCAGTCCCTCAAATTGCAGGGCTGGATCCGCCAACAGACCTTCAGCCCTGAGATGGAAAAGACCCTCCGCCGCTTTTCAAGCTGGGAGGTGTCCGAACTGATCTTTCGCGTCAACCAGTCGACCTTTCGCGGAAAGCTGGCGGCGGACCTGTCCCTGCCCAGTGGTGAGGTTGAGCCGGATGGCCGCCAGCGTTGGTTCAGCCTGGAAGAGGTGAACGAGCTGCGCCGCCGCCTTAAGGTGAACCGCAAATCCCTGATGCCACCCCGCCCCGTGGGCAAGCGCGCCATCCGGGCGGCGGTGGCCAATTTCAAAGGCGGCGCGGGCAAGTCGACCGTTGCTTTGCATCTGGCCCATGCCGCGGCGCTGGATGGGTACCGGGTGCTGGTGGTGGATTTCGACCCGCAGGCAACGCTGAGCCACTCGATGGGTTTGACAGACGTGACCGAAGATTTCACCGTCTGGGGCATCATGGCCCGAGATTTGATCCGTGAGACCGAGCGGATGAACAACCGCCCTGCTGCCGCCGAATCCGGCACCACCCTGCCCCGCCGTGAATTGCCACCCTCGATTACCGATATGGGGCTGGGCGATTTGCGCATTGCGGATTTCATCAAGCAAAGCTCTTGGTCGACTATTGACGTCATCCCGTCCTGTGCCAACGCCGCCTTCGTTGAATTTGCTTCCGCGCAGTATCGGCACCTGAACCCCGAGTGGTCTTTCTTTGCCGCCGTATCGCGCTATCTGGATCAGATCCCGGATGATGCATACGACCTGATTCTATTCGATTGCCCCCCGGCGATTGGGTACCAATCCATGAACGCCGTTTTTGCAGCTGACATGCTCTATGTCCCCTCTGGTCCCGGCTACTGGGAATATGACTCGACCACGTCGTTCATCGGTCAGCTGGCCGAGGCGTTGGAAGACCTCGCTTATGGTTTCGACAAGACCTTACCCACGGGTAAGATCGGCTTGCCCAAAACCTTTTGTGAGCTGCGCTTTTTGCTGACACGTTATGAGCCGGGTAATGCCCTGCACCTGGCGATGTTCGATGCGTTTAGGAAAGTATTTGGTGACCACGTGGCCGAACACCCGGTTGAGATGACCCGCGCAGTCGAACAATCCGGCCGCTTCCTAAGTTCTGTCTATGAGATGGATTACCGAGAGATGACGCGCGAAACCTGGCGCCGCGCGCGCTCGACCTTTGACAATGTATATGAAGAATTCCGGGACGTGATGCTATCGGCCTGGGAAAAGCTGGAGGATGACGCATGAGCCGCAAACGCAGAATGTTTGACATCGACATGCCGGCCATGGATGACATTCCGGTCGGAAAGGTTCCGGACAAGGTGCTGGAAAAGCGACGCGGACCGATGGCCACCGCAATATCGGAAAACGCGGACGCGTTGCGCGACCAGCAATCGACCGAAGAAACCATTCGTGCCGAAAATGATCGTCTGGCGCATGAACTGGTCCGGTTGCGGTCGGATGGCTTGGTGACCGAACATGTAGTCTTGTCAGATGTGGTCACCGAAAAACTGACCCGTGACCGCAAGCCCGGCCCCGATCCGGAGTTGGAGGAATTGAAGGCCTCGATCCGGGATATCGGATTGTCGAATCCCATCCGGTTGGAACGCCGTGCGGATGGCCGGTTCGACCTTATACAGGGCATGCGCCGCCTGTCGGCCTATCGCGCGTTGCATGAGGAAACGGGGGATGAGCTTTATGCGCGTATTCCAGCGGGTATCTCTGAAGCGGCAGACCTGAACGACAGCTACCGTCGCATGGTAGATGAAAACTTGATCCGCAAAGATATCTCGTTTGCTGAGATGGGTGCATTGGCCAGAGCGTATGCCGAAGACCCGTCAAACGATTGTGCTGACGTAGACAAGGCCGTTGCGGTCCTGTTCAAATCCGCCAGCTATACCAAGCGCAGCTATATTCGCGCGTTCGCCAGTTTGCTGATGATGCTGGACAAGGTGCTGATGCACCCCAATGAAATTCCGCGTAATTTGGGGGTCGAATTAAAGCGAAAATTTGACGCCAACCCCGGATTGGTTCGACAGGTCAGCACCGCAATCATGAGCGAACCGGATCGCGACGGCCCGCGCGAAATTGCCATTTTGCGGACTTTTATAGAAGCAGATAGCACCGCGACGAAAATTCCGGAACCGTCAGGTGCTGGTAAAACGCGCCGGGCCAAAACCACATTTCAGGTGTCGGGGCGGGCAGGGGTCGCGAAATGCTCGGCCTCGAGCGGGCGGATCGAACTGCGCTATGATCTGGACTTTACGCGGGTTGATCGGGCCAAGCTGGAACAAGCGATTGCAACCTTGATCGACGATTTGCAGGAAGAAGATGATCTTACCCACGGGTAAGGTTCACACCTGAATTCTTGGGCACGTAAACGCCGGGTCGAAACCCGGCGTTTCTTTTTGACGTATCACGCCAACAGATCTGTTGCCAGGTTTTCCGCAGTGTCTACATCATCATAGTATTTCTGAGCCTGAGCCTGAGCCTGAGCCTGAGCCTGAGCCTGAGCCTGAGCCTGAGCCTGAGCCTGAGCCACGGACCGGCGTAAGGACTGCCGCATGGCGGCCTGGATCGGCGCGCCGTCCAGCGCGACCTGGGTCAGAAAGCCCGAGCGCAGCCGGTGGGGCAAGGCGCACCCCCCAGACAGCCCGGCCAACGCCAGTCGGTGTTTGACGACTTACGCGATCGCATCCGGGGAGAGCCGGCGTTTCAAAACCCGGTCAGCCTAAGAGTCGGGCCGTAACAAATGGCCGACGGCTGTTTGGGAATGTCGCGTGTTATCTGACGGTCGGATTGTGGGGCAGGGGGCCGGGCAGCGGCGCGGCGCGCTTTGGCGCGCTCCTGATTCATCTGGGTATGATCGAGTATTTAGGCTAGCGCCGTGGCGTTGCTTTCTGACCAGTCCAGCACAGTGCCGAAGCGGGCCGCTTTCCAGGCGGTGATGTAGAGTAAGTCCCGCTCATAAACCCGCAACATTTTGGATAGAGTTCCGCGAACATAGAGAGCGTTCAGCGTCTCCTGATCTGCAGGTGACAGAGCAGGGGAGGAGGCAGGGAGATAGGACGCGGGGTCTGTCATGGGTGTATTCAGATCTCCTTTCCGGACAAAAAAATATCAATCCCGAAAAGCGGTACTCATCGAGTTTGGAGGTCGGATTATGGGAAAGTAAAAGTAATGAGCAAAAACATTAAATTTTGCGTATAAAACGACCGTGAGGTAATCTAGGCTATAAGAATAGTGATACTGCTGAACCTACGATGAAAGGAAACCCAAGGTTTTGGTGGGGGCTCTGTTGCAAATTTTTCGCGATCAACGCCCAGACGATCCGTGCCATTTTGTTAGCCAGTGCTTCCCTAACCAACAGGGATGACTTTCGCTCCAACATTCTTGCGGGCCAGGAATCCGGGACGACGCATTTATGTTCTGCCCATCTAACCACGACGCTGACGCCAATAATAATGAGGCGTGGCAACGTCCGGTTTCGGCCACCGGAAAGCAAAGTGCAATTTGGGCTGATCTGTGACGGCTAGCCCTGATGTCCTTTTAAAGGATCAACGGATTTTCTTCGATATTTACGGTGGCCAGCGCGTTCCATTTCAATTGGCTCGGTCGGTATTTTGGTCCGAAGGCAGATGCGACCCAAAAGAACCCCGCAATGCCTGCGCTAACAAGGGTATAGTCATGCGGTGCATTTACGCCCGATCTGGCTTTGCCGGAGCCACGTAAGGTAGACGTGCCCGCGCCTTGGTGTCTGCCGCCCCTGCGTTGCGGATGTAGCGTTCATCATCATCGTGGCGAACTGTATGAACATATGTTGGATCCCCACCTGTCACGTTGTGAATTGCAAGCCTGCGAACCTGGCTGGCGCGAATGGTTGTTTTTAATTCTTCCGGATTCCAACCGTCGAACAAGATAGTCTCAAGCTCGGCCCGGATCTCGGTGCAGTCACGATCGTTCGCGCGGTTTCTCACCTCGGTGGGATCTTCGTCGATATTATAGAGCAATGTGTCTTCACCTTCGAGCCACATGAGCTTCCACGGCCCTTTTTTAACCATTCGGCTGGGCCCGGTTGAACCATCGGCCGCAAACTCCGAGATCGCGACATCCGACAGTGTAGATGTGTCTCCGTTCAGGGCAGGTACCAGGGATTGGCCATCTATGGGTGACGCAAAATCCTGGAACGCGCCGTCAGCGGCAAGGTCTGTAAGCGTTGGTAGAAGATCGATCAGTGAGATGTTTTTTTTCACCCGCGCTGGTTTGAACCGATTTGGCGCGTAGACGATGAAAGGTACACTGGCGGCCCATTCAAAAAAGTGTTGTTTGAACCACATGCCACGCTCGCCCATCATCTCACCATGATCGGCGGTCAGGATAATGATGGTGTTTTCCATCTGACCCGTCTTTTCCAGAACTTCCACAAGGTGGCCGACTTTATCATCGATATACGAGATCATGCCGTAATACCCATGGCGTGCCATTCGACGATCTTCGGGGCTGACGGTAAATTCGTGGCGCGACTGGCAATAATGTAAGTTGCGGCTGAGGTGATCCATCTCGTTTAGCTCAAGTGGTGGCACTGCTGGATACTCGATCTCATCATGGTCGTAGAGATCCCAGTATTCCTGTCCGATCACGAACGGAGAGTGGGGTGAGGTAAAGGAAACGGTCAACATAAAGGGCCGGTCATCGACCGTGCGCGCCAGGTCATACAGCGCCTGAATGCCGTGATATTCGACCTCGTCATCGTAATCCATCTGCATGGTGCGCACCGCCGGGCCGCTTTCCAGAATGGGTGCCATGGTCAGATTGGTGGGCTTGTATTCACGCCCTTTGGACCAATCCACGGTCCAGGCAAAGTTCGCCGGATAGATTTCTGTTGTATGGCGTTTGTGATATCCATGCAGCTGATCGGGGCCGACAAAGTGCATCTTGCCGGACATTTCAACCCGGTAATCCATACTGCGCAAGTAATGGGCAAATGTTGGAATATCGGCGTGGAATTCGCTGGCATTGTCATACATGCCAATGGAGAAGGGCAGCTTTCCGGCATGCATCGACGCGCGGGACGGACCACACATGGGCAAGTTACAATAACAGTTTTCAAACACGACACCTGCCTGCGCAAGGCGGTCGATGTTTGGCGCTTTCACCGTCTTGTTTCCGTATGTTTTCAACGCATTTGCTGCAAGCTGGTCGGCCTGAATAAAAAGAATGTTCGGACGTGCCATTGTGGGTTCCCAAATGTGAAAGAAAATTGTCCCGGGCGGCCAAGGGGAGGAGCGGCCGCCCGGGACGCCGAGCTGCTTATTGAATTACAATTCCCAGCTTTTCGGCGGTGTCACTGAAGGTTTTGACCTGACCCTCGACAAACGATTTTGTTTCGTCTGGCGACAGAACAATAGGGACCGAGCCCAGCTTTTCAGTCGTATCAACCCAGCTTGCATCGGCGGAAATCGCTCCCAGCACTTTGACCCATTTTGCGACAACGTCCTCCGGCAGATCCTTTGGGCCCCATACGCCTGTCCAACCGACGACATTTTCCAGATTTGGATGACCAAGCTCCTGCGCGGTCGGGGTGTCCGGTATGGCTGAGAACCGTTCAGGCGTGGTGGTCAGCAATGGGCGAATTTGATCGCTCTCAATTGCGCCGGACAGACCTGAAAGGTTGTGAAAGATCAAATCGGCGTGCCCGCCAACAACGGCAGCGGTCGCCTTTCCGCCCCCTTTGAATGGCACATGGATCAGGGCTTCGGAATCTACCCCAAGATCATCCAGCATGATCAGCATTGCCATATGCAACAAAGTGCCAACTCCGGCAGACGCATAAGAAAGGCGCTCGCCCCCCTCGATTGCTGCTTTCAGTTCTTCAAAGTTTTGGTACGGCGATTCTGCACTTACGCCCAAGACAAACGGGTTCTTTTCAATCAGGCCGAGAAAGGTAAAGTCGTCCCACTTGTACGGTATTGTGCGGTTGATCGCAGGAACCGTGGCCTGAGAGCCCACGCGCGCCATAAGCAAAGTGTAGCCGTCCGGGCGTGATTTTGCGACCTGAGTCGAGCCAACGACTCCGCCAGCGCCGGTTTTGTTGACGACCAGAATGTTCTCACCCAGATACTCGGGGGCTTCTGTACTCATAGTACGGGCGGCCAGATCAGCGGCACCGCCGGGGCCGTACGGAACGACCAAAGTTACTGGCTTGCTTGGATATTCCTGCGCAGATGCCACAGTTGGGATTGCGAGCAGGGCAAGGCAGCTCAGCGTAGCGACTACTGTACTTTTCAGTTTCATTTTATAGCGTCTCCCTGAATCGAATGAGTTCACCTTAATAAATTACTTGCAGTAAGTAAATAATTAAGTCAATATGAAATGGGAGGCTCAAAATGGCAGGTTCATCACTGGAAGAAATCGGGCGCGGAAACCGGCAAAGGGTTCTGAGTGAGATATTGGGGTCTGGTACAATTTCCCGGTCGCAAATTGCCGACAAGCTGGAATTGAACGCGGCAAGCGTGTCCCGGATCACGCGCGAACTTATCGAGGCGCGCTTGGTGCAGGAAGTCGGCGACGCCAAATCAGAGGGGCGGCGGGGCCCGCGCACCAAGAGGCTGTCTGTCGACCGCACTGGTGGATACGTTATCGGAATAGGTATCAACGCCTATCAGCAGGTCGTTACACTGGCCGATCTTTCAAACAACAGAATTGCGTCCTGGGATGCTGGTGGTGAAGGCCTGTCCGAAGGCGAAGGCTTTCTGAAAACATGCTGTGATCAGGCCCGAAAGCTCATTGAACAACATGTTCCTGACAGAGACAGGTTGTTTGGTGTTGGGCTTACGATTGCAGGAAATCTGGACAAGGCGCGTGGCACCGTCATTTCGGCCCCGACACTTGGGTGGGATGACGAAGTGGGTGTTCGGGATCTGGTCCAGAAAGAGCTTGGAGTTCCGGTTGCGCTGGAAACGCCGAGCGCTGCAATCTGTCAATCCGAGGCTGCATTTGGGGCCGCACGTAACATTGAAAACGTGGTAGTGATCTACTGCGCGCTTGGCTTTGGTATCGGACTTCAGATCAATGGGCAGCCCTATAGTGGGATCAGTCGGGTTGGTGGTGTTCTGACCGAAGCTAAGACCACCGACGGGTTGGGGTCCAATCTGCCCGTGACGTTGTCAGATTTGTGCGGCGGGAAAGCGCTGTTGCAGAAATTGCTTTCTTCGGACGTTTTCAATGCGCTTTCCGATCGGGACCGGGCGCGAAAAATCTGGGAGGTCGTCTCGGGCGCGGATGAAACGGATGGTGACTACAAATCGGTTTTGGAAGAATTTGGCGCACGGACAGCGAACTGCTTTTCGCTAAGTTTGACGGTTTTGCAGCCAGAACTGGTGTTGCTTGCAGGGCCGCTGGCCCAATCGCCTATCTACCTTGAAGCGTTTCGAAAGCAGATCGACACCCTCAAGTCGGATCTGCAGCAACCAATCAAGATCAAATCCAGCGAGATGACGCATATGGGCGCGGCTCGGCTGTTATCGCTCAGCGAAAACATCGCAAACGCTGAGTTGGATTTGAATTTGCTGAAGGGAGGAAACTGACCGTGGAGCCATCAAAACGGAGAGATTTTTTCGCGGGGGCACTGTTCCTGGTCCTTGGGATTCTGACAATCCTAATACTCATACCGTCAGGGGTGGATTCTCCGGGCAATGTCGAGATCTCGGCGTTGTCACCCGAGTTCTGGCCTCGCGTCATTGCTTTCGCGGTTGTGTTTGTCGCGCTGAGTTTAGTGGCGGAATCATACTTCCTCAAAACACCCGAGGTGGATACGGATGAGGACGCGGAAGCAGATGCAATCTACAAGTTGGAGACGCTGCCGGGAACGCTACGAACGGTAATTCTGATCTTTGCACTTTTCCTGTTTTACTTTGCGCTTACGACGCTGGGCGTGGTTGCCAGCTCGATTGTTTTGATGCTTGCCATGATGCTCTTTTTTGGTGAGCGAAAATGGTACTACATCGTTCCAATCAGCATCCTTCTTCCTATTCTTCTTTATCTGTTCTTTTTGCACGTCGCGGGTGTGCCAATGCCCCTTGGCATATTCGAAACGTTTAGCTGAGTAGGAGCTGAGCATGATCGAGAATATTTCCACTGCCTTTCAGCTTTTCCTGAGCTTCGAAAACATTCTGGTGATCGGCATCGGCGTTCTGATTGGAACCATCATCGGTGCGATACCGGGGATGACGACGCCAATGGGCGTAGCTCTGGCGCTGCCGTTTACGTTCACCATGCAGCCAGTGACCGGCATCCTGCTACTGCTTGGTGTGTATAAGGGCGGCCTATATGGCGGGTCTTTGACGGCGATCCTCATCAAGACACCCGGAACCCCGGCGGCGTCCTGTACCATTTTGGATGGTTATCCGCTGGCGCAGAAGGGGCAAGCACGAAAGGCGTTGGACATAGCGCTTTATGCATCTTGTGTGGCTGATCTGATCTCGAACATAGCGCTGATCATGTTCGCCGGTTTTCTGGCGACATTCGCATTGCGTTTTGGTCCACCGGAGTTTTTCACGCTGATCGTTTTTTCTTTGACAATCATCGCAGGTGTTGCAGGACCCAGCTTGACCAAAGGTATCTTGTCTGCGTGCCTGGGTTTGATGTTGGCCACTGTCGGGCTTGATCTGATCTACGGCACGAACCGGTTCATCTTTGGAAACTACGAGCTGATGTCCGGTCTGAACTTTATTCCTGTTCTGATCGGCCTGTTCGCCATCCCCGAAATCTTGGATCGCGCGACGCGGCGCGCAAGGCCACCCGGGGCACAGCGTCAGGAATTGGGGAGTGGTGCAAGCTTTGCCGATTTCCGCAAGACGCTGAAATCGGTGGTCCGTGGGAGTTTCATCGGTGTGATATTGGGGGCAATTCCTGGCATCGGCGGTGCCCCGGCCGCCTTTCTGAGCTATAGCGAAGCACGCAGAAACTCGAAAAACCCCGAAAACTTCGGCAAGGGTGAGCCTGAAGGCGTCGCTGCGGCCGAGGCTGGGAACAATGGTGTAGCCGGGGCGACAATGATCCCGCTGCTGGCTTTGGGCGTACCAGGTGACGTGATCACGGCGGTAATTCTGGGCGCATTCATGATCCATGGGTTGCGTCCGGGCCCCATTCTTTTCGCGGAAAACCTGCCAATGATCTATGCGCTGTTCATGGGTATCCTGCTTAGCTCGGCCTATTTGTTCATCGTAGGCAAGGTCGCGATCAAGACCTTCAGCCGCGTCGCGCTGATCCCGAACCGCATTCTGTACCCGATCGTGTTTACACTGTGTGTTTATGGTGCCTATGCGGTGAACAACAACCTGTTCGATATCTTGGTAATGCTGTGCATGGGTCTTGTCGGATTCGCCATGATGCGGCTTGATATCCCGGTCGCGCCGTTTTTGATCGCTTTCGTTCTAGGACCGCTTCTTGAGGACAACTTCCGTCAATCACTGTTGTTGTCTGATGGGAGTCTTTCAATTTTTGTCAGAAACGCGATTTGCTGGCTGTTCTGGCTGCTGACAGCGTTGTCGATCTTTGTACTGATCCGATCCCGCATTCGTGCCTCACGCACAGGGCAGGCATCGGTTCTGACCACTGGCGGATAATCCCGAGATACAAGGAAGACATCATGGTTAATACGGGAAAGGCCGGTCTGGGCCGCTTTGTCTACAGCTTTGCGGTGATCTCGGACACCCATGTCAATCCAGACGAAGATCGCTGCAACTCGCCCTTTCCCGTGAACGCCCGCGCCAATCGCCGGTTTCGCTTTGTAGTCGCAGATATCAACCGCAGAGAGGTGGACTTTGTTGTCCACCTCGGTGATCTGCTTCACCCCGTGCCTGAGACTGGAGAGCTGTTTGCGCAGGCCGCCGAAGCTTACCGCGCAATTGTGTCGGACCTGACGATGCCAATCCATGTGCTGCCGGGAAACCACGATATCGGCGACACGCCAATCAGTGGCGGGCCAGCAAGCCCCACTACGCCCAAAATGATCGAAGCGTGGGAAAAGGAGTTTGGCGCCCAATACCACAGCTTCGAAAAGGGTGGGGTGCGTTTTCTTCTGCTGAACGCGCAATTGATCAATTCCGGGCTGCAGGATGAAGCGGATCAAAGACGTTGGGTTGAAAACGAGCTTGCCGCGGCGCAAGGGCAGCGGGTCATTCTCATGCTGCACCATCCGACCTATCTGTGTTATCCCGACGAACTTGATCACTATGACAATACTGATCAGCCGGGTAGGGGATGGCTGTTGGGGCTGCTCGAAAAACATGAGATCGAGGCCATGTTTTCAGGTCACGCTCACAACTTCTGGTACGATCGTTATAGCAAGACGGATTTTTACCTGGCGCCAGCGACCAGCTTTGTCCGGCAGGACTATTCAGAAATGCTGAGGGCAATTCCACCGGAAGGCAGTGAATTCGGTCGCAATGACGCTGCGAAACTGGGCTATTTTTTGGTAAGTGTTTATGAAAACGGCCACGTCACGAAGTTTGTGCGTACCAACGGAGCAGAGCTGGCACCCGGTGAAAAACCAACCGGCGATCTGCAGCCTTTGGCCCCTGACCCGAGGGAAAACACCCGGCCACTGATAGGCTTTGACCTTCGTAAGAATTGGGCGGAGATATCAGAGGTGCCTCCCAGCGGTGGCTTGGACGAATTCGATCGCAAACCGGTTCGCAATGACTATCATCTTCTGGCGCTGCAAGAGATGGGCATCCGGGACGTGCGTCTCCCTCTGCATGATCTTCTGGACCCTGTGCGCCGCGCCCGGATCGGCCTTCTGAAACATCTTGGATTTCGCATCACGCTGTTTGGTTACAGTATTCCTGAAAACCACCTGAATTTGATCGCGTCCGTCGCTGACAACTTGTTTGATTGGGAGATCACGTTGAATTGGCGCGACGTGGAGGGATCTGTTGATGCGCTGTCTAAGGCATACGAAAAAACCGGCTTGCCGATCTACATTTCCCGGATGCGCACGAAAGAGGATATCAAAGCTGATGGTACGTATTTTCATGTGATAAATCACGGGTTCGATACACAGGACAGGCACCAGATAGAAATTCTAGCGACCCTTCCGAATTCCTGCGGACTTGCGGGTGCTGTGTTCCGGCTGGGCAACACCGAGCCGGTTGCGGATAGATTAGAAGCCGCAGATCGGGTGGTTACGCGCTACGGCTTGAAAGCATCGGTGCATCTGCGCGTCGCCGGAGACAACCCTGCCATTCCCCATAGGGATGATGACGCGACCAACGCCCGGGTCCTTGAGGCAATGGAAACCAGCGCAATGCTTAAAAACACGCGGGTGTTTTGCGATACCCTTGCCGATGTCGATCGTGGTTACTTTGTGCGCAACGGTGCGATTGATCGATACAATAACCCGCGCCTCCTTTTGGAAACTGTCCGCGTGCGTCATGTCGGCAATAAATGAACGCGTATACGGCTGGCAAAGCAGCTGCACTTATTCAAACCTAACTGCCCTACGGGTCAAACAATAGGGCGCGTCAGTTGGACTGGCACTGAACCAATTCGAGCGTGCATTTTCAATTCAACCAACGCCCTCTGACCTGAAAGGGAGATATCTTGCAGTGAATGGAGCCAGAACCGGGATCTACAGGGCCATCACTTATCCTGAGGCAGCCGGATAATTGCCATTTTATCCTGTGTCATGTCGTGCATCGTGTATCTGATCCCGCCGGTGTTGTAACCGGATTGGCGGCGGCCTGCGAAGGGCATCCAGTCAACCCGAAAGGCCGTATGATCATTGACCATGACCGCCGTGGCATCCAGCGTGCGTACCGCCGTCAGCGCGCGATCCAGTGACTGGGTGAAAACCGCAGACTGGAAGGCGAAAGGCAATGCGTTCGCGGCCTCAACTGCGCCATCGAAAGTGTCATAGCCATAAACACAGACAACGGGTCCGAAAATTTCCAACGTCGAGACTTTGGCATCCGCCGGAGGGTTCAGCAATACGGTGGGCGCGTAGGTTGTCGGCCCCAACCGTTTACCGCCGGTCAGAACGCGCGCGCCGCCAGCGATTGCCTCGTGTACCCATTCTGCAACCCTGTCAACTTCGCCCGGACGGATCAGTGGACCGCAATCAACCGTTTCATCAGCGGCGTTTCCAACCTTTAGCTGAGATGCAGCCTCGGCCAGTCGCGTGGCGACCTCTTCGGCCATATCCATTGGCGCAAAGACCCGCTGTGTCGAAACGCAGACCTGCCCGGAATGGTAAAACCCGCCCTTCGACAAAACCGGGATCATTGCGTCCAGATCGGCATCGGTGTCCACAATCACCGGTGCGGCACCGCCATGTTCCAATGCGCAGCGTGTACCCGGTGCCAGTTTGGATCGCAGCATCCACCCCACACGGGCTGATCCGATGAAGGTAAAGAAAGCCGTGCGCGGGTCGGTGATCAACTGTTCCGCCACTGCATTGTCGCAGGCTACAAAATGACAGAATTCCTGCGGCAGGCCAGCCTCGTGCAGCATGTCGACAAAGACCTTGCAGGACAGAGGCGTGTCGAGGGCTGGCTTCACCAGCACCGGGCACCCGGTTGCCACAGCAGGGGCGACCTGATGCACAATCAGGTTCAGCGGGTGATTGAACGCGCTGGCGGCCACAACCACCCCGATGGGTTCGCGGGTCGTAAATGCCAAGCGCCCGGCTCCGGCGGCGGTCAGGTCCATCGGGATTTCGCGCCCCGACATCTGCCCGATCTCGTGGATGCACAAACCCACCCCATCTATGGCGCGCGTCACTTCGACCCGCGCATCAATCAAGGGTTTGCCACCTTCATCGGCGATCAGATGCGCCAATTCGTCGAACCGGGCCCGCATCAGAGCAGCGGTTTTTTCCAGAATTTCAATCCGATTATAAGCGGGCAACCACGCGGACCTGTCCCGGAACAGAGAGTGAGCACGATCCAGCATCGGCTCGACCTCGTCCCATGTTCGCAGGTCAATCGCGCCTATTTTCTCAAGGCTGAATGGGTTCACGACATCCAGGCTGGTACTCATATCAGGCATACCTTGGCTTCCAGTTCTTCGATCAGGACGCGCTGGTTTTCGCTGTAATCGACAGGTACGTCGATCAGATGCACGCCACCCGATGCAAAGGCGGCCTCGAATGTCGGAACCAAGTCTTCGGTGCGTTCGACGCGGTGGCCGGTTGCGCCATAGCTGTTGGCGTATTGCACAAAATCGGGATTGTTGAATTCCAACCCCCAATCGTCAAACCCTGCATGAGCCTGTTTCCAGCGGATCATTCCGTAAGAGCTGTCATTCAGCACGGTCACCACCAGGTTCAACCCCAGCCGCACGGCGGTTTCCAGTTCCTGGCTGTTCATCATGAATCCACCATCGCCACAGATCGCCATGACCCGGCGGTCAGGATACTGCATCGCCGCCATCATCGCCGAGGGCAACCCCGCCCCCATCGTCGCCAGCGCGTTGTCCAGCAGCACGGTGTTGGGCTCATACGCTTTATAGTTTCGGGCATACCAGATCTTGTAGATGCCGTTGTCCAGCGCGATTATATCGCTGTCACCCATCACCTTGCGGGTGTCGGCAACGATACGCTGCGGGATGATCGGAAAGCGCGGATCATCGGCCCCTTCGGATGTGTGTTTTTCCCTCTCCTCGCGCACAAGCCGGAAATAGCTGTCATCAAACTCCAGCGGACCGTCGAGGATTTCGGCCAGGCGCGTGATTGATTTGGCCAGATCGCCGACAACCTCGATCTGCGGGAAATAGACCTGATCGACCTGCGCGGCCTTGTAGTTCACATGGATCACCTTGGTGCCGCCCTCTTCCATGAAGAAAGGCGGTTTTTCCACGACATCATGGCCGACATTGATGATAAGGTCGGCCCGGTCGATGGCGCAGTGCAGATAGTCGCCGTCGCTTAACGCAGCCGTTCCCATGAACAGCTCAGACCGTTCATCAATGACACCTTTGCCCATTTGTGTGTCAAAGAATGGGATCTGAGTGTCTGCCACAAACCGGCTGAGCGCTTTGCGCGCGTCCTTGCGATTGGCCCCGGCCCCCAGCAAAAGCAGGGGCATCTTTGCCGATCGGATCAGTTCAGCGGCTTCCTGCAAAACCGTATGATCCGCCACAGCATAGTGGCGCGGATGAGGCTGCAGAACTGGTGCGTCGGTGGCTTCAGCCGCAATATCTTCTGGCAGTTCCAGCAATACCGCGCCGGGGCGCTCTTCCTCGGCCACGCGGAACGCCTCGCGGATCAGGGCAGGGATCGTGTTGCCATGCACGATCTGCTTGGACATCTTGCAGATCGGATCAAACAGACCGACCACATCGATGATTTGAAATTGCCCCTGTTTGGACTTCTTGATCGGCTTTTGCCCGGTGATCATAATCAGGGGCATCCCCCCCAAATGGGCATATGCAGCCGGAGTTGCGAAGTTTGTCGCCCCCGGTCCCAGCGTTGCCATGCAGACACCTGCCTTGCCGGTCAAACGGCCATAGGTGGCCGCCATAAAGGCCGCGCCCTGTTCGTGGCGCGTCAACACCAATTCGATGGATGACGTGCGCAAGGATTCAAGAACATCAAGGTTTTCTTCGCCAGGCACAGCAAAAACTCGGGTGACCCCTTCGGCTTCGAGGGCGGCAACAAGCAGGTCAGAGGCTTTGGTCGGAGTAGATTTGGCAGACATGGAAACACTCACCTAAATGGGGTTTGAAGGGAACTATAGACAGCAATTGCGAGTTATTCAGCCGCCGCCACATGTTGCGGTTCGGGATAAAGCTCGCTCATCGGTAAAGAGCGGCCGTTTTCCAATACCAACCGCGCGTGGTGTCGCCTGAGAAGTCGGGGTTCAGCCACGCCGCAGCTATGGGCGATAATGCCGATCTCTTTCTTCATGTTCATTGCATAGCTGGCCACGCGTTCCGATTTATTGGCCGGGTCCAACCCAAATTGCAGCTTGGGATTGTGGGTGGTGATCCCCGTTGGGCAGGTGTTTTTGTTGCACTGCAATGCCTGAATGCAGCCTAGGGCAAACATGAACCCGCGGGCCGAGTTGACAAAATCGGCCCCTGCGCAATAGGCCCAGGCCACTTCGGACGGGTTGATCATCTTGCCGCTGGCGCAGACCTTGACCCGGTCGCGCAGACCATGCGCCTTCAGCACATCAATGACCAGAGGCAAGCTTTCGCGTATCGGCATCCCCATATTGTCGATCAGGCTCATGGGGGCTGCGCCTGTTCCACCATCGGCGCTGTCGATGGTCACGAAATCCGGGGCGCTTTCAACACCGCGCCGCAGAATTGCAGCACAGAGGTCTTCAAAGAATCCTTGCGCGCCGATCACCGCCTTGAAGCCCACCGGCTTGCCAGTAACTTCCCGCACAAAGGCGATCATGTCCAGCAGATCGTTAACGCTGTCGATATCAGGATGCCGGTTCGGGCTGATCGCGTCCTGCCCGGGTTCGATCCCCCGGATTTCGGCAATCTCTTCGGTGACTTTGACGCCGGGCAGAATACCGCCTTTGCCGGGTTTTGCCCCCTGACTTAGTTTGATCTCGAACATCTTGACGGCATCATGCGCCGCAACCTCGCGCAGCTTGTCCTCGTCAAACCCGCCTTCGGGTTTACGAACGCCGAATTTGCCGGTTCCGATCTGAAAGACGATGTCGGCGCCGCCTTCCAGATGATATGGCGACAGCCCGCCTTCGCCCGTGTTCATCCAGATCCCCGCTTTTTTTGCACCCAAAGACAGGGCACGCACCGCCGGGATTGAGATGGCTCCATAACTCATGCCCGAGATGTTGAAAATCGAACTGGTCTTATAGGGATGACGCGCAAAAGGTCCGATTTCGACCTCGGCGGGTTCCTCGGCGTCTTTCTCCAGCGTTGGAAATGGACAGTTGGCGAAGAACACGGTTCCCGACGGCTTCAAATCCCGGCTTGATCCGAAGGCGACAGTGGAATCCACATCCTTGGCCGCCCGGTAAACCCAGGATCGTTCCGCCCGGTTGAACGGCATCTCCTCTCTGTCCAGTGCAAAGAAATACTGCCGCAGAAACTCACCGACATGTTCGAACCCGTAACGGAACCGCGCAATGACCGGGTAGTTGCGGCGCAGCGTGCTTTCGGTTTGCGTCCGGTCGCGAACATATAAAACCACAACCCAAAGCGCTGCCAGACCGACGCAAAGGACAAAAGAGTACGTAAGTATTTCGAGCAATTGAAATGCTGCTCCGGAAAACTCTGCCATATTCATGTCGAAGCCGGCTCCCGTAGTTGTTTCACTGACCTGCTTTGCCATGAGGTAACCTCATGCAGCGTTCACAACACTTAAAGGCGCCGATCCGAGTGAACTAGTAAGCCTGCGCGCGATTTGGATCACACCCGCTGACAAGCGCGAGACAGAATTTTCCGTATCTGTGAGGTCATTGAAACAAATTGGATTGTTGGTGGAAAAATGCGCATCCCTCAGCAGGCCGGGCAAAAGCTTTAATCTTGCCCGGGTCGGTTGGTCGGCGGCCTTAAAAAGCTATCTCTGGCTTCTCGATGTTCTGAACAGAAGCAGGAACACGAAAACGGAACCAATCGAGGTGGTAACGATCCCAACGGGCAGTTCTTGCGGAGCCAGCAAAAGGCGGCTGAGAATATCTGAACCTGTCAGCAAGGCCGCCCCGACAATCGCTGCGGTGGGTAATAGATGCCGGTGCAACGGCCCTGCGATCCCACGGGCGATATGAGGGACCATCAGGCCGACGAAACCGATCACGCCTGCCACCGAGACGAACACAGCTGTTGCAAGGGCCGCGACAAAGAACATGCTGAACCGCAGCCCCTGCACCGGCACGCCCAGCGTTGCAGCTGTCAGGTCTCCGGTCAGCAATGCGTCTAGCCAGCGGGCGCGATAGAGCGCGTAGGCCAGAATAAGCAACAATCCGGCGCAGACCAGCGGGAACGTCTCCCACCGGGCTAGGCCCAGACCGCCCAGCATCCAGAAGATCACCGAATGCGCGGCGCGGCTGTCGCCGGCGAAGATCAAATAGTTGGTGATGGCAGAGAACAAGAAGGACACGGCCAAACCGGCCAATATCAGTTTCTCGGGTGCGCTGGTGCGCAACCCGTGAACCAGCGCCAGCACGATACCCGACGCTACAAGTCCTCCGCAGAACGCGGCCAGAGGTAAGGTCCAAAAGCCCAGAATATCCCCGGTCACTGTGATGACGAACACGGCACCTGCCGCCGCGCCCGAGGACAGGCCAAACAAAAACGGGTCGGCCAAGTCGTTGCGCGTCGTGGTTTGCAAAACCACACCGACAATGCCCAAACCAGCCCCGATCACGGCCGCGAACAAGGCGCGCGGCAGGCGCAGATCAAAGACGATCCGGTGCAGCGGTGACATCTCTCCTTCGCTCAGGCCCGTTCCCAGCAAGATCGCCGTGACCGTGTCCGCGACAGGGATGGATGTGGTGCCATAGATGGTGGACATCAGTAAGAGGGCGGCCAATACGGCCGCCCCCAGCACAAGTGTCAGGCCCAGTCGGCCCATATCAGTTGAGGCCTGGATGCATGGCCTGGGCCATTTTCGAAATCGCTTCGATATTTGCCGGTCCGGGGGTCAATTCCTCGTACCGCAGACCGATCCAGCGCTCGTTTTTCACGGCTTCGGTCTGTGACATCACTGGATGTTCCTGTAGAAACTTGAACGTGTCCGCAGCGCCATTGCCTGTCTGATAATCAAGCAGCACAAGGAATTCCGGGTTTGCGGCGGCGACCGCCTCCCACGAGGTTCGACCCCAGCTTGTTTCCATGTCGTGGGTCACGTTTTCACCACCCGCGGCAGCAATCATAGCATCGGGGATGGCGAACTTACCTGCGGTGAATGGCGCGTCCGCCGGGCCGTCCAGCAAGAAAACGCGGGGTTTCGCCAGGTCGGCAGTCTGCGCTTCGATCACTGAGAGTTCGTCTTTCCAGCCCGTGACCAGCGCCTCGGCCTTGTCTTCAACGTGCATGACCTGACCCAGGCGCAGGACGTCATTGAACAGCAGGTCCATGCTGGCTTCGGGGCGATCCTTGTCCAGATGCACACAGCTTTCGGTCAGGATCATGGTCTTGATACCAAAGGGCTCCAGCGTATCCGGGGTCACATCTCCGCCCGGCTTCATGCCGTAATACCAGCCAGCAAAGAACAGGTCGGGTTCCACGGCAACAAGGTTTTCGACCGTTGGGTATTTCGGTGCCAGTTCGGGGATGTCGCCGCGCAGGGTGTCGAATTCCGGGCTGGTTTTGTACCAGCCGGTGATGCCGGTCAGACCGACGATCTTGTTCTGCAGGCCCAACGCGAAGGCCATATCGGTCATGTTCATGTCATGCACAACCAGACGCTCGGGCTGGGCTTCGAACACCAGCGGCGCTCCGCAGTTGTCGACGGTGACCTCGTGGGCGGACGCGCCGCCTGCCATGGCTGTGACCAGCGCCACGGACCAGATGTGTTTCATTGGGGAATGTTCCTTGGTTTAGGTTGAGATTGTGGATTTTCGGATATCCAGCGCTGGAATCACGCGGCCTTCGTGGTGAAAACACAGGTATTCAACGCCAAAAGTATCGCGGACCCGCTGGGGGGTCAGCACTTCGGCCACGGGGCCAAATCCCGTCAGCCGCGTTGATTTCATCAGGGCCACGTGGGTGGCGAATTCCGGGATCATGACAAGATCATGGACAATCATCACAACCGTGATGCCGAGTTCGGCGATCAGAGACAGCATCCGACCCTTGGCATCTGGATCGAGATGGTTGGTTGGCTCATCCAGGAACAACAACGATGGGTTCTGTGCCAGTGCCCGGGCGATATGCGCGCGTTGACGTTCGCCCCCGGACAGTACCGCCATGCGCTTGTCTGCCAGCGCGCCAAGGTCGGTCAGCTCAAGGATTCTGTTAAGTTCTCTGGCATGTTCATCCGCCGAACGGTCGGCCCAGATCGGAATCTGGCCCATGGCAACATAGTCCCGCAACAACAGCCTGCCATCCGGTTGTTCTTGCTGGCCCACAACAGCGATCATGCGGGCGCGTTCCATTGCGGGCATATTTTTCAGGCTGCGTTCCTTGACCAATACATTGCCCAATACAATCTCAGCCGCCCCGCACAGAAGGTTCAAAAGCGTGGTTTTTCCCGCCCCATTTGGACCGGCAATTGCCAGTATCGCGCCCTCGGCCAATTCAAACGAGACACCTTGCAGAAGAACGTCACCATTGAGCGCATAGTATTCGAGATCACGCGCAACCAGAAAAGATGAGGTCGTCATGATGGCTCCCCCAATTGAATCCGAGGCAAACGAGAAAGGGTTTTTGTAAATAGTGGTTGCGGCCGGTCCGTCGCGTTGGTCCAACCGTCTGCGACGTTGCGGTACTGATGTGCGAATTCCGCCAGCGCGTCGAAATCTTCGGCAGTTTCAATATCGCCGAACAGGTAGTGTGCTTTGCCGACAGCCTGAAATCCGACGGCTGTTGGTCGCGCGCAGCCCGCCATGCAGGTAACGGTGCGCACTGCGAACCCGGTTGGCAACCTGCCGGTCAACGCATTGCGCATGACATCAACAGGCAATGCGCCGGTACAGGTCGAGCAGATCAGAAGGAAATGGTCAGGTGTTTCCGGCATAGTCCGCTCCGCTTAAAGCCAAGCGCGGACAGAAGGTGCCGATCATGTACACACGTTTCAGACGTGCCATCAAAGCCTCCTTCCAGGACGCCCCGCCCCGGGTTGGTTGAACATGTGATGGCAGGTCTCCTGACTTGCGGGTCGATGCTTGGCCATCCTTCCCGGCCCAATGACCAGTGGATTTTGGCGTCGCTCACCGCTTACAGTTGCGGGGGCAGTCACGGATTTGGCGCCAAAGTGGCGAACCGCACCGTATTCCCTTTTCATCCCTTGGGCGTACCATCGGGAACCATCTGGCCCTTGCTTGTCTTAGACTGGGGGCCATGTCAATCACGATTTGAAACAACAACTTTTCGATCGGAACTCAAACGCTCAGGGTTTCGAAGTCTGCCGCATGCGTTTTCGCTGTAAGTGCGACACCCAGTGCCGCATGGGTCGCGACAGCATACTGTGTTAGAGGTGGCATTTTTTCCTTCATGTTTGAGAATTTAATTTGAAAACAGTCGATTGCCGGTCACGCGCGAGCGTTCGGGCTTCGGCCTGGCTGAGTGACACGAGCGTTTCTTCTGATGAAAGCCCCTTGGCCCGCGATTTTGACCAGATGCGGCGCGCGGATACCGGTGACCATGGCAATGCCGCTTCTGACAACCACTGTCGCAACGGGGCTGGAAGGCCGTCAAACACATCCATCGGATCGGTTGATCGATGCTTGCGGCGCAAGCTGCATTGCCCGAGGTTACGTCTCATGCTTCGGTTTCCGGATTTTCCACTGGGTCCAAAACCAAGACGAGACGGGATTCACTGGTACCTTCGATTGGAGGCGAGCGATGCACCATCCCTGACGATGGTCGCTCGGGCCAGAGTGTTCCCCGTAGCAGGATCGGAGCGCCGGTCTGAACGGTAAACACAAGCGCGGGATCGTTTCCATCAGTCGAGGTGCCGTATTGTGTTCCAGTGCCACGATAGGTGCAGACCAACCGGGCGGTGACAGCATCGGTATGAAATTTACGGCAAGCATTGGTGGTGACAACATCCAGCCGCAGCCGCAGGAAGTTGGCGTTCATCAGCTCGCAGAACATGTCGGCCAGAGAAGTGATATCATCCTGAAGCCACGCTCTTTCAGTCCCGTTAGGCATACCGGAGATATCGCAGAGTTGCCCCACGGTCGTCTTAACGGCGCTTGGTGGAAGAATGACTCGCCCACTTGGCAAAGACTTGGGATCAAGTTGGTCAAGCCAGCTTTGCATATCCGGCGGGGTTCGCCGGCGCCAAATCAAAGCGGCACAGTTTGGCTGTGCAAAAGTGCGGAGTGCCGCCGGATCATCTGCGAAGCTCACACCGGTGACGTTGTCTTTCACGGGCTTTCTAACGAAGTTCATGCTGCATCCTCTGCCCGGCGCCAAATCGGGAAGGGGTCCGGCAGTTCCGGCAAATTGTCGGGCCCTGCCGCCGAAACTGCTGGAATAAGGCAATTGTCCAATCGTGCCTTCAAACTTTGCCAGTCGATCCCGGCACCGATGAAAACGATCTCTTGACGGCGGTCGCCCCACGGCTCTTGCCAGTGGGCCTGCATATAGGCGCGGGCGCTGTCATGTGCGGGGCGTCGCTCTTCGGGAACTGATGCCCACCAGGTGCCGAGTGGTTTGACGCTGGACAATGCGCCGGCGAGTGAAAATTCAGCCACCCAGTCGGGGCGTGTCGAAACCCAAAAGTGGCCTTTGGCCCGGATCACCCCTGGCAGATCACCGTTGAGAACGTCCAAAATGCGTTCGGGAACGAACGGAAGTCGCGCCCGGTAAACGTATGACGCAACCCCGTATTCCTCAGTCTCAGGCACGTGGTCGGCAAAGCCGTACAGTTCCTTTGCCCACATCGGGTGTTCATAGGCTTGCACGAAGTCAAACAAGCCGGTGTCCAGGATCTTTTCTGCGGCAACTTCCGAATGGTTGGTCTCGATGATCTCGGCATCTGCATTCAGACTGCGGATGATCTTGCGGGCCGCATCAACTTTTTCTGACCCCGCATCATCAACCTTGTTCAGGATCACCACATCAGAGAATTCTATTTGATCCGTAAGCAAGTGGACCAGAGTTCGCTCGTCTTCTTCTCCCATCGTTTCGCCTCGGTCTCGTAGGAAATCGTGGGACGAGAAATCGTTCAGCAAGTTCACCGCATCGACAACCGTTACCATGGTGTCGAGCCGCGCCACGTCCGACAAGCTGTCGCCCGCTTCATCCCGGAAATCGAAAGTTGCTGCCACAGGCAATGGTTCGGAAATGCCTGTGGATTCAATAAGCAGGTAGTCAAAACGTCCTTCCGCAGCGAGGCGCCGGACTTCCTCCAAAAGATCGTCCCGAAGGGTACAACAGATGCAGCCATTCGACATTTCTACCAGAGTTTCATCCGTCCGGCTGAGTTCGGTATCGGCCCGTACCAGATCGGCGTCGATATTCACCTCGGACATATCGTTGACGATGACCGCGACCCGACGCCCTTCGCGGTTGTTCAGGACTCGGTTCAAAAGGGTGGTCTTGCCCGCCCCTAAGAAGCCGGAAAGGACGGTGACAGGAAGTCGGGTATCTGACATGGGTTGCTCCGAATGGTGCCTTGAGAATCACGTAACTTACGCAGTTACTAGACGAATGCAACAGTTATTGTTACGTGTGATATCTGCTTGGAGAAGAACGACAAATGAAGCGCAATAGCCGCCTATCCCTCGCCCTGCACACGCTCGGCCACATGGCCGGAGATCCGAATCGTAAGCGTACATCTGCGGATATCGCCGAGCATTCAGGGACGAACCCGGTGGTGGTACGCCGCGTCTTGGGACGGCTTCGTGACGCGGGTCTGTTAACTTCGGAAAAAGGCCACGCAGGAGGGTGGAGTCTGGCACGCGAACCAGACAGCATAACCCTGGCGGATGTGTATCTTGCGTTGGACGAAAGTCTGATCGCCTCTGGCAGAGAAGACCATGCCCCCAAATGTTCAGTGGAACATGCGTTGCACCGTCGCGTTTCGAGTATCATGAAGGAGATCGAGCAAAGCCTAGTCGACCGTCTCGGCGAGACAACCATCTCCGAAGTCAGAGGCAAGTAATACCTGATCAAGTATCGCGGCAAGTTTCTCTTCATTCTCACCACATCGTTTGACGCTATGGGTGCAACATTCCTGTTGTTTAAGGGGCGCACCAACTGGGGTGGGGATACGTCCCTTGGTAAGGCTCAGCTTTAACTTCGGGCTTGTTGGATCTGCCTCATGACCATAAGACGGGTGGACCGCGTTTCTCACAGCCCACCGGGAACATGTTGCAAAGCCCTAGGAGTACACAATGAAATCAATATTGACGGCTGCGTCGATGACCTTGCTTTTCACAACCGCGCTGTACGCCGAGGAAAAGGTCTATGTTTACAATTGGGCTGACTATATCGACGAGTCTCTGCTGCAGAAATTCACCACCGAAACGGGGGTCGAAGTCGTCTACGATAACTTCGATTCCAATGACTTGCTTGAAACCAAAATGCTTGCAGGCAAGTCTGGTTATGACGTTGTGTTTCCCTCGGGCACGTTTTTGCAACGTCAGATAGAAGCCGGTGTCTTCCAACCGCTGGACAAAGCCCAACTGCCCAACTCGGTTAACCTGTGGGATGCTATCGAACAACGAACCGCGACCTTCGATCCGGAGAATAGCTACTCAGTTAACTATATGTGGGGTTCAACGGGCATTGCTGTGAATGTCGAAAAAGTTCGCGAGGCGCTTGGTGGCGATATCCCACTGGATTCGATGGAGCTGCTGTTTAACCCGGAGTACGTGTCCAAGCTGTCCGATTGTGGCGTGAATTTTCTGGATGCTCCTTCCGAGCTTATCCCCGCTGCCCTGACCTATATCGGAGAGGATCCGAATACGCGCGATCTCGATGTTATCGCCAAAGCTGAACCGGTTCTTAACGCGGTTCGTCCTTACGTCAGGAAATTCAATTCGACAGGCTATATCTCGGACCTTGCGACCGGTGAAGTGTGCGTTTCAATGGCCTGGTCAGGTGATGGCCTGCAAGCCCGAAGCCGGGCCGCCGAATCCGGAAACGGGATTGTAATTGAGTATAGCGCTTTCCGAGAAGGTTCGGGCATGTGGTTCGACCAGATCGCGATCCCTGCGGATGCCCCTCATCCGGAACTGGCCCATAAGTTCATTAACTTCCTGATGGAGCCAGAAAACGCGGCCGCAATTTCAAACTATGTTTGGTATGCAAACGGAAACCTTGCGTCGCAAGAGTTTCTGAACGAAGCGATTTTGAATGACCCGGGCCTCTATCCGTCTG
Organism: Ruegeria sp. BB5; assembly: GCF_056539405.1. NCBI lineage: Bacteria > Pseudomonadati > Pseudomonadota > Alphaproteobacteria > Rhodobacterales > Roseobacteraceae > Ruegeria > Ruegeria sp. BB5. Next base: position 65,224 of record NZ_JBQFUX010000009.1, on the reverse strand, counting down.
AAGAAGGGATGAAGAACCTCTATATGAAGATGCCTTGGGACGCTGAGATGCAGCGTTTCGTGACGCGAATGTGGACGCGGGTTAAATCTGGCGTGTAGGTCGCCTTTTGACGCTAACCTATTCGTCTAAAAAGCACAAAACGACTGATACGTGCAAAATGTTGGGGCTGGGAAAAGCTTACCTTGCCCCAATGCACTTTGCAGAAGGCCCCAGCCGGTGTCGTAGGTCGCAGTCTGTGCTTTTTTCACATTTGACCCCGGCTGACGACGCAATAAGACTTAGCTTCAAAGCGGAAACCAAGGGTTTGAAAAGGGATCGCGACCAAACAGCTAATTTGGGGCAGGAAAAGTCAGATGACGCCGAATGATGGCAGCGCGAGTACGTTAGAAAAAATCCTGTGCGCAATTGCCGTGGGTTTGGATCGGCAAGCAGAGACTTCGCCTGAATACCCAAATTCAAACCTCTCCAGCCCAGATTTCGGTTACCAGGTACGACAAAACCAGATTTGCGCAGTCGGTTGGTTGCTTTTTTTGTTTGGCGCAACACCGCGCAGAAGGCTGGGCCGACTTGTTCTGAAATCAATGCGGGATGTGGGTCTTGCAAAAGTCCCCCGTTGGAAATTGTCACGGGCAATTGACGATGCAGCGGGCTCGTTGAACGACCAATACCCAAATGTGGTGAACAAGGCGATTGTCGGCACGCCGGATGATAACTCCGATCGTATTGTGCAAAGAGTTCAAAGCCTTATTGGCTTGCGCGCATTCGATAACGCGCGCAAATTGTTGACGCAAAATAAGACCGAACTGCGTGAGAAATATGAACCGCTTAGGACACGCTTAATCAGGCACGAGACTGGGGATCCAATTTCGGAATGCGGTCACAGGCTGGCGGGCCGTCCTGGCGAAGCTTCGGTTGGAAAACCCGGCTCTGAACAACCTTTTGAAACGGAGTGGCGAACAGCCAACCAGGAAATTGTGAGTGCCCTTTTGGCCAACGAAGAAGGGAACACTTCAGATATCGATGCGTTGCTTTGCGACATTTCTAATGATCCCCAGCGCGCCCTGTCATTAGTTGTTTTTCTGAACGATGGTTTGGATGCCAGCTACAAATCCACGCTGATTTTTTCTGCATCGCCCCTTCCACCAATGGCGCGTTTTGTGATTTTTTCACACTGGCATTGGGTCGATGAAAAGCATCTGGTTAACGCGCTGGATGAGGCAATCTCAGACGGCAAAACCTATCATGTCGAAGCTTCGCTTACTCGTGCGATGTCGGGTCGAATATCTCCGCCAAGAAAGAACGCGGCCAAGAAGCGGTTGTTCGACAAACTGTTACGCCTTGCGAGGGGTTGGGCGTCGTTTGGAAATGATCCATTGATTGAGGTGGCGAAAACTCAGGGTGTGCGCGTGGTTGGTCCAGAATCAATGCCCGCCGCATTTCCTGCAGATCAGGAATATGCAACCTCGTCGAGAGGGGTGGCATACGGTGTCGATTCTGCGCTTACCGATCGGGCGAAATCCTGGCTGGAAAACAATTCTGAAAACGCGAACGGTATCGTAGTGTTCTCGCCCCACTCTCAGAACCTGACCTTTGCTTCCAGACGTTTGCAAGTCGCATTGGCGGGAATGGGGAAGCCGGTACAAACACTTGTCGAGGTTGCACCCGAAGTTGGCGACCCTGCTGAACCCTCGGACTTTCTGACCGCCGCGCGTCGCGAAGGCTACGACATCACTTTATCGGGTCGGCGGGTGACGAAACGCAATTCCTACTCAAACCGATACTTGGACCATTTGCGGGCGGGCGGAGTGCTTCAAATATACTTCGACGGAGAAAGAGCCCCCGGCAAACGGTTGTTGGTACCGTGGCTTTTACGCCCCGGCAAACTGCCCGGATTTCCGGCGCAACTTGCGATTTCCAGCGGTGCGGATGTCTGCTTTGCTGCGACATGGATTGACGAGGATGGCGTGCCGGTCATTGACCTCGTTCCGCTCAAACTGCCGCCTCGTTCGGGTTCAAATCTGGTTCAGCGGTTGTGGCTTACCCAGCAACTGGCGCGCACTTGCCGAAGCTTTGTTTTGACACAGAAAACGCCGGTTCAGCGGCATTTGATCGCCGCTTACGGTGGAGCAATGCCAGGGCGCGAACTGGTTGATCTGGAAACCTGGACGCGCAGCGACACGGTGCGCCGTAGTAAGTTGTGTTGGCTATCCAATCATGCCCCGGACCATGTCGCTATTCGAACCGCGTCTGGGTTTATCACCTATGGGGTTTTGGCAAGCCTGTGTTTGCGCATGTCCAGCATGTTGTTGCATTTTCAGGATACTGCCCCCAATCACTCAGACCCCGAGCGTAAATTTGGGTGCCAACACCGGGTTTTGTGCCTGCTACCGGCCAGCCCTGCGGCAATTGTGACGCAACTGGCCTCGACGGCAACCGGAAGTCTGCTTTGCGTTGGTCTGCCAGAGGATTCAAACGAACAGCTTGTCGATCGCCTGAAAGCGTTTGACCCTGATTTGGTTCTTGTCACGTTTTCACTTTGGAGTCGTTTGATAGCTTCAAACCCAAAGCTTGAGAATGTGAACGCTGTGATCATCGGCGAGGATTGCGACGCAGCTGCTCTGGACTTTCTTTTAGACAGTTTTGCCGAAGCCCCGGCTTTACCACCCCTTGATCTTCGGTGTCCCGCCTATGTTGTTTACACGTCTGGCAGCTCGGGCGAGCCCAAAGGCGTTGTCCTGGCAGCGGGCATGGCCTCGCGGATGCGGGTGTTCGATTATGATCGGCCGCAAACTTTGCTAACAGTTGTGCGTTGGGACACGGCAACTGCGCTGGAAACACTGCCTGCTTTTGTGGGGGGGCACACGATTGTTCTGCCTCCAATCACCGGGTTCTCCGATCTAAAGCAGCTTTGTGATCTTATGGTCGCAACGTCCACCACAGCTTTGTCCGCTCCGTGCAGCGTATTGCACGGTATGTTGCAAAACCCCGATTTCTCACCCGAGTTTTTGCCCGGATTGTTCGTCTTTTACCCCTGGGGGGAACCGAGTCGCGCGCGTCTCATCGGGGATATAGTGAAGCGTTTTCCCAAAGCTGAACTAAACGCGACCTACGGCGCTTCGGAGTTTATTGAAGTTTCACATGGAAAGCTTCCCGCCGAAGGTTTTGCCAAGTATCAGGGATCTCCGGGTGGAATGTTCTTGGCTGGTGCAAAAGCAGTCAATGCAGACGGTCACGACTTGCAACCCGGCGAAATTGGCCGGGTCAAGGCCGTTGGCTACGACCGGACCCTGGGCAATTTCAAGAATTTGCAGGCAGGTGAGCCGGTTTTTGATCCACTCAAGGATCCCATTCTTCTTGATGATTGGGTGACCATTCTGCCTGACGGGAGTTTAGATGTATTGGGAAGAGTGGACGATGTGGTTAACATCCGGGGGCGTAGACTGTCGCTGAATGCCGTTACCGAAATCGCAGAAAACGTAGCAGGGATCGAGCGGGCCTTTGTCACCGTCGCGCAAATTCGCGAGGCAGATGCGGTTGCCATTGCCATTGAAACCAAACGCAAGGATGTCGACATTCTGGAAAAGGAATTGCGGCAGGCCATTACCGAAAATTTCTTTCCCGCCGCCGCGCCATTGAGATTTGTACACACAGAGGAACTGCCGCGTCTTCCCAGTGGGAAATTGGATCGTAAAAAGCTTCGATCAATATTGGAAAATGGGGGGACAGACACATCTGGTTTGCCAACGCGGCAACTGAAGGCTGCTACTGTGTCTGAGTCACCTCTGTCCCCTATGCTTGAGGTGTTGCGAAACTTCGCAGATCACGAGGGGTTGGTCCCGCGCGCAGGTTTTGATCCCGACAACACACACCCGTTTCTCGATTCCATCCTTAGCCTGATACTCATGCTGAGCATTGAAGAGAAGTTTGGAAATATCCCACCCGCAAACGTCTTTGATCGTCAGGGATCAGCAACCTGGCGCGAGCTTGCAGAAACTCTTGGACCGAAAGCCTGTGTTAACTCGCGGTCTGAAAGCTGATGTTCCTAGGGTCGGACTTTGTTGACGCCGCGCCTGAAACAATTTGAGCGTCAATAGCCTGCCAGGAATGTTGGAAGGTTCCGGCCCAGAGGAGTGTTTTGGAGGCGTTTGCCAAAAACACGCCCGTCGGTGTTGTGACACAGGATTTTGGATACGGCAGTACCAGCGCCTTTTCCGCTACATTCCGCAAAGTTTTCAATGTCCGCTCGACAGAGGTACTGGAGGTCAACAGTAAAGTTGCCCCGAGAGAACGGTTCCCCGATCGGAACACTCCGACATAGCTGAGTTAGAAAACACCACTGAATTTTGACCAGGTCGACGATGAACCACTGAAAACCTGTGCAGTTTGAAACAGGCCTTTAGATCACGCGCTGCTCCACCATCTTCTTTTGGTTCTTGCTGGGACTAGGCGATCTCTCGAAAACTGACTATCGAAACTCAACGATCAGATTTGGTTACGCCACTCGTTTTGAGTGACCGGGCCATGTCGCTCAAAATTCGGTAAACCTCCCCAGCATCAGGGTGCCAGTCCGCAACATCTTCGCCCTGCGAGGTGACAACTTCATCGTCTCCTCTGGCTGCTGGACCGGTCAACGCGCGTCGGGGGCCCAGGGCAATGACGTTCTGAGCAGTGCTTTCCATCAGTTTGGCGTTCAATGGCGCGATAACATCTTCCGAAACGCCGGCCACCGTCCATGCTTCTTGCGCAATTGCTTGTAATACCACGGCAAAATTGTTCGAAATCACAGCCCCGGCGTGATAAAGACTTTTGGCGTCGGAACGGATCGAAAAACATTCAGCGCCAAGATTGCCCAACAAGGGCCGAAGGAATTCAAGGGCGTCGGCGTCTCCTTCCAGCCCACATAGCGCACCCTTGAACTGATCCTTTGCCTTGTCGGGATCTGCAAATGACAGAACCGGATGGACACTTGCCAGACGCCAGGTCAATCCGCGCAGCCGAGCCATTTCATCGGCCGCAAAATACCCGCTGCAGTGAAAGGCGATGGGTGGTTTTTGTGTGCCATCTGTCGCGGAAAGCTTTGTTGCCAGATCAGAGGCAACCGCTGCTATCTGAGTATCAGGGACAGCGATGACCCAAAGATCGGCGGGGCGTAAATCGGAAATGCTTTGCACGGCATGACCGGCGTTTGCCCTCTCAACGGCTTCCTGAGCGGAAGCGAAACGCGCGCTCAGGACGTCTTGAATTTGGCAATATGGTAATGAGTTCAACAGGCTCAGGAAGGTCTGGCCGACCCGGCCCGCGCCGATCAGGTTTGCTTTGATCTGGTCCATATCCACTCGGTCCAATGCGAAAATTCGATAGGTGCAATATGCCACGTGGCTTCCCGGTCCGCCTCAAAGATTTTGGGACCGCGCAGTTTTACATTCAGGGCTTGCAGCTTCAGATGGTGGTTGCCGCAATCGATCATCCGTCAGAAAGGATCAGACATGTCACAGATGATTTTTGCGATTGTAAAAATTTGCAAAACCCTGATCGACATCCATCAATTGCGAAATATGGGAACAGCTATGAAAATACTTGGCTTCTACTTGAACAGTGCGAATGTCGCCGGTGGCTAGATGCGACTAGCCCCAAGCTAAAAAGCGCGCAGGGCAATCTTTATACAACGGTCGACAAATTCGCTGATCCACTAGACTTTGTTATCGCGCAGTTTTGCTCTGGCCCGAGCCAGATGTTCGGCAATTGTAATTATCAGATTTTTCGACACCTGATGATCGTTGGCAATTATCGAACGCAACTCTTTTGCACCCAATCGCAAGAGTTCGGTTTCTTCCAGCGCTTCCAAGTTCAAAAGCCGCTTTTCGTTCAGAATTATCGACAGATCCCCAACCATTCGCCCTAGATGCACATCAACCACCTCGTCTTTCTCGTCAGTCGTTTTTTGCCAAAACAGCGAAGCGTGACCTTTCACACACAGGTAAGCCGCGTCGGCTTCGTCCCCTTTGGAGAAAACCTCCTGACCCGCATTTGCGTGAAACCAACGCGACCCGAAGGCCAAAAGGCGTGGGCTTTTTCGGTCGAGACGCGCAAAGACCTTTGCCTGCCTTAGGGCTCGCAGTTTGATATCAAGATCCGACTCACTTTCCGGGGTAATTTGCCTGCTGTCCCCGACAACGCCATTCTCGATTGATACAAACTGAGAATATGCATCCGGATTGCCAAAGGAGCGCTCGATATAAATCTGCGTTGCCCGCGGCATCAATTTGGCCAGCTCATCGCGTGTATGCTGCCGAGTTTCGGAGCTTTGGCTGGCAAGTGCGTTTTCTAGGATCAGAACGTCCGGCCTCTTGATCCCCGCACGGCTGAGCGCGACGCGCTCTTGGAAGTCGGTCGGAATGTTGCTGCCACCGGATGCAATATCCAGGTCGAAAATCGCCTGGGCTGATTTTCTGCAAAGCCCATTTGATCGCAACGTAGCCAGCACGATTTCTTCGATCTCTTTTTCTTTTGCACCGGAAAAGACCGATATTGCGCCATAAATCGTATTTTCCAGCACCGTTCTGGTGGGCAGGAAGCGATCTATTCCAACCGGAATGAAGTATGTGTTCAACGCTTTCAGAATTTCGGGGCCCGAATTCTCGCGAATTTCAAGCGACCTCAGCTGGAACGATCTGACAAAGGCAAAACCCATCTGATCCTCTGATAGTACAAAGGGAAGCGATATCAATGTTACCTTATCTTCGTGCGAGAGCTGGACTTTCGCACTGCCCGAGAAATCATTATACGACGCAGCCAACAGCAGTTGATACGTATCATCCGTGATCCCAAGTTTTTTGAACAGGGGGTGAACGTGGATGTCGAGCCAAAGGTCGCGTGGAAATTGCCCAAGGCCTCTAGCGAAATATCTATCTGCGCATCGACCAGATAAAATTTTTTATCGTCTCAAGGAAAACAGGATCTGCAGCCAGAGATTTTCATGTGGTCGACGCCGTCGCCAAACCGGAAAACAGGTTGATGCCTAGCGGAATGGCCGGGTTGTAATCCGAGGCATCAAATCGATGAATAAAGGTGTCCAGCTTGGCCTGCTTCAGGGCCTGTTCGACCTCTGCCCGGAGGGACAAAACTGCGCCGATCAGCTCGGATTGCGTCCGTTCTGATATGGTGGATCGAAGAATTCGGCGGACTCTGAAGTCCCCGATGCCCATCGCTTCGACCAGCTTGTACCACCAGTCGCGAATTTCCTCTTCGGTTTCAAATCCGGCGATTTCGGGGCGTATCCAGTTTGCGTCCAGAGGTTTATCGGTTGGATTGGACGTCTCCCCTTGGCCGTCAGGGCCACTTGAGTTCTCGGGGTATCTTTTGAACGGCAGCATCAAGTTGTCGCCCAACGTTCCTTCGAACAAGAAAGAATCCGGTTCCGAATACCCGATCCGGCCTGAAATTGCAGCCTGATGCAGGCTCAGTAAGTTTTGATCACCAATCCTGATGCTGCCGATTGTTGGCAGCAATTCTCGCGCAATGAGATTCGCCAGGGCCGATCCTGCACTGGGATCGTCGGTCTGGATTGCGAAATTCAGTTGGTAAAGTCGCAGCATCGATACAGATTATAAGCGACCGCCAAATGTTTGCATTGGGAACAGATTTCATTGATCGACGGTTTAGTGGTATTTGAGGGAATTCAGTCGTGCGCTTAACTTTACATTCAGACTACGCACTGCGTGTGCTGACCTATTTGGCTATCGCGCCTGAAAGAAAGGCGACCGTCAATGAAATTGCGGCGGCCTATCAGATATCCCATGACCATCTTGCTAAAGTCGCGTACCGATTGAAGAAAACGGGGTTTCTTGAGGCCGCGCGCGGCCGTGGTGGCGGTATTCGCCTAAGTCCTTCTGCCTCTCAGATCACCATTAGCGATATCATTCGGGCCACGGAAGAGGACATGGCACTTGTTGAATGCTTGGGTCAGACCCGGACCTGCCGGATTACCGGTGTCTGCCGCTTTCGTGAACTGTTCCGAAAAGCACTGGAAGCCTATTTTGAAGTGCTTGATGCAATGACGCTGGAGGATGCAGTGCAGTTTCCCGAAGCGTTAAAGGGTGCGTTGAATATCGACAGGCACGCGGTCCCGCATTAACCATAGATTTGCTCAAATAGCCTGACTGGTTTGCACAAGGCAAACACTCGGCCCCCTGCTGGGCATTGGAAAAGCCGCACAGTGTTTAGACTATGCGGCCCCCCAATTTTTCATCTGTCCGAAAAATCTCAAAATGATCAGCCTAGTTGCGGGATCACATATTCGCCAATTTCCTGCACAACCTCTTTCGCGGGGCGGGATCCGTATTTCAGGTTCAGCGCGACATGAGACACCCCGATTTTGTGCAATTCGTTCAGGTGATGCAACAGATGGTTACGGCCTGACTGGGATCCCAGATGGATCGGACGCGCCGGTGTATTCGGATCGTCGACCAGATCAACGTAAAGCGACTGGGCGAATGGCTTTTCCTCGACCTTGCCAGTCTCTTTCACGGCCGCCTGCCAGGCGGCGGTGATCTGCGCCTGAAATTGCAGCGGGCGCGGGTACGTGATCCAGGCTTGCCCGTGTTCGGTAATCCACGGGATCGATTGTTGCGACCCACCAACAACCAGCAGCGGAATATTCGGCTGCGCTGCCTTGGGCAACAGATCGCATTTTCCTTAGGCAAAGATGTGTGGCCCATCCTCATGATCTGAAAGCGCTACGAGGGTTTTTGATCCGACAGCAGACGGCGTTTTTCAGCCATTGCTTCCCTGCGGCTGCGTTCGATCCCCAACCTAAAGGACTCCTCGACGAAATCGATGTGGTCGGTTGCGGCCTTTTCTGCACGTTCCTCGTCGCCGTCGATTACGGCCCGGCCAAGCTCCATATGTTGATCCAGCAGCTTTTTGCCGGTGCCATCGATCGTCTTAAGAAAGTCGCGATTGTAGAATACGCCCTTGCGCGTAAGTTCGTAGATTGAAGCCATGATATGGATCAGTGTTGCGTTCTGGCTGGCGTCGACGATTGCAGAGTGCAGCGCAAAATCTGCCTCTTGAGAGGCTTTGGTGTCGTCTTCACGCCAGGCGCGTTCATTTTCGACCAAAATCTCGGCAATCCTCTCTTGATCTGCTTTTGTCGCGCGGCGCGCTGCAAGGCGGGCGGCAAAGCCTTCCTGTTCGCGCCGATATTCCAGATAATCGAAAAAGGCGGGCTCATGTCTCTCATAAAGTGCGAGTAGTGCCGGCATCATGGCCTGACCTGTCAGAGCCGCGACAAAGGTTCCTTCACCATGTTGCGTCGTGACCAAGCCGCGCTCTTCCAGAACGGACAGAGCCTCGCGCAGTTTCGGGCGCGAAACGCGCAGCATCTCCGCGAGGTCTCGTTCCGAAGGCAGTTTGCGACCCTGTTTCAGGATGCCCGAGGCGATCAAATCTTCGATCTGAGACACAACAGCCTCGGCCAGTGATTCGTGTCCAACCGGTTCAAATATCGCTGTGGGGCTCATGGTGCTGTGCCTCTGTTCGATGTCTTAAGTAAAGATCACTGGTAAATAAATATAACCATAATCTGTTTAGATTCAAGCAGTGAGATCCGGAAGATCACCGTATAACAGGTGACTGTTTTTGAACGTAATTTGATCCATTTTCATTTCTTCTTTGCGAGTGACGTGTGTAGCTGAGGTGCCTGCATTGTTACGATGGCTCAATTCCATTGGTAAATAAAGTTGTTGACTGGTTTTCATTGGTAAAGTTAGTTTACCACCGGAATGGTGTGGGAGGGACCTGCGCCGCTGATCGGGACAATGTTCCGACCTACCCTGGAGGAGAATTCATGAAGAAGACCCTGACGAGCCTCGCCGTAGCTGCCAGCCTGCTGGCCGCACCTGCAGTTGCCGCAGACAAACTGTTGCTGAAAACCCCGATTGCCTTTTCGACCGAGCTGCCGGGCCTGGGTTCACCGATCCCGCGCGTTGCCGAACAGCTTGAGTTGATGTCGGGCGGTACGTTGAAGATGAAAGTCTACGAGCCGGGCAAGCTGGTTCCGCCGTTTGAAATTCTGGACGCTGTGTCGACCGGCAAGATCAATTCTGGCTACACTACGGCCGGATATTGGGCGGGTAAAATCCCTGCCGCGCCGCTGTTCTCGGCCGTTCCTTTTGGCCCCGAGGCGGGCGAATACATGGCTTGGCTGTATTACGGCAACGGCCTGACTCTTTACCAAGAGATGTATGATCAGGCGGGCTTCAACGTCAAAGTTCTGCCCTGCGCGATCATTGCGCCTGAAACTTCGGGCTGGTTCGCATCCGAGATCAATTCACCCGAAGACCTGAACGGCCTGAAGATGCGTTTCTTTGGTCTGGGTGGAAAAGTGATGCAGAAACTGGGCGTGGCGACCTCGCTGCTGCCAGGTGGTGAGATCTTCCCTGCGCTGGAAAAAGGCGCGATCGACGCGACCGAATTTTCGATGCCTGCCATCGACGCGCGTCTGGGGTTCCACAAGCTGGTGAAATACAACTACTTCCCCGGCTGGCATCAGCAGGCAACTGTGTTCGAACTGCTGATTAACAAGGACGTCTGGAACGAAACCAGCGACCAGCACAAAGCGATCATTGAAAGCGCCTGTAAAGCTTCGATGGCGGACAGCTTTGCCGAAGGCGAAGCCATTCAGCACGCTGCGCTGATCGACAATATTGAAAACAACGGTGTCACCATCAAACAGTGGTCGCCTGAGATGCTGGATACCTTCCGCACAACTTGGGAAGAGGTTGCAGCAGAAGAAGCCGCTAACGACGCCTTCTTCGCTCAGGTTTTGGCCGACATGAACGAGTTCCGCGACGGTTACGACCTCTGGAAAACGAACGCGTTCCTCCCTCGTCAGTAATCTCCCTTGCTGACGCAACCGGGGCGGCGGGATCCGTCGCTCCGGTACCTATTTCCTGATTTTCGGAATTTCTAACCTTTCACTGCCCGCGCGCCGGGCTGTTGAGCGAGGTATGACCATGACCACACAAAACAATCTTACCGATCCGGTCGAAGCCTATGAAGGCATCCTGGAACATCCCGAAACCGATCGTCAGAAGATCGCGGTCGCGATAGACGCAGGCGTCAAGGCTGTCGGCCATGTGGTCATGTGGGCAAACGTCCTGCTGATGGGGGCAATTTTTACCCAGGTCGCTCTGCGCTATTTGCTCAGCCAGAACTACCCCAAGTTGGACGAGATCCAGTGGCATTTCTACGGCATCGTGACGATGATCGGCATCTCTTATGCTTTGATCACCGACAGTCACGTGCGCGTCGATGTTCTGCACATGCAGCTGTCACGCCGGGCTCAGCGGGTCATCGAGGTGATCGGTATTCTTACCCTGTTGACCCCGTTCATCTATCTGATGATCGATCAGGGGTACGACTATTTCTACGAAAGCTTCCGGGTCAATGAACGCTCAGACAGCCCAACCGGCCTGCCTGCCCGCTGGGCTTTCAAGGCAGTAATCCCGATCAGCTTTGTTCTTCTAGCACTGGCGGCGCTTGCGCGACTGATCCACGATGGGCACGCGCTTTTGTATGGACCGGCCTCAGAGCGCGAAGGTGCATCTTTGCGTCGTATCCTGCTGGTTCTGGCCGTGTTTGCCGCTGTTTGCGTCGGCTTGACCTTCCTCGTGGAAACTACCGAGGAAAAGCTTGTCATCGCCATGTTCCTGACCTTCATCGCGCTGTTGTTTACTGGGTACCCGGTGGCCTGGGTTCTGGCGGGTGTCGGCGTTGCCTATTGTGGTCTGGCCTATCTGTTCGACAATGATCTGATGCTGTGGACCGGGTTGGAGAGCACCTTTACAGGGCTCGACTATCTGACCCTTGGTGCGGTTGTGAACCGTGTCTATGCGACGATGTCCAATGCGGTTCTGGTTGCGTTGCCGATGTTTATTTTCATGGGTCTGATGCTGGACGAATCCGGTGTTGCGGAACGTCTGATGTCCTCGATGCAGCGCCTGTTTGGTACAGTGCGTGGAGGATTGGCCATCACCGTTACCCTGATCGGTATCATTCTGGCGGCCTCGACCGGTATCATCGGTGCATCTGTGGTGTTGCTGGGCGTGCTGTCCCTGCCGTCGATGATGCAACAGAAATACCAGCCGACGCTTGCGGCGGGCGTGGTCTCGGCATCCGGTACGCTGGGTATTCTGATCCCGCCCTCAATCATGCTGGTGATCATGGCCGACCAGATGGCCCTGTCGGTGGGTGACCTGTTCATGGCCGCGGTCTTCCCGGGTGTGATCATTGGTGGCCTTTACCTGACATACATCTTCATACTAGCACTGGTGAAACGTGACGCGGCCCCCGTGCCTGAAGGCGCGAAGGCCCCCGACTGGGCTGCGGTCAAAGACGTAATGATCGCCGTCATCCCGACGCTAATGCTGATCCTTGCGGTTCTGGGTTCGATCTTTGCTGGTTTGACCACTCCGACCGAAGCCTCTGGCATCGGCGCACTGGGCGCGACGCTGTTGGCCCTGGGCTATCGCAAGCTTACCTTCCACAAGTTGTGGAACGTGCTGGTGTCGACCTTCAATACCACCGCCTACATCTTTGCCATCTTCCTTGGTGCAACCGTGTTTTCGTATGTCCTGCGGGAACTGGGCGGCGACGAGTTGATTGAACATGTGGTGCAATCCACCGGATTCAGTGCAAACGGTACCATCCTCTTTATCCTGTTCATCGTTTTCCTACTGGGGTTTGTGTTGGACTGGATCGAAATCACGCTGATCGTGCTGCCCCTGATGCGCCCCATCGTGAACGGCCTTGGCATCGACATCCCGGGCTTTGGCGTTTTGGACGAACCCGCGCTGGTGTGGTTCGTGATCCTGGTTGCGGTGACGCTGCAAACCAGCTTCCTGACACCGCCCGTGGGTTTCGCGCTGTTCTATCTAAAAGGCGTTTGCCCGCCCGAGATCAAGCTGATGCACATCTACAAGGGGATCATTCCCTTTGTGCTGCTGCAGCTTACCGGTCTGGCCCTGGTTTTCTTATGGCCGACCCTTGCCACCTGGTTGCCTTCGGTCGCCTATTAAGGAGTTCGCGTGATGCGTCTGAGCCAATGCCACAACTTTCATGACTTTCGGCGGCTGGCCAAAAAGCGGCTGCCGGGGCCCATCTTCAACTATATCGATGGCGGTGCAGATGACGAGGTGACGTATCGCGAGAATACAAACGCGTTTGACCGCTGCGATCTGCTGCCCTCGGTTCTGCGCGGGGTATCGGATGTTGATATGTCCGTCACAGTGATGGGTCAAAAGCTGGACATGCCCGTCTATTGTTCGCCCACAGCACTGCAGCGCCTGTTCCACCATCAGGGTGAACGCGCGGTGGCCGCAGCGGCCGAGAAATACGGCACCATGTTTGGCGTATCGTCACTGGGCACCGTATCGCTTGAAGAGCTGCGGCAAAAGCACAAGAACCCGCAAGTCTATCAATTCTATTTCCACAAGGACCGCGGCCTGAACGCCGCCATGATGCAGCGCGCCAAAGAGGCCGGTGTCGAAGTCATGATGCTGACCGTCGACAGCATCACCGGCGGCAATCGCGAGCGTGACCTGCGCACCGGCTTTTCGATCCCGTTCCGGCTGACGTTGGGGGGTATGATCCAGTTCGCAATCAAGCCGATGTGGGGGATCAACTATGTGACCCACGAGAAATTCCGCCTGCCGCAGTTAGAGGAACATGTAGACATGGGTGGAGGTGCCAGTTCGATCGGCGGGTATTTCACCGACATGCTGGATCCGTCGATGACCTGGAATGACGTCGCACAGATGGTGCGGGATTGGGACGGTCAGTTCTGCCTGAAAGGGATCATGACCGTTGAAGACGCGCGTCGCGCGGCCGAGATCGGATGCACCGGGATTATCCTGTCAAACCATGGCGGTCGTCAGTTGGACGGCTCGCGCACGCCGTTCGACCAACTGGCCGAGATCGTCGATGCGGTCGGAGACAAGCTGGACGTGATGATGGACAGCGGTATCCAGCGCGGAACCCATGTGTTGAAGGCGCTGTCACTGGGGGCAAAGGCCGTTGGGGTAGGGCGTCACTATTTGTATCCGCTTGCCGCTGCGGGGCAGGCAGGTGTCGAACGCGCGTTGGGATTGATGCAGGCCGAGATTGAACGCGATATGAAACTGATGGGTGTGACACGTATCGACCAGTTGAACCGCAATAATGTCCGGTTCAGGGACACTGCGCCCACTTTGAATGTGCAAAGGGACGCAGCATGACCAATGAGGACCTGATCGGGACGTTCCGCGCCATCGTCGGCTCTCGCCATGTCCTGACCGACAAACGCGCGACTGAACGGTTTTGCCGCGGCTTTCGCTCGGGTGAGGGCGAGGCATTGTGTGTCATCCGACCGGGTACGCTGTTGGAACAGTGGAGGGTGCTGCAAGCCTGCGTCGCGGCGGATAAAATCGTCATCATGCAAGCGGCCAACACCGGCTTGACCGAGGGCTCGACCCCGTCCGGTCACTATGACCGAGATGTGGTCCTGATAAACACTCGCCGGATGGACACCTTGGTCCCATTGAATGACGGCGCGCAGATTGTCAGCTTTCCGGGTGCCACACTTTTCGCACTGGAAAAACTACTGGCTCCGCTGGGACGCGAGCCGCATTCGGTAATTGGGTCGTCCTGTATCGGGGCGTCGATTGTTGGTGGAGTCTGCAACAACTCGGGAGGTTCCCTGGTCGAACGCGGTCCAGTTTACACCGAACTTTCGGTCTATGCCCGGATCACCGAACAGGGTGATCTAGAGTTGGTCAATCATCTGGGTATTGATCTGGGCGAGACGCCCGAAGAAATTCTGACCAATCTGGACGCCGGAACCTTCAACCGGACACCAGAATCCTCTAATAAACGCGCCTCGGCCAGTGACTATGCGCTGATCGTGCGCGATGTGGATGCTCAAACGCCGGCGCGGTTCAACGCCGACAAGGGGAAACTGTTCGAATCCGCTGGGTCTGCTGGAAAGTTGGCCGTATTCGCCGTGCGCCTCGATACTTTTCCGAAGAACAACGCTGAGAAGGTGTTTTACATCGGCGCCAACGATCCCGGTGATCTGGCCGCCCTACGCCGCCACATTCTGTCCGAGTTTAAAGTCTTGCCAGTGTCCGCAGAATACATGCATCGCGACGTGTTCGATATCACTGCGCGCTATGGCAAGGACACGGTCGTGATGATCGATAAGCTAGGCACTGACCGCCTGCCGATGTTTTTTGCCATGAAAGGGGCTGTGGATGCGCGGTTGCGACGGGTTCCGATCCTGCGCAATTTTACCGACCGCTTCATGCAAATGGCAGTGGCACTGTGGCCACGAGTTCTGCCCAAAAGAATGCTGGGTTTCCGCGACCGATTTGAACATCACCTGATCCTTAAAATGAAGGATGCCGGGATAGATGAAGCGGCCAATTGGTTGCCCGGATTTCTGGAAGGTCGTGACGCCGATTTCTTTGAATGCACAGCGCGTGAGGCCAAGATTGCGGGGCTGCACCGTTTCGCCGCTGCGGGGGCCGCCGTGCGCTATATGGCCATTCACGCAGATGAGGTCGAGGACATCATCGCCTTGGACGTCGCCCTGCGACGCAATGATCAGGATTGGCTGGAAAACCTACCACCCGAGATAAGTAATCAGCTTGTCCACAAGCTCTATTATGGACATTTCATGTGCCACGTGATGCATCAGGACTATGTGGTTCGAAAAGGGGCGGACCCTAAGGCATTGAAAGCGGCGATGCTCAAGTTGTTCGATGCGCGCGGCGCGGAATATCCGGCCGAACACAATGTGGGCCACCTGTATGCCGCGAAACCCGATCTGGCGGCACATTACAAATGCTGTGATCCCACCAATTCGTTCAACCCCGGAATTGGAAAGATGTCCAAAGCACGGAACTATGCCGGGGTTGCACCCGAATAGCCAACAGTGTCGGGAACGTCGTTAGCAGCAGACCCAGCAGCGATGGGCAGCCTTCTGGTGATACGGGTGTAGGAGATTTTTTTCAGGTCGCAGACAAAGGTACCTGGTGAAGAAACCGCAAAAACCTCTTCTGCAATAGGTTCGAAATCTGCCCGGAAATGGGCTGTACTCTTCACGCAAATCACCGAATAACTCGTTGGATTTAAACCAATATGCGTGAAATGCGCGCGATCCAGGCATTGGTTGCGTATACTTGTGACGACAAGATCAATCTCGGCCTTGTGCCCAACTAACCGAAGGGCCGCCGTCTTGCCGAGCGTTGCAATGCCACCACCATACATTTCACCCGTATAGCGACATGTGCCATCACTCAATGCCAGAACTTCAAACTTTGCTTTGACCGGAACGTGACCCGCCAAGTTGGATTTTGCACCAATAGCCAGATTGACCAATGCACCTTCACCCGCCGCATGGGCTTGCTCTGCGCTTTCGGGATCATTGAATAGGCCCATCAAAACGTTTGTGACTCCACCCTCTATCAGGGCTGCCAGCAATCCAGTGGTGTCAGACGTCCCACCCGCACCGGCGTTGTCCTGAACATCAGCCAATACAACCGGCTTTTCCCGTCTTTGGCGGCCTGTCAAAATAGCCTCTTCCAGAGACAGCATGGAACAATCAAGGCGGGTTTCCTGGGCCAAAAACAAGTTGACGATATCTTCAACGGCAGCGGCCGCTTTATTCGCTGTGGCTGCGTAGACAACGCAGGACGGGCCGGTGTCGGGAAAATCCGCCGCCGTAAAGCCAAGCGCGATTTCTGTCAGTACATCCTGCTGCTCGAATCTTGCTGGCAATTGATAGATTTCGTCGAATGGCGCAGAGCCGGTATATTGTGCATGCAGCGGAATAAGATATGGCACCGCTTGAAACGCTTTGCTCAGTGTTTCACCTGCCAGCAAACGCTGTAGCACAGGAACACACCTTGCGCCTGTTTCCGCCATATCCAGATGAGGGTAGGTGCGAAAGATCGACAGGTAATCTGCGTGTTCAACCATCTGAGCCGAGATGTTGGCATGCAGGTCTAAACTTGCCACCACTGGAATTTCTGGGCCCACGAGATTGCGGACGCGACGCAAAACCTCTCCCTCACCATCAGCTAGGCTTTCGGTGACCATCGCGCCGTGCAGATCAAGATACACGCCGTCAATCTGACCCGCAGCGCGGATTCCATCCAATAGCATCCCGCAAATCGTTTCGAATGCGTGATCGGTTACATGAGCAGATGGCTCTGCCGAACACCACAGTATCGGCACGACTTCAAACCCTACTGCGGCAGCCGCTGCAGCAAAACCTGCGGCGGGCAGGTTCATGCCAGCCGTTTCCGAAATAACCTGCGCGCCTAGCAGCATACTAGGCCAGGAATCCGCCATCTCAAACTCGGCCAGACCAGCCTTTGTCACACCATAGCAATTGGTTTCATGCTGAAACCCCGCGATCGCGATACTCTTGGCCGTCATTAGGTATGCTCGACTTCTTGTTCGGTGGGCAGTGCTGAAAATACTATTTGACCGTTGCGAATTGTTTCCAGCACCCGTGTGTCTGTCAGGTGATCCGGGGCGTGCAAAGGGTTACGCGAAAGAATGGCGAAATCAGCGACCTTACCCGGCTCGATAGACCCGCGCTGATCCTCTTTGAAGACTTGCCAGGCTGCGTCGATAGTTTGTGCGCGTAAGGCCGACAGAACGCTGATCTTCTGACCCTCGCCAAGCATACGGCCCGAAGCGGTTTTGCGATTTACCGCGCAATGGGCCAAGTGGATCGGACGTGTCGGCGTGACCGAGGCGTCGTTGTGGATCGTGTATCGCACGCCGAACTTTTCCGCTGACGCCGCAGGGGAAATTCGCGCAGACCGCTCGGGCCCCAGGAAGGTGTCAAAGTGGCGATCCCCCCAAAAATACACATGAGCGGGAAAGAAGCTGACGGTCAGGCCAAGCTGGGCCATACGCCTTAGCTGATCATCCCGCAGGGCCTGACCGTGGATAATGGTATGGCGATGATCTGCGCGGGTGTGCGCCTGCAGGCCTTTTTCAACCGCATCAATGAACATCTCGGCGCCGGCATCGCCATTGCAGTGGCAATGAATTTGAAGACCTTTTTCATGAAGCCTGCGAACGTCAGCATCCAGCTGCTGTTGCGAGGTGTAGACCATTCCGCATGGATGATCCGAATCTATCGGTCGATAATAGGGGGCCGACAGATAGGCGGTCTGCAACTGAAACGCCCCATCCGTGAACAGCTTGCGCGGACCCAGTGTAAAATGTGGGTTGCCGGGCCAATTCGCGCCGATCCAATGCGTGCTTAGTTTGGGCTCCAGGCTTGCGATGGGCAAAAGCTCAATGTCTATTCCCGGGTCCTGATCCGCAGGCAAACTGGCAAAGTGATCCAGCATGGCCTGCGAAGTCCAGGCATTCTGCGCATAGGTTACACCGTGGGCCAGGTATTCGTCACGACAGGCATCAAAGCCCTGCCAAAATCTTTCCCGGTTGATAAGGAAATCCGTGTCGCCCATCTCACCCATGGCCGATAGCCCTTCGATCAACCCCGTTAAGGCGCCGGTATCGGGATCGCGACCAAAACGGCCACCTTCCGGGTCAGGGGTTTGACGGTTTATCCCGCGCCTCTCGAGTGCAACAGAATTTGCGACCCCGTTGTGACCCGACGCATGGATAACCCAGATGGGATGGCGTAATGATACGTCGTCCAACTCGGCCCGTGTGGGCATTCGGTGTTCTAGAATGGACGTATTGTCAAACGACACCCCCATGACCCATTCACCCTCGGGCGTCGCGTCGGCTTTCTCTCGAAGTCTGTCCAGCGCCTGGGCCATTTGTGTGCAATCCCCCAATGGGGGCGGGGACAGGTCAACACGGAACAGTCGGATAAACCCCGGATCCGGGAAGTGCCCGTGAGGGTCGATAAACGCAGGAATCAGAGTTCGCCCCTGCAGGTTATGCTCTTTGACATCAGAAGGCATGCGAGCGCGCAGGTCAGCTTCGGACCCTACCGCCTGGATTCTGTCACCTGCAGTCAAAACTGCCTCAGGCGAAGAATTCTGTGCATCCATCGTCAGGATTGTGCCATTGAAATAGAGTGTGCTTGGCATTGGACTACCTATTAGGACAGCGGGGCCAGACAACGCAGGCCGTGGCCTTCGCCCACTTCCCATTCTGGTGTCTGGGTGCAGATTTCCTTGGCAAAAGGACAGCGCTCGCGGAATTCGCACCCGGAAGGGCGCTTGAGCAGGCTGGGGGGTTCACCTTTAAGGGCGATCCGTTCCAATCGCGCATCCGGGTCGGGCTCTGGGTTGGCACTCAGAAGACAGCGCGTATAAGGATGGCGCGGGTCGTTGAAAATTGTCTCGGTCGTGCCTTCTTCGACCAATCGGCCCAGATACATGATGCCCATCCTGTCGGCCACGTGGCGCACGACGCTGAGGTTATGTGTGATGATAACCATCGCCAGACCCAGCCTTTCACGCAGATCGTTGAGCAGGTTCAGCAATTCGCCCTGCACCGACACGTCAAGGCCAGCGGTTGGTTCATCCGCCAGGATCAGCTTGGGCTCCAGCGCCAACGCACGGGCCACGCCCACACGCCGTGCCTGACCGCCAGACAGCTGATAGGGGTAACGATCCGCAAAATGCGTGGGCAGGTTGACCATTTCCAACAGGCGCTTGGCCTCGGCATCCAGATCGCGGTCCTTCATACCCTGAATGCGATAGGGTTCTGTGATCAGGCTGCGGATCGTCAAGCGTGGCGAGAGGCTGCCGACCGGGTCCTGAAACATCAATGCCATGTCCTTGCGAAGCGGACGCATGAC
Source organism: Ruegeria sp. BB5 (assembly GCF_056539405.1). NCBI lineage: Bacteria > Pseudomonadati > Pseudomonadota > Alphaproteobacteria > Rhodobacterales > Roseobacteraceae > Ruegeria > Ruegeria sp. BB5. Next base: position 45,381 of record NZ_JBQFUX010000009.1, on the reverse strand, counting down.
CTTTTCCGGCGCGCCTCGAATTTCCTGGCCTTCGAAAGTGACCGAACCATCCTGCGCCGGGGCAAGTCCCGCAATGGCGCGAATAACCGTCGTTTTGCCAGAGCCACTTTCACCAACCAGCGCGTAGGTCTCGCCGGGTTCTACGGTAAAGCTGACGCCCGCCAGAACATTGACCGGTCCATAGCTGGTTTTAAGGTCCACGACGTTCAGCAAGCTCATGTTGTGGCCTCCTCATGGTTCAGCCAGCACGCAGCATGATGGCCTTCTTTTAGTTGATCCAAAGGGGGCACCTCACTCGCGCAGCGTGCCATCGCTTGATCGCAACGATCTCTGAAAATGCAGCCACGTGGCAGGTTGGCCAGATCGGGCACTTCGCCGGGGATGGTGGGCAAAACGCGGGCGCGTTCCTTGATGTGACCGGGGTCGCATTCTATAAGACGGCGCGTGTAGGGGTGTTTGGGATTGTGAAAAATCTCCCGCACGTCGCCGCTTTCGACAACTGCACCGGCATACATCACCACCACCCGGTCGCAGAGTTCAGCAATCACACCCAGATGGTGCGAGATAAACAGGATGGCGCAGTGAAACTCGCGCTGCAGTTCTTGCAGGCGCTCAATGATCTGCACCTCAAGCGTCGCATCCAGCGCCGTAGTCGGCTCATCTGCGATCAAAAGATCAGGTTCGGACATCAACGCCATCGCAATCGCGATCCGCTGACGCATCCCGCCTGAGAACTCATGAGGATATTGTTTCAATCGCGCTTCGGGATCGGGAATGCCAACGGCACCCAGCATCTTGGCTGCGTGGGCCAGTTTGCCCGCTTTGGATTGCTTGGATCGGTGCTGAATGTCCAGCATCTGCTGCCCGATGGTCAGAACCGGATTATGCGTTTGCATCGGATCCTGAAAGACAATGGATATGTCCGCCCCACGCAGATCACGCATCTGACGCTCGGACGCCTGCAACAAATCCTGACCTTTGAACCTGACCTCTCCTTCGCGGAACCGCGTATTGGGTGCGGTCAGGCGTAGGATGGATGAGATCAGGGTGGATTTGCCGCAGCCGGATTCCCCGACGATGCCGACAATTTCACCTTTGTTGACGTTGAAGGTGATGTCCCTCAAGGCTTTGAGGTCGCCACGGCCTGTTTCGTAGTCGACGCTGAGGTGGTCGATTTCCAGAAGTATATCGGTCATCTCTGTTTCCTCAGTTTCGGGTCAACCACGTCGCGCAGGCTTTCACCCAGGAAGGTGAACCCAAGCGTTGCCAGAATGATTGGCAGGCCGCCGCCCACTACCAGCCACGGTGTTTGGCGGATCAGCGAATAGCCATCCTTGAGCAATGCGCCCCAGCTGGGGGTTGGGGGTTTGACACCCAGTCCCAAGAAGGAGAGGCCAGCCTCAAGAGCGATAACTGTGGGGATGTCCATCGCCGCCAGCACCGCCAGAACGCCAATGATGTTGGGCAGCATATGCACACCCAAGATACGCGCCATGCTGGCCCCCATCGAGCGTTCGGCCAGAATGAACTCGGAGTTGCGCAGCGTCAGCGTCTGGGTTCGCGCCACTCGCCCATAGGTTGGGATCGAGGTCGCCATGACCACAAACACCACGGTCTGAAGGCTCGGCCCGACGAGGGCCACAACAGCAAGCGCGAACATCACGGTCGGAAAGGACCGAATGGTATCGAAAAACAGCATCAAAAGATTGTCGAGCCATTTCGGGCCGTACCCTGCAATCATACCCAGCGTCAGGCCAATCGCCATGGCACCAAACACAGCAGGCAAAGCCACCTTGAGCGCGACTTGGCCTCCGGCAATCACACGCGAAAACGTATCGCGACCCAGCTGGTCGGTTCCCAGCAGATGCGCCGCGGACGGTCCTTGCATGCGGGATTTGATATCCATCGCAATCGGGTCATAGGGCACGATCCAGGCCGCGAATATCGCGCAGAACACGATGATGCCAACGATGATCAAGCCCATTAAGCCAAGCGGGTCACGGGCGACGCCGACTATGATCTGGCTCAGTTCAGAACGAGATTTTTCCATAACTCCCCCTCCTCAATGAGCCGTACGCGCACGTGGATCGAGCAACGCATTGATCAGATCAGCCAATGCGGTCGACACCACGAACAGCGCGGTGGATACGAGGACCGAACCCATGACAATCGGGTAGTTGCGGGTCGTGATGCTATCGATCACCAACTTTCCCAGCCCGGGGCGGGCAAAGACGATTTCTGCAAAAACGGCCGAGCTGAGAAGAAAGCCCATCCCGACCCCAATCACGGTAACCACTGGCAGTATGGCAATACGCAACGCGTAAACCATGACCACGCGACGTTCGGCGATACCAAAGGCCCGGGCCGTGCGTACATGGCTTTCGCCCATAACTTCCAGCATCGAAGCCCGCACAAGCCTGGCAATATAGCCAACCCAGCTGAGCCCTATGGCAAAGGCCGGCAGGACCAGATGGTCCAGTCGATCCCAGAACCCTTCGCCCGCGCCAATGGCAGGGAACCATTGCAGATGCACGGCAAAAACAAGCAGCGCCAACAGTGCAACAACAAAGGCCGGCGCAGCAACAAAGCTGACGGATACTGCAGCAGCGATCCGGTCGATCAAAGTGTTAGGATGCGCAGCCGCATAGGCACCAAGCGCAATGCCCAAGCTTGCAGACCACAGGATAGACGCAAAGATCAGCTCCAGAGTGAAAGGCAATTGCTGAAACACAATCTCGGTCACGGAACGGCCCGAGAAGACGTCAGTGCCAAGGTCACCCTGCAGGAGGTTTCCATAGAAGATCAAAAGTTGTTTCCAGATCGGTTGATCAAGCCCCAGCGCCGCAGTTAGCTGAGCCTGAAGCTCGGGCGTTGCGCGCGGGCCCAGCATGATCTGGACCGGATCGCCTGGCACGGCGCGGATCATCAGGAACATGACGGTCACCGCCACGAAGAGGATAAGCAGCGACAGCCCGAAGCGACGGGTTGCGAAATTCAGCATGGCCAACTGGCTCCTTGCGGGTTTGTGGCTTTGTTTTTGGTACGGCGAGCGTTACGCGCCCGCCGCACCTCGGTCGACCTGGGGAGATCAGGTCGCCTTGCCGAAATAGCGAAGCAGGGACAGGCCATCCGGCCGCAGCGCAGGAATGACACGTGCGCTGTGGATGACCGGTGTCGCCTCGTGGGTGATAAAGCGATAGGCACCGCTATCTTCCATCAAGTCCTGCGCGCGCTGATACATTTCAGCCCGTTTTGCGATATCCGTTTCCGCAGCCGCGGCTTCATGGATTTCGTTGAATTCAGGACTATTGAAACGCTCCCAGTTCCACTTGCCAATCTGTTCGGGCGTAAACCACGACGTCGCATAGTACGGATCAGGGGTCATGGAATAGCGATTCAGTACAAGCTGAAGGTTCTCATTGTCGCCAGACGCCCAGAACGCCCCGGATTCTAGAACATTCACTTCAACCGTGATCCCGATCTGCGCCAGTGTCGCCTGAATGATCTGGGCAGTTGTCGTAAAGGTCGTCTTGTTTAGTGTATCGAGGGTCAGCGTGACATTGGTTTCACCGGATTCCGCCAGCAACTGCGCCGCTTTTTCAAAATTCGCCTCGGGTGGCACAAGCGAAGAAGGTCGATGTCCGGCAAGACCCGGTGCAATGATGCCGGTCGATGGATCAGCGGCACCAAAATAGGCGGCCTCTAGAATGCTGGGTACATCCACCGCGTGCTGGATCGCCTGCCGCAGTTTTTGATTTTGCAGCTTCGGATGCTCGACGTTCATTCCCAACCAGACATAATAAAGCGAGGGTTTTTCAACCAGCGATCCGCCATTCGGAACACCGGCGCGGTACCGCTCGACCGAGCCCAGCGACACGCGGGTTACATCCAACTCACCTGCCTCAAACGCAATCTCGGCTGTGTTTTCATCGTCAATTGGATAAATCTCGACAGTATCCCAGGTCGGCGCATCCCCTTTCCAATCAGGGTTGCGCTTAAGAACCGTCTTTTCCTTGGGTGACCAACTGTCCCGCAGGTACGGCCCGGACTCTGCAACCGGATCAGCCCCGATCCGGCCACCAGCGGCCTCGACTGCCGCTTTTGAGACGATGTTTCCGGTGATATAGGGCAGTGCGATCGACCAGATCGGTGCGAACGGCTTGTTCAGAACAATTGTCCCTTCGCGTTCACCAGTTACTTCAACATGGCTGAATGGCCCCAAGTCGGGCTTGTTCGGACTGTCGGTCGCGTCGTCCACGACCCGTTCCATGCTGAATTTGACATCTTCGGCAGTCATGGCACCAAAACCCTTGGTGAACCCGATATCGTCACGTAGTGCGAATTTGATGTGGGTCGGATCAACCTGCTCAATCATCGTTGCGGCATCCAGTTGCCAGCCCCATTCCTCGCCCGGTTTGTACTGGATCAGCTTGTTGTAAATCGAAGCATGTACTTCCTCTTCAACAACACCAACGGAATGGGCCGGATCCATGTTCTGTGCATCACCATAAGCCCGCACACGCAAAACACCGTCATCTGCTGCAAGCGCACGGTCCGCCCACCCCATCGGAAGCGCGGTTGCGGCCCCAAGCGCGGTTGCGCCTTTCAGAAACCCCCTGCGACCGATATTGGCCTTTGTCCATTCGATCTTCATAGTATCCTCCCTTGGATTAATTCAAAGAAGCCCGCGCGGAATGGTTTCCGACCATTCCTTTGTCAGAACTTCGATTTCGTCTGCGCCTTCGGTGGCGCGTAGTTTGCGGTAGAGGTAGAAATTCTGCGCATCGCAGGTCATGCGGCACTCGGTCGAGATGGCCACCTGCCAATCCACCCGCTCAAAGGTAAAGTTCCAGGCGGTCTCGAAGACGGCGGTGGCGGGATCATCGGGGTGGATACCGTAGTGCATTCGCACATCGCTGCCGACAATCAGATCATGATAAGGATCGCGCGTCTTGCCGTAGTCATCGAACGTTTCCAGAACCACTCGACCATCGTCGGTCATCATGCGTTCGGATTGGGCTGAAGGTGGACGCAAAGGTTCAGCTTCCAGAACCGGATATGTCTGTGCCGGTCCCGGTTCCGAGGCATTAATTTCGCGTGTGACCTCGCGCACCGGCAGATGCAGGGCGCAATCTTGCAAGTGCAATGTCACCTCGGCAGAATTCGGCGCCGGCCAGACGATCGGCCAGTAAGATGTAGACAGGGCCAGCCGCAACACATGGCCCCGGCGTAAGTGATGCGCGCATTCATTCAGGGCTATCTCGGCCTCGTAAATCTGACCTGGCTCCAGCGTTTGCGGCGTCTCATGACTGTGGTAGTGACACAGGTTCAAAGACCGATAGCTGATCCGCTGCGATACACCGTCAGGCGAGACGTCGCACAACCGCGCGACCAGTTGTGCCACTGGTTGATCCACTGAAAATTGAAACTTCAGCTTTGCACGCCCCAGTAACTCTAACGGAGCTTGCAGCGGCGCGCTGTCAAAACAAACCGACAGGGCGTCGTCCCTGGCCTGGTCGCCCGCAAGTTCGTTGTCGATCCGCATGCCTGCACAGAAATACCCCCCATCGGCACCAATATGACAGGGCGACGCGATAGCGACCGTGCCAGACGTCGACTCCTGCGAAAAACCGCCCTTTGTCAGATGCCAGACCTGTTCAGAGACATGAGGCGAAGGCCATGTCGCCTCAGCGATCCAACGACCTTGCCGAGGGCTGTTATGCGCTGTTGGGTTGAAGTGTTCCTGCATATAGGTCCGATACGCAGGCAAATCCTCGGCGCCATTTTCTTGCCCTTTCAGCCAGCGATCAAACCAGCCGATGACTTCTGAGTGAAAATCCGCCGGATCAAGTTTCGAGATATGCGCGTAGCGATGTTCCCAAGGTCCAATGACGGCTTTAGCGGGCACGGTTAGGTTCGCGACCAAAGCCGGGGGTGCATTGACATAAGCATCTGCCCAGCCAGTGATTGCCAATACAGGGGTCTGGATCGCGGACCAATCCTCGCAAACTGAGCCGTGCTTCCAGAAAGAGTCCCGTGTCGGATGACGCAACCAATCCGCCGCAGAGAATGGGACGTTTTGCAGTCGGGCAAGCCAATCCTCTCGCCAATCCGCGCGAAGTTCAGGATCAGCAGGGCGGGTCAGGTACGCAAACATCTGACTGCCCCAGTTCATATTGTCACTTAGCAGGCATCCACCCATAAAATGGATGTCATCCGCATAGCGATCCACAGTCGAAGCGACACTGACCACGGCTTTCAACGCAGGTGGTTGTCGAAAGGCCAGTTGCAGACCGTTAAACCCGCCCCACGATATTCCAATCATCCCGACAAACCCGTCACACCAATCCTGCGCGGCAATCCAGGCTATGACCTCCTCGCCATCACGCAGTTCCTGCTCGGAATACTCGTCGTCAAACTGCCCTTCGCTGTCTCCGGTCCCAGCAATGTCGACGCGGATGCAGGCATATCCTGCTTCAGCAAAAACTGTGTGTGTTGTTTCATCTCTTGGCGCAGTGCCATCGCGTTTGCGATATGGCAGGTATTCCAGAATGGCCGGGGCCGGATCTGTTTCGGGTAACCAGATACGCGCGGCAAGCCGCCGCCCGTCCGCAAGGGTGATCCATGTGTTTTCGATGGTTTCGATTGGCATCTGAGACTTATCTGTTGTGGGCCGATACCGAAGAAGAAACCGATTTGCAGACAAAACAAATTGTGCGATCTTACGCGGATTGACGCTATTTGCAGTGATACCGCGTCAGAACGCGAAAGGTTTTGCCTGTGTCCGAGAATTTTTCTGCCAACCTGCGGTCGTTATGCGCAGAACATGGGAACATTTCGCAGATTTGTCGCGATATCGGCGTCAACAGACAGCAATTCAATCGTTACTTGAATGGCGCCAGTCTGCCTTCCGCGTACAACATGCGTCGCATTGCGCGTCATTTCGACCTGACAGAAGCCGATTTATTCGCTGAAACCGGCGTCTTCGAACTGATGCTAAAAGGCGCCCTGTCACATACCGGAACAACGCCAACGGATGCTTTTTTGGAACCTTTTCGGGGTCAACAGAAAAACCTCAGGCGATACGTGGGGTTCTATCATTCCTATTTCTGCACACCTTCATGGGAAGGAAAGATCTTTTGTTCATTGATCCGAATTCAGGAAGTTGATGGGCTGTTCACGATCCGCTCCCGAGAAATTGCTACGTCTCCAGACAAAAGCACGCACCAGATTTCACGCTATGCCGGTTTGGTGACAATGCGCGGAAACAGGATATTCGTGACCGAGCACGAGCTTACGCGCGAAGGTAGCGTTGCCAATACGATTTTGTATTCCGCACACCGTCAACAGCTGAAATATCTGCGAGGCATGACAATGGGCGTCGCATGGCGCCCATACCCACATCCCTACGCTGCCAAGGCAATCTGGAAACGATTGCACGAGCGTGTAACCGCCCGTGAGGCAATTGCTGCTTGTGGAATCTATCCTGCCCAAAGCAATAGGATTGATCCAACCGTCAGAAAGCACCTTCACGAGGCTTGAGGCGGTCGTTGAACTAAAATAAACTCTAATTTTTAGGTAGTTGCTCGTTTGGACCGCAAACTCCAAGTTTGAATTTGACGTCTCACTCTACCAGCAATTCAACGTCACCTGTTGTATTGAGAGCAAACCGATGTTAGTTCCAGACCGCATAAACGTTTGTTTCACGCAGAAGTTCGAAGCCCTTAAAGCTGGGTTTAGGTCCTATTTTGGCTGGGACGCTACCCACTCTCAAGGACGTTATGCTACAAGTTTGGCAGTGCCTAAACGGCAACTACGCCGGGCATTGAATCCTGTCGTTGGCGAGCGTCCGTTGAATCCATGACAGAATTTCAGATGGGCGACTTTTTTTACGATCTGCCTGTGACAACGGCAACAGGCTTTCGCGCATTTCCGCCACGCGGAGGGGGTTGGCAGCAAGCTCATCCAGTGCCGCGGCAAGAGCATCAATATCGTAGGGGTTCACCAATACCACACCTTTGTCCGGCACCTGCCACCTGACGTCGGGAATATCCGACGTCACTGCAGGAAGCGCGCAAGCCATGGCCTCAGCGATGGCGTTGCAGCAGCCCTCGGCCAGAGTTGGAAGGGCCAGCACATCGGCGGCATTCAGCCATAACGCAAGGTCCTCATGGCTGACGCTCCCTGTCTTGATGACTCCTGGAAAGTCTGGCACCAGCGGTCCAGAACCTAGAAACGCAGCTTGGACAGGCTTTATCATTTTGTGCAGCGCTGCGTTAAGCCGGGATGCTCCTTTGCGGTCGTAATAGTGGCCTACGTAGACCGGGATGAATGCATCTTGGCTCAGCCCAAGCTTTTGTCGACATTCGACCTTATCCATCGGACGAAACCGTGCCCAATTCGGGAAATTCAATATCAGTTCCACGCGTGATGAATCGGCACCCAGCTCTATCGCCTCATCCTGCAATCGCGGTGATACACAGACAATCCCTGCCGCGTCACGTATAACTGTGCGGCGCATCTCAACCGTATCGGTTGTGCCTTTCAGTAGAGAATGGGACTCGCCCAAAGCCACGAAATAGGGCAGCCCCTTTTCCCGAGCAACGACACGGGCAAACTGCCCCGACTCGGCAAATTGTGCGTAGATCAGATCGGGTCGCTTACCACCACGCAACCCCGAGAGGATATTGTCGTTGTGGCGGTCTAGCAGCAAGCGGTAGAGCCCTTTAGGTAAATGCTTGGCAAATGGGGTGCCTAACGTAGGCACCAGATCTGTATTGACGCCGGGGATCGAGACATCTTCGCGGAGAGATCGTCCTTTGAGGCGCTCCGAAAGGGTAGTCGCGCTAATCACATCGACAGCAACACCTTGGGCACTCCAGCCCTCGGCAAGGTTGGCAACAAAACGACCGGATTCCGGTTTATAGGGGCGGGGATAGACCGGCGAGACAATGCGGATGCGTTTTGGATAGATCATGAGGCGGTTTTCACCAATGTTTCCGGGTTGAGTACCTCGGGCATCCAAATGTCCTTGGTTTCTGGATATATTTCTGCGCAAAAATTGTAAGTCGGATCGAAAATGACGCGCAGTTGTTCTTGGGTCGCGTCGCCGACGTATTCAGCTTTGGCATGCACATTCACCTGCCGTTCTGCATGCTCGGGGCAGTAGGCGACACCCGCAAACTCGGACAGGCGGGCGATTTCATCTCGCTGAAAGATCGTTTCGTAAAAGCCAAAGAACAACTGATCTTCGGCAAAAACTTGTCGCAACGCAGTTACGGTGCGTTCGTAGTCAGCTCGCAGTCTCGCTTCGGGTGATTGTGCATAAGCCAGTACAGCGGTATCCAAATCGCCATCTAGCTGTACAGCTTCGGTGCGGGTGCTTTTGCGTCGGTTCATCTGTGCTGCAGAAACGCATCGCGTCACCGGATCGCGCATGAGAAACATAGCTTTCATAGGAATGCCGCGATGGGCAAAGCCGTCTCGAATGGTTTCTAGTACTGACGCTGGTAGACCTGCATAAGCTGGAGTGATATCGCCAGTTAAAGCAATCCCAGGACGATTGAGCAAATCCTTGAAGAAATCGAAGTAACCTTCAAGATCATCCTGTAACGCGCCGCGAACCGCAGAGACAGACGGAGACCGGCGGAGCGCGCGGCGCAGTAAGGATTCACCTGCGTTTCGCAGACCTGATCGCCCACGATGATCGTAGTGTGCCATTTCTGGCAAATGGACCGAATCCCAGACGTGGTATTCCTTTATCGGACCAAAATCTGCATTCGAATCCGCAGCGAGATAGGAATGCACCCAGGTCGAACCGGATTTTTGCGCACCCAACCCGAGAAGGAAACAACCCTGATCGCTCATGCACTTGTAACCTTGTCTGCAGACTTAACCTTGTTCCAACGCAGCGCCTGTTTGAATTTCTTGATGGGTTCGGCGGTTACACGAAACGGCCATTCGCCCATTCGGATCATCTCTGACCTGATTGCAGGTCGCGGAAAGGAAAAGAGCCGATCGTATCCCAGCATCTCAAGCAGCGCGCCGCCGTTGTTCGCTTCGAAGATTTCGATCTCACGCTGTGAGAGGGTTGTACGCCAGCTTTCGACGCGATCGGCAGAAGGAGCTTCGCCGACAAGTTGGTGTTGATGGCGAGTGTAGTCGGGCACTTCAAATCCGCTAGAAGCGCTCAGCTCTTCTGGGGTAACGCTGCGTTTCTCGCCTGCGGTCAGAAAAGTTAGCAACGAGCTCCAATCATCCAGATGTCCGCGTGCCAAATCCTCATACCGGACGGTTATGCAGCAATCCGGATGTCTCAGGCTTGCAGCAAGCCCCGGCGCTGTACGTGCGGCCCACCACCATGATGCGTGCATTGGGTTGCGCGGTCCCCATTCCAACCCCCGAACCGAGGAGAAGACTGCCCGCCCATCTCGAACCAAGTTAACGAACCGGGCGTTGGGAAATGCTCGCCGCAAAATGCTAAAATCTTCGAAGTTAATCGGGGTGTGATCTACCCAGATTGGCGCAGTGCCAACAGGGACGCCTGCGGGAAAAACCAAATGGCTCAAAAAGCTAGCGGCATCATTACATTTCAACAGTGTCTCACGCGCCGGGCGATCCCTCCAAAGTCGATAAGACCGCTCATTGTCGAGTACTTTGACTGCGACCTCGGGGCCATTAACCGCCAACGCCCGCAAGGCGGGGCGTTTGAACTGAGATTCGGGCATCACTCGACCGTTCAGCAGTGCCCCTACGCGATCCCCCAAAAAGGTCGTTCCACTTCTGGGGCAAGCGCCGATGAAAATGGGGCGTACTGAAGTTGGTTCGGTCATGAAATTCTCGTGCGAGCAATAGAAAGTTGCGTCAAGCCATGGCAGGCTGAGTTATGTTAGATGGCTAAACAAAAATTATTTCGTTTTGAATATTACTGTTATCGAAAAATTCAGGCTGGATTGATCCTTTTAGACACCAAATCGGAAAGAACTTGAATAGTGAACATATGAAAATAAGCGCAGAACTAGATTGTTGCATTTTCGTGATTGGCAATTTCCTCGTCCGAAAACCGTCGTGAAATCTTTTTCGCCGGGTTCCCGGCAACAACGTCGTAGCTTTCGACATTCGAGTTTACCAGTGAACCTGCACCAATGACAGCTCCTCTGCCGACAGTGATTCCGCTCAACAATATCGCGCCAAATCCTATCCAGACATCGTCCTCGATACAGATCGTGCTTTCGGGTGTGTCGCTGTCCTGATCGTCGCTGTAGATCCATGACGCTTGGGTAATCGGCACGCCGACTTGCTTCATGTCATGATCCCGCCGACCCACAATGCCAACATAGCTAGATATCAGAACGTTGCTTCCAATGGTTCCATTGCAAGCCATGTAGAAGTTTCGCCCGATATTGACGTTGTCACCAATTTTTAATTGATCGGGGGCCTGAATGTGCCCTTCCACACCGATAACAAAGCTTTTTCCGACACTCACATTCGCCCGAATTGCAGTGTATCTGTTCATCGCTCGATAAGCGTTTCGCACATATTTCATTTCACGTGCCTCGCCCCGATGGATGCCACCTGTTTGGCACGTCGTTTTACCCGACCCAGCTGGGAGATGACCTTTTGCAATTTCACATCCCGTGAGCTTCTGATCGAATCCAACGCTTTGAAGTCCAGCACAACTTCTGACGGCAATTTAGGTGAAAACGAGGCCAACTCTTGGTTCTTGTGCAAAAAGCGATAAGGGTTGAGAGGGCTTGCATGTGTACCCGCAAACATACCTGCGTTCCGCACTAGGCTAACGGGCGGGGCTAGTGAAACGCCGCCTTGCAAAAAAATCTCTAGGTACCAGTTCACGTACCAGCTGCTTATTAAGCCAAGGTCGTCAAGCTCGAGAATGGATGAGAAATCGCGAAGACCAAGAACGTCAAAATAAGTTCTGAAACTTTTGGACCCGACGACAGCGTGATCCTTCGAGCCAGACGCGAAACGCTCCCAAGATGTTTTCCAGGTTGCCCAGCCCCAAGGATGAGGAAATGGAACAAAAAATGCGTCCCGCCGCTCCTTAAAACTCGCGACGTCGTACATATAGCCAGAAATACTCCAAACCCGGTCATCCGAAGCAAACTTTGCCAGAGCCTGATTGAAAAAATGCAGCGTCTGCGGCGATAGGATAAGATCGTCTTCCAGGATGATAGCGCAATCATTTTCCCTCAACTCGTCAGAAACACCTTTACTGATCGAAGCTTTCAGGCCCAGATTTCTTTCCCTCACGTGAATTGTCTTATTGGGGTGTTCCAGATTTTGAACAACTTCGCGTACGCGTTCTACCATTTTGGTATCTTTGGCGGTTCTCGGCCCGTCAATGAACACTTTTAGAGGTGACTCCAAAAACTCAGGACATCGCTTTAGTGATTGCAAGGTTTGAGATAATCTATCCGGCCTGTTGTAAGCAAAGATCAAAATAGGCGCGTAACTGTTATTCATCTTTTTGATCTTGCGATTTGGAAATTTCGAATATGTATCAACTCAGATGACCTTTTTTTCAACCAGTGCCATTCTAAATTTTTTGCTGCCAACAAAACGTGCTTTACCCTGGATGGCCCTCTACCCACGCCTACGGCCCAGTTGCCACGGACCGGGACCGGCAATTGGATCGCGCATTACCTGCATCAGGCTTAAAGTGTTAGATAGATTGATCGTCGCGGTGGACAATGACACTCCCAATACTGCCGCAACAGGCTCATTTAAAGCCCAAGCCAAAAGCAGAAAGAAGCTTGCGATGCCAAAGCCCAGAATATTTGCGGTGAGGTTGCGTTTTTCATTGCCGCTTTGAGAAAGAATAGCCCCTACTGGACCAACACAGAGGTTCACCGCCGCACCGGCCATGATGATAACGGTATAGAGCAGGAACGGTGGGTCTGTGGAAAATGGCAGCTGGACAAAGAAATAGAGACCGGCAAGCGACAGGACACCGATCACGAACAGCCCAGCGTTCAATCCCAACATTGAGCAATAGAGGCGCCAGATATTACCCCTGGAACTGCCGGCAACGCGCGGAAGTACATACATGCGAGCTGGCTCGTTGAGGTAGCTCAGTAGATTGCCAAAGCGCAATGCAAGAGCAAAGAACCCGGCTGTTTCAGCACCAAACAACGCCATGACAGCCAACGTGGTCCCATGAACCCGGGCAAGGCCAATACTTTGATAAGCTAGAAAGTGCCACTGCTCAGAACCCAGCAACAATCGCATGCGCCCAGGAGCCGCTCGGTGTTGCGCACGACATTCTGCCCAGAAATCACGCAGAAGAACCGCCAAAACCGCGGCAGCCAAAAAATATCCTAAAGCCAAGAACGCTACTGCCTGAATGTGTCTGGGCACTGAAAGGTAGTTGTCCAACGGTAAGGAGAAAAATCCTAGACTTACCAACAGTGGTAGTACGCCTCCAACCAGTGTCACCAGCACCTGACGTTTTTGGGCTACGACGACCTGAATCAGGATTTGCATGATGTTAAAACTCAGCAACAACATTACAAATGCGACGGCGCCGTAACTGGTCAGCTTACCGAACACTGGCTTTGCCAATATCGTAAACCCGATTAGGGCGACGACCACCGAGGCTAAGATCGCCGCGCGGACAAAAGTATGGAAATGCTTCGGAAAGTTCGGATCAGTGCGAAAGTGACGCACCAAAACGTTGTCCGCACCAAAGCGCGCGCCCAACCCTAAAAGAACCTGCGCGCTGATGAAGGCCGAAACTAGGCCGAAACCTGCAACCCCCAACTCAGCCGCCCAAAGTGTAGTCTGCGCCAACGACAAAAGAATGACTGCCAAACGAAGCGTGATCATACGCAACGCAAATACCAAAATATTTTTCACGCGACCTTACCCTTTGAGGAACGTCCGTTGGGTGCTGGCAAACCTGCAACGATCAAATAAAGCATCATGGCTTGAGGGAAATGAAACTCCAACCGCATCAACATAAAAACGATGAATAGCGCGAAGCCCTTTCGTCCAAGTCGCCAGATTGCGATGCCACCAATGGTTGCAACTGCAACGGCGCCAACCAGACCGCCTTGAAACAGAAAATAGAAACCAAAGCCCATGGATTTGGAGTAACTACAATGAAAGCACTCTGCGTATCGGTTCCCTAATATTGTAGATAAGAAGTCTCGCGTTTTAACATCTTCGATAAGCTGTGCTTTAATGTAGATACTGATATCGTTCCCGCCACGGTCAACTAGGCGTTCAGTCAGAAATTCCATCGATTGCAAGCCTAAAAGGGGTAGAACTTGCAAAATCAGCACAGGGATCAGGCCAAGTCCCAGTACAAGCAAAAACAGAGATCTCGCCGTCAGTCTGCTGGTCAGAATAATCGACACCACCACAACCACAGCCAATAGCGCCGCCGTGATCGACAGCGTTCCAGCCAATAGAAACACAGCAAACCAATGGAACAGAGTAGGCTTTCGATCGCCCATCAACGACAACACCGTTAACGCCGCGAAATTGACTGCGAAGGACCCTGGCTCCGAATGGTGTCCACCATAGCGGGTCAATCCCCATGTGGTGATTACCCCCTCACGGTCGACGCCGACATAGTTAAACACTGATGGGTCGAATGGTATTCCCAGTTGCCCCCAAAATATTACTTCGCCCATGTACAGCATCGCATTCAGCCAGGCTGCGTAATAAGCATAAGTTGGAAGGTTTTGGAGGAACCCGCCCACCGGCAGCGTTAAGACAATAAGGGTAAAGCCAAGCAGGATGATGACGTATTGCACGGTGGCCGTGGAAAGGGTCGCCAGAAGTACCGGAACGAGTATCAGTAGAAGTCCGAGCCGTGCGGGGCTGCTGGGGGCAAGAGTACCTGCAGAACCCCTCCGGCCGCCGATGATCACAAGCGCCAAAAACAGGATCGGCAAGTATAAGATGACAAACTGGCTGGCACTGGTGACGTTGCCCTGAGAGAAAGTAACAAACAACAGCAACGTGCCCGCCGCTGTCTTGGTTAATGACGCACTTTGGTTATGCCTGGGACTCAGTTGCCAGTGGCGTTCGACGCCCTGTGCGTTAGGACTGTTAACCATTTTTCAAATTCTCAAGGGTTGTCAGAGCTGGGAATACCAGAAGCAATATAATGTACGGTTTGTTGAATTAATTTTCACGGAACGTGCAAAAGTACGACTTTCAGATTGCAGAAACACCATTACCGATCAAGTAAGATGCTCTGCGTGCAAGAAACTCCGAACCTAGACGGTTTGACCTTCATCGTATGAGTCCACCCATTACCGTAATACCGGCTAGGCGAAAAGCCTTTTGACCGGGATTTTGGTGCTGGAAATACCCAATCCTTCTCATTGCGCCAAGAAGTGTGAAGTGCAACGGCTTTCGTGGGACCAAGATACTTATTGCCGCCTGAACATACGCCCCGCGGAAACAGGTGGATTGTGAGTTTTCTTAAAGTACCGATGTGTGTTCGCGAGAAGCCGTATTCGGTTAAACAAAAAAGCTTTCAGTGTCTCCCCAAGTCACATTGCTCGTCAGTTGCCTCTATCGCCTCAAAGGCGTTGAACCAATTTGACGGCAACCAACACTTTGACCCGGATTAACCCGCCAACTGCAATTCACGCCATCGGTGGCAGCTTACTGCGTGTCCAGCCTCGCAGGTCTCCAAATGCGGCTCTTCCCGCTTGCACAGGTCAGTGGCAAAAGGACAACGTGTGTGAAACTGACAACCTCTGGGGCGATTGGTTGGCGACGGGATCTCACCTTCAAGTTTCTGCGCTTTGCCGCGATCATCCGGGTCCAGAGACGGGATCGCTGAAAACAGTGCTTTGGTGTATGGGTGACGCGGCGATTGGAACAGCTGGCGCGTTGGCGCGCTTTCCATGATCTGCCCCAGATACATCACGGCGACATGATCGCAGGTATGGGCCACCACTGACAGGTCATGACTGATGAACAGATAAGTCAGCCCCATCTCATCCTGAAGCGACTTTAACAGGTTCAGGATGTCGGCCTGAATTGACACATCCAGTGCCGCGACGCTTTCGTCTGCCACCACAAACCGGGGTTTGGACACCAGAGCGCGGGCAATGGAAATCCGCTGACGTTGACCGCCAGAAAAAGCATGTGGAAACCGGCGCAAATGTTCCAGGTTCAGCCGACACAAGCTGGCGATTTCGCGCACACGTTCGTCCACCTCTTCGCGCGAGTTGCACAGACCCATAACTTCCAGAGGTTCGGCAATGATGTCGCGAACGGTCATACGCGGAGATAGCGCAGCATACGGGTCTTGAAAAATTAGCTGTGCACGGCGGCGGTATTCCTTCAAGTCGGCCCCGGCCAAATTGCCCAGATCATAGCTAACCTCTCCATCATCATAATGGGCGGTGCCACCGGTGATGGGTGCCGCATTCAGCAGGGCGCGACCAAAGGTTGTCTTACCCGAACCGCTCTCACCTACCACACCGAAAAAAGACCCTCGGGGGATCGACAGCGAAACTTCGTTGACCGCCATCAGGGTACGCTTGTTGAAAATCTTCCCGCCGACAGGGAATCCAACCGACAGGTCCTGGGTTTCGATCAGATTGTGGTTGCTCATGCGGATTGTCTCTCGTCACAAAGGTGGCAGGCTGTGCGATGGTTTTCACCGGTGTCCGACCAGCCCGGCACAATCGTTCGACAGACATCGCCAACGATTTTGCTGCAACGGGTATGGAAAACGCAGCCTTCAGGCCGTTCCAGCGGCGAAGGGATATCGCCTGGCACCGGCATCAATGGCTTGTCCAGATCGTCCAGCTGTGGCAGCGCGTCGATCAGTCCTTGGGTATATGGGTGATAGGGGTTGCGGATCACCTCGCGGACCGGGCCTTGTTCGATCATCTTGCCCAAATACATCACCGCCACCTTGTCGGCTGTCTGTGCGACCACCCCAAGGTCATGGGTGATAAAGATGATGCCCATCCCGAATTCATCCACCAGATCCTTCATCAGGTCGATGACCTGAGCCTGTATCGTTACGTCCAGTGCCGTGGTGGGCTCGTCCGCGATCAAAAGCTTTGGCTTGGTCGATAACGCCATGGCAATCATCGCCCGCTGACGCATGCCGCCCGACATTTCAAATGCGTATTGCCCAAACCGGGTGGACGCATCGGAAATACCGACGCGGTCCAGCATCTCGATCGACAGTTCACGGGCCTGTTTTTTGGACATATCCGTGTGAATCAAAAGCTGCTCGACCATCTGGCTGCCGATTGTCATTGCAGGTGCGAAACTGGCCATCGGTTCCTGAAAGATCATGCTGATCGCCCCGCCACGCACAACTTCCATATCTCGCGGGCGCTGCAAGGCAAGGACATCCACCGGTCCGCTGTCCAGATGAAGCGTGATACGGCTTTCCGGTGCGTAGACTGCATTGCCCGGATTAAGCTTCATCAGCGATTTCGCGGTCACGGATTTGCCCGAGCCACTTTCACCCACAAGGCCCATGACCTCGCCCGGTGCCAGCGAAAATGACACGTTGTCGACCGCGGTGATCAGCCCTTCGTCGGTCTTGAATTGCAGCGTCAGGTTTTCGACGTCGATCAGGCTCATTTACGGGTCTCCGAATAGGGATCGGCAGCATCGCGCAGCCCGTCGCCCACAAAGACGAAGGCCATGACAAGCGCGATGAAGAAGAGGACCGGGATGAAGTACCAATGATAATTCAACAACACATCTGCTTTGGTCACGTTCTGCAACATAACACCCAATGAGTTCACCGGGTCTTTGAGGCCCAGCCCAATAAAGCTGAGCGCCGTTTCCGACAGGACCACGTAGGGGAACGAGATGACCAAGTCGACGATGATATAGCTGGTAAAGCTTGGCAGAAGATGCCGCCTGATGACGTGACCGGCGGGTGCCCCGCACAATTGCGCGGCCAGAACGTATTCCTGATTGCGCTCGGTCAGCAGATGGGTCCGTACCCGTCGGGCCAAGGTTGGCCATCCAACCAGCCCGAGGATCAGGGTTATGACGAAAAATCGGGTTTCAGCCGACCATTCGGGTGGAATAAAGGCGGCGATGGCCATGAAAAGGGGGATAGATGGTACTGTCCTGACCGCGTCGGTGATCATCTGGATCACACTGTCTATGGCCCCGCCATAATATCCAGCCACGCCACCAATTATCAAAGCCAACACGAACGAGATCACCACGCCTAACGTGCCCACCTGAAGTGACGTCCAGACCGCGTGCAGTGTGCGTGAAAAGATGTCTTTTCCTGCGCTGTCTGTGCCGAAAAGATGGACATAGCCCTGATCCATGCCAAAAAGATGGATGTTGCCCGGAATGAACCCAAACAGTTTGTAGCTGTCGCCGTGGACGAAAAACTGCATGTAGCGGCGTTCATCCTCGTTTATCTTTTCGACCCAGCGAAAGTTAGTGGCAATCGACCGCTCGCGCGTCACCGTGTGCAGAAACGGGCGGATCGAACAGCCGTTCTTGTCGCAGAATTTCGGTATCTGAGGGGCCCCGTTCAGGTAATCCTTGTCCCGTCCTGCGACCGTTGGATCGTATGGCGACAAAAACGGCGCAAAGAGGCCCGACAGGATCAGAACAACCAAAACGGTGGCCGCGATCATCGCCGCGCGCTGCTTTTTGAACCTGGCCCAGATCAGCTGTCTTTGCGACGCCGTGAAATACGCTTCCTTGGCCTTCTGATCGTCGATTTTCGTGGAGGTTTTTGCAGACATGGATCTTACCTCAGAATGCTCTTGCGCACACGCGGATCAATCACGGCCAACAGGATATCCGTGGCGAAATTGAGTGTGACGATGGCGGCTGTTAGCAGGAAGATGATGGCGCCTGCTAGTTGTTGGTCGTTCGACCGTGCGAGAGCCTCCAGCAGCAGCGACCCTGCCTCGGTCAGTGTCAGGATCAGGGCGACAATGGGCAGCTCGTTGAAGATGCGGTTCAGGTCAAATCCCAGCGAGTTGACAATTGGCCCAAGCGCATGACGGGCGGGATAGCGCCACAACAAACGCGGGCCATAAATCCCACGCGCCGCAGCTGCGGTTACGTAAAGCTTGCCGATCTCATCCGACATCAATGCGCGCACGGTCTGCAACGCAAAGGCAGTCGCGGACCAACCCAGAATGAATATGGGCAACCAGGCATGTTTCAGCAGGTCCACGAATTTGGCCCATGACCAAGGGGCCTCGCGATATTCTGGGCTGAACAAGCCGGTGAGCGTCTCGCCGAAATAGATGGTGGAAAACAGCATTACCATCAGCGCCAGCAGAAAGTTGGGCATGGCCAGACCCAGATAGCTGATCAGGCGCAGGGAATTGTTGAGGAATGCGTTCTTGGAAGCCGCCGAGATAATGCCCACGGGCAGCGCGATCATATAGGCCAGCGTCAACGATCCAAGGCAGATCCACAACGAGATCCAAAACTTGTCGCCCAATAGCTGCGCGATATTTACGCGCAAGATGCAGCTTTCGCCGAAATCACCGCGGAAGGCACCGCTCAGCCAACTGGCCCAGCGTGTCAGGAACGGGCGATCAAGCCCTAGTCGGGCCCGTTCGGCCTCGATATCCGCCAGTGTGATGGCCGAGCCTTGAGTATTTTTATAGGCAAGATAGCGTTCGGCACAATCGCCCGGCACAAGCTCCATCAGCGTGAACACGATGAGTGATACCAATACAAGTGTGACCACAGCCATCACCGCGCGCGTGGCGGCAAAGCGGGCGAATTGGAGCATGTCTTTGTTCCCGGCTAGCATATGGAACGGGGCGCGGGCGCCCCATTCCGTCATCTCAGATCGAGGATCGGATCACTCGGACAGCCACCATTGTGCGGGGCGGTACGGATAGGTCCGATAGAACTCGTAGGACTGCGTCTTGAACTCGGTGAAGTTCTGCAGATTGTTCGAGTGGTAGATCGGTGCCGGCGAGTTGACCGTACCAATGAACAGCAGTTCGCTGGTCATTATCTCAACCATTTTCTGAGCGGCAGCAATGGATGCGTCCGATCCAGGTGCGCTGGATTGGTATGTGTCCAGAGCGGCTTTCAGATCGGCAACCCACGCAGGCGGCTCGACACCGTTTTCACCGTTCGAGCTGATGTATTCCGCCCAGAGCATCCCGGTTCGAACATCGAAGTACCCGTCAAACGGGGGAACCCAGATTTCGCCATCGCCCAGAACCGAACCGGCAGGCTGGCTCTTGAGCCACATCCCCATATCCAACGTATTGGCCGATTGCGCCGCGCGGAACTCATCCGAAGTAACCTCTTTGATCGCGGTATTGACGCCCACGTCTTTCCAGTTCTGAGCGATCAGTTCCACCAGTTGAGCAGAGGCTGACTGCGTCGAGAACTGCCAGTCCAGCACAAGCGGGTCACCATTTGGCAGATCACGGAAACCATCGCCGTTCTGGTCAACAAGGCCGACCTCATCCAGCAGAGCATTGGCGCGGTCCTGATCAAAACCAGCCTCGTACTCTGACCATTTGGCATCAATGAAGTCCGGGCGCGGTGAGAACCCGATATACTGTGTCGGCTCACCCAGTCCAAAAGCGGTAACTTCGTTCAGCTGATTGCGGTCCATCGCAACCGACATGGCCGTTCTGAAACGGATGTCGTTGAAGAGCGCGCGTTTGGCCTCATCCTCGGCGGTCACGTTGAACGTCAGCACCGGATAGCCGATCGCGGGCTTTACTTCCAACGTGTAGTTGCCGCTTTCTTGACCCTCCAAAAGAACCGGAGCAGATGTCAGGTTCACACCCTGAGATTTGTAATCCACCTCGCCGTTCAATAGTTTGAGGTTACGCACCTCTTCATCCGGGACATATGTTTCATCCATTTCCGAGATATAGGGCAGCTGGTTACCCTGTGTGTCGACCTGGAAGAAGTAGGGGTTGGCGACATAGTGGCGCCCTTCGGTGCTTTCCTTCACAAGAATATGGCTTTCAAGGGTCGGCATAGCATCCTTGGGCAGACCCGCCAGCTTGTCACCTGCCGTCAGCATTGGCGACGGCGTATCCATCCAGTCCGAATTACCGTAGTAGGCCTTGATCAGTTCATAACCGTTTTCATACCCAAGCGCTTGTGCGTTGGCGTCCGCATTTTCGTCCAACGCCGGGTGGAACTTTTCGAAGAAATGCTTGGGCTGGTAGGGTTGCACATAAGTGAACGAAAACGTCTCGGTCAGGCCCGGTTTGGGTGCGACCAGGGTGAACTGCACCGTGGTATCATCCAGCGCCTCGACCTTCATGGGTTCACCGCCTGCCAAAGCATAATCCTTGGCTTCGGCGATGACATTGGTGTCCATCATCAGGTTGTCATACCAGAACACGACATCCGCCGCGGTGAACGGTGCCCCATCCGACCACTTGTGACCTTCGCGCAGATGCACGGTCAGTTGGGTGAAATCATCGTTCCATTCCCAGGACTTGGCCACATTAGGCACCAAGGTTTGAAGATCGTCGGAATACCGGAACAGGTTCACGTGACGTACAGACAGGAAGTCTGACGTGCCGCTTTCGGTGGCGTTGGACAGCGCATCCAAAACCCCACCATACTGACCGATCGAGTCATATGGCACGATGACCAAAGGCTCGGCCGGCAGACGATCCGCGACCGCAGGCAGGTCGCTATTGCCGCGGATTTTACCATTTAGATCTGCAATGGCTGGGTTTTCTGCAAAGCTCAGCGTACAGCCCGCGGCCGACTGAAACTCTGCCAGATCAAATTGCTGCGGATAAGCACCATCAGATAGGCCCTGCATATCTGCAACTGTCGCTGCCGGACAGTTCGCCCAGGCAGTTCCCCCCAGAGTGACCAAGGCCACACCTGACATCAGAAGCTGTTTCATGTTTTCTCCCTACGGTAACGTCAGTTTCGTTTTTTATTTGCTTGTGAAACCGATTAGTTGACTGCAGCAACGTCGGTTCTCTTCTTCTTTTTCTTTTTTTTGCCACGCAGCGCAGCGACATGGACTGTAACCCCCGCATCCTTCAAAGCTGTGGCGAAAGTTTCAGACGGGGGTATGTCGGTCACCAAATCGGTCACCTGATCAAATCGGCAGGATACATTGGTCGCTTTTTCCCCGAATTTCGTGTGATCGGTTGCGACAATCATGCGCCGCGTATTTTTAAGCAACGCGCGCGTCAACTCAGCCTCCAGCGGGTTCGAAGCCAACACGCCGCCAGAAAGCGATATGGCATCCGCACCGCAAATCACCGCATCATAACTGTATTGGCATGCCAGTTCCTCGGCCGCACGACCAAAACTGCCGCGTTCGGATCGAATAACCTCACCACCGGCAAGGATTGCTCGCGTTCCGTTGTGATCAGCCAGTGAGGCGACAACCGATAGCGAGTTGCTGACCACGGTTAGGTTCTTCAGATCGCGCAGCTGCTCGGCAACATGGGTGGTCGTTGAGCCCACCGTAATGAACAGCACCATGCCGTCTTCGATCATTTGGCTGACCTTGTTGGCAATAAGCGTCTTTTCTTCGGCGTTTTGCTCCAACGCCCCGGAAAACATAGGCGTGTCCTGCGCCCGGGAAAGATAGGTTCCCCCATGCACCCTCTCAACCATGTTTTTTTGCGCCAGCGCTTTGACCAGTCGACGAACAGTTTCCTCAGAAACGTCCATAACCTGCGCGATCTGGGTATTGCGCGCCGAGCCCCCCAACCTTGCCAGGACATCCAGAAGTTCACGGCCCCGATGAGGGATATTATCGCTATCGTGATCCATTTTTTAAGCCCAACATAGTTTCACTTAAAAATCCACAAAAATTGTGAATGTTTTGTGACAATATTTGAATTACGGGGATTTATTTATATTTTCCAATAAATCCGGTCATCGACTGAAACGCGTCTGGTCTTCTAATATATGAACACTTGACTGCTTTTGCCCGGTAAGACCTACCGGCTTCACCCTGTGGAACACCACTGGTGATTATAAATTCTGGCCCCGGCAGAGTGTCCACCGAGGCCCTTGCTTTCACAACGCTGCTTCGAACAGTGTTTTCAGATTTCTTTCAGTCAGCTCAACGGGATTCCCACCGCATGATGGGTCGATGATTGCGCCTTGGACCAGTTCAGGAATTGCGGCCTCGGTCACGCCCAGGTCAGACAGTTTGCGCGGAATGCCCAACTCGTCGTTGAAGTCTTGCACAAAGGCGCGGAAGCCGTCAAAGCCGCCCTGGATGCCCAGATAATCGGCTGCCATCTGGAACCGGTCGGCAATGGCAGGGGCGTTAAACTCCAGCACGCCAGGCATGCAGACCGCGTTGGTAGTGCCGTGATGGGTGTTGAACACCGCCCCGATGGGGTGGCTCATGGCGTGGATCGCGCCCAGACCTTTTTGGAAACCGGTGGCGCCCATCGAGGCTGCGCTCATCATATGTGCGCGGGCCTCGAGATCGGTGCCATCGGCATAGGCGCGCGGCAGATACTCTTTGACCAACCGCATGCCTTCCAGCGCGATGCCCTGGCTCATCGGATGGTAATGCGGGCTTGAGAATGCCTCGACACAGTGGGCAAAAGCATCCAGACCGGTGCCTGCGGTGATAAATTTGGGCATGCCCACGGTCAATTCTGGGTCGCAGATCACCACGCTCGGCAGAACCTTTGGGTGGAAGATGATCTTCTTGGCATGCGTCTCAGAGTTGGTGATGACGCTGGCGCGCCCAACCTCAGACCCTGTTCCGGCGGTGGTTGGCACCGCGATGATCGGGGCGATAACATCCGCATCGGCGCGGGTCCACCAGTCGCCGATGTCTTCAAAATCCCAGACCGGACGCGTCTGACCGGCCATGAAGGCCACCATCTTGCCCAGATCCAGCCCTGAGCCACCGCCGAACGCAATCACCCCGTCATGACCACCAGCGTTATAGGCGGCAACCCCGGCTTCAAGGTTTTTTTCATTCGGGTTCGGGTCAACGTCGCTGAACAGACCCCGGCCCAGACCGGCGGCCTCCATGATGTCCAACGTTGCCGTGGTGATCGGCAGGTCGGCCAGCCCTTTGTCGGTGACCAGCAAGGGCTTTTTCATCCCCGCTGTGGCACAAGCCTCGGGCAATTCTTTGATGCGCCCAGCACCGAATTTGATCGCGGTCGGGTAAGACCAGTTTCCAACAAGGCTCATGATGTCACCTTCTTCAGATGGTAGGATTTGGGGCGCGTCAGGTTGTGATAGCCGATGACCGAAAGGCCGCCGCCGCGCCCGGTGTTCTTGCAGCCGGTCCAGCACAGGCCGGGGTCCAAATAATCGGCCCGGTTCATGAACACGGTGCCGGTCTCGATCTGGTCGCCAACACGGGCCGCGCGATCCACGTCGCGGGTCCACAGGCTGGCGGTCAGGCCAAATTCGCTGTCGTTCATCAGCGCAATCGCTTCTTCGTCGGATGAGACCTTCAAAATGCCCACCACCGGACCAAAGCTTTCATCCCGCATCACTCGCATTTCATGGGTCACATTGGTCAGAATCTGCGGGGTGAGATAAGCACCACCGTCATCCTCAGCGAAGGTGTCGATATGGGCCACCGCGCCATCGGCGACCGCCTCGGCGATCTGCGCGCGCACCTCATCAGCAAAGCGCACATTGGCCATGGGGCCAATCGTCGTCTCGCTGTCCAGCGGATTGCCCAGCTTGTAACCCTTCACGACTTCCACCGCCTTGGCGACAAAGTCGTCATAGAGGGCTTCATGCACGTAAATCCGCTCGATCCCGCAGCAACACTGTCCGGCGTTGAACATCGCCCCGTCGATCAGCGTATCCACGGCGGCATCCAGATCGGCATCCTCCATGACATAGCCGGGGTCCTTGCCGCCCAGTTCGGTGCCCACACCGGTAAAAGTGCCCGCCGCCGCGCGCTCCATCGCCTGACCACCGCCGACCGAACCGGTGAAGTTCACAAAGTCGAACGCATTGCCCGCGATCAGGTCATTTGTCACGTCATGGCTGAGGAACACGTTCTGGAACACATCTGTCGGCACGCCAGCTGCATGGAAGGCCTGTGCCATCCGCTCACCCACCAACAGGGTCTGGGTGGCGTGTTTCAGGATCACCGTGTTGCCCGCGATCAGCGCCGGGGCCACCGTATTGATTGCCGTCATGTAAGGGTAGTTCCAGGGCGCCACCACAAACACGACCCCATGCGGGATGCGCTTGATATAGCGTTTGAAGGTCTCATCCTCGCCCACCGCGATATCCGCCAGCGACGCCTCGGCGATCCCGGCCATATGGCTGGCGCGCTCGTTAAAGCCACCAAACTCACCGCCATAGCGCACCGGGCGGCCCATCATATGAGCTAGCTCGGGAACGATCTCATCATTCATCGTACCAACAGCCGCCACGCCCGCCATCACACGATCGATACGCTCCTCCAACGGCCGCGCCGCCCAGTTCGCCTGCGCGGCACGTGCGCACTCAGCCGCTGCAAAGGCGGCGTCCCGCGACAGAACCTCGCGTTCCGCAAAAACCGATCCATCAATCGGTGAGACACATTTCAACATCTGCCCCATAACCACTCCATTTCGAAAGACGGCAGGATCCCCTGCTTCATCTGGCCAAAAATACCTCGGGAGTCTGGGGGCAGAGCCCCCAGCCTGGCCCAAGCTCACGCCCGCTCGAACCCGCGGGCAACTTCCCAATCGGTTACCACGCGCTCGAATTCCTCGATCTCGACCTCAGCCGCGCGGGTATAGTGATCAACCACCTCATCCCCCATCGCCGCGCGCAACATCTCTGACCCATGCAGCGCATCCCGCGCCGCGCGCAGGTTGCCGGGGATCATGCCGGTGTCGCCCTGATACACATCGCCTTGGGTGGGCGGCTGCAGCTCCAGCCCTTCCTCGATCCCTGAAATTCCGGCAGCCAGCATCCCCGCCATCGCCAGATACGGGTTCATGTCCGAGCCCGGAATGCGGCATTCGACCCGCACCGCCTTGGTGCCATCGCCACACAAACGGTATCCGGCCGTGCGATTGTCCACCGACCAAATGATCCGTGTGGGCGCAAAGGTGCCCTTCATGAAACGCTTGTAGCTGTTGATGTAGGGTGCCATGAAATAGGTGTAGTCCGGCGCGTATTTCAGCAGCCCCGCCATGTAGCTTTTCATCAGCGCCGACATGCCTAACGCATCCGACTTATCGAAAAATGCCGGCTGACCGTCCGCCCACAGCGACTGATGTACGTGGGACGAACTGCCCACCTTGTCATGATGCCATTTCGGCAGGAAGGTCGCCGCATGACCATGCTGCCAGGCGATCTCTTTCACCGCGTTCTTGGCGATCGAGTGGTACTCCGCCGTCTCCATTGCCGGCGCGTATTTGATGTTCAGTTCTTCCTGACCGGTCTCGGCCTCACCCTTCGAGTTCTCGACCGGGATGCCCGCATTCCACAGATGGTTGCGGATCGGCCGCATCACATGCTCTTCCTTGGTGGTCTGCAGGATGTGGTAATCCTCGTTATAGCCCGATATCGGTTCCAGATCGCGGAAACCTTCCTTGCGGATTTGGTCAAAGCTTTTCTCGAACAGGAAAAACTCCAGCTCGGTGGCGCACATCGCGTCATAGCCCATGGCCTTCAAACGATTGACCTGTTTCTTAAGGATCGAGCGTGGCGCATGTGGCACTTCTTCGTGGGTATGGTGATCCAGCACATCGCACATCACCATCACAGTGCCTTCCAGCCACGGAACAGGGCGCAGCGTGCTGAGGTCCGGCTTCATGACGTAATCGCCATAGCCCCGCTCCCAACTGGTCGAGGCATAGCCATCCGGTGTACCCATCTCCAAATCTGTCGCCAGCAAATAGTTGCAGCAATGCGTTTCTTCCCATGCACCCGCAACAAAGTGACCCGCATGAAAGCGTTTGCCCATCAAACGTCCCTGCATGTCAACAAAACATACCAAAACGGTGTCAACATCGCCCGCAGTCACACGCGCCTTCAGTTCGTCGAGGTTGAAAGTTCCGCTCACGATTTATCCTCCTTAATCGCGATGTCGTTCAGTGCCGGTAACAGCAGGGTCAATACCTCTTCTGCTGCGACAGCAATCTCTTCATCGGTACGCAGTAGGTCGTTGCGCACTTCCAGCATTACATTTGGCAAATTTCGGTTGAGCGCATGCAGGCGTAACGAATGGGTGACCCCATCGGTTGGACCATAAGGCTCATTTCGTTCGGTTCGGCGGTTCGGAATACGATCCACATAATTCAGCATCGCATCCACAAGCCGACTGTCTTCATCATGCAACAAACCCAGCTCAACCGCACGCGGTTGGCCGAAATAGACCGGGGTAAATGAATGCACAGTCACGATCACCGTATCAGCCCGGCGCTTGTTCAGAACCTCGGACACAACAGCGCAGAACGGATCGTAAACCGCAGCCGTACGCGCATCGCGCTGCGCTTGCGTCAGGCCTGTATTCCCCGGGACCATGATCTGTTCAGATTTCTCAGGCATTGCGCTTGCGGCTTCCGGGGGACGGTTGCAATCATATACCAAGCGCGAAACGGTCGAGGCCACCACCGGCGCATCCAATGCCTGCGAAAGCTGAAGCGCCAGGCTTCGTGCACCCGGGTCCCAGACTGCGTGGCTTAGCCGGTCAGCTTCGGACAGACCCAGATCACTGTATTCTGATGGAATCCGATGGCTCGCGTGTTCGCACAATAAGACCACTTTGCCCTGGCCTTCTTCGTTCAGTACCTCTACGGGCGCAATCATCCTTTCACCTCTGTATCTGAATCTTTTTGCGTCCGGGGCATTTCTTCGATCAGGCGTGTTTCCAGCAACTGACCATTCCGATAAAGGATCGGATAGGCCACCGCTGCGATGTGACTGTTGAATTCACGCAGCGCGCGCAACGTCTCAAGATGGATATCGCTGGTCTCAAAACTTTCCGTACTGCCATGCTGAAGCCGTTTGAGATGACGCTTGCGGCTGTCACGCTCGGCCCGTTTGATTTCGGTCTTTTCAAGGCTCAGTAGGCGGGCACTTTCCAAATCATCCGAGATCAGCACGTTCGAGGCCAGTTTGAGATTGGCTAAAATACCCTCGTGCATTTCGACCAATTCTGCCCAACCTTCTTTCGAGAATGATGCACCTTTTTTGCGCATGCTGGTTGCCAACACAGTCAAACGTTTGGCGACAACGTCGCCTGCGGTTTCAAGGCGAATGGCGTATTCCATCAAGTCGCGCGCCACTTTCGCATTCTGCTTTCCAAAATCCTCTGCCGGAATGGCCGCCACGAATTTTCGGACGCCAGACAGGCACTCGTTCACCTCGACATCAATGTCCCTGACGGCACGGATCTGTTCCTTGTCACCGCTGCGGTACAGTTCCAGCGATGGGCGGAACATCGATTCAACCAGATCGCTCATCCGCAGCAGTTCCCGCTTGAGGCTCGATAGGGCCTGGCTGGGGCTGCCGATATTGCGCATGTCCAACGCGCTGGCGGGACGACCCGGCTGCACCGCAGCCTCTGATGTTATCGGGACTGGCAACAGCCGCTCGAACGGGGCACTTAGGCGTCCACAGAATGGCAGCGCCAGAACCAGCAAAGAGGCATTAAAGGCCAGATGCGCGTTCACCAGCATTTGCCCGCCTTGCAGATCGCCCAGAACGCCCGCCCTCAGGGCTGTGGTGGCCGCGAAAAGGGTAATAACGGCCCAACTGCCACGTAGGGCTAGATTGGCAAAGGGGATGCGCCGGGCTGATAGATCCATCCCCCGCGTCAACCAAACCGGGATAAAGGCCGAGCCGAAGTTAGCCCCTAACACCAGCGACAACCCGGCGGCAAAAGGAATTGCGCCGATTTGCACAAGCGTCACGCACATCAAGATCGCCGCGACCGAGGAATGCATGACAAAGGCCAGCGCACCACCCACCAAAAACGCGGTGATATAGTCGCGGGCCAGATAGTCGGCGATGGCGGGCAGAAAAGCACTGTCGCGGATCGGGTCCATTGCCTCACGCAAAAAGCGCAATGAGATCAGGATGAATGCGATGCCCATCAGAATGCGGCCCAATTGCCGCGGTTTCTTGGACTCGGTTTTGACGAACAGATACCCGCCAATCGCCAACAGAAGCGGCACCAGCCAATCCAGCTTGAACGACAGAATCTGAATAATCAGCGCAGACCCCAGATCGCCACCCAGTACCATTGCAAGGCCCGCAGGAAATGCCAGCATTCCACCAGCGGCAAAGCCCGAGGTCAACAATGCCACCGCCGCCGAGCTTTGCAGCACAATAGCCATCGAAAGCCCCACCATCGACGCCTGCAAATAACTGCGCTGACCCGTCATAACGCGCTGGAACGAGGCCCCATAGCTGCGCTCAATCCCCGTGCGCACCATGCGCACGGCAAAAAGCAACAACATTGTCGCTCCGGCCAAGTTGATGAGAAAGCTTACAATCGCCATGAGCCTAACCGTTCACCATATCCAGCATTTCCGCATGCAGTTCAGGCGTTGCGGTCGAGATCACCCGA
Source organism: Ruegeria sp. BB5 (assembly GCF_056539405.1). Lineage (NCBI taxonomy): Bacteria > Pseudomonadati > Pseudomonadota > Alphaproteobacteria > Rhodobacterales > Roseobacteraceae > Ruegeria > Ruegeria sp. BB5. Next base: position 15,896 of record NZ_JBQFUX010000009.1, on the reverse strand, counting down.
CCATCCGAGTTCAGGTCGAGGGGCTTGCCATTCCAATCGGTCATCACCCCGCCTGCGGCCTCAACAACGGCCAGAACAGGCAAGTAGTCATAAGGCTGCAAGTCATAATCAATCACCGCATCCACATGCCCTGCCGCCAGCAGGGCATGCGGGTAGCAGTCATAGGCGAACCGGCGGGTCTGCCCGGATTGCATCAGTTTTGCGAATAAAGACGGGTGATCGCGATAGATCTTGTCGCCTTCGTTCACAAACAGGATGGATTGATCCAACCGCGTCTTTTTTGACGTTGCCATGGCATTGCCATTCAGAGTCGCGCCCTGACCGGAAACGCCTACAAACACCTCATTCAACGCAGGCATACCTATCACTCCGATATCCGGCTTGCCATTAACCAGATGCCCCAGCAAGAAGCCGAACAGCGGATGCCCCGAAAGGAACGATCTTGTGCCATCAATCGGGTCAATGATCCAAACTTCACGACAATTCTGCCCGTCAAACCCGTGCTCTTCGCCAAAGATACCATGATCCGGGAAATGCTGCTCTAGGTAAGTGCGCACCTGGGTTTCAACACCTTTATCGGCCTGTGTAACCGGGCTTTCATCCGACTTGAATTCAACACCCAACCTACCGCGAAAATACCCTCGTGCCGCAGTATTGGCTATGTCGGCAACCGCCATCGCATGCGTTACCAGATCAGCCATTTCGGTATTTTGTGAGCTTGTTGGATTCAACATCCATGTCCGTCCTGTCTAGTGATGGATTGCTGGGCTAGGGCAGCAATAATTGGGAAAGGTCATGCGGGCTCTAGCCGAATTACAATTAAGTTCGATCGCATTTCTTGAATTTGCTTCAACGTCCAACGTCTGCGCATAGCCGTGCCCCGTGGTGGCGCCCAGCTTCCTTTCGGGCGGTCGAGCTTCACCTTTAGAATCTCGGACATCTCCCGCTATTCCGACGCACTGATAGCCCTCGGCACACTGCATCACGCTGTGCAAGTCAACAATCCAATCCTGAAGTTCCAGGCTGTCATCTTCTTGTAACATCAGATTCCGGCTTTTTGACATCATTCTTCCCTATAGTTCCACAAAAACATACAATTTCAACCCAAATATCCTGAATTTATTTGTTTCATGTGGGTTTTTAAGGGATATTGCACTCACTCTTTTGGCGATCCGGCAAGACTTCGCATGATTATCGGCGTCGCTCTCGTTGGCAATACCTCTAGATAGTGATGGCGGTGGCAGACTGTCTGATGTCGCCAACGCGCCAGACGGCCGCCAATCTGCTCGACAATCCTTGGGTTACAGAGACAAAGCTGGCAGACACCTGAATGACCGCTCACACTCTGATCGCACCCCGCGCGCTTTGAAAAACTACAGGACAGACCCATGATCCAGAACAACCCAGCCCTCATCGATGCGATCCGCGACCGGTTTAACCATGTCGAAAGCTGCCCGTTTCAGGGCGAGCGTATTTTTTTCGAAAACGCAGGCGGTGCGCTGACATTGAAAACAGTCACCGAAACCTCGGCTTTTTATGCTGCGATCCCAGACAACCCCGGGCGCATCAACCCGGCGGGGCAGGGGACACAGAATGTGATCAACAAGGCCAAGGGTGACCTGGCGGTATTCATGAATGCCTCGGGCGGGCAGTTCTTTGCCGGTGAAAGCGGGACAGAGTTGCTGTTCCGGATGATCCGCACCGCCTGTCTGGCCGCCCCCAAGGGGTCCAAGGTGATCGGGTCGTCCATAGAACACCCTGCCACCCGCAGCGCTGCGCACCGCTGGGCTGAGATTGCGGGACTGGACTACGTAATTGTGCCGCATAATGACGAAACCGGGCTGGTCACACCCGAGGATTACACTGCGCTGATGACACCCGATGTGGCGGTGGCAACAATCCTGCATGCCTCACCGGTGACAGGTATGGGAATGGATGTGGCGGCGATTTCCTCCGCGATCCGCGCGGTTGCACCGGATTGCATGATCATCGTCGATGGCATTCAGCACGCCGCCCACGGGCAACTGGATCTGGATGCCTACAATGTTGATGGCTATGCGATCTCGCCCTACAAGGTGTTTTCGCGCCATGGCTATGGCATTGCCTGGATTTCTGAAAAGCTAACCAACACCCCGCATGACATGCTGATCGACGCGCCTGCGACGGGCTGGGAATTCGGCACTCGTGACACTGGGTCTTATGCGACCGTCTCGGACGTGGTGTCCTATTTCGACTGGCTGGGCGGAGAGGTGTCGGACGAGACCGACCCGCGCAAACGGATCGAGGCCGCTGGCCGTGCTATCCATGCCTATGAGACCCACCTGACCAACGCCGCCATTAATGGGACCGGAAATCTGCCTGGCCTGCGCGATATGGATCACGTCACCATTCTGGCCGGGGCTGACAATCCCGCGCGCGAAGGGTTGGTTTCAATCGTGGTCAAAGGGCATGCCTCGGAAGATGTGGTGGAGATATTGAGTCAGCAGGGCATCCGCACCCACACCCGTAAGGATGACCACTATTCCGGCAACGTCCTAAAGCCACTGGGCCTGTCGGATTGCATCCGCATCTCGTTCTGCCACTACAACACCGAACAGGAAATCGCTCGTCTACTGGGTGCCATAAAGGTGCTGGGTCAGGACAACTAGCGGAGGGTTCAGTCAACCCTGATCAACAAGACTTCGGTCGCTCCACAGATATCAGAAGCCCTGCATCAGCATGTCTATGGCAACCGTGATCCGGTCGGCTTCCTCATTCAGGTTGGCGGTCTGAGATTTGAGAATTCCCACCGGAACCGCGGCCATGAATTGGGTGACCATGACAACCTGCTCGCCATGGACATCGAACACTGGATTAAGCCGGGTCGCGGGCTTTGGGGCCTTGGCCAATGGTATCAACGGGGCGACCACCCGCGTATTCAGGTCCCCAAGCAGATCGGTTTGCACATCCAGAAGATAGCCATCACCCGATGGATTCGGAAAAACATCGTATTTGGGCATCAGAATTGCCGGAAGCTGTCCAGCGGCAGGCCGTGTTGCTCAACAAACGCGTTTGAGCTTTTGAGGGCTTCCGCGTTTTCTGCTTTCCACTGCTCGGCTTTGGCCTCGGCAACAGCTATACGAACACCTTCTTCGGCTGCGCGGGAAAGGTTGACCTTCAAAGCTTTGGCTTCGGACAGCAATGCGCTGTCCAGCGAAAGGTTGGTTGGTCTGCGTGATTGGGCGTTCATCAGATATGCCTCCCTTCACCCTAAGATAGGTCCATTATATATGCGCGTCAATTATGCGCATGATTAATGCTGACAACCTTTGGCGTCCGCTGCTGCCAATCCTATACAAAGATAGATTATTGCTACGCGTTGCCTAGGTGGCGAAAGGGCACAGCAGAATACACCGCTTTCTGCGATATCTGTGGTGGTATCTTCCCTTGATCTCGCACTAAAAAGGCCCGAAATACCAAGTTTTTTACAAGGGCAACATTATGCAGAGCGTTCTCATCACCGGGTCAGCCGGTTTTATTGGCTTTCATCTGAGCAAGCTTCTGCTGGCCCAAGGGTACCACGTAGTGGGGTTGGACTCTCTGAACGATTATTATGATGTGTCGTTGAAAAAGGCCCGCCACGACATGCTGGCGCGCGAACCCAATGGTAAGAATTTTTCGCCCGTCATTGGGAAGGTGGAAACCCCCGGCCTGATGATGGAGCTGTTCGGGGAACATGGTTTTGACTATGTCATTCACCTCGCTGCCCAAGCTGGGGTGCGCTATTCGATCGAGAATCCGCGCTCGTATCTGGAAAGCAATGTGATAGGGACTTTCGAAATTCTGGAAGCGGCGCGGGCGCATCCGCCCAAACATATGCTGTTGGCTTCGACTTCTTCGGCCTTTGGCGCCAATACCGAGATGCCCTACAAGGAAACCCAACGCGCCGATCATCAGATGTCGTTCTACGCGGCCACCAAGAAGTCGACCGAAAGCATGGCCCATTCCTATGCGCATCTGTTCGATTTGCCGATCACCATATTCCGGTTTTTCACCGTCTATGGTCCTTGGGGTCGCCCGGACATGGCGCTGTTCAAATTTACCAAAGCGATCCTCGAGGGCAATGCGATCGACGTCTATAATCACGGTGACATGAAACGCGACTTTACCTATGTTGAAGATCTGGTTGAGGCGATCCGCCTGCTGATGGACGCCGTCCCTGTGCGCCCCGCAGACGGCAATGTTCCAGAAGGGGACAGTTTGTCACCGGTCGCCCCCCATCGAGTGGTGAATATCGGCAACAATGATGCGGTACAGCTGACCGCGTTTATTGAAGCTATCGAAACGGCCACTGGCATCAAGGCGAATAAAAACATGATGCCAATGCAGCCCGGTGACGTGCCCGCAACTTGGGCCGATGCATCGCTGCTCAGGGAATTGACCGGTTATCAACCAAGGACTTCGATCGAAGATGGTGTGGCTGAGTTTGTTAAGTGGTACCGCGACTTTTATCGTCCCAACGCGGCTGGGACCGAAAGGTAAGATGGTTAGCCTTCAGGCCTAAAAGACTGGTGGCCGTCCTCTCAGTTTTGAGATTCGGCCTCTGAAGTTCTCAAGGGTAAAAACGCAAACCGTTCCAGTACCTGGAACGTAGTTCAAAACCTTTCCCACGGTGATTGTTCCACAGGGCGATTAGGTTGCGCATCTCTCAGTCCAACTGAACGGATGCCAATTTGAGCATCCAAAAAACACTTTAACCCGGTTGTCTTTTCGTCCGTTCCAACCTACTGACAACCTCACCTCGGGGTGCGTGGCCTGCCGCGCTGAGATGCTTTTGGCGAACCCGTAGAACCTGAACCGGCTAGAACCGGCGGAGGGAAAGGTAACGGTTTCATCCACCCTTGCCCTCTCGCCGCAATGGAGGATGACATGAAACATCTGATGATTGCTGCGGGACTTCTGAGCGCAACAGCGGCTGTCGCGGCCGACAAACCTCAGCTGACCGTTTACACCTATGACAGCTTTGTCTCGGACTGGGGTCCGGGCCCGAAAGTAGAAGAAGCTTTCGAAGCAGTATGCAACTGTGATCTGAACCTTGTGGGCGTCGAAGACGGCGCGGCGCTGTTGTCGCGTCTTCGGCTTGAGGGAGAAAACACGGACGCCGATGTGGTGCTTGGGCTGGACACCGGCCTGATCGCAGCAGCCAAGGAAACTGGCTTGTTTGCTCCCAATTCGGTCAGCGCCGATTATACCCTGCCGATTGAATGGTCAGATGACGTGTTCGCGCCTTATGACTGGGGCTATTTTGCTTTTGTCCATAACGCAGATGCGGCGGCACCTGCCAATTTCCGTGAACTGGCCGAGGGTGAAACCAAGATCATTATTCAAGACCCGCGCTCGTCCACTCCGGGTCTGGGGCTGCTGTTGTGGGTCAAAGCGTCTTATGGAGACGAAGCCCCCGAAATCTGGGCCGGGCTTGCCGACAATATCGTGACCGTGACCAAAGGTTGGTCCGAGGCGTATGGCCTGTTTCTTGAGGGTGAGGCGGACATGGTGCTCAGCTACACCACATCGCCTGCTTATCACTTGATCGCCGAGGATGACGCCAGCAAAGCAGCGGCCGCCTTTGATGAGGGCCACTATATGCAGGTTGAAGTTGCGGCGAAGCTGGCCGGTACCGATCAGCCCGAACTGGCGGATCAATTTCTGGAATTCATGGTCTCGGACACCTTCCAGCAGATCATCCCGACCACCAACTGGATGTATCCGGCAGTGACCCCTGTGGCTGGCCTGCCCGAAGGGTTTGATACGTTGATCACGCCTGAGAAATCCTTGCTGTATACCCCGGATGAAGCCGCCTCCGTGCGGGATCAGGCGCTTGCGGAATGGCTGGGCGCGCTCAGCCAGTAAGCCCTTGGCCGGGTGTTGGCGCAGCGGCACTGGTTGCTGCGCTGATATTGGGCACATTGGCCGCGGTAGCCCTGCGCGCTGATACAGCGGGTGGGTTGGGTCCGGCCGATTGGGCGGCGCTGCGCTTTACGCTGGTTCAGGCGGTGTTGTCTGCGTTGTTCAGTGCCGGGCTGGCTATTCCGGTCGCCCGGGCACTGGCGCGGCGTCGGTTTCGTGGACGGTCTGCCCTGATCGCCCTATTGGGCGCCCCCTTTATCCTGCCGGTCATCGTCGCGATCCTTGGGTTGTTGCAGGTTTTCGGACGTGCCGGCTGGATTTCAGATTTTTTAGGTCTGTTTGGTTTGCCGCCGCTGCGCATCTATGGGTTGCACGGGGTGGTTCTAGCCCATGTATTTTTCAACCTGCCACTTGCCACGCGGCTGATCCTGCAGGCGTGGCAGGAAATTCCGGCAGAAAGATTTCGGTTGGCCGCGCAATTGGGGTGCGACGGCTTTGCCATGTTCCGTCTGATCGAACTGCCAATGTTAAGGCGCATTCTGCCGGGTGTTCTGGCCGTGATCTTTGCGATTTGCCTGACTAGCTTTGCCGTCGCGTTGACTCTTGGCGGAGGGCCTCGCGCAACGACACTTGAACTCGCGATCTATCAATCCTTTACCTACGATTTCGACCTTGGCCGCGCGGCGTTGCTTTCTGCGGTGCAACTGGCCTTGACCGCTGCTGCCGCGCTAGCTGCTTTGAAGTTTTCGCGTGGTGACGGGTTCGGCGCTGGATTGGATCGCGCGATACAACGATGGGATGGCGGCGCGCCCGCAATTGATGCGTGCTGGATTGGGCTCGCGGCAGCGTTTCTGCTTCTTCCTTTGGCTGCCGTGGCGATCTCTGGCCTATCTGGGTTGCTCGAAATGCCTGCCTTGGTGTTCCGTGCGGCGGTGATATCGGTTCTGGTTGCCACTGCTAGTACGATTGTTTTGTTGATGCTTGCACTGCCGATGGCCATGGCCGTTGCAACCGGTCGTCACGGGATTGTTGAGCTTAGCGGTATTCTGGGGCTGGCGGCTTCACCGTTGGTGATTGGCACCGGGCTGTTCATTCTGATCCGCCCCATCGCTAATCCAGTAACACTGGCATTGCCGGTAACCACGCTGGTGAATGCCGTCATGGCCTTGCCCTTCGCGCTACGCATTCTGGTGCCGGCGGCCCGCGACGTGGTGGCGCGACACGGACGGCTTGCCCTGTCGCTGGACATGGACAAGAAAACATTCTTTGCCCGCGTCCTGTTGCCGCGCATGCGCCCACAGATCCGCTTTGCCACGGGTTTGTCAGCCGCGCTATCGATGGGAGATCTGGGAGTTATTGCCCTGTTCGCCGATCCACAGATCGCGACCTTGCCCTTGCAGATCTATCGGTTGATGGGGGCGTATCAGATGCAAGCAGCGGCCGGGGCAGCTCTGTTGCTGTTGTTGCTGTCGATGGGGGCATTCTGGCTATTGGATCGCGGAGGGCGGTTGCATGCTGAAACTTAAAGGCTGCGTAATCGAGAACGGAAATTTCTCGTTGCGTGCTGATTTTGCCGTCGAGACCGGTGCCAGTGTAGCCATTATTGGGCCGTCTGGTGCGGGAAAGTCGACACTGCTTGAGGCGATTGCCGGGTTTCGTGACCTTAAACAGGGAAAGATATTCTGGGACGGAGACCTTATATCAAACCGCGCCCCTGGCAAGCGCCCTTTGGCGATGCTGTTTCAGGATGGCAATCTATTCCCACATCTGACGGTCGAACAGAATATCGCTTTGGGCTTGCGCCCGAATGGGCGGTTGACCGTTGATGAGCAATCTCAGGTCCAAACCGCACTAGATCGGGTTGCCCTGCCGGGTCTGGGTGATCGCAAGCCAGCCGAACTGTCTGGAGGTCAGCAAAGCCGGGTCGCATTAGCCCGGGTTCTTGTGCAGCGCCGTCAGATGTTGCTGCTGGACGAACCGTTTGCGGCGCTGGGGCCGGCACTGAAGGCTGAAATGCTTGATCTTGTGGCTGGGTTGCTGGCGGAAACCGGAACGACCCTGCTTATGGTCAGCCACGACCCGCAGGACGCGCGCCGCATTACCGGCCAGACGGTTCTTGTGTCTAACGAGCAGGCACATCCTCCTGCGCCGACCCGGGACCTTTTGGACAATCCACCGCCCAGCCTGCGCGACTATTTGGGGTAGGGACATTGGATGGAAACCTGCGAAAGGAAACTCGCAGCCCGGCGCGTAGTTGAAAGGTTTCTGCACGCCGGACTGACAGGGAGGGACCTTATTTCCGGTTGTGGAAAATGAACCCGAGGAAGTTCAGCAGCAATTGCGCCGCAAGAATCTGAGTGCTTTCGGTCTGGTCATAGGCAGGGGCGACCTCAACCAGATCAATGCCAACCACATTACCGCGTTTACTGAGCCCCTGAACTATTTCCAGGACATCATAGTACTGGAACCCGCCATGGCTGGGTGTCCCTGTTCCGGGCGCAATCGACGGGCAGAACGCGTCGATATCTATGGTGACGTAATAACGCGCACCTTCGGGGATACGATCCAAAACGCCCTCGGTTCCCAGTTTACGCACCTGTCGTACGGACAGGATATCTGAACCCCGCGCCCGCGCGTCGTCATAACCTTCTTTCGCGGTTGAGGACACGTTGCGGATGCCCAGTTGGGTCATGCCCGAGACATAGTCTTTTTCGATTGCCCGACGCATCGGGTTGCCGTGACCATCGGTGACGCCTTTGCGTTCGTCGACAAAGTCCAGATGCGCATCGATCTGGATCACGTGGATAGGTCCGTTCTTTGCGCAATCTTCTTCAAAGGCGCGGATGCACGGAATGTTGATCGAGTGATCTCCACCGATAGTCACCGGCAGAGCGCCCGCATCCAGGATTTTCTTCACACCGTATTCGATGTTGGCGTGGCTTTCCTCAGTCTTGGTATGGATGATGTCGGCATCGCCCAGATCGACGATGCGCACATCGCTGGCCAGATAGGTTGCGTCATCCTCGTGGTCATAGGCACCGGCGTGGCCAAAGCTGAACAGGGTTGACGCTTCGCGCACAGCGCGCGGCCCAAACCGGGCACCGGATCGAAACTGACACCCGAAATCGAAAGGTGCACCAAGGACGGCGACATCAGCGTCGATCTTATCCCAATTCTCGACATAAGGTTTTTTGCCAAAAGTCGCGATGCCGACAAAAGGCAGGTTCAGACGACCAGATTCATAGCCATGACCCGACATGATTTCTCCGTTTCTTATGGATTATCGGTACGCCAATTCCGGCAGGAACAGCGCGATTTGAGGGAATGCCATCAGCAGCCCGGTGACAACCAAAAGGATGATCAGAAAGGGCGGCACGCCGCGGACCACCTCGACAAAGGGGCGGCGGAATACAGCGATGGCGGTGAACAGGTTGCAGCCAAAGGGGGGTGTGGCGGCGCCGATGGCGACTTGCAGTGTGATCAGAACGCCAACCAGTACCGGGTCTAACCCACTGGCCTTGATCATCGGCGCAAAGATCGGAACTAGGATCAGGATCACCACGATCGAGTCAACGAACATGCAGCCGAGGAAGAAGGCCACGTTGATCGCCAGCAACACCATAAGCGGGCTGGCTTGTTCCAGCCCCAGCGCTGCGATGATAGTCTGCGGCACTTGGGCAAAACTAAGTGTCCAGCTAAAGGCGGCTCCGGCGGCAATCAGGATAAACACGACGGAAGTGATGGCCCCTGTGGACAGGGCAATATCGAACAGGTCTCCGACCTTGATCGAGCGAAAGATCACAACCTCGAGGATCACAGCATAAAGCACGCAGATTGCCGCCGCTTCGGTGGGTGAGAACACGCCGCCATAGATGCCTCCGACGATGATCGCCGGAAATCCCATCGGCCACAGGGCTTTGCGCAACGCGGTAAAGCGCTGTCCCCACCCCTCGCGAGGCAGAACTGGGATATCGTGACGGTAAGCGTACACCATGCAATAGGCCGAGAATAACACTACGATCAGCAACCCGGGCAAGATGCCTGCGATGAAAAGCTGCGAAATCGACGTCCCCGAGACCACGCCATAGATGATCATGCCGATGGATGGCGGGATCAGATAGGCCAGATCAGCGGCATTTACGATCAACCCGATCGAAAAGCTGTCGCTATAGCCCGATTTCAACATACGCGGCCGCATCGCACCGCCAATGGCCACCACCGTCGCCTGGGTCGATCCGCACACCGCACCGAACAAGGCGCAGGCCGAAGTGACGGAAATTGCCAGGCCGCCTTTGATATGGCCCATGAAACTCATCACAAGATCGATAAGCCGGTTGGCGGAATGTCCTCGCGTGATGATATCAGCGGCCAAAATGAACATCGGCACCGCGATCAGCGCAGCCGGCTTCACACCCCCGATCATCTGCTGGATCAGGATTTGCATGTTCATTTCAGGGAAGTAGACGAGAAACCCCAGCACAGCCGCCGAAATCAAGGGCATTTTCATTGGAAAGCCTGCCAGCAGCAGGACGATCATTACAACCAGCATCAACTCGGTCATTTGTCCGCCTCCGCAGTATCTTGGAATTTCTTGATGGCCGACGCAGTTTCCGGATCTTCATAGCTGTCAATTTCGAGGTACGAGATATAGACGTCCTCGTCAGCGAAGTTCAGGTTACGGATCGCAGTCAGCAGGTATTGGAACGAGGCCAGTGCCAATCCGATCACCACCCAGACATAGGTCAGGTACAGCGGCAGCTGCAGCGCCGGGGTGATCCGCCCGCGTGAGGCGACTTTCTGCACATATTCAAACGCGTACCAGGCCAGCACACCCATCACGATGGCTGTGGTGGTGGCGATCACAACCATCAGGCCTTTGCGTAGTTTGACTGGCAGGGCGTCATAGATGGCTGACATTCGGATGTGGATGCCCTTGCGAGTGGCGTAGCCCAGTCCCATGAAGGTGACGATCACAATTAGAAACTCGTTCAGCTCTTCCGAAAAATAGATGGATTGGTTGAACACATATCGCCCAAAGACATTGGCGATGGTGTTCACGGCCATCAGGGTGATCCCCCAGCCCAGGATCCAGATTTCGATCCGTCCGATGACGGCGTCGATCTTTCCCAACAAGCCGAAGGGAGTGGCAGTATTGCTTTGCATGGTTTCCCCCCTTTGAAAGCCCCCACGCGCAAGGCGCGTGAGGTAGTTTTGAGTGAGTGAGTGGGTGGGGAGGGATCAGTTGCCCGACAGTTCCGCCTGCAGCGCGTCCAGCAGTTCCTGACCACGGTCGCCTACCGTGTCGACATAGGCGGCAGAGGTGCCCGTGCTACGCTCACGGAAGGCGTCACGCTCGTCCTCGGTCAGAACGACCAGGCCAATGTCAGGTTTGGCTTCTTTGATGATATCCAGACGTTTTTGGTTAAAATCAGTGACGACGCCATCAATGAACCCTGTCATGTCGGCCATGGTGTCGCGCACAAGTTGCTGGCGGTCGGGGTTGAGGGTTTCAAACCAGTCCGAACCGGCAACGACGGTGGTGACAAGCTCTTGCTCACCGGCCCAGATCAGGTGGCTGGTGACCTCATAGAACTTCATCTCTTCGATGGTCGGGATCGGATTGACCTGACCGTCAACTGCGCCCAGTTGCAGCGCGCCGAAAACTTCGCCAAACGGCAGCGGTGTCGGGCTGGCGCCCATGTTTTTATAGGTCTCCAGCAGGATCGGCGACACCATTACCCGCATCTTGAAGTTGTCAAAGTCTTCGGGCGTGCGGATTTCGCGGTTGGTGGTCCAGACCTGCGGCCCTTCGGAATACATGGTCATAACTTCCAGACCACGCTGGCGGAAGTCATCGTTCAGCGGACCGTAGATGGTTTCCGAGCTGCTGAGGATGTTCGAAATCGCGGCCGGATCGGATGGCAGCAAGTAGGGGAGCAGGAAAACCTGGCTTTCTGGCACCACGGTGCCAAGATTGCCAATCGATACGTTGGTGAACTGGATGACACCGTCGGCGGCCTGTTCAACCGTTTCGGTCGGTGTGCCCAGCGTGCCCATCGGATAGACGGTCACGGTCACTTCACCATCGGTGGCGGCTTCGATGCGTGATTTGAACTCCTGCGCGTAGGCATCCATGATCGAGCCCGGAATCTCTTCGATTGCGAACTTCCAATCCTCGGCCAAGGCGGCGAGAGGGGTCAGACCCAGCAATGCTGCTGCGGCAGTTATCTTGAGGGGACGAGAGGTCAAGGTCATGTTGGTTTCTTCCCTGTTGCCTTATTGGGTTTAGTCTTCAGGGATCAGGACAGCATAGAAAATTACACAAAAAAATATCATCTTGTTTATGTTCACATGAGGTATTTTTATGTAAATAACACCACGACTCCCGAAAGGCGGATAAGCGTTGAAACTGCTTAGAAATACTCTGCTTGAAACCTTCGTGACCGTGGTCGAATGCGGTGGATTTACGGATGCGCAATACGCATTGGGCATTACGCAATCGGCGATCAGCATCCGAATCCGAGATCTGGAAACCGCGCTTGGTTATCGGATTTGCGAACGCGGCCGCGGCGGGTTTCGCCTGACGGAACGGGGCGAAATCGCCTATCGCAAAGCCGGAGACATTTTGCGCAGTGCCCGTGATTTCGACGCTGAATTGCTGGAATTGCGTGGGACCACTACTGGAGATCTGCGGATTGGTACCATTGATGCGGTCAATACATTGGCAGAGCTTAATCTGGCACAGGTCCTTAAGCGGTTTCTCGACCGCCCCAACGAAGTGCAGTTAGAGGTGGTCGTCGCATCACCAACTGAGTTAACACAGAAGCTGATTACCGGTGATTTGCATGTTGCAATCGCCCCTTTCCGCAATCAGGTCCCAGAGCTGACATACACCGAACTGTGCCAGGAAGAGCATCGTTTGTACTGTGGGCAGGATCATCCCTTGTTTGACTTACCCGACGATCAGATTGATCTGGATGTAATCTCACAGCACCAAATTTGTCAGCGCTCCTACAACATTCTGGTGTCACCGGTGCTTCAGACTGCGCAGCCAAAAGCCACCGTGGCAAATATGGAAGCAATGGCGATGATGATTGAAACCGGTCACTTTTTGGGTCCGCTACCGGTTCACTTTATCAAAAACTGGGCCCACCGCGATCGACTCAGAGAGCTTGCGCCGGACAAGCTGAACTGGAACTCAACCTTTTACCTCGCAACACGGCCATCACTGGCCCAAAGGAGGGCGGTTGAAATTCTGGTGCAAGACATCGTTAAATCCTGCAAGCGTGGTCAAGGGTCATAGCGCTTAGGCATCGTCATCCACAAAGTAGATTTCGGCGAACGCTTTGGCGACGGCTTCAGTCGTCTCTTCTCGGCGGCGTTCGATGTGTTTTCGAATGGTATCGACTGCGATGCCTTCATCGCGGTCTGCAATATTTTGCATGATCATCAGGTGGCTGGGAATTTGGCTATTCGTCGTTTCAGCCCCACCATTCAAATACGCATTCTTTAGATCGATCAGGCGAACGAACCGGATGCGCGCATTGAGGTTCTCAAGAATACGCACAAGTTCCTGATTTTTGGACCCCTTGGCAATGTCCACATGGAATTGCTCATCCAACTCCAACAACCGTCGGGGGTCTTCGCACTGGTCATATTCCCTCAAAACCCCACGCAATGTTTCCACCAATGCGGCCAGCTGACTATCCGAGGATTTGCGAATAGCCAGCCTCACAGCTTCCGTCTCAACCGCGATCCGGGCCTCATACAAGGAAAGAATCTGAGAGGGGCTAAGCGGACGGCAGAAAAATCCCCGCCTGGCCTGAAAGGTCAGGAACCCTTCGGCCACCAGCCGGTTCAGCGCTTCGCGTACAGGTGTCCGGCTGGTGCCAAAGCTTTTGGCCAGGGCAACCTCATTGATCTGGGATTCTGGTTTGAACTCAAAGTTCTCGGCCATCCTGCGCACAAGATCATAGACGCGACCAACACGATCTTCGGTTTTTGTCATCCGGTTTCCTCAAGTCAAAGATCAAGCTTGGGACTAACAGGTTTTTGCCGGGGTTTGAACTGAGTATTGACTGGTCGGCAATACTGTATAATCAATTGTCGACAATTAGAATAAGCGACTCACGAAACGGAGGTTCATGTGTTGAAACCGGCAGAATCCATGCGGATGAACGGCGCGCAGGTCATCATGAAGATGCTGGAGCTTCATGGTGTACGCCATGTGTTTGGCCTGCCCGGTGAAACGACAATCGGCTGGTACAAGGAATGGCGCGAACACAGCGATATCGAGTTTGTTCTGACACGGGACGAACGTACTGCTTCTTATGCGGCCGAAGCTTATGCCAAGATCACGGGTCGACCTTGTGTTCTTGAGGCCCCAAGCCCCGGCATCACTCACTGCACACCTGGTATCACCGAGGCGTTCCTCAGCTCGGTTCCAGTGATATTCTTCAGCTCGGACATCCCGATTAATCAGGACAAGAAACATGGGCTGACGGGTATTGATCAAACCAGGCTTTACGACAGTATCTGCAAGGAAAGCTTTGTTCTGACCAACGTCAAGGACATCCCTTTCCTGCTTCGCCGCGCCTTCCGTGTGGCAACGTCGGGGCGTCCTGCGCCCGTTCATATCCGGGTGCCGATCAACATTTACGGCGAAGAGGCTGAGATCAATGACCTTTACGCCGAGCCCGAGTACAGCCATTACCCGGCGCATCGCCCGGTCGCGGATCACAGCAAAATCCGCGCGGCCATTGATATTCTGATCAAAGCGAAAAATCCGGCCATTGTCTGCGGTCAGGGGGGGCTGATCTCCAAAGCGTCACACGTGATTCTAGAGCTGGCTGAGCTGCTGCAAATCCCGGTCGGCACCACCACACCGGGCAAGGGCACCATTCCCGAAGACCATCCGCTGGCCCTGCGTGTGATTGGTGGCCGGGGTGGTATGGAATATTCCAATCAATACGTCCACGACGCCGACACGATCTTTTTCATCGGCTCAAACACCGACAGCGCCGCTACCGATCATTGGAAACTGTATGGCGATCCAAACACAAAGACGTTCCTGCATTTGGACATAGCCGAAGCCCATATCGGGAACAATTTTCCGGTGCAGGTCGGCTTGGTAGGCGATGCGCGCGCCAGCCTTGAATATATGGTTGAACTCATCCGGTCCGAATACCCCGACCTGGATCGGCCCAAGGTCGATCTGAACCCGTTCAAGAAAACCGCGCTCGACAAGGTCTTCAACTCCAACATCCCCATGCCCGAAGGCACCTTGTCACCTGTTCGGCTATCGCAGGTGCTGGACAAGATCATGCCCGATGATGCCGTGGTCACCTCAGAGCCGGGCGTCAGCGCGATTTACCCTTCGGCGCTGCTGACCTTCCGCAAACCCGGGCGGCGGTACATTACCAATTATTCGATGGGGGCTTTGGGATACTCGGTGCCGGCCTGTATAGGGGCCGCCTATGCCAATGACGGACCAGTGATTTCATTCACCGGAGATGGGTCCTTTGGGTTTGTGATCGGAGATATGGAAACGCTCAAACGATCAGGCAGGAACGTGACTGTGATCCTGACACGCAACGATACATTTGGCTGGATTCGAGGTGAAGCGATCCTTCTTGACGATGTCGACGAACCTTGGAGCACCGATTTCGGTGCAGTCGACTATGTCAAAGTGGCAGAAGGCTTCGGATTCAAAACGGCTCGCATCACCTCAGAGGCTGATATCGAGCCGATCCTGTCGGATGCCATAGCCAACCCAGGGGCAAATTTCATCGAGATCATGGTGCCATCGCAAGACAAAATCATTCCGTTTGTTCCTAACTGGGTTCGTGCTGCCCGTAAAAAGAACCTTCCGTATTTCTATTGAGGCTGGGCTATTGCATCTCTTTTGGCCGTTCCGTTCGGTGTGTTTTGGTTGTGTTAGTTGTGTTTTGTTTATGGTGTTGCTGATTGAGATGACTGAGTGAGGTTGGGCTGATGAGCATGAACCCTTT
>NZ_JBQFUX010000008.1:0-200496 GCF_056539405.1 Ruegeria sp. BB5 | reverse complement strand
CCGCCACCCGCAGCACCACCCTTCATCCCGAAGTTCGGGCCAAGCGAGGCTTCGCGGATACAGATCATCGCGTTTTTGCCGATGCGGTTCAGGCCATCGCCCAGACCGACGGTGGTGGTTGTCTTACCCTCACCCGCAGGGGTCGGGTTGATCGCGGTCACCAGAATCAGTTTGCCGTCTTCACGACCTTGAACCGAGTTGATGAAGTCCTGGCTGACTTTCGCCTTGTCGTGGCCGTAAGGCAGCAGATCGTCACTGGAGATGCCAATTTTCGCACCGATTTCCTGAATCGGCTTCTTGTTCGCCTCACGGGCGATTTCGATGTCGGATTTGTAGCTCATTGGGTGCTGGGCTCCGTGCAAAGTAGGTTTAACGAACTCAAACCCGCCCGCATCTGCGACCGGGGAGGAATCGAATACTTTCTTTACGGTAAATAATTTTTCCCTTGGGTCAACCTTGGAAATACGAGGACATGACCGAAAGGGTATTTGTTACCCAATGGGGTCACGGATCACGCGTAACGTTTGCGCACCGCGCTAAGCCCCAACAACCAATCCTCAACGATGCGTAATTCCGGGAATGCTTTTTGCGTTGGGCTTTTAAGAAGATAATATCCAGACTGTGTTCGCACCGAGACGTCCTGAATTGGTCTGACCAACGCGCCGCTTTCAAGCAGTGGGTCGACAAGATGGGCCCAACCCAATGCGACCCCCAATCCATCGACTGCAGCTTGTATAGAGAGAGGATAGGTGTTGAAGGCCACAGCGCGTTCCATCAATGAGGTCGAAATATCATTGCCGTTGAACCACGTGTGCCATGTCATCCATTCCGCGTGACTACTGGTCACCTCAATCAGATCCAACTCTGGCAAAGCAGTTAAATCTGTCACCGTCGGATTACTATTGAGATACTCCGGGCTGCAGACCGGGAAAACAGTTTCCCCAAATAACAGTTGAGCATCATATCCAGGCCATTCCCCATCCCCGCGCAATATCGTCAAATCCATCGAATCTGACAGGCACTCTGCATCACTGTCGGAAGACACCAACGAAATACGAATGCGATCATTAGATTTGTTGAATTTTCTTAGCTGTGGCATCAACCAGAGTGACGCAACCGAGTTGGTCGCAGAGATCGAGACTGTGTTGGCCTGATGTTTAGCCAGCATGTCACGGCTAACATCCCGCATCAGGTCCAGCGACTTTTCCACAGTTGCCAACAAAATCGCACCTTGCTGCGTCAGCGAGACCGAGCGATGACCTCTGACAAACAGCGGAACATCATAATGTTGTTCCAACAGTCGCACCTTGCGGCTTATTGCCGTTTCCGAAATGTTGAGCACCTTGCTGGCCTGCGCAAAACTCTGCGCCTTCGCAGCCGCTTCAAATGCCAAAAGGTAATCGAGCGGTGGAAGGACCTTCCCGGTAATTGGCGCTTTCTTTGGCATCTGAAGGCGGTTTCCCAATCTGAAGATGATCGCAATCAAAAACATTTGCCCGTTTCGACTGGAAACCGATCAGGCAACTGACTGTTAAAATAGTGAAAAGTCAGATTTGCCTCAAGAATTTATAGGCAATGCCTCTCAAATTTCTGTTCTGCGTCTCGTGAAAACTTAGGCAGAATGAGAAAATTCGGGGCCGGAAGAGTCCGCAGATAAGAAATGTACGTCACTCAGGGAGCAAACATGAAACTCACAAACCTATTTTCTGCTGCAACCTTGGCAGCGGTAGCGGGCACCGGAGCGTTCGCCGAAGACAGCAGCGATCCGATCGTCATTCCAATTCACAACTGGTCCAGTCAGATCGTGATGTCTTACGTTACAGGTCAACTACTAGAAGAGATCGGTGACAACGTCGAATACGTCACAACAGACAGTCAGGCGGTCTACGAGTCGGTACGCTTGGGCGATGTCACACTTGAGATGGAAGTCTGGGAAGGTGCATTTGGCGCATCCTTCCGCGCCGCGCTGGAAAAGGGTGGTCTGCATGATGCAGGCGATCATGATGCAGTCACGCGCGAGGATTGGTGGTATCCGATGTGGACTAAGGAATCCTGCCCTGGCCTGCCTGATTGGCAAGCTTTAAACGACTGCGCGCATCTTTTCGCAACAGCGGAAACCGGGGACAAAGGCCGGTATCTGGATGGACCCGTCGACTGGTTGAAGCACGGTAAGGAACGTGCCGAAGCGCTTGATTTGAATTTCACGGTTATCAATGCGGGTTCGGCTGCAGCCCTTTGGGCCGAGATCGGAGCGGCAGAGGCGGATAAGAAACCTGTTCTGGTCTTCAACTGGACACCCAACTTTGCCGAAGCTGTCTGGCCCGGTGAGTTTGTTGAATTTCCGGCCTGGGAAGATGGTTGCGACAAAGATCCATCCAAAGGTCCGAATCCCGATGCGTTGTATGATTGCGGAAACCCAGCCAGCGGTTACCTGAAAAAAGCCGCATGGGATGGCATGAAAGATAAGTGGCCGGCTGCCTACTGCGTATTGACTGAAATTTCGTTCACCAACCCGCAAATCGCGGAAATGGCCAAGCTGGTCGATACAGACGAGCTGGAACCGGAAGAGGCAGCAGCCGAATGGCTGGATGCTAACCGCGCTGTTGTTGACCCCTGGATCAGCGCCTGCAGTTGATAAACCGGTCATTCGCGACGAAACTGGCGCGGCCTTGCTGATCTCGGTGAAGCAAGGCCGCGCCTAACAAGAAAGAAGGCAGCCATGTCCGCCACAGCGCCCGTCATCTCAGCCAAAAACGTCTGGAAACTGTTTGGAGCCTCTCCTGAGACCTATCTGAAATCTATGCCCGCGGGTCGCAGTTTCGACGAGATACGTGCGGACGGTTACATCGCCGGGGTCAAAGACGTCTCGATTGAAGTTGGCCGGGGTGAAATGCTGGTCATCATGGGGCTGTCCGGATCAGGCAAGTCTACTCTGGTACGGTGCTTTTCACGTCTTCATGACATTACCGGCGGCACGATTGAGGTTGACGGTCAGAACATCATGAGCCTGAGCGAGCGCGACCTGATTGAGTTGCGACGCAACAAGATGGGCATGGTGTTCCAGTCCTTCGGTCTGCTGCCGCATCGTACGGTTCTGGATAACGTGGCCTTCCCGCTGGAAATGCGCGGTCAGGATCGCCATGACCGACGCGAACGCGCATTGGAAGTAATCAAGCTGGTGGGTCTTGAGGGTCGTGAAGAATATTTCCCGCGCGAACTCAGCGGCGGGCAACAGCAACGGGTCGGCATCGCCCGGTCCCTGGCGATTGAGCCGGATATTTGGTTCCTGGATGAACCGTTCTCCGCCCTTGACCCTTTGATCCGACGTGAAATGCAGGATGAATTCCTACGGCTTCAAGAGATGCTGGGTAAAACCATCGTCTTTATTACTCATGATTTTGACGAAGCGCTGCGTTTGGCAGATCGGATCGCGATCATGCGCAATGGCGCGGTTGAACAGTGTGACACACCCGATCAAATCGTCATGAATCCTGCCACTGAATATGTGGCGAAATTTACCGAGGACATCGACAAAGCCCGCGTGGTGCATGCGAAGGGGCTGGCGAAACCGGTCAACGGGCACGCCTTGGAAGGAGCTCCGATCAATGGTGGCGCAACGATCCACGAACTTGCGCGAGTTCTGGTCAATGACAACCGCATCCTTTTGCCGGTTGCAGATGACAAAGGCGTTATCACCGGTGTCCTGGAACGCGACACCGCTCTGAATGTTCTGCTCGGAGCCGAATAATGGCGACGCTGTCCACTGATCTGACGGAGACTTCGGACAAGCCGTGGGGACGTACACGGGTACTTACCGCGCTGCTTGCAGTGGCGTTTGCACTGATCCTTGCCAAAGCCGCTGGTATTCTGCCTGAATGGCTGAACCGCATCCCCGAAGCGGCGATCCCGCCCACCGCACAAGTTCTAGATGCGATCTTCAACTTCATCCAGAATGACCTGGGCCTGATATACGTCACCCGCTTCATCGCGGAAGGTCCGCTTGAATTCCTGCTGGATACATCGGCCAACCTTTTGGAAGGCAAGCGTCGCTGGCCCTATCTGGGACCGATCCCATGGTCTGCGATTGCCGCCGTTGCCGCGGTTGTGGGTTATGCTGTCGGTGGATGGAAGTTGGCCGCTTTGGGCGCGGGCACCTTTATCTGGACCGCAGCAATCGGCCAGTGGAAGATCGCCATGCAAACAATGTCGGTGATCGTGGTTGCAGCACCCCTGGCGTTCCTGCTGGGGCTGGCTTTGGGTATTGCCGCATGGAAATACGGTTGGTTCGAGCGGGTCCTGAAGCCCATCCTGTCCATATTGCAAACCCTGCCCTTCTTTACCTACCTGCTGCCTGCGGTGATTTTCTTCAAGGTGGGTCCAACCGCCGGGGCCGTTGCAACGATTACATTCGCGATCCCGCCGATGATCCTGATGACAACGCTGGGGCTCAAGAAGGTTAGCCCCGAAGTGATCGAAGCGGGTCAGATGTCCGGCTGTACTCGCTGGCAGATGCTGCGCCATGTATACATTCCGGCAGCGCGCACCGAAATTCTGGTTGGCGTCAATCAGGTGATCATGCTGTGTCTGGCAATGGTCGTTCTGACCGCCTTTATCGGCATGCCGGGTCTTGGCGCTAAACTGTTGGCGATGATGGGAAGTTTCAAGCTCGGACGATCCTTCGAGATTGGCATCACTATCGTCCTTTTGGCCGTGACTTTGGACCGGATGTCCAAGGCCTGGGTGGTCAAGCAACCAGTTCACTTTGAACGCAACACGCCCTGGTGGAAGCGGCATCAAATCGCGCTGGTCGCACTGGGTCTGTTCATCGGGTTTATCCTGCTATCACAGGTATTCCCGATCCTGGCTGAAGTTGGCCGCAAACAGCACCTGAGCCAAGGCAAGGAAATTGACGTGGTGATCAAGTCGTTCCTGGCTATCGACGCCATCAAGGGAACAACTGAATGGTTGCGCTGGTTCCTGAACGTCAAGGTTCTGATCCCGTTCCGGGACACGCTGCTGGCGATTCCGACCCCCGCCTTCATCCTAATAGTCGTTGCCTTTGCCTATTGGGTCGGCGGACGCCGCCCAGGTATCTATGCGGCAGTGTTTTTTACCATCGTCGCATTCTCGGGTTGGTGGGACCGGTCGGTGATCACTCTGTATACAGTTATCTCGGCTGTTGCGCTGGCCACACTGATCGGAATACCGCTGGGCGTAATCGCTGCCCGGTCCGAACGCTGGTCGAAAAGCATCCTTCTGGCCTGCGACACCGCGCAGACCTTCCCCAGCTTTATTTATCTTATCCCTGCGATCATGTTGTTCGGTGTCAATGACGTGGCGGTTGTGTTCTCGATCCTGATCTTCGCCGCCGTACCGCTGATCCGGTACACTATTATTGGCCTCAGCAGCGTCCCGCCGGAAATGACCGAAGCCGCCGACATGTCCGGCTCAACCCGTCGCCAAAAGCTGATGTCCGTACAGTTCCCACTGGCTCTGCCAACTATGGCGGTCGGGTTCAATCAGGCCATCATGTTCGCCTTTTTCATGGTCATCATCGCAGCCTTTATCGGCACGCAGGACCTTGGGCAAGAACTTCAGCGAACGCTGGCCGGAACCGAGTTGGGCAAAAACTTTGTCCTCGGCCTGAACGTGTCGCTGATGGCGCTGACCTTTGACATGGCGATCAGCAGCTGGGCGGAACAGCGTAAAAAGCGACTGGGGCTCGATTAAGATGGCACAACAGCAAAACATGCGTACTGTCGCCCGGTTCGACGATACCGGCTTTGTTAGAATGCACATGGACGGTCTGCTCGACGAACAGGTCTGGTGGAAGAATGTCAGCTTTGACGAAGTCACAGGGCAAGGGAGTTATCTGATGAAGATGGCCCCGGGAACGCGCTCGAATCCGCATATTCATCACGGTGCGGAAGAGTTCTTTGTCCTCGAAGGCGATCTGACTGATCACGACGGTTTCAGCTATCGCAGCGGTGACTTCGTCAGTTTGGCCGCCGGTTCCAGCCATTTTTCGCGCACCGAGGCGGGATGCCTTTTGGTGGTCACGCACCGCGGTGCAACCGAGTCCATTCAGGAAGGTGCATTATGAATGTGAAACCGGTTTTCGAAGTGCCTTACGAACGTAGCGGGGTTCTGGCCCCCGGTCTTCCGATTTTACCTCATGGAACGGAACGTCATCCCGTCCCTGGCGCAGGGTCGCGGGCGGTTTCGGTGTCCAAAGGCGACACGATCACATTGCTGGATCGCGATGGGATGCAACCCGCCGAGATGGTGTTCTTTGCCCCCGATCGAAGCTCGGACGCTGCCATGCTTGGCGCGCAGGGGCACGGTCGACCAGAGGGGCTGATTGCGACTCTGGCGAATGGCTCGGCTTCGGGCAAGAAAGTGCTACGCGCGTTAGATGTTGCAGGTTTCGATATCGGACGCGGGGATGCGATCAGGGCTTTCTCAGATGGATCACGGCCCGGCGACATGGCGCATTTCGTGGCGGAATGCGACGGGCTTCTGATCGTCTCCGCTCCCGGCGAAGCGATGCGGCCCGAAGACAACAACCCGCCGACCGACATTATCCTGTACATTCAGCGTGCCGCTCCTGGTTTGGAAAAACCCGACGTGGGCCCGCCCGATCCTCTGGCCGACCCACTCAAGGATATCAACATTCAGCCTGGCAATGCCAAATCTTATGAGGTCAAAGCCGGAGAGTTCATTCAGATCGTGGATGTCAGGGGCCGCGAATGTTCAGACTTTCAGGCGTTCAGCCGACGTGCACTGGATCAGGGGATCGAACGCGAGATTGATCCCACCACGACACGAAGCCTGATGGGCAGTTTGTATCCGCAACCAGGCATATTCTCAAAGTACTGGTCGGTGGATCAAGAACCCCTGGTCGAGATCGTGCAGGATACGTGCGGCCGCCACGACACGTTCGGGCTGGCCTGCACAGCTCGGTATTATGAAGACTTGGGCTATCCCGGCCATGTCAATTGCTCGGAAAATATCAACAAAGATCTGGACCAGTATGGCATCCGGCCCCGCGCAGGCTGGCCTGCGATCAACTTCTTTTTCAACACGATGCTGGACGATGACAATGCCATCGGCATGGATGATCCGTGGTCGCGACCCGGAGATTTCGTGCTGCTGCGCGCGCTGACAGATCTTGTCTGCGTCAGTACCGGCTGCCCCTGCGACATTGACCCGGCCAATGGTTGGAATCCAACCGACATTCAGGTGCGAACTTACAGAGCGACCGAAGATTTCAAACGGTCCTATGGCTACAGAAAATCTGCGGAGGCGGATGTGGAAGAAACCAAGAAAACAGCATTTCACGACTGCTTTGCACGTCATACCCGTGATTTTGTCGAATACAACGGGTATTGGCTGCCCAATACGATGACCAATCATGGCGCGATCGCAGAATATTGGGCCTGTCGGGACAAAGTTGCCGTAATGGATCTGAGCCCACTTCGCAAATACGAGGTTGTTGGCCCGGATGCCGAAGAGCTGATGCAGCTTTGCGTGACCCGCAACATGAAGAAGCTGAGCGTTGGTCAAGTTGTTTATACGGCAATGTGCTATGAACATGGCGGCATGATCGACGATGGCACTGTCTATCGGCTGGGAGAGACCAACTTCCGATGGATCGGCGGCAACGACACGAGCGGTTTGTGGCTGCAGGAACAAGCGCGCAAGCGCAATATGAATGTCTGGGTGCGAAACTCTACAGATCAGTTGCACAATATCGCGGTACAGGGGCGGCACAGCCGCGACATCCTCTCGCAGATATTCTGGACGCCACCCCAGCAGCCAACAATTGAAGAATTGCCTTGGTTCCGGCTTACCGTGGCCCGGGTCGGGGATGTGCGCGGAACCTCGGTCGTGATTTCCCGAACCGGATATTCCGGCGAGTTGGGATATGAAATCTTCTGCCACCCCAATGATGCTATCGAGATTTTCGACCGTGTATGGGAAGTTGGTCAGGATTATGGAATTGTCCCGCTTGGTCTTGCCGCCCTCGACATGTTGCGGATCGAAGGCGGCTTGATCTTTGCCGGGTCCGAATTTGACGACCAGACCGATCCGTTCGAAGCCGGGGTCGGTTTTACCGTCCCATTGAAGTCTAAGACCGATGATTTCATCGGGCGCAGCGCAATTGAGGAACGCAAGGCTCACCCTCACCGCAAGCTGGTCGGGTTTGATATAGAAGGTGGAACAGTGCCTTCTCCGGGCGATTGTGTACGTATCGGAAAAGCGCAGGTCGGCGAAATCACCAGCGCGATGAAGTCACCCATCTTAGGCAAGGTCATCGCCCTTGGGCGTGTTGCATCAACCCATGCGCTGGAGGGGCACGACATTGAGATCGGTCAACTGGATGGGCAGCAAAAGCGCCTTAAGGCAAAAATTGTTCCGTTCCCGCATTTTGATCCAACTAAAGAACGCGTGAAAGGTGTTTACCCCAGTAAAAATGTCCCGGATGCGGCCGAATGAAAACTTGACTGCCAAACAAACGGCCAAAGTTGTGGCCGTTTGTTTTCTGGAGCTTGTCATCGCAACTTCACCAACAACTGGCTTCGCGGACAAATGTGACCGGGTTTCCGCGCTTGATAACTACAATACCACGGGCGTCTCACCGAATGGAGCGATGTGCAAAACGTTTGTCGGCCTAGACAATGTCCAAGGCGTTTCATGCCGATGGGAGTTTCCATTCCGGGACTCTGAAGCCATTCGCGCGTTTAACGACCTCTGGACTGAAGTAACACATTGCAAAGAGGGAACTTGGACGCAATACGACGGATCAGTCAACCACCCTGATAGTTACGTGCTGAGGGAACTTTTCACTTCAGAAGGCTTTTTTCGCGTTGCCCAAAAAGATAAGGGCCAAATCAATCGTACATTGGTGTTTTTGAGTCTCGAACATCACAATTGATGCAGTCGGTGTACATCGCCCACCAGCCCCGGAAACCATCATCCCAATGGGTCAGAGGCCAACAATGCACTAACAATTAAACTGGACCAGTCAGATGAGGCTGCTCAGAAATCCACGCATTGAGCCACTCATTCTCTCAGCCGTCGCCGCTTAAGACTTGGTTGGGATAACCACCCGACCACTTAATCCTCCTAACGCGGCAGATTTTCCCAGGTCGAAGTGCGCACCGTATGCATTGAGAAGATCAACCGCGATTGCCAGCCCCAGCCCGCTGCCTCTTACCGAAGTGTCAAGCCGTCCACCAGAGCGTAGCGCTTCGCGTATTGCGTCCTCTGGGATACCTGGGCCGTCATCTTCGATACAGATCTCGACACAGTCTTCGTGACGTTTTGCGGTCAGTTTTACTTTGCCACGACACCATTTGACTGCGTTATCCAGTAAGTTCCCAAGAACCTCTTCGATATCCTGCGTATCCATGCGCACCCAAAGCTCAGGATCGCTTTTGACTTCCAGTATTTTACCCTCTCTCTCAGCGATCGTAGTAAACAACCGTGCGAGACGTTCGACTGAGTGTGAAACGTCCGTACGCGAATGGGTCAACTCAGCCGTGTTTAGAGCCCGGATTCGCGCGAGTGACCGACCGAGTTGAGAGTCGATCCGATCTAAAGCTTCGTCCGCGATACCTGTGTCGACACCAGCCTGTGACATAGCCTGTAGTTCATTTCTCAAAATAGTGGCTGGCGTTTTCAGAGCATGTGCCAGATCAGCGGCTTGCCTGCGTGAGCCGGATACAATGTCCCGATTGCGATGCAATAGCTGATTCAGATCATCGACCAAAGGGGCCACTTCGTCCGGGTAATCCGTGGGTGTCAGATTGTCATCCGTGTCCCAACGATGGGCGACATCCGCACGCAATTTACGAAGAGGACCCAGGATTGCGGACATCAGCATCAATGAACTTGCAACTCCAATCAAGCCAACCAACCCAAACACCGGTAGAAGACTGCGCTGTGCCGCCCGTCTTTCATTGACCAACTGCGCCTGGCTTTCCGCGACACTAATTCCCCAGACAGTTCCATCTTCGAAAGAAATTTTTTGGTATGCGCTGCGCAACGCTTCCCCCTCGGGGCCGGAAGTGTTCCAAAGGGTTGCATTTTCAGAGATGTCAGGTGGTTCAGCGATTGTTTCGTCAAACAAAGACGCCGACGTGTAAACCTCGCCGTTGCCGGTGGTAACTTGCCAGTATCTGCCGGAATATGGCGCGCTGTATGCCGGATCAAACATGAGATCACGCAGGGTATCCGGGTCTTGTGTCGTAACGCTCAACCCAACGACAAGCTGGGTGTGGCGATCTCGAAGCGTAGCGTCGAACCTGTTTGAAATTCGGGCATCGATAAACGAAAAAACAGCCAGAGTGCCCACGCCAACGGACAATGCCCCAGATGCAATCCCTCCAAGCAGTGCCCGTTGACGCAGCGACAACATCAAACTGAATCGATCATATATCCGCGACCCCGGACCGTTGTTATCAGGTCAGGTCCCAATTTGTTGCGCAGCCGGTTTATGAAAACCGCAATGGTATTCGAATCTCGGTCACCGTTATATTCGTAGATATGTTCCGAAAGTTCGGATCTGGGGATCAGGCGACCGGCGTTGTGGGCCAGGTAAGTAAGAACGGCTATCTCCTGGGCTGTTAAGTCGATCGGAACGCCATCAACAGTCACCCGCCCATTGCGTGTATCAAGAACGACATTGCCCATCTCGATAACAGGATTCAGCTGCCCACTCTGACGGCGCAAGATGGCGCGGACACGCGCGGCCAGCTCGGGCAAATGGAATGGTTTGGTCATGTAATCATCTGCACCGGCATCCAATCCGTCGACCCGTTCGCTCCAACCATCGCGTGCCGTCAGGATCAGAACCGGAGTTTTTATACCCGCGCTGCGCCAGTCGCGCAAAACCGAGATGCCATCTCGTTCCGGAAGCCCGAGATCGAGGATGATCATGTCATATGGTTCGGTAGTTCCCAGATGCTGGGCATCAACTCCGTTGTGGACAATATCGACCACGCGGCCTTCAGCATTCAGCAGCTTTTTGATCTGTTCGCAAAGGTGCGGTTCGTCTTCTGCGAGTAATACTCTCATACTTTTTTCTATAGGCCTGCGACCGAAATTTTAACCACTATTTTTTGCCACCACCATTACCGTTGCCACCGGAGTTGCCGTTACCGTTGCCGCCGGAGTTGCCGTTACCGTTGCCGCCGGAGTTGCCGTTACCGTTACCGCCGGAGTTGCCGTTACCGTTGCCACCGGAGTTGCCGTTACCGTTGCCACCGGAGTTACCGTTACCGTTGCCACCGGAGTTGCCGTTACCGTTGCCGCCAGAGTTGCCGTTGCCGTTGCCACCGGAGTTGCCATTACCGTTGCCACCGGAGTTGCCGTTACCGTTGCCGCCACTATTGTTGCTCTGATTGCCCTTACTGCTGGTCTGGCTTTGTGAGTTGGATTTGGCAGAATTGCCTGATGTGGACTTGGCTGCATTTGAAATCTGGCGTCCGATATTAGAACGATTGGGCACAACGACACCGGTTTGAGCATTCACAATAACACTTATGATCTTCCCATTGGGTTTCTTTACGAGTATCCGATAGTAGACCTTGTCAGTCTGGAACGCGCGCGCATCGACCGGCGTTCCACCAAAGACTTTTTCAACGCCTTTTAGAACCCTCTTTAACCTGATGGTGCTGCCCGTCGTTGTCACTTTGCGCAATTCGGATTGCTTTAGTTCGCGCACAGCAGCATGCCCTTCCCCAACCTGGAGAAAGGCGAACAGACAAGCGATGATAAAAAGCTTTCTCATCCTCAGTACTCAATATCGCGTAATCGCGCCTCAATTCTACAGATTTTAAGATGAACTGGCGATGAACGGTCGGTTCGTCGCAGGTTCAACGATAATAGGCTTAAATTTGTCAGTTAGTTCCCGATTCCGACACGCGCACTCGTGCTGTCATGTTTCCACGCATTGCATCGTGTGTGGAAATTCGCATTCAACAAACGAGGACCGTCATGAAGATCAATACGACCGGCCTAATGAAAGCCTCTGCAATCGCAATCGCATTGCTGGGATCCACGGCAATTGTTGGCGCATTCACGTTCCCTGATGCCGCCTATGCCAAGCAAGGCAAAGGAAACGGCGGTGGCAACGGTAATGGTGGTGGCAACGGTAATGGTGGCGGCAATGGAAATGGGGGCGACAAGGGCAACAGCGGTGGTAAAGGCCATGGCAACAGTGCGAGTAGCGGCAAAGATAAAAACAAGGGTAACGGGTCAGCCGCATCCACGAACGGAGCAAACAAAGCGGCCGGAAAATCTGGTCACAAGTCAAAAGGCTCCGTAGGTGTCAATTCGAGGTCTTCTAAAAAGGGTCAATTCTCTTTGAAAGGCTTGCTTGGCGGTAATAAAAAGCAAACTGCAAAAAAAACGCAAAGGAAGGGAATTGGTGGCCTGTTCAAAGGTAGCAAGCCAGTAACCACCGCAAAACAAACAAAGACTACTTCGGTCAAGCGGTCCCTGCGCCCGCCAAGTAGAAAAGCAACGATTCTGGAAGATAGTACGCTTGCGCTTGAATCGCGCAATCTCGGCAAGCTAAACGGCGCCATTAACTCCAGCCCCAAAGCAAAGCTCGCGCATATTGCAAACGGTCAGTATAAGAAAGGTACCGGACCGGTCAGCCTTGCAGCGGGCCTTGCCGTTGCGGACACCGAATTCAATCACATCATGGGTGAAGACAACACGTTAAGCCCCAAAGACGTGAAAGAAATCAACGCAGCGCTAGATTACTTGGACGAAGCCCCTCTGTCATTGGAGGAAGCTGAGGATATCCTCGCCAATGAGGAAGCCAACCCTGGGACAACTGACCCTGAAGCTTTGGAAGACGCGCAAGCCGTTAAAGATGCGCACGACTTAACCACGGATGAAGATGGTAATCCGATTGATCGACCTACGGAAGATCAGTTGGCGGCCGCAGAAGCCGTGCATCAGGCAGAAGACAACCTTTTGGATCACCACAAGGGCGGGTTTTCAGAAGATGACGCCATCGCAACGCAACAGCAGGACAATGTTCTCGACGCTGTACGAGCCTCTAATCCTGACGAGGAAGCCGTCAAAACCGCGCTTGGCAGTTCGTATGACGAAGACAAGTATGATGACGACGATCACGATGAGGATGAAGCCAATACAGATCCGGTCGATGACGGTCAGACGCCTGAGGGAGAACAAGTGGAAGAACTTGTTAGCAACGGCTAAGTATTCTGCCAACGAGACTCCGGGCGACGCTTTTGCCTTGCATTCGTCTAACATGAACCAGAAAAAGTACCTTAATTCTGAACCTTAGCTTAACACAGCAAAAAAGCCCGCTCGGATTGGAGCGGGCTTTTGCATTTGTGTTTTCCCGGGTAGGACGTTTCCCGCGAAAACTGCGGACGTCAAGATGTAGGGTCAGACGTCCTTCTTGCTCTTTCAAGCTGCTCATTCCTTGCGATAGCTTTCAGAGCAATTTCGACAGGCGGGAAACGCCCGCTTCTGGATTTCGTGCTGTTAGACAAGTGTTTGCGCGCGGTGGAACGTGGTGGTTCCAAGTGTACAGGAACCTGATCCATAGCGCTTTCAGTGGCAGACTTAATCATGCAGTTCCCCTTCCAGGGAGCCAAGTACCCATAACTGTCTCGGCTCGGTGGAAGGAGTATGCGCGATGCCTGTTGAACACCACGAGAACACATTGTTCACCATTGGTTAAAGTTGTCGCCGGAACGTAAACAATGTGTTGAATTGCTCTTCGCCGCTTGTAACCCAGCTATAAATTTGGGTTGCTCTAAATTTTATTCGAACAACATCAGCCATGCTTGGCTTTGTATCATAGCTTAGCCGTCGATCAGACCAAAAGGGTGTCTTGCTCGGTTTTATGGCTAACGAGGCACGTTGCAGAACTGGCATTCCATTGCTGTCAACCAAAGTTAGCTGTTTCAGCGTCTCTGGACCTGCGGCCTGCTTGAAATTTTCGATTTAACAAGTGCAACAGTTCGACTTGATTAGAAGCACCCGTCTTCGAAAATACCGAGCTTAGGTGCGAACGAACAGTCGTTGGGCAGACAGTCAGGGCTTCTGAAACCTTTTTAACTGTCATTCCTTCATTCAGCATAGCGCAAACCCGAAACTCGCACCGGCTGAGCCCTGCTGGATTTTGAGGGCCCAGGATTGGAACATGCTCGGTATCCGAAACTTCTTTCAGATTATGATTGCGACCCTTCTCCAGATACGAGGAGATTGAACCAGGCGTTCGCTTGCACCAACCTGACGCCAGTGTCGGCGCCAACATGGCTAGTAGGTCCAGCTCATATTGGGCAGGTTCATGCCTGAAATGCAGCTCGATGTGATCCACATGCCCGCCGGTTGTATCAAGCGGAACCACGATCACCTCGCCCAATGCCTTTAAATTGCCCTCAAAATGACAAAGCGTTGCTGTGTTGCCCGCAACCAACGCGTCTGACAACGTCCAAATTGAGCCCACCCGTGCCGTCAGAAAACTTTCACCCAGAACCCGTTCCACCAGAGTTTGAGGTTGAGAGGGCCAAACCTTTCCTTCCTCGCTGCAACACCGGGCAATATATTTTACTTTTCGTTCCACCTTAAGTGTACGTGCAATTAATGCGGCATCCGCATTAACCAACTTTATTAGCTTATATAAAACCTGTGGAATGGAGTTTTTGCCCGTTAAAGCATGCGTCCATTCCATAACAAAGTTGAAACTATTTTGCGCCTGGGCGCTCTTGGAGAAACTGATACTCATTACCCTACTAACCAATACAACAAACGTTGCGAGGCAGAACTTTCTGCCGCGGCCCCACCGCAATTACAAACTTGTTCGGGGTTCATGGGCCCAGCAACTGATTTTAAGACCATGCCTATGGGGCAAAAAAAGAGTGAGCAGCTTCCAATATTTGCATAACTATCTGTAATTATAACGTAAAACCTAGGTACCGAAAAATAAACTCCCGACACTTGGATGCCTCAAAGAAAAGATTTAGCGACGAGTATTATTGAGCTTTCCAGCCACAGTTGCACTTCGAATCGCCGCATTGTTTCCAGGCTGACTGATTCGATTGAAGATTAAAGGCTTGTTAATGCAGTATTTATTTTAATCTCCCTTAAGAAGCTTCAATGGTAATTGACTCGTCTAATACGTGTATTTTTCCTATTTTTCGCGGAAGGCGGAAGTTTTTATCACCGCTACCGTTATTTCAGAGCCAATGCGAAATGCCTGGCTTGCGCTGCGACAAACGTAGCGTGGATTTCAATTTAACCTTTCGGGGGAAACATGACCAAATTTATGAAGAAGTTTGTCAAAGAAGAAAGCGGCGCGGCAATTGTTGAATATGGCCTTGCCCTTTTGGTTGTCGCGTCAATTGCGGTTGGTGCGTTCTCGTATCTTGGAACCACCACTAACACGAACGTAACGGGTGCTTGCGCAGCTCTGGGTAGCGCAACCTGCTGAACCATTGGTTCCTTGCGATTTGCAAACCACAACAACATTCTGCGCCGTCCCATCCGTGTAGCGGCGCAGAATACACCGCCGGGATTTTCGAAACCTAATCACTGACATTTCGAAATTTTTGAGCGTAACTTTTGGAGACAGAGATGCGTATCAGACCAGTTATTACCACATTATTCGGAATTGCGATTGCTTCAGGCTCTGTGTTCTTGGCGAAGGATTACATCCAATTTAACACGACTGCACCCAGTGCTACGACGAACGCCGATCTCGTTGAGATCTACGTTGCGCGCTCAGAAATCGCATTTGGTCAAACAATAGAAAATCATCACGTCACAACTCATCTCTGGCCACGCGAAGCGCTCCCCGCCGGGGTTTTCACCGAGTTAGGCGTACTTGTTCCGGATAATCGCCAACAGCTGCGTCGCGCTAAGGGGCGGTTCTATCCCGGTGAAGTCATGCTTATTTCGAAAGTTTCGAATTTTGGCGAAAAGGTCACGCTGGTCCAAAAGCTGGGGGAAAACACACGCGCCATGGCAATCGAAGTGGACGCCGTGACTGCGGTTGGTGGATTTGTCACTCCGGGTGATTGGGTAGACATCGTTTTGACACAAGGTGCGAAAATGGATTTGCGCGCCGTTACTATTTTGCAGAATATCCGCGTGATTGGCGTCGATCAGCAATCCGAAGAACTGAGCGATCAACCCGAAATTGCCCGCACGATCACAGTAGAAGTGACCCCTCAGCAAGGTCAGCGCCTGGCTTTGGCCCAAAAGGCCGGCACCCTGAGCCTTACCCTTAGAACGCTGGACGGCGTCGAGGATGAACCGATGGAAATGGTCCGCCTGCGCGATCTTCTGCAAGAGGAAGGTCCGGTTGAAAAAGTCGAAGCGCAACCGACAATCATTGTGAACCGCGGCACCGAAACCGAAGTTGAAGTTATACAGAGAAGCTCTCGTGGAGCCGACGACGCGACAGAAGTGGAAGCGGTTCCAAATGCAGAGTCCCGCGATCAAACGGACGCCCAGTCGACACCGGCAGCCATCAACTCTGGCACCAAGCCGAAAGCCCGCTCGCTCAAAGTCAGCCAGAACACTGCACAGTAAGGCTGCGTCATGCGTCGGACAACGAACATATCATTCTTTGCACAAGACGAGCGCGGCACGGTCGCTATTCTCTGGGGTACAGCATTTGTCGCATTTCTCGGGTTCTTTGCAATCACGATGGATGTAGGCCGAATGAACTCGACCCATGCAGAGCTTCAGTCCTTCGCGGACCACGTAGCCTTGGCAGCCGCTGGTGAGTTGGACGGACAACCCGACGCCATCACCCGCGCAACCAATGCAGCGGCCAACTTGATCAGTGACAGCCAGACATTTGCCAATGGGTCCGCCACGCTTTCGGGTTCATCGGATTATACGCTTTCGTTTCATTCCGCTCTGCCGGTTTCGGACCTCACGCCGTTGGGCGCAGACGTCACGACCAACCCAAGAGAAGCCAAGTTTGCTCAGGTCGTGCTAACGCCCAAATCCCTTAGCATGAACCTTGCTTCGGCTTTGGACAGAGTGCTTGGTGGAAGTGGCGTATCGGCCAGCGTTTCGGCCGAGGCCGTCGCCGGTTACTCCAAAGCGGCCTGCGATATCTCACCTTTGATGTTCTGTCTGCCGCCGAACTGGGAAAATACCCTAACCGTCGGCAACCAAATCCTGCTGCGCAGCGGTGGCAATGGAACTGCCTGGGGGCCGGGTAATTTTGGTTTTATCGACCTGGCGACCTTTGAAGATGCCTCCGGCGTATGTGCGGATGAAGGCGGGAACAAACTTGCCTGCCTTATCGCGGCACAAAGCCAGATCACGCAATGCGTCCTCACCAATGGTTTGGATACTGAACCGGGTCAGAAGGTCGGAATCACCAATGCGGCGTTCAATGTCCGCTTTGATATTTTCCGCTCGGTACTAAACGGTGAGAAAAACAATCCGGACTTTGCACCGGCTCCGAACGTCATCAAAGGGATACAGAAAAAGGGTGGTGGTTCCTGCATTCAGGGAAACGAAGAAGTCACGCCTGATACGATCGCACTTGGTCGCGACACTTGCATGGCTGCGGGAACCTGCGGCGGGAACAACCGGTTTGGGGACGGTGTCTGGGATCGCGAGGGGTATCTTAACCGGAACCATGATCTTGCAGATGGTATCGCAGACGGAATTGGCAGCGATGCTCACCTTCCGGCTCTTAGCGTAACGGATAGCGTGTTCGCTGGCACAAGATACGGAATGTATCTGCGGGAAATCGCGTACGGCAACAGCAACCCACATTCACCACCGAACGCAAACTCGATCCTAGACCCTTCGCTTGCCGAAACCGGTCGCCCGATGTGCTCAAACCAAATGTCTACGGATCCGGCTCGACGTGTCGTCACCGCGGCAGGCATCGATTGCGCTCAAAACCCGGTCTCCGGCTCGACCACAGGCGTTCCGGTCACAAAATTTGTTGCCGTCTTCCTGACCGAACCGGTGGGGGATGACGGTAGTTCACCGCCGAGTTTTGACATCCATGGCGAGATTGTCGGCTTCCCTGACGTTTCAGGTGTCGGCAGCGGCGGCAATGGGTTCGGCGGTATCTTTCGCGACCTCGTACAGTTGTACCGTTGAGGGGGCGCAGGATCATGAAAACTCGCTTCGCAAAATCCCTCAAACGCTTTGTAAAAAGAGATGATGGCGCGATCCTTGTGGAATTTGGCCTGGTCATGCCACTCATGCTGTTGCTGCTGGCGGTCACGTTGGAATCTGCACGTATGATGTGGTCATACCAATCGGTCATAGCAGGCGTTCGCGACGCCAGTCGCTATCTGTCCAGAGTCACTCCGGCAGATATCTGCACCTCTGGTGGCTCTGTTGCGGGACTCACTACTACTTTGAAGGGCATCGTCGAAGACGACAAAAATGCCAACAGCCTGTTCCCGCCCAGCATAACGGTCAATTCGGTGACACCCAGCCTGTCCTGTGTGTCAGGAACCTATCGGGTCAACCCGGCGCCCGTCGGTACGGTCAGCGCAAACATCACTATCCAGTTCCCGATGGGCAGCATCCTGTCCCTCTTTGGCAGCGGACTATCGTCCGTGACGACGGATGTCTCTGACACTTCACGGATTTTCGGACAATGAAAGGTCTGCTTCATATCCACACGCGCTTGCTTCGCCGAGGGCAGAAAGTTCTTCAGGATCAAAGCGGCGGCGTTCTTGTCGAGTTCGCCATAGTCGTTTCCCTGTTTCTGTTCCTCTTCATGGCGTTATTGGATTTCGGCCGCATGTCCTTTAGCGTTGCGAATGCTCAAAAAGCCTCGCAACTGGCAACGCGCATTGCAATCGTACGACCGCCTGCGTGCCCCGGAGTGCCCACGACGCATCAGCGAGGCACATCTACTTCGTCACCGAGATTTGGTACGTCCTGCAGTGCCTCGGCCGGGGTTTGTGCGGATCCTCAAACCCCTTCGTGTTCGGGTGTCGCAACCAATGCTACGGCCTCGGAAATCTGGACCCGGATTAGCCCGCTTTTGCCTCCGGATGCCACAATAGACAACTTACAGTTTCATTATGACTTCACTCCCAATCTGGGTTTCCTGGGTGGCCCGTATACACCCATGGTCTCAGTCGAATTGAACCTTAACGATTTTCAATTCGTGTCACCGTTGGCCGCGCTGGCAAATGCCGCGGGCGCAACTAACAGCACAATATCTTCGACAGTCGGTTACTCAAACTTCAGCGTCTCGCTGCCTGCTGAAGACCTTGCATTAGGAGAGTCAGGATGAGAGATCAGAATGTTTTCACACCGAAATCACAGGCAATTATGCTTGTTTCAGAAACCGAAGAGATCGCGCAGCTGGTTGCGGATGTCTTTCCCGTAAATGAGGAAAATAAAGTCACCAGGAACGGGGCATCGTTTCAGATGTTGAATGGAACTGCCCTCGATCTTGCATTCAAGCACGATCTGGTGATCTTTGAAATCGACCCTGATGACACAGGAGAACTCCGCGCTATTGAGGCTGTCCTGACGCACCGCGACGATAACACCTTGTTTGTTGCGCTCACTCAGAATGATCTGTCGATCTCCAAGGCGCGTGAATTGTACAAGATCGGTATTGATGAGGTTTTGCCGCTGTCAATTGATGGCGAAGGTTTGAAAGCCGCAGTCAGTGAAAAACTAAATGCGCGTGCGGTTTCGCAAACCACTATTTCAGACGGTTCTTCGGCGTTGGGCAAGGTGATACCAGTCGCAAAGGCGCGCGGTGGAATCGGGGCTTCAACAGTTGCTGTCAACCTCGCGTGCTCGCTTGTCGGCGGGCGGGGATCTTTCTTCAGGAAGTCCGCAAAAAACCGAGTAGCCCTTTTGGATTTTGACCTTCAGTTCGGAAACTCGAATGTCTTTCTGGACATCGAGGACAACGGCGGATTCCTTCAGCTAATTGAAAATTCTGAAATTCCTGATGATCACCTTTTGTCTTCGATCCTGCAAGAGCATGGGCTTGGCGTTGACGTTCTGTGCGCGCCTACCCCGATGGTGCCCCTGCAATCGATGCGGCCTGATCTGATCGAAGGGATGCTGGACCTTCTGCAACAGCGCTATGATTATATAATCATCGACCTTCCCTGCGCCGTTGTTGAATGGGTTGAACCTATTTTCAAACGGGCCACCAAATTGGCTTTGGTTACCGATACTACTGTCCCCTGCGTACGCCAGGCGCGGCGGTTGATTGATTTCTACCGCGAGGCAAACGTCGGCCTTCCGGTGGAGTTCGTGGTCAACAGAGAGCGGAACACTTTGATCAAGCCTTCGCATGTCCGCGAAGCCGAGAAGGTATTGAAAACAAGCCTGAAACACTGGCTACCCGACAATTCGAAAGTTGCCAGAAATTCCGTAGATCTTGGACGGCCGATTGTGGACATGAAGCCGCAATCGGACCTTGGAAAAGCCTTGGCAAAATTGGCCGCTGCGGTCTCGGCTGAAACTCAGCCCGTGGCAACGAAGAAAGCGTAAAAGGAGATCAACGTGTTCAACGAATTTAGATCACGCAAGGTTGCTTCCAAGTCGAATGTGCTGACACTGGATCGACCCATTGACATGCCCACCAAATCCAAGGCGACTCCTGACCCAGTGGACGTCGACCTGCAGGCGCATCTGGAACTCAAAAGCCGCTTGCATGGTGAGCTTCTGGACCGGCTCAATCTTTCGGTCATCGATAAGGTTGAACGATCGGAATTGAAACGCCAGATCGCATCTTTGGTAACCGGCCTGATCGAGGCTGAAAACCTGCACATGCGGTCTGAGGCTTTCACTGCGCTGGTTGATGAGCTTATCCACGAAGTCATGGGCCTGGGGCCATTGGAACCGTTGCTGGAAGACCCGACTATCAACGATATTCTCGTAAACTCTTTTGATCAGGTGTACGTCGAACGCTTTGGTCTTCTGGAGCTTTCTACTGTTCGCTTCCGCGATGAACGTCACTTGCTACGGATTATCGACAAGATCGTCAGCAAAGTTGGTCGGCGTATCGATGAGTCTCAGCCCTGGGTTGATGCGCGTTTGGAAGACGGCAGCCGCGTTAACGCAATTATTCGGCCGTGTTCCGTCGATGGACCAGCTTTGTCAATTCGCAAGTTCTCCCGCAACCCTCTGACAATAAAAAAGCTTGTTGATCAGAACAGCATGAATGATCAGGCAGCCAAACTCCTTGAGGCACTTGTCGAAGCAAGGTTGAATATCCTCATCTCAGGCGGTACCGGCACGGGTAAAACAACCATGCTGAACGCTGTGTCGTCGTTTATCGATGGCAAACAGCGTATCGTTACCATCGAAGACGCTGCCGAACTTCAGCTTCAGCAAAGCCATGTTGTACGTCTTGAAACCCGCCCTCCAAATGCTGAAGGGCAAGGTGTAATCACCCAACGTGATCTGGTTCGCAATGCCCTAAGGATGCGGCCTGACCGCATCATCGTTGGAGAAGTTCGTGGATCAGAATGTTTTGACATGCTTCAAGCCATGAATACGGGCCATGACGGGTCTATGACCACCGTTCACGCAAACTCGGCGCGTGATTCACTAAGCCGGGTCGAGCAGATGGTGACAATGCTTGGCGCTGACTTGCCGATCAGAACCATCCGGTCGCAGATAGCTTCGGCCATTCAGATCGTACTCCAACTCAGCCGCCTTAGCGACGGCACCCGCAGAGTCGTCAGCATTTCCGAGATTACCGGCATGGAAGATGACACGATCACAATGCAGGATATCTTTGTTTTCAAACGTCGCGGCAAGTCGGAAGACGGACAGGTACTGGGAGAGTTCTTGCCTACCGGCATTCGTCCAAAGTGCTTCGATCAGTTGGTTGCCGCAGGGATCGACGTAGACACCAACATGTTTATTCGTGGGGCTATGTCGTCATGATTGACCTGCAACCGAACACCCTGAACATTCTGTTCTACATTTCGATTTTCCTAGGAATTCTTCTTGCTTACGAAGGATTACAGCAGCTTTTCCTGCGCAAGGAATCCCTCAGCGAGGCCAGAAATCGGCGCATGAAGCTAATCCAGGGGGGCGCCTCAACCGATCAGGTTCTGCAATTGCTACGTGACCCTGCGATGACCACTCCTGGCGAAAAACCCAGTGTGATCGCCCGTTTTCGTCGTCTGCTTGTCCAGGCCGGGCTGACGATCAACCCGATCTGGGTGGTCCTTGCAGCCACCTGTCTGGCCGTGGCGGCCTTCATCGCAATATCTCGGTTCCTTGCCCCGGAAATTGCCGCAGCTCTAGGCGTCCTTCTGGCTGGCGTTCTGCCGCTGCTGGCACTGATCGCCATGAAGGATACCCGGGCCAAAAAACTTACGAAACAGTTACCGGATGCATTGGACCTTATGGCTCGTGGCCTGAAAGTCGGGCACCCAGTGGCTGTAACTGTCGGGAACGTGGCGACAGATCTTCCGGACCCGATAGGTAGTGAGTTTGGCATAATTCAGGACCAGATTAACTATGGCGACGACGTGGCAACCGCGTTTCAGGATTTTGCAAAACGTGTCGGAACAGAGGATGCGAACTATCTTGCCGTCAGCATCGGTATTCAGCACGGCACCGGCGGCAACCTTGCCCGTGTCCTAAGCATTCTGTCCCAGGTCATCCGCGACCGGCAAACCATGCAAAAAAAGATCAAGGCCATCTCTGCCGAAGGGCGTCTTAGCAGTCTAATTCTCACGGTCCTGCCAGTGTTCATCTACTTCTCAATCGAGATGTCCACACCTTCGTTCTATGGCGATGTCCGAAACGATCCGCTGTTCCCATATTTCGCGAGCGCGATAGTCGGTCTGACGATTGCTCAAGGACTTATCCTGAAGCGGCTCGTCAAATTCAAATTCTGAATGGGAGCGGAAAAATGGAATTTATTCAAAATGTTCTAAACGGCCAAGACCTTCCCCTTCAGTATCTTGTGCTGGGTGGGATTGCCGTAAGTGTTTTCTTTGTAGTCCTCGGAATCTCTGGCATGACCGCAACCGATGACACGGTCGCGCACCGGATGCGGGTCGGAACGATTTCTCGGGGACACGGAACAGATTTTGACCTCATACAGGGGGATGACAGCGACCCGCACGGACTGCTTAAGGCATTTGTGCCTTCGTCGAAACGCGAACGTTCCCGAATTGGCAGAATGCTTAAGCAAGCTGGTATTCAGCGCAAACATGCAGTCCGATCATTTTATCTGTTCCGTTTGGTGATGGGTTTTGTGCTTCCAGCCGTTTTCGTAGTGGCTTTGTCGTTGCCGCTTGAAACTCAGGTTCAGCTTGGGATTGCTGGCCTATTGCAAAGCATCACCTGGGTGAACGCATTGCAGATTGTCACCGCTTT
Organism: Ruegeria sp. BB5; assembly: GCF_056539405.1. Lineage (NCBI taxonomy): Bacteria > Pseudomonadati > Pseudomonadota > Alphaproteobacteria > Rhodobacterales > Roseobacteraceae > Ruegeria > Ruegeria sp. BB5. The sequence goes on along the minus strand of NZ_JBQFUX010000008.1, from coordinate 177,126 downwards.
GATGGTAACCGGTTTCTACGGTCCAGCACTCTGGCTGCGGCACCGTATAAAAAAGCGCCGCCAGGCCATCGAACACAGCCTTCCAAATGCGCTGGACCTGTTACAGGTGGCGATTGAGGCCGGGCTCGGATTTGACGCCGCAATGGTGCGAGTGGCGAATGAGATGGCGCATGCGGCACCGGAGATTTCGCAAGAGTTCACGATACTCCAACTGGAACTGCAAGCTGGCAAAGAGCGTCAGGCCGCCTTTATGGACATGGCCGAACGCGTCGGCATTGACGAGGTCAGCTCTTTCGCGAACGCCTTCCTTCAATCCAATCAATACGGCACCAGCATTTCCGCTTCGCTGCGCAGATTTGCCACTGATATGCGTATCGATCGCGAACTGCGCGCTCAGGAAAAGGCCAACCGGCTACCAGTTCAAATGTCAGCCGTAATGGCCATGTGCATGATGCCCGTTCTACTGCTGATCTGCCTGTCGCCGATGGTGATCCGATGGATCAATATGTTTGGGTGATGGTTGGGTGTAGTCTGAGAATTGAAGGAACAAAGAATCTTCTTTGAGCTGCAATGGATGACACGCTTTAGTTATCTGCTTTTAGTCAAATTCTAATCCTAATACCTTGCTAACACTGCATTTTGCAGGATTAAAGCACCAGGAAACGGTCGTATTCCAGGCGGTGTCCACTAAGCGCGAACAAACCCAGCCTCACAGGGGATCGTCTCGATTTCTCTTCGGTCCAACGCCCGAGCCAGATGAATCGCGGCAAATTCAAACTGCTCTGCCATTTGACCCAGTGTTTCAAAACGAGCCAGAAACGCTTGCAGGCTTTGGGCAGTTATATAGCAACGGTCGTGCTGCGTGTCCGGGTTTCGCACCGTGACCTGATTTAGAAAGCCGCCATTCCGCAACCGCCGGATCGATATCACATCTATTTTCAAGCGTGCAGCCGCATCCAAGAGCGGCAGGTCGCCAGAAAATGCACGCTCCTGTCTTTCTAAGCCTTCAGCTTGATCGATCAGCAAACCAGCCAAACCTTCGACTTCTGGATCACGCGACACGCCGGTCAATCGACCTGCTGCCCAATCGGTGACAACGCGTGCCAAAGGAAACCGGTCATTCTCTGAGCGGTACGCAGATGGCGGTGATACGTTGTAGGAGTAAAAATGGCGTCGAAATGGTCCCATGTTAGACTAAGAACTTAGGTTTGGCGTTTGTGAGATTGCAGATGATAGTCAAAATTTGGGTCAACTGCCCATCCGAGAAAGTCGCTGACCAGATCGCGGACAAGCTTCTTGAAGAGCGTTTGGTTTCCTCATCGAACCGCTACACTGCGACTAGAAGTAAATATCTCTGGAAGGGAAAAATCGTAACCGCACGGGAGGTCCCACTTCTGCTGAAGACCCGAAAGGAACTTTTGGGCGCAGTCGTTGAAGCGATCCGCAGGATGCACCCTTATGAGACGCCCAGTATTCTCTCGATTAATGTTGACCAAGCCAACGGTGAATATCTTGAGTGGATGATTGAAAGCACGCGCGAGATCTAACCAAAGCTCAAACTAACGGCCTATAGCCGCTGTATCTTTGGGCTCACTAACGACTTTCTCTGCGGCGAGTTCGGACAAGCAGATGAGCCCTGACCGGGCGTTGATCGTAATTCGGTTACTTGTTCGCTCAGCAAGTCGCGAACCCATACATACCAGACCTTCAGTGCTAGTAGGTTAAGCAGTAGGGAGACGTTGTCCGCCAGTTGTTTTGTGGTCACTTGAGGGCCCGCAGCGAAAGCCGCACTCAGATTGGTCAAAGCGAGAAACGTGGCAAGAAGCGTTAAGAGTCTCATTGCGTTTTTTCTTTCGGTTCAGATGTAGACGACGCCAAAGCGCTCTTCGATCAAGGCGAAATCTATTTCGCCGATCTCGTTCTGGCGCGAGGTTTCGGCCATAAACTCCTCAGCCCAATCACCGGGGAAGATGTAGCTGATCATCTTGGCGGTCGTATCACCGACGTTCTTCATGTAGTGGGACACGCCGCGTGGGCATTGGATGCTGGCCCCAGGCCCGGCCTTAAAAACTTCCTCGCCGATTTTAACTTCCAGGTCGCCCTCAAGGATGTGGAAGGTCTGGTCTTCCCATTTGTGATAATGATCAGGAATGAACCCGCCCGGTGCTATTTCACCTGAGCCAAAGACATACTCGGATTGCGTATCGTCTTTGCCTGCGACAACCGACGTGTACTCCTGATCCGCCATGAAATATTTGCGGCCTTCATGCCAACCGCTGACAACGGTCTTTTTGGCGGTCGCTTCTGTTTTCTTAGACATGTTGAGGTCCAATTCTGATTTCATTTGTGGGGAACGACCGGGCTGCCCCGCAACCCAGTCAGAGGTTCAATGGCCGTGCCATATGGCGTAAGCCATCCGTTCAACATGGGCTGGAAGGTTTTCTTTGTAGAACAGCCAATCTTCGAAACCAGGCAGTTTGACCGTATCCTTAAGTTCGTCGACCGATTTGCCGTTTTGTAGACCCTCCCAAACGGCAACGTACAGGGCTTCGACAAAGGCCAATTCTTCAGCGAGAAGCTCAGGCGATGAATGCTCCAGGTGGCCTGAAACCACGGTATCGTAGTCAAGCTCTGCGCTGACACGGCGCAGGGTGTTCAGAGCGCCCACATAATCATGCGTGTTCAAACGGGCGTTCGAGACCAGAAAACGCGGAAGATGCCAATCCACCCCCATTAAAACCTTGTCGTCGGGCATGTGGATCACGCTCTGGCACTGGCCGTCGCTGGGCCCGAAGTACTTTAAGTCGATGATCTTATCGCCCAGTTCGATGCGATGCTCATCTGCATAGGTCACGTCAGGCAGCACCACCCGGTTTTCCAGATCGCGGCTCATCAACTCAACGCACCCTTCATGGGCGATGAACTCCGCACCTTCGTCCTTGAAAATCTGGCCGCCCCGCGAATGGTCAAAGTGATCGTGCGAGTAAACAACCTTGACCACGGGTTGATCGGTCAGCTTGGCAATTTCAGCGCGCATCGCCTCGGACCGGAATTCGTGATTGGGGTCTACAACCAGAACGCCTTCATCCGTGATCACCACCAGGCTGGAATAATGCGCCATGTAGAACTGATAGACGCCGTCCTTCAGCTTGGTCATGGCCGGTGTCGTTTCATCACCTGCTGCAATGGCCACGCTTGTAAAGGTGGTAGCGGCGGCGATGGCCGTCAGAATGCGCTTCATGGCATGTGTCTCCTTTTGCGTTGGAAACAATATACTCTTGACCTAACATGAGATAATTGATGTCATTGACAATTCAAAAGATACAAAAAGTATTGAATGGACAAGCTGAAGAAGATGACCGTGTTTGCTCGCGTGGTCGAGCTGGGAAGCTTTGCCGCAGCCGCGGAAGATTTGAATGTTAGTCCGGCCATTATAGGGCGACATGTGGCCGATCTGGAAACGATGCTTGATCTGCGCCTCATCAGCCGCACAACACGTTCGATGGAAGTGACCGAAGCCGGAGTTCGCTACTATCACGGGTGCAAGGCCACCTTGGAACAATTGGATGCTCTTGAGCAGGACGTGGTTGCACAAGAAGGTGGGCTGTTATCTGGAGTAATTCGCGTAGCTGCTCCGGAAGGGATCGGTACGCCACTGTTGCTGGATGCGGTGCAGAGCTTTCAGACGCTTCATCCCGAGGTGTTGTTTGATCTGGTGTTTGAAAATGAGCAGACTGACTTCATCAGCTCCAGGGTGGATTTGGCCATTCGGTTAGCGATCAAGCTGGACGATAGCAGTCTGATCGTTAGCAAGCTGGCTCAGACATCCCTCGGTTTGTTCGCGTCCCCCTCTTATCTACGCGCATATGGAACACCCACAACGGTTGCCGATCTAGACCAACATTGCTGCCTAGTCTTTGGTGCTTCACGATTTGGCGACAGTTGGCCGCTCGTGACAAATAAAGGGATGCAAAAGCTGCGCCTGCCCTGGAAACTTGTCATGAACCAAACCAATACATATCGCGAAGCACTGGTGCGTGGGATGGGGATCGGATTGCTTCCAGAAATCATGGCGACAGATTTGGTGGAAGCGGACCGACTTGAGCCAATCAATTTAACAGGGCAGTTCCCGGATGTTGGGGTGTTTGCAGTCTACCCCGAAAAAGCCTTCCAACCTCGTCGGGTTGGTCTATTTCTGGACCACCTTCGACAACAGATCAAACAACATCTGGCCTGACCGAAAAGGTGCCCCCGTGCTGACTTCAATTGCACAAAGCCGAACTTGGGATGTTTGCAGCGAACGGCGGCTCCGTCCCGCGTTGCGGTCATCGGCGACAGGGGCTCGAACGGCAGGCTTTCACAGCCACTGGATGATTGGTAGTGCCGTAACGAACCATGAACGTCGCCGAAGGGGTGTTATGTGAAGCGATCTCTGGTTGAGTGGTCAGCTCCCCTGCGGATCAAACGAACCATAACTAAATCGCCGGTTAGCAGTCATTGATCCTGCGCACGGAGAACGTCTGTTTCGAACCCAAGGCGGTCATTGTGGTTTTGTGCAGTGCGCGCATACAGCTGGAGGATCTCTGCTGGTTTCGGTTCCAAGCCTCATCGCAGCTAACCTCATTGAATTGCCCGGCGCTCTTTTTCCGGCCAGAATTCATCTACCACGACATATGCGATGATTACAAAAAAAGCGGCGCTGGCAACTTGCAATACGCGAGTGATGCTCTTGACGTCAGCCTCGTCTGAAAACGGTGCAACCGAACCGCCATATACAATCAGAGCTGTTGTAATAGCGGAACCGGCGGCGGCGGCGAGCGGTACTTTTGACTTTCCAAGTGCTCCGAGTGTTAGGCAAAAGAAAAAACACAGCAGAATGGGGGTTATAATAACCGGAGCTATTACGTTTATTTCGTAGCATATGATGGATACTGCCGCCCCAAGAAGGTTTGCCGTCAGCATAGCTTTTGCAACTGTTTTGCCTGCAGCGGGCATTGCCGCAAGCTGCTGGCTCAGCAGGGCGACAAAAAACAGAACCAGTAGTGCAGATGCGCCGGAAACAAAAAACGCCAAGGCAAACGGCACTGTTACAAGCGACATCCTGACGATTCGGCGATGTGGGTCGAAGTTCGGCGACGATGCGGCCTTCTTTTGAGCGGGCGTTTGAGGTTCAGCGGGTATCAACACGAACATCAGCGTCGATACAAAGCCTGCAAACAGCAGGTTCAACGGTATCCAATACACGAGCACCAAAGCCAGATCCTGTGATTGCAAAACCAAGTTCGGGATCATCAGTGCACCCATCAGGGCAATGACGCCCGGTAAAACTCCGGCTCCGGAAACCGACCACATGAAAGACAGGATTATTCCAATGGCCACCAGAATGAGAAAAACAAGAGGATATGGTGAGAAGATTGACGACACCAAGAATGAAATGAACATCAATCCAATCGAAAAGACAAACAGCTTAGAAAATGCTGCCAGAGGCAATGCAGCGGGTGCCTGCAAAAACAGTGCGGTGAACACCGCCCCAACGACGGCGAGTGGCCAGCCAAGAAATAAGCCCAAAGAAAAGACGCCGGTAACACCAACCGCAAGCCGGGCGACAGAGCGTTGGTCCTCAGTACGCATAGGACAGAATTGAGACCAAGCGGATGTAGGTGCGGCCTACGAAGTTCAGTAACGAGTTGTCGCTTAGGTACATAATCACATCGGCCTGCCCGTTTAGCTGAAATCGAAGATCATCTTCGGTGCTTCCGGCTTCATAGCCCGGCAAAACGATCCTGACTGGGAACCTTTCAGGCTCCCGCAAAAAACCTTTGGTACTTGGCGGGCTCGCCAATTGCCCGGGCTCATCACCGCCACTTAGGGAAACGGCCGCGCTAAAGCTCTCGATGACGCCCGGAACAATCTTACCGGGATGCATGTCCAACACTACATCAACCGGAGACCCTATCGAAGCTCTTCCTAGGTTGTTCTCGGTAAAATACGCCTCGATCCAGACGTCCGTTGCATCAAGAAACGTCAACAGGTCCTGGCCGGATCGCGCATACGTTCCGGGGGCTATCAGCAAATTAGTGATGACACCTGTCGCCGGAGCACGCAGTTCCGTCCATTCAAGGTTCAGTTCTGCATCCGCCAAGGCCGCCAACGCGCGCTGGATTTTCGGGTTTTCAATCCCGTCGTCACCAAGCCTCTGTTTTGCTTTTTCCAGATCCGCTTTTGCGTTCTCAAAGTTTGCCTCAGACTCTGCCAATTGCCCTCGTGCATCATCAGCCTTTGAGACGGCAATCAACCCTTTCTTTTCGAGCGCAAATACGCGTTCCGTTTGAATGCGCATCGTATCCAGATCGCTCTGCGCCCTTGCGAGTTTGGCCTGTGCTGCACTTACCTCTGCCGAAGACGCACCCACCTCTTGGGTCGCCGCTTCAAGATCAGCTTCCGCCTTTGAACGCTCGATTTCGTAGGGCCTGGAATCTATTCGAACCAGAACATCACCTGCCGAAACAACCTGTCCGTTTTCTACCAAAACTTCCGTTACCGTTCCGGTCACTTGAGGCACGATTTGTGTGGCTACAGCTTTTACTCTGGCGTTCCCGGTAAATGGCGTTTTTCGATCAGCGACCAGATACCAGACAAGAAAAATCAGAATGACAGCCAGGGTTGTCCATATCGTCTTCCTCATTTCGCGGCACCTTCTGCAGCGGCCTCGGCTTCGGGCGAGGTATCAATCCAAACCTTGAACAGCTCATAGAACACAGCAAAGAGCACCGGCCCCATAAAGACGCCGATCAAACCGTACGCCATCATACCTCCGAGAACACCGATGAGGATGACCAACATGGGAGTCTCAAGGCCTTTTGAGATGAACACGGGTCTTAGGAAACTGTCCATTATCATGACTGGAACGGCCAATATGGTGAAGATCAAAGCTGTTCCGCCGGACATGGAACTCCATGCATAGATAATAACCGGTATAAGAACCAATCCGGGCCCGATTTGGATAATCGAGAGTATCAGGCAGATAAATGCCAGCGTGGCAGCCGAAGAAATCCCAAACAATGCCAACAGTATCCAAACGAAAACCGCCTGAATGGCTGCTACGCCAATCACGCCTTTTGTAACGTTCCGGATCGTTGCGCCCGCGAGTGTCACGAATTCACCACCGCGCGGTGCAAAGACACGGTTGGCAAAGCGCTGAAGACCTTGGACCAAATTTGGCCCAGGGCTGAACAATGCCCCCATAATCAACACGGACAGAGCTAAGCCAAGCAGCCCGATTCCGATGCCCAGCACCTTACCGAAGAGCGATTTGGTGATCTCAAGGATTTGCGTGCCGTATTTTGTAAGCGCGCCGTCAAGATTGCGCTCAAACATTCCCCAGACATCGGCTATTTTGTCTCCCACCAAGGGCAACTCCTTGAGACCCTCGGGCGCAGGTGGGACTTTCAATTCACCCTTGTCAGCTTGTTCCGCGAATTCAGACCCAAGTTCTGCGGCACCAGACACCGCCGTAGCGACTGGCCCGAGGGTCAGAACAAGGCCCAACAAAACCAAGATCGTCGTGGCAAGTTTTTTCCGCCCTCCCAGCTTGGACTGAAGCCAGTCAAATGCCGGGTAAAGCGCCACACAGAGGATCGTTGCCCAGATAACCACGCTCGCAAGCGGGGCCACCATGACTAGGGCGCTGTAGAGGAATAGTCCGAGAAAGAGCAATCGTATTGCCAGATCGACAATCTTTGCGTCCTGTGTCTTTTCCATTCCATCCCTCCATGTGTTTTTCGAATGTTACACTCAAAAAACATAATATGTATATTTTTTTGAATTTTGGTGATCATCTATCAGCTTGAAGACTCGAATGAATCCGGGCTGCGGCTTGAGGTGCCCAGTCAAACCAATGCCTGGGCGTGAACTCGATTTGGCCAAATTGGGATAATCTACTTGTCCGCTTTTGTGTCGTCTTGGGACAAGATTGTATCTGCCACTGTCGTCGCTGCGGTTACGAAGACACCGAGACCCACGATGATGTATACCATTGTGAAGATCTTCCCTGCCGCGGTTTCAGGTGAGAAGTCACCAAACCCCACGGTCGAAATTGTCACGACAGAAAAGTAGATTGAGTCGAGCCAACTCCAACCTTCGACAAAGTGGTAAAAGACCGAGGCCCATAAAATCATTCCAACTGTGAAGGCAAGAATGCCTTTCACTCTACCGTCCTTGAAAGCGACGCCTATCCCTCGTGTTATTCTGGTCAGTGAATTCATTGCACCCTCATCTTCGAATAATTGCATTTGTACCAGAGTTGAGGATTTACGGAAGGAACAATGCTGATTTACTGAAAGCTGCCCGATAAGAACTCTTAACCAGGGTCCCAGATTCATCGATGCTATTCTGCGCGCGATGGTCCGACAGGTACAGATCAGCGGATCCCTTCATTCGAGTGATTTGGAAGCATGAACAGCCGTGGAGGTTCGATTTTACAAGCTAGCAATCGACCTGTTCGCCTACGCGCCAAGTATCTTGCTGCTAGGTCTTACGTCTCTAACGCGAATAGAACCCATCACGAAGTTCTTGCCTTAGGCGCAGACGCCCCGGGTACTCTTTCAGGAATAGTTCGGGTGGTTTGCCCTCCCAAACTTGCGCATAAACTCGCATCTTGTTACCGCCATAAATCTTCGCGAGGTCCTCATTGGAATAACCCTTCGCCCAAAGGTCATCGGTAATCGCCGCAAGGATTTTGGCAAGTTCACCGTTGCCAGTGGCCCCTTTGTTGAACGCATCGATCATGTAGCCGCCGTCGTCGTACATGCTCGCGTTTGCAGTTGCGAACTGTACGACTAGTTCAGTCGAGAACATGTCGTCCGTTGCAATCCCAACATGGTCGACCCCCACAAGTTGGACATAGTAGTCGATCATATCAGCAGCTTGCTCGGGTGAGATATCCTCAGGCCAAACACCGTCCATCATCCATTCGGTGAAGGTCGGAGAAATATAGCCGCCCGATTTGGCCGCACGCAGCGCCTCTTCGTCGGGAATGGCCCGATAACAACCGCGTGTCGTGGCATTGGGTTCGTTCGCATAAAGCCCAGCTGGGACAGAATGCGTATAGACATATGGCACGCCGGGATAGTTTTCATCCATGTAGTCCATGGCGTCGTTGGCCGTTTTTGAACCCGTGTGGCTTAGGTCGAGCAAGATACCGAACCGCACCATTTCATCGATGACCGACTTCCCCCAAGGTGTCAGACCAATGTCGCGTCCGTTATAGGCCGCCAACTGCCCCGATCCGGTTCGGAAAATGTCATTGTAAGCCAGGATCATACTTTTGATCCCCATATCCTTTAGCAATGCCATTTTCTTAAGATCGCCGTTCAGGATTGTGGCGGTTTGGCTGTTCCAGATGACGGCCGTCTTGCCTTGTATATGGGCGGCTTCGATATCTCGGGTTTCATTGACAATCAGGTAGTTTTCCGGTTGCTGCGCCATGGCTGAGCGAAAGTGATAGTGCTGCTCTAGCAGGGTTTCAAACGACATATCCGCAGCAGCCAGCGTCATCTCGTGTCCCGTAATGCCGTTGTCCCGAGCGCGCGCGAAGTAAGTATGAAGCTGGTCGTAGTCGGTCCAACCAGTGCCGTAGGGGCTGGCCAACATGCCGAGGACGATGGTGTCTTGTACGAATTGCTTCGCCTCTTCTGATGCATCCCAAGTCTTGCTTTCCTCGCTCGCGTGTAGTGCGCAACCTAGAGTGATCGCGATAGCGCTTACGGCCAACATGGTCTTCATGACAGTACCTCATTAACTGCTTTGTTTTTACCGCCGCATTCGAACCCCTCAGAAAACGATCCGGGTTCTTAGACCGAACAGCGTAATGCTATCCTGATTGGGGTTCAGTAGCGGGTCAGAAATGAACTGCAGCGATGGCGTGATCTGCAGTCCGGGCGAGATTGAAATCCGGTAGAATGCCTCCAGCGTGAACTGGTCACCGTCTATGCCTCTTGCCTCGGCCCAATTCAGGCCCAGCCCGGCCAAATCGGTGTTGCGACCATAGTAGCCCAGACCTGCTGAGACGGACCGGTCATAAAGCGCTGCGGTACCCTTTGAGGCCCCAGCCCGAAAGAACGGCATCCACTTATTGTCAACAAACCATGCGGCAGAGAACGCAGCGCCGTAATCTTCCGCTCGACTGCCATCGTCAGCCGCATCCGCATGCCAGAGGGTCAAATGGATGTTGTCGAAGTAGATGCGATCAAAGCCGGAGGTGTAACCAAATTCGAGTGATTTGAAGAGATTGCCGTCGCTAAACACATCAAAGTTTGGATCAGACGGGTCGGCGTTTGCGTCTGAGACGCTGGCAACAGCGTAGAAGTTTTCGCTCAGCTTTACCCCACCGGCAATGCCAAGGCCTTGATTGGGTGTGTTAATAGTCGGATTGGTATTGAAAGACAGGTTTTGGAAACCACTGTAGGGGCTGACCAACCCATAGATATCCACAAAGTCCGTTACATCAATCTGGCCAACTTGCAGCGTCCACGAACCGTTCTCGGCCCTTTGAGTCCAGAACAGATTGGTCAGCAGCAGACCATTATCGTTGAAGGCTGTTCCCGTGATTGAAAGGGCTCCGCCATCCAGCCCCAAAAACTGTGGGGCAACATCGGTGTAGCTGTGCCGATCTTCGATCTTGAATGTCAGAGAGCCGCGTTCAGTTGCCTGCCAACTACCGTAGAAACGCGCAATTCCGCTGGCCGCTTCGCCGGTTCCCAGATCAGCATTTGTGGATTGGCCCAATGCCAAGTAATCAATGTTGAAGCGAAACCCACCCACAGCCAGTCGGTCTTTCCATTGAAACCAACCCGGTGCGATATTGCGCGGAAAATCGGAACGATATTGTGGGTCGGTTAGCCCATCTCCGGGCTCAAGATCAGCCTCGACCGAAGATGGCCCGGATAGTCCCTGAGCCGACGCTGCGCCAGCGAAGGCAATGCTCAATGCGGCAACCAGAAGTCTTATCATTCAGACGCCTTTGCCCCGCCGGTCTTGCGATTGCCCGCCGCGCGGATGCGATCAGCGGCACGCTGCTTCCATTCCAGCCTATCTGCCTTGGTTTCCAGAGTTTCGACACTTTCTGCTTCCAACTGGAAAGTCGCGCTCATGGGCATCTGGCCATCCACAACCATCATATTCTGAACAGACGGATCGATCGTTAGCGTGCCTGTCAGCCGAACGGGTTCATGGAAATAGCTGGGCGTCCAGCCCCCGTTCAACCGCACACGGATCATCTGGTTGGGCGGAGGTGGAGGCATGTGGCTGCACATCCCTCTTTCTGGCACCAAATACACCACAGGCCGTCCGTCCGGATCACTCGGAGCAGGAATGGCAAAGCCCGCGAGTGTTACTATTTGACCGTCGAATTGCAGATTTCCGTTCGCCCCAGCCTTTCTTCGACGTTCCGTTACAACCTCTCGCTGATCGAGTAGCCAGTCGACATCAATTCCATCAGCCGCCAAGGCATCCTCAGTCTCGGTCAGAAACCCTTGCCATTTCTGCCTCTCTTCTTCACTGCCGCCATCCTGCTGCAGCCTGCCGCGCAGTCGTACGACGTAGAGGACATCGTCGAATTGTTCGGGGCTGAGATCTCGATAGGGGTCTTCAAAGACCTGCGCGGACGGGTCAGGTAGGTCAGACCAGTCCAAAGCGGTTCCTGGCGTCGCCATGACAGGATGACCACACCAAACCAACCCTGCAAACACTAAGGAGCGAAACCAATGGTGCATAAATACTCTCCGGCTGTTTAGACAGGTCAATCCAGTGTGTTTTTGAAGATGACGCCGTCCTTCATGATCAGGCGGATCGTATCTGGGCTTTCAGCCCTCGGATCGGCACCGAACCACTGATTACCCGTGCCAACAACCGAGAAGTCTTCAAGCGGGTTGCCGTCAATGAGCAGAATGTCTGCATAGGCCCCCTCCTCAATCACGCCCAATTTGCCTTCGGGATAGGGGTTCATAAACGGCCCCGACAAAGCGGCGATTTCACCGCCGGTGGACGTCATTGCGACCAATGAAGCGTGGGAGCCAAAGAACTCATTATTGAGATGTTTTTCATACGCAATTTGAATATTGCAGGCCGCTACAGAACCTACGCAATCCGTGTGAAACCCTCTTTTGGCTGGGCACTCATTCATGTTTTTTATGTAGTCGCCAAAAGCCTGCGTCGCGGACTGTGCCTTTCGTAAGCTGGCTGGGACATCTCGAATGGCAGGAATATCAAAGAGATTTGGATCAAATGCTGTGAGATTGGTTGTGATGTAGGCTCCTTTCTCTTCCATCAGCGCTGATATCTCACAATCAAACATGAACCCGTGTTCAATTGATCGCACACCAGCATTCAGTGCCGCCATGATCGTTTCCTTGCGGTAGGAATGGGCCATGACGTAGCTTTCGTATTCGTTTGCAACCTGCACGGCCGCTTCTAATTCTGCCGTCGATCCAGCCAACAACTGCCACGGGTCAAACGCTGAAACTACACCGCCTGATTGCATGTACTTTAGTTGTGTTGCTCCCATCCGGAAGTTGTTGCGAGCAAACTTGTACATTTCGGAGACACTGTCGACTTCTTGGGCCATATTCAGACGGCTGAAGTTTGAAGACTGGCCAACAGGCGCCGTAAAGTTGGCGAAATCAGCATGGCCACCACGTGTACTTAGAAAAGCAGCCGCAGGGTAGAAACGCGGCCCGGCAATGGTCCCGCTGTCGATTGCGCGACGAAGACCTCCATTAGCGCCACCTGCATCTCTTACAGTGGTAAAGCCTTGCATTAAGTACATCTCAGCCATTTGAGTGCCGTGAATCGCGAGGTCTTCCCAAGTGCTGTTGGCTTCCATTGACGGCAACGTGGGTCCGGGCAGCATCAGGTGTGCATGATTTTCAATAAAGCCGGGGGTCAGTGTCCTCCCTTCTCCGTCAATAACCGTAGCATTGGGGGCGTCAATCGCTTCAGTTGATACAGTCGTAATCAGGTTGCCCTCGACCAATACGCTGGCATTCTCGATACGCTGTTCATTCACGCCATCGAAGACATGCACGTTGGTAAACAGCGTTTGGGGTTCTTCTTGATCCTGAGCCTGCGCGGACGCTGAAAAACAAAGTCCTGCAGCGACAATTGCCGTCGAGCAAAGCGACATTCGTAGACCGGACATAAGCACTCCCTTCACATTCATGTTTTGCCAACTGTAACCCGGAAACCTTTGCCTCGGTTGCCAGTTTCGCATTAGGATGTTCGAATGTGACTGCAAAAATGGCCACATTGTAAGACTAATCCAAACGAGGGTGACGAACTTGCCTTTCAACTCCACCTCACAAGAGCATAGCGAGGGCTTTATTCGCCTCTCCTTAGCTGCTCCGTTCCTGCAATATCTCACCGAACGTGAGATCAATCCGCAACCAGCACTGGATCAGGTCGGCTTGAAAGCCGAACTGTTGTCTGACCCATCCGTGTTCGTTCACTCAGAGTTGGTCTATGGTTTGCTGAATTCCTTCTCAGACGTGTCCGGGGATCGATACCTTGGACTGAACGTAGGGGAGACGTTTGACCTGCAAGAGTGGCCTCCGTTCGCTCAAGCCCTGCAATCTACAAAAACGCTGTTCGAGTTTTTTACTCGCTTTATTGGGCTTGTACCGCAGGAGTCCAATTCTGTGCGGCACAACCTTGTCATTGAAGCAGACAAAGCGACTTATCGTATCGATAGGCAACAGGAACCAACTGTCCCACCCATTCAGGTGACCGGTTTTGGTGCCGCAATCTATGTACGTCTATTGCAGACCGTCGTCGGAGATTCTTGGGATTCTTCCCGTGTGCGATGGGAAAGTCGATACATCAATGGTCTGCCTATCAACTACAAGGGGATCGAGGTTGGCCTTGGAGCCGATCCCGGAATGCAAATTAGTTTTCCTGTGGAATGGTTGTATTTGCACCATGTCTCTGAGGGCTCTGCAAAACCCATCGCCTCACAGCGACAAGATGAAGAAGTAACAGTGGTAGCTGCTTTGCGATCTGTATTACGCGACAAACTAGATGAAACCGATTTGGGGCCGGAGGCGATGGCGGGATTACTGGGAATACAGCCGGAACGGTTTTTGAAAGCGCTTCAGCGGCAAGGCACAACGCTCCCACGCGAAGTCAAACGGCTGCGTGTCGATGTCGCCAAGGAGCACCTCAAAGAAGGCCAGATGACAATTGCGGAGATTGGTTTGATGCTCGGTTATTCCGACAAGTCCCACTTCACTCGCTTTTTTCGAGGCCAGACCGGAATGACACCGACTGCTTTCCGGAAAAAGCAGCGACTCTGATGTTCCGAAAGGGAAGTCAGATCAAACCAAACTGTCTGCGGGAGTATGAAATGGAGGCAGCGTGTTAGTTGATAACGCAAAGGTCAAATTCAACTGATGTCCAACGTTGGGGGCGCCTTCTGATGTCGAACGTTCACCTAGTTTCTGGTCCAACTGTGACGGTTGGGTCAGGTTCGTGTGACGTTCAACAGGAGATGTGGAGCGTCAGTGATATTTGACTCAATCGACAGTCAAAACCTCAAGAAATGCTCAAATCACGTCATTCAATTTTGCCCCAAACGTCAAGCATTTCTGGCCCAAAGCGGTTAATGGCATTTCATCGGTGCTGGAGTTGAAGTCTCATTTTTTACCTGCCCCACCCAGCGACTGACAAACGGGGATTTGACTGTCATGGAATTGAGAAGGTTAATAAGATCAAGGAAATTACGTCGCGACAGAACGCACGTTGGGTGTCTTACCCTGAGCCTCCAAGCCTTGCCGATGTATCCTCCTTGGCATTGCCTTCAGCCATTCGACTAAAGGCTTGTCGCCAACCCTCAGCAAGTTCTTCCATCTGAGACAAAACCTCGGCATCTTCCGGCAGAATGCGACGAGTCAACCGTGCGCGTGTAACAGCCAATACAGACCAATTGGGATTTGGCCTTTCAGACAAGGTGATCCGATCACCGGCGCCAACTTCGCCAGGTTCGAGTACACGATAGTACCATCCGGTTCGGCCCGTCTTCTGAAACTGGTTCGGCATTTCCTTTCGCCCGGTATGTAGTCCAAGTTTCCAGCACGGCTGCCGCCCCTGGCTAATTTGAACTACAGCCGTCCCGAGTGACAGGATGTCCCCGATGCAGAGGTTTTCCTCGGTCAGCCCCGTTGTTGAAATGTTCTCACCAAACGCCGCTGGTATTGTGCCGGGTGCCATTAGGCCCTCTGCTTGCCAGGCTGAATAGTGATCAAGTGCATAATGATGGATGGCTTTGTCTTTACCACCGTGTACGGTCAAATCCGCCTGCGCATCGCCTGCAAAACCGAGCGAGGTAACAACCTGCCGGCCGTCCACCCGATCTTTCTGAATGGCCGAAGACGGTTTGCCTTCCCAGCGATCTCTGATGGCTCCAAGGAAAATGCCGTCGATGTTTGCCGACAGTTCAGGATGGTTCATCTGGCTTCCTCGTGCTCAATGCAGATCTTGTCTTTTTCGCCGGGCTCCAATGAAACACCCAACAATTTGCAAAAACCGTTTTCCGTCGTGACATCATGATGGGCGCAGGATTTGCATTGTCCGAAGGATCGGCCTCCATTTACGGCCAAAGCCAGACTGAGGCCTTGCATCAGCCCCTGCTCAAGCATGGCTTGGTTTTCTAAGGGCATATCTCCAATTGCCTGAGCAACAGGATTTGGCTGACGTACGATCTCGGCCCCTTCTTTTGTGAGTTCGTAGGAAATCGACCGCTGATCGTGTTCTTTGCGGTGCTCTTCTACATAGCCTTTGCGCGCCAAAGCCTTGAGCGTCTGTGACATCGTTCCACGGGTTGTACCGATGTACTCTGCGACATGCGACGGCGAGCGCGAGAACATGTTCGCCTCAGCGAGGTACTCGAGCGCCATCCTCTGAGTCGGGTTCAGATCTCCCGCCCATCCTTCGGACGCATCAATCCGGGCCAGACGGTTGATCAGTGTGCGTATGCGATGATCTGTGTTCATAACACTTTTAGTAGCGACTCGAAATTATAGTTGCAATGTATTTCTCATTATAGTAGCGACTCGCTATCTTTTAATTGGAGGCACCCATGAAACTTTCAACGCTCACTTCTACTTTGGCTCTGCTCATCGGCAGCACAGCTTTTGCTGATGGGAACCATGCCATTCATCAGGATGGCGCAATCATATCTTCTGCTGACGCCAGTAAAGTCGCGGATTTTGACATTCTGGCCGCGCACGCGCACCGCAATGGAAACACGGTCACTTTTCACATGACCACGAATGGATCGGCTGGTGCCTCGGTTCCGGCGGCAACTGGAGAGGTCGGTGGTTCAGACGTCTGGTCATATGTCTGGCCTACGTCTTTGGACCCTTCGGCCGTTGGGTTCGAAGGCGGCACAGGCATCCTTGCAATGGCCGCAACCAGTCATCCAGATTTTGATGACACACCGCTTTTTGACGAGAACGGTGACGGAGATCCGGCCAACGACGGCATCGAATGGCACAGCCATTGGGTTGTGTTGACCCCGACCGAAGCGTGCGGACCCGACGCGCTTGCCGTACGTGACATCCCCGAAGGTTCCACACCCAAGCTACCTGCGACATGGCCTGGGTTTCCGATCTTTCTGGATAGCCCTGGGTTTACGCCTTTGTTTGACGGCCCTGAAATCTCGGTGAACGCAGGCTTCGCCAGCGACATTGAACTGGAAGGTGTCGCTTACGATGGCGTCACTTCGGCCTTGCGTGTGAACGCTAATATCCATGCTCCCTTGCTGTGCGTCACAGATGTTTTTGACGTCGCATCTGGCGAACTGAGCCTGCCGGGCAAGATTCACTAACATTCGATTGCGCAGCCGCCGAACCCACGGCGGCTGCCTGCTACTGAGGACAAAGAAAATGCAAGCACCAGAGTTAGACGTCACGGAATGGTTCAACACAGACACGCCCCTAACCCTAGATAACCTAAAAGGACGGGTTGTCGTCATTGAGGCCTTTCAAATGCTTTGCCCAGGATGTGTCCTGCACGGTATTCCCTTGGCACAGTCGATTCAGAGGACGTTTCCTGAAGAGAAGGTAGCCGTAATTGGCCTGCACACCGTGTTCGAGCATCACAACGCTATGACACCGGTGTCTTTGCAAGCTTTCCTGCATGAATATCGCATCACGTTCCCTGTCGGCGTGGACAAACAGGGCGCAGGACCGTTGCCAAACACGATGTCTCGCTTTGGCATGCGCGGCACACCAAGCCTTGTCCTATTAGATCAGGCGGGGCAGATCGTTGCGCATCACCTTGGTCAGGTTTCAGAACTTCAATTGGGGTCCGAGATTGGCAGTCTTCTGACACAGGAGGTCGTGTCGACCAAAGGCGGTACCGTCACTGTTGATCAAAGCGAATGCAAACCAGGTAGCTGCAATGTGTGATCGGGCCAAGGTGCCCACATATGGAAATCGTTTTTTCCAAGCGCCATCGCCAAACCGTAGTTTTGTCTTACACGGCGACGAAAAGCCCAAAAACACCAAACGGTGCTCGCTACCCAACAACCCACAGCGTCAGGCAAGTCCCAAAAGATCGGGGACTTGCCATTTGTTTTTATGCCCGGTCTACACACTCGATGCTCAAACCAAGCGCGCTTGCCACACCGGCACCATAACCAGGATCGGCCTTGAGACAGTTCGATATGTGACGGATCTGAATTTCCTTCCTTGCAGCGCCAATCGCGCGGGCAGTGTTTGCGAACAACACTTTTTGCTGCTCCGGCGTCATCAGGCGGAACAAATCACCGGGTTGCGAGAAATAGTCATCATCCTCGCGGTGGTTCCAATGATCCGCAGCACCTTCGATGGACAAAGGTGGTTCGGAGAAATCCGGTTGCTCGGACCATTCGCCATGCATATTGGGTTCATAGCCAATCCGAGATCCGGCATTGCCGTCGACCCTCATCGCTCCATCACGATGGTAGGAATGATACGGGCAACGCGGCGCATTCACCGGGATCTGGGAATGGTTGACACCCAACCGATACCGCTGAGTGTCGCCATAGGAAAACAGACGTCCTTGCAGCATTTTGTCCGGCGAAAAGCTGATACCAGGTACAATTGTAGAAGGCGCAAAGGCCGCCTGTTCCACTTCGGCAAAGTAGTTCTCGGGGTTGCGGTTCAATTCCAGCTCGCCAACCTCAATCAGCGGATAGTCCCCATGCGGCCAAACCTTGGTCAGATCAAATGGGTTGAGGTGGTATGTACCCGCATCCTTCTCTGGCATGACTTGGACGTAGAGCGTCCATTTGGGAAAATCACCGTCTTCGATAGCATCATAAAGATCACGCTGATGGCTTTCACGGTCACCAGAGATGATTTGCGCGGCTTCTTCGTCGGTAAGGTTTTTGATCCCCTGCTGGGTTTTGAAATGGAATTTGACCCAGAACCGTTCGCTGTCCGAATTGATAAAGCTGAATGTGTGGCTGCCAAAGCCGTGCATGTGCCGGTAGGTTGCGGGAATGCCGCGATCAGACATAACAATCGTCACCTGGAGCAAAGCTTCGGGAAGGCTGGTCCAGAAGTCCCAGTTGTTATCCGCACTGCGCATGTTGGTCCGCGGATCGCGTTTGACCGCGTGGTTAAGATCGGGAAACTTCAATGGGTCGCGAAGGAAAAACACTGGAGTGTTATTGCCCACCAGATCCCAGTTGCCTTCCTCGGTGTAAAACTTGACTGCAAAGCCGCGAATGTCCCGTTCCGCGTCCGCCGCACCGCGTTCTCCTGCAACGGTCGAAAAGCGCAGGAAGAGATCCGTCATCTTGCCAACATCAGAGAACAATTTGGCGCGTGTATAGCATGTGATGTCGTGGGTCACTGTGAACTTACCGTAAGCGCCGGACCCTTTGGCATGCATCCGGCGTTCGGGGATCACTTCGCGATCAAAATGAGCCATCTTCTCAAGAAACCAGACATCCTGAAGCAGCGCAGGACCACGCGGCCCCGCCGTCAGAGTGTTTTGGTTGTCGGGCACTGGCGCGCCAAATGCGGTGGTCAGTTTCGGTTTGCTGGTCATGTCAATCTCCTGAGTTGGTATTGGCAGGACAAAACCGAAAACCGCCAAATTACTCCAACTTATATAAATTATCCGATCGATAATCAGAGGTGATGCATGGCAAGAAGAACCTCGGTTGCCGGTCTTTCACTCAGAGATCTTGAGTACATTCAAAGCATTGCCGAAGAAGGTCATTTTGGCCGAGCAGCTGATATCTGTGGGGTTTCACAACCTGCAATCAGCCAACAAGTATTGAAGCTAGAGGCCCGACTTGGATTTTCGATTTTCGAACGTCAGGGCAGGCATGTCTCTTTGACGCAAAATGGCCGGATAGTCCTGCAAAAAGCAGAAATCCTTCTGAGCGAGGCTCGTGAGCTGTTGGAATTGTCGCTGAGCCTGAGTGACAATCTGGAAGGTGATTTGAAGTTTGGTGTACTTCCGACCCTTGGTCCTTACTTATTGCCGCTCATCCTCAAGTCACTCAAAGCCGCTTATCCCAAGTTAAGGCTGTCACTGTTCGAAGAACCCACGCATGTTCTTGAAGAGATGCTCACCAATCGGGCGCTGGACGCTGCGCTGATCGCAACTAATCCGAAACAGCCTGCACTAAGTGCGCTTGAGCTGTTTCATGAACCATTTGTTTTTGCCTGTCCCAAGGATCTGGATCTCAAACCCAATGAAAAGGTTCGTTGGTCTAAGGTTTTGTCCTCACAGCTCGTTCTACTTTCTCAAGAACACTGTCTACGGGATCAGACCGTTGCGTTTTGCGACCGGATTGACCGACCAGGAAAAAGAGTTGCCAGCAGTCTTGAGATGCTCCGGCAAATGGTCGCGCTGGGAGAGGGTTGCGCGCTTTTTCCGGCATTGTCTGTGAGTGGCCCCGACCGTTTCGGCGGCCTAGCAACAACACATCCCATTGCGGATGGGGTGTTTGGCCGTTCTATCAGGCTGGCATGGCGCGACAGTGACCCACGCACGGGATCGCTTGAACATTTCGGGACTTTCATTCAGACCCTTATGGCTGCCCCGGAAATGGCGCGGTATTTGAACGGAAAAGCTTAGAGCCTGACCAACCACGGAAAAGGCAATATAGCGTTTCTTTGAGGGCAAGCGTACAAGTCACCATCAAAGAAACGCCGTTGGTCTGTCACTGCAGGGATTCCAGATAAGCCAGCAGGTCTGAGATTTGCTCCGGTTTCTTTATTCCGGGAAAGGACATCTTCGTGCCCGGCAGGTACTTTTTGGGAGACGCTAGGAACCCGGATAAGCGTTCTTCATCCCAAACAAATCCGGCTTCCCCCATCGCTGTTGAGTATTTGTATCCATCAACAGCGCCAGCTTCTCGGCCCCAAACACCAAACATCGTTGGGCCTACTTTTTTCTTACCTTCGTCAACTGCATGACATGCGGCACATTTTTTGAAAACTTTTTCGCCTGCCGCCGCGTCGCCTTCTGCGGCAACGCTTTGAGCACCCGCCAGCGCTATTGTTACAGCCACAAGAATACCTCGCATGAGATCATCCCTTCCTTTTGATTGCAGATATTTGAGAGTTCAGGTTTGGACCGAAACTGCAGTCGGTCTTGCTTTTCGGAACAGGCTTCTCCTTTCCCGAATGCCAGCCCAAAAAAGAAAACCGATCTTCAGAAATTCAGACGCGACGTAGAGCAGATGCAATGAACTGTCCTCGACTGGTTGACCCGCGATGATCAAAAGCGTCCGCGCGTTCAGCAAAGGAAGGAGCCAAAGCCTTTGAAACCCGAACACGCAGAGCGCGACAATTAATGACAACGACGGTTTCTGCCGGAACGACAGAAGAAGAACTGCAATTAGTAGCGTGCAAAACGCCTCGAATACGCCAATCCACAGGAATTGCATCCGCCCAACGTCCAAGGCGACCGGCAATGTCAATGACGGGGCTTGGAACTTGGCCGGAGCCGCGATCAAGTTACCGCCAACTGCGGCGCCCATCCAAACAGAGATAGTCGCAATCAGTGCAATGCGGGCGGCCTCAAAAAGAGGCTCGGCATGGGACAGTCGGTTTTTTGAGACAGAGATTTTGACAGGTTGTGTCACGCTCATGATCGCGCCCTCACTAGACAGGGTGTTAGGTTGACGCGTGTGTTGCGGCGCCCCTAACCGTGGGTTTAGAAGCCGCTCGCCAGTAGCCGTAGCCCATGATCCCGGCACCGGCGAATGCGTTGCCCAAGGTGACATACGTCAAATTGTGGGCGGCTCCGGCCAGGGTGATGCTGTCGGGGTGATCTGAGATCAGCGCCAGTGAAAACACGGTCATGTTCGCAACGCTGTGTTCAAACCCCGCAGCAATAAATGCATAAAGACACCAGAAGATGACGATGCATTTGGTAACGTCGTCTTTTGCGCGCGCCGAACACCACAAGGCAAGACAAACCAGCCAATTGCACAGGATCGCTTTGGCGAACAGCTCCAACTCGGTGCCGTGCATCTTCTTGATGGCCACCTTATAAAGAAAAGCCTCTTCGCCTGCCCCTAAGATAAGTCCACCACCGCCTGCGACGAACAGCAACGCCAGCAATATGGCCCCGATCAGATTTCCTGCCCAACTGACCAACCAGCAGCGCAGCACATCCCACCAAGCAACACTTTTGGCCAGCAATCCGTGCGTCATGTACATGGTGTGACCAGTAAACAGCTCGGCCCCTGCAAAAACCACAAGGGTCAAGGCGATACCGAAGCTGGCCCCCATGACGATGGGACGGATGGATGGATCCGCACCCTGCCCAACAGAAAAGATCAGCAAGATGCCCGCCCCAACAAACGCCCCGGCTTTTAAGGCGAGGATCAGAAAGGCAATTGGATCTGCACGCAGGTTGACGCCTTTCTCTTGCGCCAATTCTGCGAACCCAATGACTGTGTCAGCATAGGTCATTTCGTATTATACTCCACAGCTTGCGCAGCCGGTCGCGTTCGACCTTTGGCCACTTGGATTTCCAAACAGGATCGGGATAGCCCAGAGACAGGCCAAGCATGCAGCGAGGTAGAGAAAGGCCATGCCCAGATCCTTCTGAGCCGAGACCAGGTAGGAGTTGCAAATCCTGACCGGCGCATGCGTATACAGAAAACCCAGCACACCCAGCATCGACAGCGCATTCGCCTTCAGAAATCCGCGAAGCACCGGGCCCAGCCAGGGCCAGGACAACCTCAGCAGTGCCCCCAACAGCAAAGGCAAGCTCAGATATTTAGTAAGTTCCCCTGTCGGCGTCAGCGCCCAATCAACGTTTCTAGGCAGCATCCAGAACAGAAATACGGTCAAGGCCACAAGTAGCAACGGAACAGCCCATTCACGCCGGACCTGCCTGTTCCAAGCCAACAACACCCCGGCTAGAACCAACAATGGCATCTGCACCAGGACATGCTGGATCGGACTTTCAACAACCGCATAGCGAAGTGCAACGGCCTCGGCAGAAGCCAGGAAGGCCAAACCAAGCAACTTCATGAGCTGCGCTCCTCCAAATGGGTCAGAACATCGTCGATCGCATCGGTGTCAAACACCGCCGAAAAGCGGCCGTCGCTTTCAATCACATGGATTGCGGCATTGTGCTGAAACCCGCCCCATTCATCGGGAATGACAGTCACGTCAAAAAGCTTCAACAATGCCGGCAACTCTTCTGGCCTCGGCCGCGCGACGGTCCACATTTTTCCGTCCGCCTCATGGGCTTCCCCGTAAATCGTCATCTGCTCGGGCGTGTCTCGCTTAGGATCAAAACTGACCGAGATCATCCGGACGGACTCTCCACGCTGTTCCAATTGATCTCGGATCTTGGCAAAGTCTGCGCCTGCAATCTGGCAGATGTCGCCGCACACGGTGTAGATGAACTCGACCAAAACCAACTCCTTCCCTTGCGGCAACAGGGGCATCAACTGACCTGACATGTCTTCCAGTTGCAGGGCTGGAACTGGACGCGGTGCGTGCACCACGTCCAATCTCCGAGCGGCTTCGCTGGTGAAAGCCTGCCCTCCATCTGTGGCATGCCAGAGAGTTCCCAAGCCGATGCTCGCGACCAGAACCGAGGGAAGAGCGCGCGCAATCATCAGCTGTCACACCGCCCAAGACGCAGCACAAAGCGCAGCACAAAGAGCAATGTTCCCAACACGACCAGCACGCCGAACAAGGTGCCAATGCGGTCGTGGGTCAGCCATTCTTCGTAGTGCACTGCCCAGCGACGCGGGATCGAAGCCGCACCAGAGAAGAGAAACACCGTCACAAACCCAGCGGCGCCTGCGAGGTAGGTCACAAAAGCGACCCGGTCCAACCCGCTTATCTGGGCGATGGTTTTGCCTCGGACCAGCCAGGCCATGAACCCAAAGGCCATCGCCACTTCGCCCAGCAGCAGGTAGGTGTGGAAATGCCCCGGGACCCACATTGTATTGTGCATCACTTTGTTCACACTGATCATCCCGTCGATTGACGCGGGGATTGAGCCGACCGACCAGCCTGCCACGGACAGAACCAGCAGTGAGGACGTCAGATCCCAGGTCATTTTCGAACCTCGCACATAGAGGAACGTAGAGAATGCTGTGACCGCGATGAGGGGAATGCCGCTGAAGTATGAGACCAGTTGCCCGACCACCAGCATCCAGGGTGGCATCACCACATCCTGAAGCAGATGGTGCCAGTAAACAGCCATCACGAAGATCAGAACTGCATTCCAGGCAATCGCAAACAGACGGTTCGATTTCCACGGTTTGCCGGTGTATTCCGGCAGGATTTCATACACCGCAGTGACGGCCATGTAGATTGAGGCATTGATGAAAACGTGGCCAAAGAAATAGATCAGGTTCTTGGCCAACAGCGCGTTTACTTCAAAACCCGGCACCAGCAGGTGGACAAGGCTCGCCACCAACACCGCGGCACCTAGGATTATCCCGATCGAATTGAAAATAGTCACGGCCGCCGCCGCGATGATTGTTGGCGGCGGAGGATTTTTGTCCTCTCGCCCTAGGATCAGGTTCCAGCCCAGGGCGCGCAAAAGGCTGCCATAACGGGCATGAATCTGACGACCGAGCTCCAGATAATACAGCAGAAAGCCAACGCCGATCGAAACATATCCAAGCATGAACGCAGCAGCCGCGCCGGCTTCCCACGCTCCGCCTGACATCGCGGGCAAGGGAAACAGGAATGTCCATGCGCCGCCATATCCGCCGATGAAGATCGAGCCTAAGATCAGGACGACGCCTGGCAGAAACAAAGCAAGGAAAGCCCAATAGATTCCAGCCGTCAGAACGATATGACGCCCGCAAAAATACCACATGATTGCGGCGCCAGACAGTGCAGCTGTACCAACCATTCCGGCGCCATGGGCCGTCAGCAACTGGTAAAACAAAGCCGGATCCACTTCGATCCATTGGCCCTGCGCAGCACGCATGATCAGACCAAAGACCATCATCAAAGCAAAGACCGCGCCTGAGAGGATCATGGTAAGCTTGACTGCCCCAGCCTGGGGTTCAGTGACGATTGGTTTTTCCGCGACAAGTTCAGATACAGCGCTCATTTAGTCCTCCACCGCGACGACTTCGAATTCGTTGACCATGTCCTGATGCGCCACCCCGCAGAATTCCATGCACAGGACCTGGTAAGTGCCGGGTTCATCGAACGTGTAAGAAACTTCGGTTGTGTAACCGGGGATCACTTGGACCTGCGTCAGAAGGCGGAGGTCTGAAGTGTAAATGCCCAATCCGTGGGTAACATCTTCGGTCGTGGCGCTAAAATTGATGGGCGTTCCAGCAGGGATCTCAACTGTGTCGATATCCCACCACCACTGCCCGCTGGTGATGGAAACGGTGATGGCACCGTCTGTACTGGCCAAAGCGTGCGGCCATGGTCGCAATGAACCGACTGCCACGATTACTCCAACAATCGTCATCGCCCAGATCAAGCCCGCACGCTTCGAGTTGGCATTGGGTCCTGCTTCCGCCCCGTTCGAGGCGCGCGCGGCCTTCCAGAAGACAAGTGACAGCACTGCCATCAGGATCAGCGAGATCAAAAGTACAACAGGCTGCATGAGCCATCTCCCTTATTAAGCATTTTAAATACCTATTATAAAGATCAGAAAAAGATGTCAACAAAATAGGCATTTTCAAAGCCTATTTTTTATGAGAGATATAACTATGCAAATTACCAAGTTTTCCGACTATGCCTTGCGCATCCTGATCCATCTTGCCACCCACGAAGAGGGGTTGATGTCGACCCGCGAGATTGCGGCTATGCAAAACTTGCCCTTCAATCACCTGGCCAAGATCTCCCAGTGGCTCACACACGAGGGCTACGTAGAATCCGTTCGTGGACGCAACGGAGGAATGCGAATGGCCTTGCCTCCCAATGCGATCTCGATTGGCGGCCTGCTGCGAAAATCCGAACGCGGCACCCCTTTGGTTGAGTGTATGAAAGAAGACGGCGGCTGTTGTGTGATGACGCCTGCCTGTGGGTTGCTGCCAATCCTGACTGAAGCTCAAGAGGCGTTTTTTACTGCCTTGGACAGCAAGACATTGCAGGATGTTTTGGAAGGAAATCGCGGAATGAAAAACCTGATCCGAGCGCTAGAAGTTAGTCATGCGCTGGCTTCAGATCATTAATACGCAAATTGAAATCGTATAAAACCACGATTTTCATTTAGCTGCACCAGGCACGGCACCCTCAATCGCCTGCCCTTCCCAGGCCTCGAATGCCATCGACAGGTGCCATGCCTTGAACCCGATGTAGCCGGCCAACAGGACCATTATCATCAGATACATTGCCCTTCGGAATCGTGGATTCTCTTCAGCTTGGTACATCTTCTGCATTCCAGAGTAAGTACAGTGTCAGCATTCGGATCTGAGCGTCACTCAAACGTCCGTCCCACGCCGGCATCACCCCCCGTCGGCCAAAATGGATGCTGTGATAGATGGCGTCCCGGTCGCCCCCATAGATCCAACTTTCATCGCCCAAATCTGGCGCGCCGATCTCGTAGCCCCCGCGGCCGTCATCTCCGTGGCAGGCCGCGCAGTTTTCTTCAAAAACCAATTTACCGGCTTCGGCCGCCGTCGCATCATGCTGCTGTCCAGAGAGGAACAAGACAAATTCCGTGACTTCCTCTACCTGTTGATTTTCGATCATGCCATCCGCACCAAAGGCAAGCATCTGTGCGATCCGTGTATCGTCATGCTGCGCATTGATTCCATAGCGTATGGTTGTCTCTATCTCTTTCGGCGAGCCTGACCACAGCCAATGACGGTCCACCAGGTTGGGAAAGCCAACCTGCCCTTTCAGATTATTCCGGTGACAAGCCGCACAGTTGTCGGCGTAAAGCTTGGAAATCGACGCGCTATACCGCGCCTCAAGCGTCGGATCGGCGGCCAGCTTCTCTATATCCCCGGACGCGAAAGGCGCGAATGTCATTTCTCGACTCGCATCCGCCTGTTGAAGTGCCGTCGCAACTTCTGCACGCGAGGAATAGCCAAGCATCCCCTTCGCGTAGTCACGCACACTCGGGAAAGATGGGTAAAGCACCCAATACAGCGCTGCTATGATGATACTGATCCACAGCGCCCATCGGGCAGCCCAGGGAACAGGTGTATCCAACTCTTTGATACCGTCCCATTCGTGGCCAGTCAGATCGGTGCCGGAAACGGGATCCTTTTCCCTCATCGACATGGCTGATCCTCCCGGCTGTCGAGTGGGGATTGGGCGGCATCGTCGTAAACCTTCCGGCGCGAGGGCCGATAGGTCCAAACAGCTGCAGCTAAAAAGACGGCCAGCAGGTAGATTGCGCCCCAAGTCTTGGAGAAAACGAGAACCGTATCATGTGTCATCGCTGAACCTTCTCAAGGTTTAACGAATCCAGATCGGCCAATGTGCCAAGAACCTGAAGATAGGCCACAAGAGCATCCATTTCCGTCAACTCGGCCGGCTGCCCGTCGTAATCCCTGACCTGCACATTTTCGCCGTAACTTTCCTGCAATTCTCCTTCAAAGTACTGCTCAGCATCCGCCTGCCTTGCAGCGTCCTTTTCGGCGTTTTCGATCTGGCTGTCCGTATAGGGCACACCAGCCCGGCTGAGGGCTGTCAGTGACGCAGGCAAATGCCCAGTCGCAAGGCGCGTCTCGGACAAAAACGCATAGCCCGGCATGATGGACCCCTCGACCAGATCTCGCGGCGCTTCCAGATGCGCCACATGCCATGCGTCAGAATATTTTCCACCAATGCGCGCCAAGTCCGGCCCTGTACGTTTCGAGCCCCATTGAAACGGATGGTCATACATGCTTTCGGCAGCCAGACTGTAATGTCCATAGCGTTCTATGTCCGACCGCAGGGTGCGGATCATCTGGCTATGGCAGGCATAGCACCCCTCGCGGACATAGATGTCACGCCCGGCAAGTTCCAGCGGCGTGTAGGGCCGCATACCTTCGACCTTTTCCACTGTGTTTTCGATCGTGAACAACGGCGCGATTTCGACAATTCCACCGATCGATGCAACCATCAGGATTGCCATTGCAAACCCAAGTGAATGGCGTTCGAGTTTTTGGTGCTGAGTGCTCATTGGGACTTACTCCGCTGGCAGCTGGACCAATGGTCCGGCTTCCCGGGTTTGGGCCTTCTTCGGCCCACTCACAGTCATGTAAATATTGTATGCACCGATGCAGGCTCCGATCAGATACAACAGCCCCCCAATCGCGCGGGCGACATAGTAGGGATGCATCGCGATCACACTGTCGAGGAAGGAATAGAGGAAAGCGCCGTCCGCATCATAGGTCTGCCAAATCAGCGATTGCGTGATGCCGCTGTTCCACATCGCCCCGACGTAAATCAGCGTTCCGCTCAGGGCGAGCCAGAAGTGCCAGGCCTCCAGCCGCAAGGAATACACGCCGTCCCGCTTCCATATCCAGGGCACCAGCTTGTACAAGGCACCAAAGGTGATGAAGGCGACCCAACCCAAGGCGCCGGCATGAACGTGCCCAACCGTCCAGTCGGTATAGTGGCTTAGCGAGTTTACCGGGCGGATCGCCATGAACGAACCTTCAAATGTCGACAGCCCATAGAACAGAATTGCGACCATCATGAACCGGACCGCCGGGTCCGTCCGGACTTTATCCCAAGCCCCGTTGATCGTAAGAATGCCGTTGAACACAGAGGCCCAGCTGGGAACCAGCAAAATGATCGACATGGTCATACCAAGGTACTGAACCCAATCAGGCAGGGCTGTATAATGCAGGTGATGCGATCCGGCCCAAAGGTAGAGAAAAGTGATCCCCCAGAACCCCACAATCGACATCCGGTATGAATAGATCGGCCGGTTCACAGCTTTAGGCAGGAAGTAATAGAGCATCCCCAGGAACCCTGCCGTAAGCAGGAAACCAACCGCGTTATGCCCGTACCACCACTGAGTCATGGCATCCTGTGTCCCGGAAAAAAGCGAGTAGCTTTTGGGGTAAGCGATGGAGACGGGCACCGAGAGGTTGTTCACCGAGTGCAGCATCGCGATGACGACAATGAAAGCCAGATAGTACCAGTTGGCCACATAGATATGCGGCTCTGCCCGACGCGAAAGGGTCTTTAGGTAAAGCGCGAGGTACCCTACCCATACAACCAGCAACAAAAGATCCGCGTACCATTCCGGTTCCGCATATTCCTTGGATTGGGTAATCCCCAAGGGGTAGCCGGTCGCCGCAAGGACCATGAAAAGGTTATAGCCCCAAAAGACCATCCAAGGCAGCGATTCACTGGCCAGTCTTGCCCGCGAGGTGCGCTGCACCACGTAGAACGAAGTTGCGATTAAGGCATTGCCGCCAAATCCAAAAATGACCGCGGACGTGTGTACCGGACGCAACCGGCCAAAGTTCGACCAGAAAACATCCCCGTTCAATGCCGGAAAGGCCAGTTGCCAAGCTAGAATGTCTCCGACGGTAAAACCAACCAAGGCCCAAAATAGAGCAGCTATGACACCGAAACGCGTGACCTTGTCACTATACTCAAGCGGGATGTCCCGGATTTCTTCACTCATTCGGGTGATCATCCAGATCAACCCCCAACCGGCGAAGATGGCGATCATCCAGCCATGCAGCACATAGGCGATAGGTACACCCCAACCAAGAATGGCCACTCCGCCGATCAGAACAATGACAAGAGCACACAGGACCAAAACGTTTTCGACAGTATTGTTATTCAGCATCTGGCCGCTCCTGCCGGTGGAAACGCACTTCCAATGCGACCTCTCCCATGGGGTTCACAGAGTGAGTTTCCTGGGGCGCAAAGACCGCCGTATCACCCGCAGCCAACACCAAGTCATCTTTGTTGTCCCGACGCAGCAAAAGCTGGCCAGATTGCACCGCCAATTGGCCCCAGACACCGGCTTTCGTGCTGTGATCCTTGCGCAATTTTTCTGGCAGAGTGTCGTGCGTGAATTGCGAAGTCGCATAGTGCACCACGCCTTCTGGAAGGGCTTCTGTCATTGTGCGTCTCCATGGAAAAGCTCTGCATAGGCATGCCAGGTTGAATATCCCAGCAAAGGGAAAACTACGGCCAGCCCTAGCAGGCCCGATAAAATCCCCAACAAAGTCAGCGCGGTAATCGCACTGCCCCAATACAGGCAAAGACGAAAATTGTGAGTGGTGGCATTAAAACTCAGCCCCATGGCTGAGAAGCCATCAATCTTGCGGTCTACAAGCATCGGAAGCGAAAAGGCTGAGACAGCGAACCCCAACGATGCAAACAATCCGCCGATCAAAGATCCAGAGACTAATAAAGCCCAGCCGGACGGTGTGCTGATCATCAGCAGTAGAGTGTCAGCGAAGCCTGAGAACGGGCGCAGACCATAAACAATGGCGAACATGACTGTCGCGGCACGTATCCAAGTCAGGGCAAACACCATGAGGATCGCGCCGACCAGAGCAATCTGCCCCTTAGCGACGGCGGGTCCAGTGTCACCGCTGGCGATCGAATACAAACCAACGGTGGCAATGGGTCCAACAAGCACGCCACCAGCCAAAAGTGGCAGCAGAACCCAACCTTGACCGCTAAACACAAGACCCGCGACACATGCCCATCCCAACAGAACAAGCGCAATGCCGTAACAAATCGAATACTCAAGGTTCGCTCTAAAATCGCGCCATCCCGCTCGCAACCAACGTTTCACGACTTGGATTGGCGGCTCGGTAATGACCTGCGCTTTTGAATATACCGATATGGTCATGACAACTCCGGCGGGGCACCCACCTCGCGACGAAAGTTCTCGATCCCAAAGGTCAAACCTTTACCGATCCGGTTGGTCAAATGAGTAAAAGCTTGAGCGGTATCTGGCTGCAGAACCTGATGTGCCGTTTCGCCAAACAGATCGAGCCACAAGGGAAAATGCTCGGGAAGGATGTCTGAATTCGCCAGATGAGCCTGCATTGGATTTCCGGAATACCCGGGCTCCCTGAGGATCGCGCCGCGCCAGAACGAAGCGATCTTTTCTTCGTGCGCTTTCCAATCCTGAATGGCCTCATTGAACACGGGCCCCAATACAGGATGCACCCTTATCTGCGCGTAAAACCGGCAAACCAATATCTCAATTTCCTCAGCGGAAATTTCAAACATCTGTGGTTTGGCAACCATCGCAGTTGTCATCAGAATCTACTCCATTTCGGGCTCCCGTTTTCTGCCCCCTTTAATAGGTATTGTCAATACCTATTAAAGGGGGCGCTGGTACCCCACAGATACTCAACCCGCCTCTCAGACGGATCGTCTTGCCGCAGATTCCGCGTAAGCTCCACTTCGCAGGGAAAAAACATCATCCAGGGGTGCCCTAACTCCTTCAGGCATCCGGGTTGGGTCGAACACCTTTTTGGTGCTTTCAGAACGATCATCAGGTAGCCCAACCTGAATTGTCCCAAGATCAACCATGGTATGTGTCCCACTCCAAGGCACAGTCGGATCAGACACATTGTCAGCGGCGTTCGCGATCACCAACTTCAACGACCAACGGGCGGGACCATCGCAGAGCTTTTCCAGGAACCTGTCATGAAGGAAATCATCCGAGAGGGTTTCCATCTCTTCCTTGCTCAATGCCAAACGCCCACCCTCCGGCTCCAGCAGAATTCGGGCAGAGATTTCCCTTCCACTCCAATCAAACCGATAAGCATGACCAGAGTGGTATTGTTCAGACGAATAACAACGGCAGGGCGCAACAGACCTTAGATATTGTTGGTGTGGCACCGTGTTGGGGTTTGCCTCATTAAAGGCTTCTACCAACTTCGGATTCGGGGCACCGGTGTCCGGATCAGGAATACGAGCGGCAAGAAAAGCCCGGAATTGTGCAGCAGAGTTGGCAAAGAAAACCGGGTTCGAAATTAACGTCAGAACCCAAGAGCCTGATCCATTTCCGATCTCCAGCCCAATCCCGCGCACCGTAGGGCTTTTGTCACTGATGCCCGGTTTTCCACCCCCAACGGAGAAGCGCGCCGTAGCCTTGCATTCATTGTTCAACATCGGGATTTGAACTCTCGGCTCCTCCGCAGCAGGACAGAAACGCCCCTGTGCTGTAAACCCCTTTGCGTGTGACGCGCGATAGCCATTGTGACGGCCAAACGTACCATTCAGTGCGTCGATTAGTTTTACTGCCTGTGACATGACGTCCTCCTTGATCAGTTATCGAGCAGGCCGGGAAACCCTCTTTGAGATGGCTTTATTGCCCATGCATTTTGCTCATTGAGAATTCGTATTTCCGGCAACGCAGAGCATCACAGGAAATCGATTGATCCGCTGATTCAGTGGATCCAAAGTTATTCTTTTTCAGACAGCCGTTTTCCTACACCATGTGCGTAGATCAACGATCGTGCTTGCAACATGGGATCATTGGATGGCGCAAAGCCTTCACTCAAGATCAGCGGGTCAAAGTTGATCTCGTCACACTGCCCGTCATCTTCAGTCATCGCAGCATTCGCTGTGAAACGCGCAGCAACGATTTCTGTGTGATCGCCGGTCCACTGAACAGAGGGATCTTCGACATTGTCATCAGCGTTAGCCAGAACGATAACCATGTCCCAGGACACGCCCCCGTTGGCGATATTGGCCTGCATGTTTTCAATGAAGAAGTCGGGGTGAGTGTCAACAACGATATCCTCCTGCCCCGATGGGCGGAAATAGAATCGCATCGCAGTTTCTTGACCCGCGTCATTTACAAGGAGGAAAGAATTCACGCTGTAGTAGGTTGTACCCTCATGGGGTCGAAGCGATTTATCCAACGCGCCATGATACTCGCTGTAGGTCTTCAATGAAGGATTGGCGGCAGCAAACGCCTTGGTTGCGTCCGCTCCAGCAGCCTTGGAACGCAAAAGTTCGATGAACGCTTTGCTCGTCGGCACCGGAAAGAAGTGTTCGGTGTTCATGGCAATCACGTGCAGGTCATCATCCGGCGTCGTGATCTCCATCGATAGCCCAAGTAGCCCGTATTTGTCGTCTGCTGGATTTGCCTTACCACCCTTGTGGGACACCCGAGCAATAACCGAAGATTCACTAGTGAACAAAGTGCTGTTGGAGTACGTTTCAATCGTCTCGTCTAAGGGTGTAAGCGTGCCCTCAACGCAAAATCCTTTGGTGTGATTGCGGCGTTTACCTTCAGTCATACCAAACAAGTCTTCGAAGGCAGCGAAACCCTTCTCAAAGTCAAAGTCACCTTCTGCGACGGCAGGTGTCGCCCCCACAGAAATGCCAATAGCTATAATGCTGCGTCTGATCATTACATCCTCCATTTGCATTTATTTGCTAGCTAATATTTAGCTTCCTAATTATTTGCAAGTAAAAACTTCAGATGCTAAAAAGTGCCCGAGATCAAAAATGAAAGTCGCCATCGTGCCCAAGACGAAAAAGCCTGAGACCGACGAAGATGTTCGGCTAGACAATCAGTTGTGCTTTGCGGTCTACGCGGCCTCGCACAAGATAGAGCAGCTTTACCAGATACTTCTGAAGGCCCAGGGACTAACTTACACCCAGTATTTGGTCTTGATGGCATTGTCCGAAGAGGATGGTGTCTCCATTTCCACTTTGGCAAAACGGCTTGACGTATCCGGAGCGACAATGACGCCGTTGTTGCGGCGCCTTGAGGAAAAAGATCTGTTACGGCGTGAGACGCGGGACGGGAACGAGCGCCAGAAGATTGTCACTCTAACTGAAACAGGACGCAGCATCTGGATAAAAAGCTGCGGGATATCATCTGAAGTCTTTTCCCAAATTGGCCTTACTCAACATGAGGCAGATGACATCATCCGAATTTGCAAGAAGATCGCCAGCAAGTAATCCGTTATCGAAGTGCGAAAGACATCACAGATTTTCTCTAATATTCTCCAAGTATTTATCCAGGACTTCCAAGCAAACATTCGCTCTTTGCCATGTTCGCCACAAGACTGATCGCTAGATCTTTAAGCTCACAAAACGATTGCGGACCTGCGATGAGCCCTTACCAGACCTTGATCACACCTCGGTCTTTCGCTCATGCAACAGGTCGCGAACGCGTACAAAGTTGCCGTTCATATGGCCTGACGATGTCAACCGCAGCATAGCGTGTTAGTTGTCAGCAATGAACCAACTAACCTCAGCCAAGCGGAACGCCATACCCTATGCCCTTGCGGTCGTTGGTGTGCTTTTTGCATCCATCTGTTTTGGCCTTGTACCCTATTTTAGCCGTGGGCTCACCGATCAGGGTCTCGCTCCCTATGCGGTTGCCTTTTATCGGTACATCTTGGCAGCGGTTGTCCTTTTGCCCGCACTTGTAATGCATCACTCAAAGTGGCGAGAAATCGTCTGGGGTATGGTTGCGGGCGCAGTGATGGGTCTTGGCTGGGTCGGCTATGTTACTGCTCTTGAGACTGTTCCTGCATCGACAGTTGGCGTACTCTACATGACCTATCCGGTGTTTACGATTGCCATCGCATGGGCGCTTTTTGGTGATCAACCAACGCGACGCAGCTTTGTTGCGGCTGGATTGATCGTCGCTGCTGCGATATTCGCAGGTTCTCCAGCATCTGTGCCACCGGACCAAATTCCAATCCTTCTCGTCTCATTAGCGGCACCTTTCGGTTTTGGCTTCGGCATATGTGTTCTCGTGCACCGCCTGTCACGTATTGCGCCTTTAGCCAGAATGGCGTCAGTCTCGCTTGGGTCGGTCATTGGCCTTGCCCCTCTCATTCTTTCATCCGAGGTCGGCGAAATTCTACCAGAAGGTGGGGACGACTGGGTTCTAGTTGTCGGGTTGGGCCTTGTGACGGCGCTTATTCCGCAACTGATTTACACGATCTGTTCGCCTATTATTGGGGCAGCGCGCACTGCTGTAGTCGGAAGTATTGAACTACCCACGATGTTTGCTGTTGGCGTTCTTGCATTCGGTGAAGTAATCACGGGTACACAGGCGCTGGCCTGCGCGCTGGTTTTGGGCGCGATAGCTCTCACTCAAAGTCGCTCAACTCGAACTGTGACGACCGTGATCAGCAAGGAGCCTGAGAGGTAGCTTTGGTCTCGTTGCCGACTTTCTCTATGGCGAGTTTGGACAAGCAGATTGAGCCCAAACCGGCCATCCCGAGGCTATCTGTCTCCTGCAGTCGCAGTCGGCAGGTCGCAGCCCAAAGCTGTCGTTCGTAACCGGCTAAATTGAAAGTAAGTCCAGAAAGTTTTTCCCACGCTCGAATGTCCACCAACTCGCGACAGCTCCGCAGCCGATAGCTATTGAAACTCTGAGCGTAAACTCAGGAGTTGGGCCAAATTTTGAAATCGAATTTAGGAGCGGCCACGTCACCAGAACGATTGCGACTTGACCAACTTCCACGCCGATGTTGAATGCCAATAGGCTCTGCCAAATATTGGGCGAAGTCACTTGCAGGATTTCATGCAGCACGAAACTAAAGCCCAGGCCGTGAAGCAATCCCATCAGGACGGTCACTACGAAAACCTTTCTGTTGGTGTTTGGCCCCGAATCTTCTCGTTTTATGGCCAGAACAGCTGCGTAGATGATTGAGAGCGCAATCCCTGTTTCTACCAAAGGGACAAACCATGCACCGGATGGAACATAGCCAAAGAAGCCAAGCGAAAGTGTTACGCTGTGGCCAACTGTAAACCCGGTGACACGCCAGAGTAGCGCCCGCAGTTCAGGCGCGCCGATGACAAGGCAAACAACAAACAATACATGATCGATGCCTTCGAGAATGTGGCGCACACCCTCCCAAATGAAAGTCACGATTCCTGCGAAACTCGACCTTGAAATCTCAACCGGATCTTCCATCAGACCCCGCGTTCGAAAGACAAGTGGGTCGCTGGAGCCGTAGTCGAGGATGAGGTTCGCGGTCATTTCCTGGTCTGGCAATCCGGGGTTCAGAGCGTTTGACAGCGCATAGGTAGACGGGGTGGTTTTCAGGTCATACCGTACGGTGACATCGACGATGACATCGCCAACAAATACAGGCAGATCGAGCGACAGAGTTGATCCCTCAAACACCGCTTTTTCGGCCTCGTTCAGAGTAGCAAATCCCGGTTCTTCGCCCACCCGATGGATTGCCACAGATTCCACGTTGCCCGCTACGCGCTGACCTTGCACTTCGACAATTGTTCCGGCCTCAGCGATTCGACCGAGCCCGAGCGGGTCAGCATCCAGTTGAGCGGGGTCGGCAAAATGCACGACATTGCCGTCCTTAAGGGCATTTGTCGTAAACGGAGCAGCGGACGGAAGGCCATCTGTTCCAATTGCTCCCGTTTTGTCCGCGACAAGGTAAGGCATCGGCAGTCGAAGATGGATACGCAACCCGTCGCTGGTGTGTTCAACGTGGAACACCCGAACGTTCAGGTTCAGTAGAAAATGCGCATGGCTCGCAACCGCGAACACAATCAGGCAGGTCGTGACAAAAACCAACAAAGCTCTGCTTATCCGCTTAGACATCCGGTGCACGCGCCTCCAACACAGTGATTGCTCTAAGTTTCCAGCTACCTCGCTCAGGTCGGAACTCGACCCTTGCGCGGTATTCCACCCTTCGACGGTGATCATGACCCCAATGGCCCGCCCGCGCGTCGACCCGCCATTGCGCAACGCCTTCAAACGCTCCGTATCTATTCAATCCACCGTCTACTATGATGACATCCGTGACCTCAGCGATCTGCGCGAGGCCACCACCGGGTACCCGGATCCCCAAGCTTGCTTCCAGTTCTGCAGACACCTCAACAAGGTCAACATTCAAAACGATTGGGGCTAGCGCCTTGCTGCGTTTTTCTGGCGACACTTCGAGGGCTGCAACATAGACGTTGGCTATGAGCTGGGAAAAAGCATCCGCAGCTACATGATCTGCGGCTTGATCAGAAGTCGGGCTTATCAATGAGACGGATCGTGAATTCCAGAATACCGACCCGATAAGAAGACAGCCGATTGTAAGTACGGATAATCCAATCCGCAGGTGCTTCTGGGAAGTTAGTGTGGCGATCAGGCCGACCAGAGCTGAAAGACCAACGGTAAACAGTGTCCACAGAGGCACAAACACAACACCTTGAGCCTTCACCCGAGAAACCTCAGGCTCGGCATATCGTTTCAGGTGATTTTCCCACGTGATCTTGGCATTCTCAGGCGTCGCCCAATCCAGGAACGGACCAGCAACATCCGTCAGCGTCACAGGAACTTCGTGGATCGTATCGTCGAACATGTCCCAGGTGACAGACGCCTCCTTTGGCAAAGTTGGAATAGGATAAGACGATATCACGCCGATGAACGTCGTATCAGCATTAAGCGTTGAGGGGCCATCAACAACCTGAAACCCGCGTTCCCCGAGCGTCAGGAACGAACCGCGCACGTTCGAAGGCATTACCTGTTCGCCCTCGATGGCGACTGGGTTCTTGGTTGCGAATTCGTTCAGTGCATCCGCAAGAATCTGTGACTGTAACGCAGGATCCAGATTTGATCCGGTACCCAGGGTTTGATCGATCCAGGGCGCAAGATCACGAGACCGGATCAGGACCTCGTGGCGGAGTTCGCGTGGAGCGACATACAGATAGGATGTCGTCCCACTTTGGGCTGAGCGGTTGAGGTTTGCGTTGGCAAATGCAGTAAACCAGGGGTCCGACCAGTTGATCGTAAATCGCGAGTCTTTGTTGAGAAAACTGAAACGGGTGACCGGAACGGCGCGATCAAAGACCATGAAGCCAATCGATACCGCAGTGTCTTCGTCTTTGGCCAGCGGAGGGCGGATGATCAATTTCTCGGGTTTCAGGCCTTCAAAGTCATAGAATGCTCTAACGTAGATTACTTCAGGATCATCAGGAGGTGCCGGAAATTTGCTGCCGGTGATAGGATCGGTCATTCCGGCAAGAGGAGATGCGCGGTCGATCCTTTTGCGTCGCTCCGCAGTCAGGAATTGCAATGGCAACGGAGTTCCGTCGTCGCGAACTATCAAGAAATTTTCAAGGCCATTGTCGGATGCCACGTCATATGTGACCAATTCCGGCCGTGGTTCCGACCATTCTCCAGATGACAGTGTCGCGGCGAAGGCCGTTAAGTCCCGAGGAAATATTTCCAGATCCAGGTGAATACCTTCGTCGTCAATTCGTAAGACGGCTATGTTATCGGCGACTTCCGCACCGCTGTAGGGCGTCACATCTCCTTGCGCCCCAATCGGCAAAACCATTGCCGTCACAAGTGCCAGCAGGCATCTGACATTGCCCGGTGGTTTGCTTACTGTGTTCCGTGACAAGCTCATTGGCAGTGCTTTCGTTCCATCACTTGCCTGGGCAATGAGTTCCCCAGTTCTCGACACGCGTCTGTGACGCAGCCGTCATTCTCATGGGAAGACATTTGCCGTTTTGTCCCGCGCGACCTGTGATCTGGCCGCGCGGATGCAGCGAAGATGTCGTTATTGATCCGGCATCGGCGGCGGGGTGTATCCTTCCCACTTGCCAGCAGTCACCTTGTCAGATGGCTCTTTTTCCTTCGAGCGAGGCGCCTTGATATATTCGTCGCTGACTGCCGGTGGCAGGGCATAGTCATCCACGCTGGCCTCCCGGACAACAATCTGATCCTTGGTGACATTGATTACCTGAAGATCGCGCGCTAGCGTCAGCGGCCCGTCATACGTCGAACGAACGCCTTCCAAAATCGCCTGGTAGTTTTCTGGTGAAAGAACAGAATGGTATCCCAGTGCCATGCGAGGCTTGACCGCTGACATGACCTTGCCAAAAGCCGCGGGTTCGGTGTGGACGCGGGTGGCGAC
Source organism: Ruegeria sp. BB5 (assembly GCF_056539405.1). Taxonomy (NCBI): domain Bacteria; kingdom Pseudomonadati; phylum Pseudomonadota; class Alphaproteobacteria; order Rhodobacterales; family Roseobacteraceae; genus Ruegeria; species Ruegeria sp. BB5. Next base: position 138,833 of record NZ_JBQFUX010000008.1, on the reverse strand, counting down.
ATAAGTTGCCTGCTTCATGTCCCAGCCAAAGTAGGGTGCCAACGCATCTGGCGGCAAAAACGCTTCGTGAGACGCTAAGTCTGCGTCTTTGGCATACTCGACATACCATTTATTCGGGTAGGTATCTCCGCCAAAGACGTACTTTAGCCCGTTCCATTCAAGGGAATAACTGACCGAGCCATCGAGGCTGTGGATCGCCGGCCAGGAACGAATGGTGACATCGTTTTCTTGGTAAACGATCTCGTTCTCCTGCATGTAATCGAATTCGGTGACATCAAGTTTCGCACCCTCATCCGGCAAAGCACCGGTTCTGGTCGCAAGGTCCCAGGCATAAGCCTTCGACATACCGTCTACATATGCCTTGGTGCCCAGTTCTTCCTCGGATCCGGACGGACCGAAAATACGAAGCGGGGTGTAGCGGCCAGAGAGCCAGCCTCCAACGTGAAGACCCATGAAGTCACCGACATGGTCTACATGCAGATGGCTGAAAAAGACTTTATCGATCTTTGAGAAATCTGGTCGCAATGAAAAAAGGTTGCCAGTAGATCCGGTGCCAACGTCGAAAAGAAAGGTATCCCCATTGCCCAACTCGACTAGGAACGAAATGGAAACGGCCGCTTTTGTTTGGTTTGGCATCCCCGTGCCCAATGCGGTGATCCGCATCTCGCTTTCACCGAGAATTTCAGTGTTTGGGAAATAGGACGCCGGATAGGTTCCGTCTTCGATTGCAGCAGCCGTTCGACCTTTTGGAAGCATATTCTGCGCCAACGCAGATCCACTGACCGCAAGCCCAAGCGCCAAAACTGCACTTGTCGTGGAAATGAGTAATCTATTCATAGTTCCCCCTCCCTTTAGACGTGGCTAAGCATGTCACAAAAGCGTGATTCTCAAGTCAACCATAGACATCTCTACGGTATTACCATAGACTTCTCTATGTCAATAGAAGCCTCTATGGAAAGCGGAATGGCAGTAATCGAAAAAAAGGAAAAAGCGTCGCGCGAGGATTGGTTGCTTGCGACGCTGGACGTTTTGAGAGAGCGCGGAATAGAAGGCGTAAAGGTCGTCGCTATTGCGCGTAGGTTGGGGTTGACGAGCGGAAGTTTCTATTGGCACTTCAAGAATTTAAAAGATTTACTCGACGCCGTTTTAACCTATTGGGAAGAAGCTTTGACCGGGCACATCATTGAGGATGCAATAAAGTTTGAAGGTCCCGCGAAAGAGCGGATCAGGCTGTTGATGCAGCAGGTCATTCGCGAAGACGCTTCCAGACCAGACGGGGCCATTGCGGTCTGGGCGAAGTCTGATGCGGACGCTGCATTGAGCTATAAGCGTGCTATGGACCGGCGGTTTGAGTTTTCAGCCTGGTTGTTCGAACAGGCCGGTTTCGGGCCTCAAGACGCTGAAATTCGCGGTCGTATGATGGTAATGACTCTGATGGGTGAAACAACCAACGGGTTAAAGAATTCTGACGGTTGGGAAAGTATTCTCGACCAACACTGGCGCGTTTTGGTAGCGTAGTCTTCTAAGTAGGTTCCAATAGCCACCTCGTTTGCAAATTCGATTTCAAACTGATCGATTCATTTGGGCTATTGGAGCATTTACCCCGTCGTTGGTCTCGAAAGCTACCGCCGCCCAGAATTCACCGGTTTTGGATGACAACGAGCTCGCAGCCGACGGGTCTGATAGTTCGGTTGAGAGTGGACCACTCAACTTTGCAAAGTCCGCTTCCTGCGCATTGCTGCCATTGTGGACGTATGACGATGCGGCTTTAGCGAATGGCGGCTTCGTGGCCTCTATTACTTTTTGAAGTTTGACAGAAGGGATCAATTGCAAATGGCGGCAGACCTTCCACCTCATCACTTTCCTTCCGTGGGCCAGCGGGATTTAGCCAAGCCAAACGCCCCTGGCCGTCAGGGGTAAGACGCTGCCTCCCCCTCGGGCAACCCTTTTAGACAGGGCCGTGTACTCGGCTGTGCCTCCGGGCCGCACCCCCCCTGCCGAATAGCATTGCCTCGCCCCCTCCCGCGTTCGCCACGTGGCAGATTAGCGGGAACAGCCAGCTTCGCTGTCTGACCTACAAATCAGCTCTGATTGTCCGATATGGAAGTCAGATCAAACCAAAATGTCTGCGGGAGTATGAAATCGGGACGGCGTGTTAGTTGATGACTCAAAGATCAAATTCAACTGATGTCCAACATTGGGGGCGCCTTCTGATGTCGAACGTTCACCGCTTTTCTGGTCCAACTATGACAGTTGGGTCAGGTTCGTGTGACGTTCAACAAGGATGTCAGGCGACACATAGTTTTGCCATTCGGCGACATCTAAATCTTTGTTTTTTAATTTCCCTAAAAAAGCACGACGCACGAGTCTTGCCATTTGCGACTCAAAGGTTTTCCATCAAGCTGAAGCCATCGCACAGCGGCAATTGCCCTTCTGTTTTACCGATACAGGCGAAAGCCGTATGCATAGGCGGATCGCACACTCTAAATTGCTTTAGGTTGCAACGTGCGAAACATCCCTGTCTGGCGAATAGATGTCGAGGATGTTCCAATGTCCGGTCGTTGGTGTCGGGTTGTTGATCATTGGCACATCGAGCACGGTTGGCTTGCCACTGGCGATTGCCGCTTCCAGTGCGGGCAACAGTTCGTCGGCAGCGCTGAGTCTGTGCCCTTCCACGCCGTAGGCTCGCGCAATATCGGCATAGCCCGGTCCATTTGCGGGTGCGGCGGCTGATCCGGGGAAAGTGGTTCCATAGGTCAGACCGTAATGCGCTTTTTGAAGGCCGGCGATAGTTCCGAAAGCGTTGTTGTTCATCACCAGCCAGATGATGCCCAGATCAAGTTCAACGGCCGTTGCCAGCATTGACGGGTTCTGACCGAAACCACCATCGCCAACCAGGCTGATCACCACACGATCAGGTGCCGCCAGTTTCGCGCCGATCGCACCTGGAGGGCCAAAACCCATCGTGGCAAAACCACCCGGGGTCAGGATTGAGCCAGGGGTCAGGATATCGAACTGTTGTCCGACACCGTTTTTGTTCCACCCAACGTCCGTCGTGATGATGGCATCTTCAGGCAGCGCTTTTCGGGTATCTGCAAGAATGCGCTCGGGCATCATCGGAAACGCAGATGAAGTTGCCATTTCCACATTGCGCGTTTTGAAGTTTGTTCGGAAGCCAGCGATCTTTTTTTCCAACGCGGGGCGTCTGAAACCCTCTGGATACATCTCGCAGGCCACCCGAATAAGCACACGAAGCGCGGCCTTGGCGTCCGCGATTACGCCGATCTCGGTCGGATAGTTCCGCCCGATCTCCTGCGGTTCGATGTCGATATGAATAACCTTGGAGCCGGGAATGTTGAACGTGTAGCCGGGATACCAGCTGGAGCAATCAGCCTCCTTGAAACGGGTCCCAACGGCAAAAATGTAGTCGGCATTCAGGCAGGTCTGATTAACCAGCTCGGTGCCCCAAAAACCAGTCATGCCCAGCACAAGCGGATGGTCGTCCCGCAACGCACCTTTACCCATCAGGGAATGCGCGACTGGCAGGCCCATATGTTCAACGAATTCGCGCAACTCTTCGCTGGCTTGCGCCAGCAGGATACCACCGCCGACATAGGCGACCGGGTTTTCGGCCTGTGCCAGAGCCTCAATGATTTCACGCGCGGTTTCATCGTCTATAGACGGTTTCTTGAGCGCGCGGGTGTTGTCGCGGATACGATCAAAGCTGTCCGATGGGATCACCTCCGAAAAAATGTCCATGGGCACATTGACCAGAACCGGTCCGGGTTGGCCGCTTTCTGCCAGATGGAATGCCTTTTCCAAAATCTCGGCCATCAGGTCTGCCCGATCTACTCGCCATGCACGTTTAACAAAGGGGCGGTAGATCTCCCACTGGGCCGCATCCGCGTGTAGGTTCACTTCCTGATGCGGATGCTTGCCGTAGTAATGCGTGGGAATGTCGCCTGCGATCACAACCATCGGGACACAGTCCAGTGCGGCGTTGGCGACCCCGGTGGCGCAATTGGTCAGCCCCGGGGAGAGATGGGACAACACCACCGAGGCCTTGCCCGTCACGCGGGCATATGCGTCCGCCGCGTGGCTGGCGATTTGTTCATGACGCACCGTTACAAAATCAATTGGGCTTTCCGCCAATGCAGCTAAAACCGCGATATTGGTATGGCCGCATAGGCCGAACACATGCTTCACCTCACGGCGTTCAAGGAAGTCGACAATGTGTTCAGCTACGGTTTTTCCGTCCAGTTTCGCTCCGTCCATCACGCGACCTCCTGCCCGAAGAACTCACCGAACAGGTCCGGCTCCGAGGGGCGATCCTCGGGGATAGGACGGCTGACCCAGGTGTAGTTCATCATGTGTTTCATGGTGACGTTTTCATTGGTGATGTTGCCGCCCCAGATGCCGCAACCCAAGCTGCTGGTCATGGGCATCCCATTGGTCCAGGCACCTGCGTTGGCCTTGGATTGTGGCTGTCGCACCATCATGCGGCTGACCGGAGCCAGACGCGCCAACCGGTCAATGTGATCGTCATTGTGGCTGTAAATGCCGCAGGAATGGCCCTTGCCCCCGGTGTTGTAAATCTGGCTGACCGTTTCCAGCGCGTCATCAAATGTGTCGAAGTGATATAGCGCCATCAGCGTGGTCAGTTTTTCCCTGGAGAACTTGTGCTGCGGCCCGATTTGCCCCTGATTTTCGACCATCAGGAATTTGCGATCTTCGGCGATCGAGAAACCGGCGACCTTGGCCGTTTGCTGAGGCGGACAGGCGATAGTCGGGAAGGTACGGTTGCCCTTCTCATCCCACATGGCCGCTTCGAGCATTGCCTTCTCTTCGTCCGAACACAGGTAACCGCCTTCGGCTTGAAGTGCCTTGACCATATCGTCGTAAACCGAGCGTTGGATGATGATGTTGCCGTCCGCCGAACAGCCTGACCCAAAGTCGGAGGTCTTGGAAATACGAGTGTTTTGAGCGGCGACATCAAGATCAGCTGTCTCATCGATGACGATGGAAGAATTGCCCGCGCCGACGCCATAAGCCGGACGTCCCGAGCTGTAGGCTGCTTTGACCATGGGCTTGCCACCCGTCGCCAGCGTCAGGTCACAAATCTCCATCAAATGTTGCGTTAATGGGATCGACGGTTTGCGAATGGATTGAAACAAGTCCTCGGGGGCACCGGCAGCACGACAAGCTGCGCGCATGACCTCGACCATTTCAAAGGTGGTATGGGCGGTTCGCGGATGTGGACTGAAGATGACCGCATTCCGGGCGTTGGCGGCGGAAACGCCGGTCACCGGTGGTGTCATCGCTGGATTGGTCATCGGGATCAGTGACGCGATCACACCGGCAGGTTTGGCATATTTCACCAGCCCCTTTTCTTCGTCGACTTCGACGATCCCCGTCGAAGGCGTACGCAAGACATCACGTAGTACCATGTGAATCTTGAATCGCTTCGCAGGACGCCCTTCGCGATCTCCGATACCGCTTTCGTCCACCCCTTGCTGGGCCAGACGCGTGAAAGTTTTCTCGTTCCCCGCATACCACGCGATGGCCTGAGACAGGCGGTTCAGCCTGTCCTGATCCCAATCCTCGATTTCGGCCATGGCAGCGCGGGCGCGCGCCAGCATATCGGCCGCCATGTTGCGGTCGTTCTCAGTGAGCTCTTTGCCCATGATGATCCTCTTGGTGTTTTGGAATTGCTGCATCGGTCATACGACGCTGAGATCGCGCCGCGCCGAATGTCCGCTTGGCGTGGCTGAGACAGCGACGCGCGTGTTCTTCATATCCCAACTCGGCGACGCGGCTTTGGTTGGGCAGTTCGATGGAATAGTCGACGGGTGGCATCCGTTCGATGATGCCGGTGAAATCGATCCAGCCTTCGCCGGGGTACAACCTTGCGTCACGGGCCAGTTGGATCATGCCCTCACGCGTATCAGCGATGCCGGGCAGGCAATCTGAGATATGCAGGAAGTGAAACAGGTCCGAGGGGACGTGCAACAGCTCTCCAAGATCCACTCGGCTGAGGTGCAGATAAAGCGTGTCGACCAGAATACCACCGTTGGGCTGATCGGAAGCGCGGACAATATCCAGCGCCTCATCCAGAGTGCGCAAGCGGGAAAAGCTTGGGAACTCCAGATCCACCGTCAGCCCATAGGGCACGGCCAGTTCGCAGGTCTCTGAATAGACGTCGATCAGGAATTCACGATCATCGCGGGTGTTGGTCCACGCGCTCATGATCATGCGCTTGGCACCTAGTTCTCCGCCGATCTCCAGAGAAGGCTCAAAGCTGCGCGGGTCGACATCTTCAGTGATACGCGCAAGCTCGACATCAAGGACCTTCAAGCCGGTGGTAGAGAGAGCAGTTTTGGTGGCCTGGACCTGTGTCTTGTCGATTGGAGATTGAGTGAATTCACCGGGCACATGCATCGGAATGAACCGAGGACTGACAGCATCGTAACCGGCCCGCGCGGCGATATAGACCAACTCGGGCGGCGTGCAGCCAATCAGCGTCAGATGCGCCAAGGAATAGAGAGAGGGGCTTGCGCCAGCCTCTTCGGGTTTCACCATGAACGACAGCTCCAAGCGTCTGCGAATCTCATTTTCATCACACGTAATAAAAAATATCTGATATTATTTGAAATATCAACTTTTAATACTGAGCAGGAAATGAAAACGCCCGGGCAATGGCCCGGGCGTGTTTAACCTTCGTTTTGGCAAAGCTTTAGATAGTGACCCAGTCGCCTCCGGACTGGTGAGAGCGTACAGAGGCATCAATGAATCGGACACCGTCTGCGCCTTGTTCGACACTGGGATATGTAAGCCAATCGGCCGGAACAGTAACGCCATCCCGACGCGCCGCTACGGCCATGGCAAATTCCGTATAGAGGTTGGCCCAGGCTTCGATAATCCCTTCAGGGAAGCCGCGCGCGGTACGGACCAGACGTTCCGCGCCGGGGCCAATGCCGTGCCCGTGACCTCGGCTGATGATACGATCCGGCTCACCGAACCGATTGAACTTCAGCTGTTCCGAATTTTCCAAGCCCCACTCAAGACCGCCTTCGCTCCCGAATATCCGCAACCGCAACCCACCCCGATTTCCGGGGGCAAGGCGTGTTGCCATCAAGGTTCCGGGGACTTCATTTTGGTATCGGGCGAACATGAAAACTGTGTCTTCCAAAGGCTTTGGCGCACCGCAGACATGAAACTCGGCCCTCACGTCGGTCATCGGCACGCCCGAGACAAAACTGGCAAGATGCGCGGCATGAGTACCGATATCGCCGACACAACTGGTCGGGCCTGAAATCTTGGGGTCCAGCCGCCATTTGACATGGGGCGCATCAGCAACATCATCGGGCGTCATCCAGTCTTGCATGAACTCAACATGGATTTGGTTGATTTTGCCGATGCCGCCTTCGGCCACGATTTGTTTGGCCTGCCGGATCACTGGAAAACACGACATCGCATAGCCGACAGCAAAGACCTGCCCCGTTCGTGCGGTGATCTTCTCAAGCCCCTCGGCCTCGGCGACTTCATTGGTCAAAGGCTTGTCGCACAGCACGTCAATGCCCGCCTCCAGAAACGCTTTGGCCGCTTCGAAATGAACGTGGTTCGGGGTAGTGATCATGACGGCATCTACGCCATCCGGGCGTGCCGCCTCGGTCTTTGCCATCTCCTCGAACGACGCGTAGCACCGATCGGTCGGCAAGAACCACTCGGCCCCGCGCGCCTTGCTGTGAGCGGCATCTGAACTGAGCGCGCCTGCGACGACCTCCCACCGGTCGGTCATCCGCGCGGCCGTTGCCTGCGTGACAGAGATCCGTCCGCCGCCGACAACGCCCAGCCGCAAACGGCGAGACAACCGGGGGAAAGGTCCGTCAAAGTTCAGGTCTTCGGGTAAAAGTCTCTCAGCCACTCTGAACCTCCATTTCCGGGACCCGTACGCCTTCCGGCAGCATTTCCACCGCCATGAAAATGCTGGGGGTAATCGTCTCGTACTGATGCCAGGGATAGTTGCCTTCAGCGTCATACATTGGTTTGTGCGTCGTGCCGGGGGCCATGAATTCTTCGAGGTAAAGGGTTTCAACATTTGGCTCACGGCATTGCTGCATTTTGCCAAAGCCTACGATTTGCGTATGCACTTCGCGAAACCCCGGTACCGGGCAGAACGGATGATCCTTGTGCAATCCGACATTCAGCGGCACCGAGCCCGAGTGGTACATGGTCAGTCCAACGTTACCCACGAAGACCTTCGGCGACATGTAGTGGCTGACACCACGCAGACGCTCCTCTTGGCGGATATCGAAAGCAGATGGCCACGTATCTTTCACCCATGCAAACAGCTCGTTGACATCTGCATGGGCGTCGAAACCATGGACAATGACTGCACGTTCCACGCCGTTGAGCGTGCTGTCTTGCACGATAACGGACGAAAGCGGTGCAACGGCCTGATCCTCGATCGAGAGATCCAGTCGCCCAAGGTTAAGAACAATTGCACGATCCTCGATAGACATACTATCTTCACCTGTGATGTGCTGGACGCGAAAGAATGGCTGGGCAAAGTCGAGTGTCTCAATCGGCATGCGCCAACTCCTTCCTCTCATTCATTAGGAAATCGACCGGCAGAGGCTCGGGTGACTCGCAACGGCTTTCTATCGTCTGATAGGCGCCAAATTTCGGCGCCCGTTCGATCGCGTCCATGACCTCGAAAACGTGGTAGGCAAGCGCCCCACTTGCACGGGGTTGGCGTCCTTCTTGAGCCGCCAGGGCCAGATCCAGAAGCCCGAGTCCGCGGCTGTCTTCATTAAACCCATGTTTGTTCTCGACCACCTGCCAGTCTTCGCGACCGGCTGGACGGGGCTGATGAGACCAGCGCGAGGTGTCCCGCGTTTTCAGCCAGACATCCCCCTGAAAAATGTTGGCTCCGTGAACCGGGTCAGGGTCAGGGATGCTGATGGTTCCGTTTTCACCATAGATTTCGAACCGTGGGGTTTCGCTGTCCCAAATGTCGAAGCTCATGGTCATCGACCCTATAGCTCCGGATGAGAACTGCATCAGGCTCAGGGAGTGCGTGTCGACCTCGACATCCATCCATTCGCCGTTGCGCGGGCCGTTTTCGATCATACGCTGCTCAAAGGTCCGCCGTGCCATTCCAGCGACCCGGTCAATTGGTCCAAGACAGCAGATCATCGCGGTCAGGTAGTATGGGCCAAGGTCCAGCAAGGGCCCGCCACCGGCCTGGTAGTAGAAATCCGGGTTGGGATGGTGGCGCTCCGTCCCGTGGGTCCCGACATGGGCAAAAACCCCTGTCGGTTTGCCAATAGCACCCTCGCCGATCAAGCGCCGAACGGTCTGCCAGCGACCGCCCAGAAACGTGTCGGGTGCGCAGCCGACCAGTAACCCCTTTTCAGAGGCCATGTGCAGGATCGCCTTACCATCCGTTCGATTCATAACCAGTGGCTTCTCGGAATAGACGTGTTTGCCCGCCTCCAACGCGCGTAAACTGATATCCGCATGCGCCGCCGGAATTGTCAGATTCAGAACGCAGTCGATCGTCGGATCGTCAAACACTTCATCTGGCGTGCAGGCCTTGGCGACACCGTATTGATCCGCTTTGGCGCTACTTTCCAAAGGATCAAGGCTTGCACAAGCTACGACCTCGACGCTCGAATATTTGGATAGTGTTTTTAGATAGATATCGCTGATACGACCACAGCCGATAAGGCCGACCCGGAAGGATTTCGATGTCTCACGTGTCATCATTCCTGTCTTCGTAGAGGGGTAAGTAATTCGGGGGCATCGGTCCTTTGTTCCGACCGCCCTGCCCCATCTGCTCCCAAGCGTGGGCGAGTATTCCGACCGAGCGGGACAGGCAGAACAGCCCTCGCGACAAGGGCGCAGGAAAGCCAAGCTCACAGAAGATCACAGCTGTCGCGCCATCAATATTCATGGCAATCGGTCGACCTCCGCGTTGACGGGCAAGTTCGGCCTGAACCTCTTCGCCAATGTCGGCAAACCGGCCTGAAACTGTGCCTTCCTTTGCCGCATTTCGAACTAGTTGCATAAGCCGGGGTGCACGTGGGTCGGTGGGCTTGTGGAACCTGTGACCAAAGCCCGAAACGATCTTGCCGTAGGTCTCGCGCCAACTGTCCAAGCCATCCCGAACAGCGTCATTCAGTGAAGCTCCCGCATCCATGCGGGCCGCGATATCATAGTACAGCTCTGCGCACTGCTCTCCTGCCCCACCATGCACGTCGCCCAGCATGTTCACCGCAGTCGCCATCGCATTATTGAGACCCACCCCGCAGGTGGCGGCCATACGCGCAGCCGCGATCGAGGGAGCCTGTGGACCGTGATCCACGCCTGCGACCAAAGCGGCCTCGAACAGGCGCGCTTGCGCGTCGCCGGGCAAACCGCCCCGTACCATCAGCCAGATCATTTGCGGGAAAGATACGTTCCCGATCAGGTCCTCTATGGCATTGCCACGAAAAGCGATCTTTCCGGGTTTCATGTCGACGATGGATGTGCGCCACCATTGGCGAACGGCGCGCTCATCCATTGTCATGTTTTCATCCAGCACGGTCATTGAGTTTGCACCTCTTTCGCGGTCTGGATTTTGCTTTGCGCGGCGAGGCGAATGGGTGCGTTGCGCGCGCCATAACCGGCATAGCCCATGCGGCGTTCAACAATTTCGAAGAAGAAGCCGTTAAAGATGGGGCGGCTGTATATCTGAAAATACTCGGCACCTGCTGCCCGATCGTAGAAAATGTTGCCTCGGCGCAGTTGGGCGATCATATCGTCATCCAATCCGAAAGTCGCTTGCAGATCAGCGTAGTAGTTTTCTGGGATGGACAGGCTGGGAAAGCCGGAGTTGAGCAATTGGTCTGAAGTTTCAAATATATCGTCAGACTGGAAGGCGATGTGCTGAACACCGGCCCCAAAGCCATCTTCAAGGAACGAAGCCGCCAGAGTTCGGCGACCAACTGCCCCGTTCAGGTTCAGGCGCACTTCGCCTTCGGGGCTTTCGATTGCCTGGCTTTGCACGACGCCGGACGGGTCGGCCACATTCACGATAGGCGACTTCTCCATCTCAAAAGTCGAGATGTAATACAGTAGCCAGCTTTGCATTTCATCGTGGCTCATCGTCTGTGCCAGATGGTCGATACGGCGCAAACCGGCGGGCTGGGTCGCTTTGGTTTTTGCTACCGGCTCAAATTCGATATCCCAAACCCGATGCAGATCGGATTTCTCATCAATGAAATGGACGACATTGCCGCCGACACCACGGATGGCCGGAATATCCAGCTCTCCTGTTCCCACCGGCTGCGAGAAATTCGGAGCGCCCAACGCGGTCGCACGCTGGACCGTCTGATCCGCATCTTTGACACGCAACCCCATGTCACAAACCGAGGGGCCGTGGCCCAGGAACGCCGACTGGGCAAAACCGTCCTTTTCGGTATTCACGACGATGTTGATAGCCCCCTGCCGCCACAGCTCGACGGACTTGCTGACGTGCTTTCGCTCCATTCGAAAACACATTGCTGACAGCATATCTGCCAGTTGCGCGCCGCTTACTTCATCAGCTGTAAATTCGACGAACTCAAAGCCTGACGCATAGACGCGTTCCGGCAGGTCCGGGATGCCGAATTCGGTTCCCGGCTCGGTTCGTGATACCTCATCCAGGAGGTTCACCAGCGACCTATAGCTGTCTCGGGCCAGTGTTCGGCCACCGGGTTGAGGAGCTGCTTCGTTGACGCGCGCAATGGACCAAGGCCCCTTGTACCCGGCGCGGGACAACACCCGCACGAAACCTGCAAGGTTCAGCGATCCGAGCCCCGGCAGAAGCCCAAAATGCCGTTTGAGCCGACGTATATCCATCTCAAGCCGGGGTGCATCGGACAGTTGCACATGGAACAGCCGCTCTCCGGGAATGTCCCGAAGGCGGGCGGGTTTGGACCCGTCGGCAAGCGAGAAGAATGAGTTCAAGGCCAACCCCAAATGAGGGCTGTCGATGGCTTCAACGACGCCTAACGCCTGCTCATCCGAGTGAACAAGATTCGACCATGGCAAGCCCATATAGGCCAGACACAACCCCATCTCTTTCGCGATCTTGGCCGCCTCGCCAAGGTCCGCGATTACCTGTTCTTCGGTTGCAGCGGCATCGACCTCGTAAGCAGACCCGACTAGCAGTAATTCTGTTCCCAACTCGCTCATCAGGTCGAGTTTGCGCTTTAGCCGATCAAAAGCGCGCTGCCGACCGCTGCCGGATTGACCTTCGAGGTTATGGAAGGGTTGTAGCAGGCAAATCTTCAGGCCGAGGTCTGATGCAATATTCCGGATTTGCGATGGCGGCCCATCAAAAGCGGTCAAATCCGGTTCGTGTAGTTCGACACCCCCGAATCCCGCGTCAGCGATAGCACTCAGCTTTTCAGCCAGATCACCGGGGATCGACGTTGTCGAAACCGAAAGGCACATTATCCCTGATATCCAAACATACGCGGCAACCACAGGACCAGATCAGGCATCAGCATCATGATCACCAAGGCGAAGATGAGAACCGCCAGGAAGGCCCAGATTTCCGAGATGATTTCGCGCAGCGGAATATCCGTCACGGCGTTGATCACAAACAGTAGAATGCCATAGGGCGGCGTGATCAGACCGATCATCGAGTTCACGACGACCAGCACTCCGAAATGCACCAGATCAATCCCAAGCGCTTCGCAGGTGGGAATGAACAGGGGCACGATCACAAGAATGATCGTTGTCGCGTCCAACACGCAACCCAGCGCGAGGATCAGCAGGTTAACCAGGATCAGGAAAACAATCGGACTAACATCTGAACCCTCCAGCAAGGCCGAGATCGACTGTGGAATCTGTTCCTGAATGACGATGAAGTTCAGAATGAACGCGCCACCAATGACCACCCCGACGGCGGCGGAAGAGCGCGCGCTGTCGACGAACACTTGATATAGGCCACGGAAGGTCAGTGCGCGGTAGAACAACGCTGCCAGTAGCAGGGCGTAGAATGCAGCAACTGCGGCGGCCTCTGTCGGAGTAGTGACGCCGCCATATATGCCGTACAGCAGAATTGCGGGCATCAGCAGTGCCGGGAACGCGTTGGCGGTTTTAGCCGGCAACTCGCGCAGCGGAACAGGTTCTTCCAATGCAAAGTTCCGCTTTCCGGCCAGATAGTAGTTCATCGCCATAAGAACGACGCCCATGATCAGGCCCGGCAGAATGCCAGCAAGGAACAGCGACCCAATAGACGCCTTTGAGACCAGCGCATACAGAACCATCGGGATCGAAGGCGGAATAATCGGGCCGATCGTCGCCGAAGCCGCCGTGATTGCGGCTGCATAACCTCGGCTGTAGCGGCCATCCTTGGTCATCATTTCAATGATTATCTTGCCGATCCCTGCAGCATCCGCGACGGCTGAGCCGGACATGCCGGAGAAAATCAACGACGCCACAACATTGACGTGCCCGAGTCCGCCCTTAAAACGCCCGACCGCCGCGACGCAAAAGTTAAGCAGGCGATCGGTGATCGACCCAGCATTCATGATATTCGCGGCGACGATGAACAAAGGCACGGCAAGCAGGATCGTGCTTTTGTAGAAACCCTGCAGGATTTTTTCACCCGCCAGTGCAACGTCCAGACCGGCGACACCCAGATACATAAGTGACGCCAGCAGGATGGAATACCCGATAGGAGTCCCGATGCCTGCCAGAACAAAGAGTGTGAGCAGGCAGGAAAGAAGTTCGAAACTCATTTGCTTGCGTCCTCGTCGTCTTCCACATCAACACGGGGATGTTCGTCGACCACGTTGTATCCCACGACCATTTCAAGTTCGGTTTTTGGTGGGCCGTTGCGCATGATGTCAAAAAACAGCCATGCATACCGCGCGGCTACGACCAGCATGAACACGGCATAGATCGAAAACACGGTGCGCAGCGGTATCTTCTCACCCGAAAAGGGATTGCGTACCGTCGCGGTCTTGCGGATTTTCATCCAGTCGATGTAATCCCACGTCGGCAGGAAACTGTAGAGCATCCCGACCACGATTGCCGCGGCCGCCAGCATCGCAAATACCTGACGCACGCGTCGGGGCACAGACAAATAGATGATGTCGAATTTCACGTGATCCCGCTCACGCACGATGAAAGCGCAGCTGAAAAAGATCACCCAGACCCAAAGGATGCCAATCAGTTCAAGCGTCCATCCGGCAGGGGTGAAGAAATAGCGCAAAAGAATTTGCAGAAGGAAGATCAGGAAGATTGCCGCCAGCATCCCGCCGGCAATCGCTTCGGTCAATCGGGAGAACCCCTTGATGAATTTTTTCATTGTGGTTCTCCCTCCCTTGTCCAAGTGGCCTCAGTTGCCCAGAGCGTTGATCTGCTCGAGAACGCCATCCGGCCATGACCCGGCAAATTCGCTTTCCAGATACATGGTCTGTACCTGATCACGGAACGCTGCGAGATCGGGTTCGTAGACCTCCATGCCCTGCTCTTTCAGGAAGCTGACAAGGTCCTCTTCTTTCTGAAGCTGCTTCTGGCGACCAGCTTCAGCCGCTGCGTCTGCAGCCTCCTGAACCTTTGCTTGCTGTTCCGGTGTCAGCCCGTCCCAAACCTCTTTGCCGATGGCGATATAGTTCAGGTCGACCAGATGCGATGTCAGGACGATCTGATTGGTCACTTCGTAGAACTTGGCATCAACCACAGTCGGCAATGGGTTGTCCTGACCGTCAACGGCACCGGTCGACAGCGCAGTATAAACCTCGGAGAAGGCCATTGGTGTCGGTGCGGCACCCAGCGCTTTGCCAAGGAACTGCCACGCATCGGTGCCCGGCATCCGCAGGTTCACGCCGTCCAGATCGGCCGGAGTTGTGACCGTCAACTCATCCTTGGGCTGACGTAGGTTCACCTGACGACGGCCCAGATACATGACCGACAGCAGTTTTACGCCCAGTTCTTCTTCGGCCTTCTGCTTAAAGGCATCCATCAAGGGATCGTTGAAGACAGCCACCTGATGCGCGGCGTCCTGGTGGACATAGCCTGCGGTAAAGATCGAAAACTCGGGGAAGAACTGGGCCAGTTCCTGCGCCGAGGTGATCGACATTTCCAGGTTACCGCGACTGATAGCATCCAACTCAGTGCCCTGAGCGAAGATGGTACCATTATAGCTGGGCTCATAACTTGCGAAATCGGCGACCATTGGCGCAAAAACTTCTGCCATAGCGACCGAGCGTTGGTCGGTCTCCGATCCTGATGTTGCGAGGCGAAGTTGCACTTTGTCTTCCGCCAGCGCACCACTTGTTGCGCTAAACAGAACACCGGTTGCAACCAGGGCTGACACAGCAGCCCGGCGGGTAAGTTTGGTAATCACTTTGCTCCTCCCTGAGACATCATGATGCATTTTTCCGATTCTGAGTTTTGACCTATTTTGGACTTTTTGCAAGATTTTTTGCAAAATATCAGATATTTTTCATTACCTGCAATTTCTGTTGTTGCATTTCCTGAAGGTTTCTTATCTTGACAGTCTCGCCAGTTCTGCAGGAATTCTGAATGGCTTCAATGACTTGAAGTGTTCTGAAGCCTTCCCATCCGGACACAATCGGATCTGCTTCGTGCCGAGCAACGTCAACAAAGTGCCCGAGTTGATTGACCAGTGGGTCAGAGGAACCCTTCTTCAGCGCGGTTGACGAAATTGGAATCCACCAATCCCTTTCCTCACCCTGGTAGGCCCATAGTCTTAGATCGGGGACAGACAACGACCCATGAGAGCCACCGATCATGTAGCTACTCTCAGTGGTCGACGGATAGATTGGATATTCCTGAGACGTCATCTCCCAGCTCCACGGAGCAAC
This sequence comes from Ruegeria sp. BB5, assembly GCF_056539405.1. Lineage (NCBI taxonomy): Bacteria > Pseudomonadati > Pseudomonadota > Alphaproteobacteria > Rhodobacterales > Roseobacteraceae > Ruegeria > Ruegeria sp. BB5. The sequence goes on along the minus strand of NZ_JBQFUX010000008.1, from coordinate 122,961 downwards.
AATGCTGTCGGATACGCTAATGGTCCCAATCGCTCCGCTTTCAAACGTCAATAGCGCTCCGGCGACATCTTCGTTGTCATAGCCGCGTTGCGAGGTAGCCGACTGCGCCTGTACGGTCACGACCTCTCCGGCCAGGTACCGCAGAAGATCGACATCATGGACAAGATTGACCGAGATGGGCCCCGCACCGGGTTTCTTACGCCAGGGTGCGGCGTCAAAATATTCATCGGGCTTGTAAAACCAGCAATTCGCATGGACAGCGCGCACATCTCCAATCTTCCCATCGACAATGGCTTCCTTCGCTGACTTGATCAGAGGATTGTGCCGACGATGATGTCCGACCATCAGTGGCACATTGGCCTTCTCCGCTTCTTGGACAAGCTCCAGTGCAGCGGAGGCTTCCACGGCGATCGGTTTTTCGACGAGTACGGGACAACCATGCCGAACACATGTGAGCCCTTGTTCGACGTGAAGCGTCGTGGGCGTCGCGAGCACAGCTCCGTCCGGCGTCTGATTTGCAAACATATCCTCGAGGGTCTCGTAACACGCAACGCCATGCTCCGCAGCGTAGGTGCGCCCTTCGTCACTGGGATCTACAACCGCAACAAGATCGACATGACGCAACGCGCGGATCGCGTCTGCGTGGCGGCGTCCAACAAGGCCAATGCCGACAATGGCAATGCGAAAGTTCATTGACAATTTGCTTCCTTCCAGAGGGTTCGGAAACTCCGAAACCAATGTTTATGACTGAGCTGTTTTGCCCAACTTGAACTCGACCGTATTGGGGTTTTTGCGATTCCACAATAATGTATGATATTTTTATTTCTACCATACATCACATTGGATTGCTGATAACTCTGTAAAGTGGTATTTGAAGGAGGAATCTAAAAATATCGGGTGAAACGCATGGCGAAACAGCCGTCTACGATAGGTGCAAGCACCTATCAGCGCATAAAGCGGGATATTATCTTTGGAGAATTGCAGCCTGGCTCCAAACTGAAGCTGGACGCATTGAAAGAGCGCTACTCAGCAAGCCTTTCGACACTTCGTGAAACCCTGAACAGGCTTGCCAGCGACGGGTTTGTCGAAGCCCCGGAACAACGGGGGTTCCTGGTTACACCTGTTTCCCGCGAGGACCTGACCGAGATATCAGAGTTGCGTGTCCTGCTGGAATGCCACGCGTTGGAGTTGTCCATTGCGAATGGCGACACGGACTGGGAAGGCAACCTCGTTGCCGCGCACCACAAACTGCACCTGATGGAACAGCAGCTTCTCAAGGGCGACGAGTCCGAGAAAGAAACCTGGAAACGATATGATTGGGAGTTTCACCAAGCGATGATCGCGGCCTGCAACTCCAAGAACCTTCTGTCTCTGCACTCGATCATCTACGACAAGTATTTGCGGTATCAGATGCTCGTGCTGACCTATCGCGGCGAAGAGGCCGTCAAGGAGCATAAGGGCATGTTCGATGCCGCATTGGCCCGAGACGCGGGCACCGCTAAGAAGCTGTTGGTAGATCACATCCGAAACGGTCTTTCACATACGCTGGAGGCTATGTAGCTCGCTGTTGTTGCCGCCTTTCTCCATCACCTGAATCAGCGGCACGGGACCTGAAAGGCAAGTTTAATTACTGTGCTTACCAGACGAATTCCGTAAGTTTATGATTCAACATCCGAACCCGCTTCATCAGGCAGCCGTTTAAACAAGGATGAGAACGCTAAGCTTCCGCAACCAAGGGTTGCTTTGCACCACCATAACAAACCGCGAACATCCTTGAAGCGGTTTTATGTGAAGCGATCTCTGATTGAGTAGTGGCCATTCAGTGGAACGAGTACAAAAGGCTGCCTCGCGGAAAGTGCTTCCACTCATTGCGTTGGGACGAATGGCCGCTTTAGCTGCCAACGCCTTAGTCAGTGGCAAGGATATATCTGCGTCCTATCTCCTGAACAGGACGCACGTTGGAAGGAAATGTTGAACCCAACTCTTGGAGTTGCTCCGGCGAAAACGTAACCGTGTCGCTTACAACGTGCCATGTGATTATTTCAAAGCATCCCGGCGTGGTCAAAGAGCCCTTGTATCTATAACCAGCAGGGTGGCCGGGTATCAGATTTTCCGGAGACATCACAATTTCTGGTTTCACGAATTGCCCCTTGGCTGGGACGTGGTCTAGCAAGCTGTCCACTTCAACATTCGCCGCGCCGGTCTCTACCAGCACTGCAATTACGAGCAAATCGCCTTCGTCGGATTGATGCACGAAATGGATTTCCGCACCCGCCTGCTTGCTGTTGATATGGTGCTCAGAGCCGTGGTGGAAATGGAATTGGACAAATTGGTACTTCCGATTTCCAATGGCGGCGCTACCTGCTTGGCCTTGAGTGCTGATTTCCAGAGAATGCCCGCTATTCATGATCGCTGGAGCGAACGCCTGCCAGTGCAGAACCAATGCTGGCGGCTCAGCCTTGACGGTCATTGATGTCTTGATATCGATTGGCGATTGTTCGTGACCCTCAGAGCAAATACTCAGCGCCGGGCTTAATTCCCCCCAATGTTCAGGGCCAGTGTCGCCGACGTAGCCCCAGTTGGTTTCTTCCGCATTTGCGTGCTGTGATGACGAAAGCATGAAGATCACACCCAACAAGAACGCCATGGCGTGCCGTACCATCAGTTTTTACTCCTGCTTGTTCTTTCGCTTTACTTTTAACCGTTTGCTTCGAGCATCTGACAGATCTGCCGCTGCCCACTGCGACGTGCGTAGGTGTTTCCGAGGAAGATTAGTTTTTTGGCAACCCGTTTTGAAATAACGATTTAATCGAAGACGATAGGCTCTGCTTATCGGGCGCGAATAAACTTCCCTACGGGAGCTCTGAATTTTGCTTGTAAGCGAGGATCGGGAGACTTGACGCAAAGGAGGCGGGCCCGCCACATCATAGCGGTGTCTTGCCATCGAGTGGCTGCTGCGTGACATTTGAAGGCCAAACGGGGAATTCGGACATCATGGATTTCAATCAAGTACGATACTTTCTGGCACTCGCTGATACGCTGAACTTTACGCGAGCGGCCGAGCAATGCTTTGTTTCACAACCGGCGTTGACGCAAGCCATCAAACGTTTGGAAACCGAGCTAGGTGGGGAGTTGATCCACCGAGATGGTCGCGAGAATGAGCTGACCGAGCTTGGCAGATCATTACGGGCGCATTTTGAACAGATTGACCGAACCCGGCATATGGTTCGGGCAACTGCCAAGGCAGTGAATGCTGGGGAAATCGCTGAGCTTAATATTGGATTGATGTGTACAGTCGGCCCTGGTGTACTCGCCCCGATGTTGGATGAATTTCGCGTCACATATCCGATGGTCTCCATTTTGCTGCATGACGTTGCACCCGCCTCCATCCCCGATTTGTTGTTGTCCGGCGCTCTGGATGGGGCCTTTTGCGCTCGACATGGCCCGCCCCATCCGCAATTGGACTATGTTGAGCTGTTCGAGGAGCCGATGGTCATTGCGTTTCCGTCCGATCATCCGTTTTCCGAACTTGACACAGTGCCTTTGCGTGACATTGCCAAGCAGCAATATGTCGAACGGCTTCACTGCGAATTCCGCGAAGAAGTTTTGGAATTTTATCGGGAACTTGACCTTGAGCTTGAAGTTGCTTTCAGAAGTCAACGAGAGGATTGGATACAGGGTTTGGTCAGGGATGGCGTGGGGGTTTGCTGCATTCCTCGATATTCACTTTTGCGTCCCGAATTGGAGCATCGACCGATTGTCGAACCCACACTTTCAAGAAAAGTTTCCTTCGCCACAGTGGGACAAGCGACGCCAACGCCCGCTCTAAAGGCGCTTGCGGAACTTGCAGAGGCGCATGAATGGCCGGAGTATCAGCCAGCCGGCTAACACACGACGGCAAATAGTTTGACCCAAAACCTTCCTTTTAACTCACCACGCATGTGTAGGCGTGACCATAAGCGTTGCCTATCGTCTTCGATCAACTCGATATTTCCGTTCAAAATAATCGCGGCATACGATCTGCCCAACAACAGACGCTTGCGTCTGTGTAAGGCTCAAGGAGGATCGTAAAACACATCTGCTAATGGGTAGCCGAAACCGACGCGGAATTTGCAGTTAATGCAACCATCATTGACTTGTAGCGAGACGCTTCGGTCAGGTTCTGCTTTTAGCCTGTTTCCCATCTTGCGATCCAATACGGCGAAGAGTTCGCAGGTTTGAGGCGAGCCTAGAGCCTCAAATGCAGGAGGGTGTCCGTTGCCGGTGGATGAAGCAGAAGCCGCATTCGAAAACAAATTTTGGGATCACTGGGAGGTAGGCATCTATGTCGAAGCCACCAGCGGAGAACCTTTGTTCGCCTCAATCGACAAATATAATGCCGGAAACGGATGGCCAAGCTTCTTAAGACCGATAGCGGAAGAAAGTATCGAGGAATTCAACGAACGCGAACATGGTGCGATACGTATCTTGCTGCGTTCCAAAGCAACAAACCGGCACATCGAGTATCTGCTCCTGGACGGGCCGGAACCCACCGGGTTGATCTACTGCATTAAGTCTTCGGCCATTCGCTTCGTGCCAATTGACGAGCTGCCCCAGTCATAACGTTGCGCCCAGAAAGCCATGCGCGGCATTGGGGCATGCCAGGCATCACAATCTTCAAAATCACACGGGAGAACCAAAATGAAACATGTATCCAGGTCTGCTTATCTGACTTTTTCAACAGCATCTCTGGCGGTGGCAAGCGTTACCGGAATGGCGCTGGCATCAGGGCATTTTATCTCAGGGTTGCAGGGGCAATACCCGGAATACGACCTGAACGACACCTACGTCTTTCAATCCAGTAATGATGGCTACACCACCATCATTTCCTCCGCAAACCCAAGCACGCCAGGTTCAACAGACTCTCCTGCCGGAGTCACGTTCGGCAATGAGGGCATCTACAATATCCATATTGCGCAGGATGACAGCTTTGAAACCGGCATGACATTTGCATTTACCTTCGACGGCGACAGGATCGAAGCTCACAAGATCGGTTCCCCTAATGCAGAGATTCGTGAAACGGGGGAAACTCTGGGCGGAGGGAACATCAGCGAATTACTAACGCTGCCTGGTGACATTCGGGTCTGGGCCGGACGCGGTGAAGAACCGTTCTTTGGTAATGGCGTCGGTTTGGCCAAGTTCAATGCCGCTAAGCAGGGCGGAACGTTTTCGCCGGAAATCTTTCAAGAAAACGGAGATTTGTTCCTGGGTGCAACTTCCAGCTTTATTGTCATTGATATCCCGAACTCAATGCTGAGCGACGAGATCAAGGTTTTCACGACAACGGCAGTTCCGCATAAGGGCGAATGGAGCCAGGTTGATCGACATGCCAACGTGCTGTTCCCGTACGTATTCCTGTCCGACACGCCAGCGGTTCAGGAAGATCATGAGCAACACCGACCGGATCTTGACGTGGAAGAACGACGCCAGGCAATCGTAAACAATGTGTTTTGGGCGGTTTCTGCATCCAAAGCAGATGTTGGCAACGGCGTGGACTACGCGGAGAAAGTCGCGGATATGGTCATGCCGGACGTGATTACTTATCGCCCGGGATCAGAAGCCGGTTACGCCGTTGACGATCTGAACGGCCGCGCGCTGCAAGATGATGCGATGAACACTGTGTTGCAGCTTATGATGGGCGTGCCCGTCGATGACAACGCCGATGACAGCCACCGCTACACGGCTGAGTTCCCATACATCCTGCCCACAAACTAACTCCAACTTCGTAAATCTATGCTCCCGGCCTCTGACCATCGTGGCCGGGTTAGCCACCTATGCCGGAGAATTGTTATGAAAAAGCTTGTTGCTGGTGCAGTCGTTCTGATCTGCATTGGTGTTGTATCAATGGCCGAAGAGTCGATCCAATTACCAGTATCCTTCAATGCTGATGGAACCGTAAACCGGCCTTTGAATCACAGACAATGGGTAAATGTTGGTACAACCTTGATACCACAGGGTGAGATTAACACTATCGATGACCTTCCGATATCAACCAGCGAATACATCGACACCTATGTCGAACCCATGGCATTCGCCATATACATGGCCACTGGAACCTGGCCCAATGGCACGCAGATCGTGAAAGAGTTCACGGCTACAAAGCCAACCGAAGCTAGCGAAGTGTTGAGGCATTACTCAGATCCGCTTTGGGCTCAAAGCCTCTAACGACGCTCTGAACTAAGAACAGCTACATCAAACCTTTTGCCGACCACTGAGTGTTGAGGTAAACGTTCCCAACGGTGGCACAGCGTACTGCGCTCTTGCTTTTGTTTTGTGAGACAACGGGATTTGGACAAGCCAAACGCCCCTGGCCATCAGGGGTAAGACACTGCCTTCCCCCTCGCAACACCGTGTCCTCGGCTGCGCCTGCGGGCCGCACCACTATTGTCGAATAGCATTGCCTCGCCCCCATCCGCGTTCGCCACGTGGCAGATCAGCAGGAACAGGCGCCTTCGGCGTATGATCTGCAAATCAGCCCTGATTTCCCCAAAAGGGAAGTCAGGATCATTGAAATCGGTCTAGGTGCTGGATGAAGGAAGTGAGGCGAAAATGGCAAGGTTCTGTCGCTGGTGGCAGAACTATGTGTCGCCTGACAAGGAAATGTGGAACGCCACTGAAAATTGACTCAATCGACGGTCAAAACTTCAATAAATCGGTCATTTACGTCACTCATTTGCGTCCCAAACGTCAAGCATTTGTGACCCAAAACGAATTGAGGCCATTCGACCATAATAAGGAGGGGTTTTGTCTATATGGACGGGTTATGAACAAAACCTCCATTCGTGCCCTCAGCACCAAAGACGGCTTGGCATGACTTTTGCCAGCAGTGGAAAACACCCAAGTTTGGCAGTTAGACAAATCTGTTCACATAATTCTCTAGTATTTCCTGGCGTCCAGATTGCGGCTCTGGGTTTATTCCTTCATTTAAAACGCGAGCGGAAATTTCATCCAGACTACTGCCTAACATGGACTCCGCTTTGGGAGACTTCCAACCGGAGTAGCGTTGCGAAAGCGCGTTTTCCAAACCTCCATCTTCAATCATTGCAGCCGCTGCTTTCAAACCACGTGCGCATATATCCATTCCGCCGATATGAGCCGCCGCCAGATCGACAGCGTCAATCGATTGCCGGCGAATTTTGGCGTCGAAATTTGTGCCCCCGGTGGTAAAACCACCAGCTTTCAGGATGTAATAGTAAGCTAGGGCAACTTCCGGTGTATTGTTCGGGAACTGGTCTGTATCCCATCCGGATTGGTAGTCGTTGCGGTTCATATCAATCGAACCCAGCATCCCTTCAGCAGCCGCAACCGCAATTTCATGCTCAAAGCTATGCCCGGCAAGGATCGCGTGGCCCTGCTCGAGATTTAGTTTCACTTCGTTCTCCAACCCATACTTCCTGAGAAAACCGATGCAAGTAGCTGCGTCATAGTCGTACTGGTGCTTGGAAGGCTCCTGAGGTTTCGGCTCCACAAGAATGGTGCCTTTGAACCCGATCTTATGTTTGTACTCTACGACCATGTTCAGAAAACGGCCCATGTGGTCCAATTCAGTTTTCAGGTCCGTGTTCAGAAGGGTTTCGTAGCCCTCACGACCACCCCACAGAACATAGTTTTCACCGCCTAGTTTGTGAGTTGCATCCATACAGGATTTCACTGTCGCTGCAGCGAACGCAAAAACGTCGGGATCAGGATTGGTACTGGCGCCAGACATCCAGCGACGATGACTGAACATATTGGCCGTACCCCAAAGCAGTTTGGTGCCAGAAACTTGCATCTTTTCACCGATATAATCGGTGATTTCTTCCAATGTGCGCAGGTTATCGGCAAAATTTCCCTGTTCAGGCCGGATATCAGCGTCGTGCCAGCAAAAGAATGGCTGCCCCAAAAGCTCAAACAATTCGAATGCAATATCTGCCTTCTGGCGGGCCCGGCCCATATCGTCCTGAGGATACCATGGGCGTTCGAACGTAGGTCCACCAAAGGGGTCTCCACCCTCCCACGCGAATGAATGCCACCAGGCCACCGCAAACCGCAGATGGTCCTCCATACGCTTGCCCATGATGATTTCATCCGGGTCGTAGTGACGAAAGGCCAACGGGTTCTTGCTGTCCACGCCTTCAAACTGGACCTTCTCGATCCCTTCAAAAAAACCGTTTGGCATTTCTGCCCCCTACTCTGCTTTTTGTGCTGGCTGCTTGCCGAGAATGATCATCGACAAAAGATCGTCATCAGTTACGTCTGCGATATCGACCGTCCCAACCAGTTTTCCGTTCTTCATGACCGAGGCGCGGTCGCACAGTTCCATGACGGCATGCACGTCGTGATCGATCAGAAATATCCCGATGCCTTGCGCCTTTAGCTGGTGGATCAGATCCGCCACCATCTGAGTTTCATGCGGCCCCAGCGCTGCTGTCGGCTCATCCATGATCAGAATACGTGCGTTGAAGTAGACAGCCCGAGCGATCGCCACTGATTGTCTTTGCCCGCCCGACAAGGCGGAGACCGGGTCGTTGAACTTCTGAAAGTTCGGGTTGAGCTGAGCCATGATCTTTCGACACTCGGCCTCCATGGCTGCGTCGTTGACCAAACCAAAAGGCGTCGTCATCTCGCGCCCTAGGAACAGGTTCGATGTCGCGTCCAGATTGTCGGCCAAGGCGAGCGTCTGATATATCGTTTCGATGTTATTCGCCCGGGCGTCACGGGGATTGCCAATCTCGACTGGCTTGCCATCAATCAGGATCTCACCGTGATCCATCTGATAGGCGCCGGACAGAACCTTGATCAGAGTGGACTTCCCGGCCCCGTTATGGCCAAGCAGGCCAACGACTTCACCCGGATAGAGATCGACCGACACATGGTCGACGGCCTTGATCCCACCGAAGGAAATCGAGATGTCGCGCATCTCGACCAATGGCGGCGCGCCTGACCCACGCCCAGTGCCGGAAGGTTTTTTCTGAGTATCCTGAGCTTGCATCACTTGGCCCCCAGTCGCTTGCGGTAAACGATGTCGATATAGACGGCCAACACGAGGACGCTGCCGACAACGATGTTCTGAAACGGCGCGTCAACGCCAACCATTGCCATGCCCGATTGCAGCGCCTGCATGATCAATGCACCCAGGATCGCGCCATAGATGGTGCCGATGCCGCCCGACAATGCGGTTCCTCCGATCACTGCAGCGGCTATGACCCGAAGTTCGTCGAGCGTACCAATGTCGTTCGAATGGTTTGCCAAGCGGGCCGAGGCGACCACCGCGGAAACGGCGCACAAGAAACCCATCAAAGCAAAGATTTTAACGGTCAGCAGCCGAGTGTTGATACCCGAAAGCTCTGCCGCATCTGGGTTGCCGCCAGTGGCAAAGATGTACCGACCAAACCGGGTTTTCCGTGCCACGATCGTCAGGGTAACCGCGACTATGATTAGTATCAGGACAGAAATTGGTATGCCGTATCCGACGACCAGCCCCTCTGGCATTGTCTCTCCGCGCGCTTCGAACATACGTTGCAGTCGGCGCGTCGGTATGGCGTAGCTGTTTACGATGTAAACGTACCCAAGGATGGCGATTGCGATTATCCCGGCCAAAGTGGCCTCGGCCCAAACAGGTTTTACCGGGAAACCATGTGACGCTTTTGCGCGTCGCCCACTCCACAAAGCCCAGATGGCAATCGCAGTAGCGAACAATCCAAACAGCCAGCTTGTCGTCGTTCCCAATGTCCCGTTGGTCCCGCCAAACATCAGGAATGTACTATCCAGAGGACCGATCGTCTGGCCGCTGGTCAAATACCACGCCACGTTTCGCCAAACCAGAAATCCACCAAGCGTAACGATGAACGCTGGTATCGTCAGATAACCAACCATCCAGCCATGAAACGCACCAATCAGTGTGCCGACAAACAGTCCGACAACGATTGTGATCGCCCAGGTTGCCGGGTTGTTCAAACCCATCCCAAGTATTTGCGGCAAAAGCTCGGTTTGCGTCATTGCCATCACAGCCGAGGTTGTTGCCAATAGCGCGCCAACCGACAAGTCGATGTGTCGCGTGACGATAATGAACACCATCCCACATGCCATAATGGCAACCGAAACTGTCTGAATGGACAGGTTGAATAGATTGCGCGGCGTCAGGAACCTTCCATCTGTGAAGATGTTGAATCCGATGCACAGGATGACAAACGCGCCGATCATTCCCAAAAGTCGCATGTCCAGTTCCAGTTGCTGGAACAGGCTGGGTTTCGCTTTTTCAGGTATCGGCTGAGACGAAGTTTCGGTCATTTCCGATCTTTCATATTCAGCATTTGCCCCAGGCCCAGACTAAGAGGCCCAGGGCTGAGTGGTTTAGTTACAAGGGGCAGGTCCGTTTTCAACGCCTTGGCAAAGATCTTCCAGCGGGATCCATCCGGCATCAACAACCACGGACAAGTTGTCCTTAGTGATTGGAACAGGCGCTAGGAAAACCGAGTTCATCTCGGTCCCACCCGGTGATGTCCAGCTAACTGCGCCTTCGACATCAGCAGGGCTTGTCCCACCGCTCAATGCGACAGCGATTTCGCCAGCGGCCTTTCCAAGTTCGCGAGCATCCTTCCAAACCGAAACCGTCTGCGTTCCCAGTGCGACACGGTTCAATGCTGCGTGGTCGCCGTCCTGACCGGAAACCGGAATGCCTTCCATGCCCTGTGCGGTCAGCGCAGCAACAACACCGCCTGCAGTACCGTCATTTGACGCAACAACCGCATCCACGTTGTTCTCATTCGCGGTCAGGATCTGCTCCATGTTTCGCTGCGCGTTCGCCGGCAACCAGCCATCCGTATAGGCCTCACCAACGATTACGATGTCACCGCCGTCGACGGCTGCTCCGATGATCTCTTGCTGACCACCGCGCAGGAAATCTGCGTTTGGATCAGTAGGAGAGCCTTTGATCATCACGTAGTTGCCCTTGGGCATGGCTTCAAAAACAGCCCGGGCCTGCATTCTGCCGACTTCCACATTGTCAAAGGTCAGATAGAACGCACGGTCGTCCTCAATCAGGCGATCATAGGCAATGACTGGAATACCTTCGTCCGCCGCAGCCTGAACAGCCGGTCCGATTGCCTGCGCGTCCTGGGCCAGAATAATAAGCGCGTCTACACCCTGGGCGATCAGGCTTTCAATGTCCGATAGCTGCTTTGCGGAAGACGACTGCGCGTCTGCCGAGATGTACTCGGCACCCCCTGCTTCAAGCGCCGATTTGATGGCCGCTTCGTCTGTTTTCCAACGCTCTTCCTGAAAGTTCGACCAGCTTACGCCGACCACTGGCTCTGCGAATGCGGTCGAAGCCAACAAAGTGGCCACAGCCGAAAAGCTGAGAATTCTCTTCATGATTTCCTCCCAATTGCCGAGCCATCGCATTTCGATTCGCGGCTCTCACAAATTTGAATACCATATTTATTTCAGTCGGTAAAATATTTACTCTACAAGACGCACCCAAATTCAAATAGATTGGATCAACAGCAAGATTCGCGAGGACAAGATGCTGAAAAGCAAAGCCTCTCCGGTTTCTTTGGAACAAAGAAATACGACCCGCTTACGGGTATTGGAGCACATCAGAGCCAAGGGGTCCGTCTCGCGGATCGATATTGCATCCGCCTTGCAAACCAGCCCTGCGACTGTCACCGCCGCCACGGCTGATCTCATCTCGGCCGGGCTGGTGAAGGAGACTGAAAGCCAAGCACAGTCAAAGTCGGGGAAGAGAGGCAGACCCAGAGTATTGCTGCAATTGGACGGCCAGATGCACCTTGTGGCCGGCCTCAAGGTGGCTCGGCAAGTAATCTCCGTTATCTTGGTCGACTTTGAAGGTAACGAAATCGCATCCCATAAATATGCTCTGGATCACGCCAGAATGTCGCCGCAAGTATTTGTTTCGGCGATCCGCGAAGCTCTTGAAGAAACCTGCAGTCAGATCGATCGTACTGTCGCTCATTTGGCAGGTGTTTCTATCGGGGTGGCTGGACTGGTCGATGCAAACAAGAATTTTGTCCACTGGTCATCCTCGATTGCTGAGAGAAATATTGATTTCAGCCACTTGCTTTCAAATGAGCTGCCCTGCCCCGTATTCGTCGACAACGACGCCAATCTTGTCGCCAAGGCCGAACAGCTTTTTGGCTTGGGTAAGGGTTTAAAGAACTTCCTCGTTGTTACGATCGAACACGGTGTTGGCCTTGGCATCGTATTGGATGGCAAACTATACCGTGGAGAACGAGGCTGCGGCGCTGAGTTTGGGCACACCAAAGTTCAACTTGACGGAGCCCTTTGCCAATGCGGTCAACGCGGATGTCTAGAAGCCTATGTGGGCGACTATGCTTTGATCCGCGAGATGACAGTCACCGGTCATACCAACGACATGGAAACCGTTTCCGACATACATGACCGCGCCAACTCAGGTGACGACAGAGCTTCATCAGTGCTTGCCCGCGCAGGTCAGATGTTTGGCCTCGGGATTTCCAACCTGATCAACTTGTATGACCCAGAGTGCATTATCGTCTCGGGGGCACAAATGAGCTTTGAGCATTTGTGTTCCAACGAAGTTATGACCCGCATTCAAAACGGCGTTGTGAATGTCGATGCACCTTTGCCCCAGATCAAAGTTCATCACTGGGGTGACATGATGTGGGCCAAGGGGGCGGCAGCCTATGGAATTGAACAAATCTCAATTCTCAAGGTCAAGGAGCTGACGGCGAATGCGTCTTGAGTTTGCGATATTTGCAACTTTGGCCACAGTTGCGAATGCGGACACTGTTATTCCCCAGTTTACAAATGTGGATGTACCAAAACATGTCTATGATGGCGGATGGGAGCATTTTGTCGGCGGTGGTGTGGCCGTTTTCGATTGCAATGGGGACTCGCTGCCAGAACTCTTTTTGGCTGGCGGTTCCAACCGGTCTCAACTGTTCATCAATACCTCGAAGGAACAGATAGCATTTCAGGCAAAGACGCCTGAAGATCTTTCGCTGGCCGGCGTGACCGGCGCCTACCCTCTCGACGTTGATAGCGACGGCATAGTGGATTTGGCGATTTTGCGTGTTGGCCCAGACCTGCTTCTTCGGGGCGATACCGACTGCCAATTCAGCCCTTTCACGGAACTCGGGTTTCAGTCCGAGGATCACTGGACCACAGGTTTCTCGGCAACATGGGAAAGCGGGCAAACTTTACCGACCTTGGCGTTTGGCACTTATGTTGATCGATTTGATCCCGAAGGTCCTTTTGAATCCTGCGGGCCAACCCTTTTGTACCGCCCAGAAGGCGACTTGTATCACGAACCATTGCATCTTGAGCCCGGCTACTGCTCACTTTCTATTTTGTTTTCGGACTGGGCCCGAACTGGCCGCGCTGATCTTCGCGTCAGCAACGACCGTCACTACTATGTTCGCGGCGGTCACGAGCAGTTATGGGCGATGGAACCCGAGCCTCGGCAATACTCGGAAGACGAAGGCTGGCTTCCATTTTCGATCTGGGGAATGGGGATCGCCTCTCGCGACCTTACAGGAGATGGATTTCCCGAAGTTTATCTGACCTCGATGGGTGACCAGAAACTCCAGATTTTTGACCCAGTGACAAACGGCCCGACCTGGCGCGATGCGACTTACGAAAAGGGTACGACGGCTCACAGACCGCATATAGGTGGAGACGGAAGGCCATCCACCGGGTGGCACGCACAGTTTGGCGACCTCAACAACGACGGCCGGGACGATATTTTCGTGGCCAAGGGAAACGTAGAACAGATGCCCGATGCAGCTCTGAACGACCCCAATAACCTACTACTACAGAACTCCGACGGACAGTTTATTGAAGCTGCAGCAGATGCCGGTGCTGCCTCGATGGCTAAGTCTCGTGGTGCGGCGATTGCTGACCTGAACAACGATGGGAAGCTGGATCTGGTGGTCGTCAACCGAGGTTCTGAGCTAGAAGTCAGCCAGAACACTTCTCAAGGTGGCAACTGGCTATTGCTGGATGTCACTCAGGATCAATCCAATCACGCAGCGATTGGTGGATTTGTTGAAGTCAAAACCTCGCTGGGTGTTCAGACCCGCGAGCTAACAATCGGAGGCGGTCACGCTGGTGGCATCGCTGGGTTTCAGCATTTTGGGCTCGGGAGTGAGGACCAGGTGCAGGTTCGTATGATCTGGCCGGATGGTTCGAAAGGCAAGTGGTTGGACTATCAGCCCAACCAAATCATACGTCTTCACCGCTGATTACTTTTCAACCGGTAAACCACTTGGAACTTGGTCGGGCACACCTAGCCGCTCTGCCGGGTCTTCAAGGCTTGCCAGAAATCTGAGAAGAGCGTCGATTTCCTGATCCCTCAGGCTTACTTTCGACAAGCTGTTGCTTTGGGCAATCGCACCCAAGTGCTGATTATCCGACATTGCCCTTTGGTCGTCAGAGCCGGGGAAGTCCGGCAAGGTGGCCATCTCGATCGAGTAGTTTCGCAAGGACGCCACCGGGTCCAGATGATGGCGTACTATATCCTCAAGTTCAGCGTAGGCTCCGTTGTGTCCGTACGGAGCTGTCAGAGTCACGTTGCGCAAAGATGGCGTGCGGAAAGCAAACGCGTCGCCGGGATCACCGGTCACGCGAAGACGCCCGTCGTCCCTGACATGGTTTTCAAATCGCGCCGCCTTTCCCGGGCCGATCTGCGGCAGTGCCATCGAATGAAACTTGTGATCCGTCTGAAACCAGCCCGAATGGCAGTTGCTGCAGCCAGCTTTTCCGTAGAACAGGCCCATGCCAACTTCGGCCTCTTCTGGCAATTCAGCCTCACCTCGCATCGCGCGATCGAAGAGGCTGTTATCCGCGCGCCACTCGAACGCGATAAAGTCCGCGATTACGTTGGCAATTGCCGTGAACGTAATTTCATCATCCGGCGCTAAGTCCTCAAACCTCTGCTCGTACTCTGGAATGGCCGCAACACGTTCTGCAATCAGATCCCACGCACCGCCTTGCTGTGTCAGAAACCCGAGGCGAACCGCTTTGCTCACGTCATTCTCAGAATAGTGACCCGCCATTTCGTCTGGCGACAAAACCGGGAACATCGCCTGTGCGGCCAGCGCGGACTTGAAACCAGACCGCATATGAGTACCCAACGGGGTTCTGATACCATCAGGTTGCGTTGTGTCTACCTCTAGTCGCCCATCATGAAAAAACGTCGTGAACTCAGCGGCTCCAAGGTTCCAAAGCCCCGGTGAGTTTCGAGGAATACGTTGTTCCGGGGTATTCTCTGGGTCCAATGTCCGCTCTGGACCCAACCCAATTCCCCCTTCCCCTATACCAAGGGAAACACCGTCGGACGTGCCAAGCCTGGGATGATGACAGGTCGCGCAGCTGATATTCTTGTTGCCAGACAAAATCGGGTCATAGAACAGCAAACGCCCCAGCTCAGCACTTCCAAAGTCAGGATCGAGGAACTCTGGCAAAGGACCAAGCGATTGGGCACGCGCACCGTCCACCATTGAGATTGTTGAGCCTATAATCAAGAATAGCGAAACTGCTCTCATGTCATTCCTTAGAAACTTCTAGAATAAGTTCCTGCCGATACGGGTTCTCCGGAGTATAGATTATTGAGGGAAACGAAGAGATATTCGGTGCGTTGGGATAACCCGATGGTTCGATACACACACCACGCGAAGCGCGACGCGGTTTCGTCAGCTCATAGCCCGAATAAACCTGTGCTCCGGGCTGGTCAGAGTAGACTGTCAACGCAAGGCCAAAGGGTGAAGTGAGTTCCGCCACCGGAGCCTTTGGGCCGCGATCATGATCAAAGCAGAAATAGTTATCAATCCCATCGGGCACACTTCCAATCATATTGGGCGTTGAAAAATCCAACCCGTTTTCGTTGGTCGCAAGCACTCTGCCCGACGGAATACCCTGATCGTCGATTTCCAGATACCGATTTGAAGTTAGTTTAAGCGTATGCTGGTCTACGCCTTCTGCGGCACCCAAAGTGTAGTAGTTGTGTTGCGCAATGCTTATCGGCGTCGGCCGGTCAGGTTGTGCAGCTACTGAATAGACCAAGCGTGAACCCTGTAGGCAGATCCTGACCTCGAACCTGATTTCCCCCGGAAAGCCGCCCTCCCCATCGCGAGAAACGTAACTCAACAGGGCCTCATTCTGTGCAATCTGTTCGAATTCCCAGAACTGTTTAGACAGCCCATCGTCGCCGCCATGCAGGGTGTTTTTGCCCTCATTGGCGTTCAGTTCAAAACTGGCACCATCCAATTCAAACGTCGCGCCTCTGATCCGGTTGGCAACGCGCCCAACAATTGCGCCCAGGTAACGCGTGTCGGCGAGATACTCATTTGGGTCCTCGAACCCAAGGATGAGCGGGACGTCCTTGTACCACCAACCCTGCGTAATAGCCCCATAGTTCAGGACCGAAACACGCATATCCCCGTCCGTGATAATAGCAGCTTCAATCCCAGAGGCTTTACCCGTTTCTGGTTTCATCTTACTGCCAGCGGCGCAAGCGCCTGATAGAATTGCTTGTATCTCCGGTATTCGTTTTCGTAGGCGTCAATCAGATCGCCGCGTGGTTCAATGCGTTCCTGAATTTCCGGCGGCGTCATGACTTGCGCCGGTTCAGCGCCGTTGGCAGCACATATCGCGAGTCGTGCAGCGCCCATTGCGGCACCGAATTCGCTGCCTTTTGGCAATTCCAGCGGAACTTGCAAAACAGTAGCCAAGGTTTCCAGCCAGAACCGAGATCGCGCACCTCCTCCAACTGCCATAAGGCTATTTGGCTGGGTTCCGGTGCTCTTCAGTGCTTCTAGGCAATCTCTCATCCCGAAAGAAACACCCTCCATTACGGACTGGGTCAACTCAGCGGGTTCCGACGAGATGTCCACGCCCAAAAACGCGCCTCGAATATGGCTATTGTTATGCGGTGTCCGTTCTCCTGACAGATATGGCAGGAAGGTGATCGCTGTAGGTCCGTTCAGTTTTTCAGGCATAACTGCAGCAAGTCTTTCCACGGGTTCACCCAGATTGCGAGCAAGCCAGTTCATGCTGTTCGTTGCTGAAAGCATGACACCCATTTGTATCCACCGATCAGGAACCGCATGACAAAAACAGTGTACGGCTGTTTCCGGATCAGGAGCATAGGCTTCCCGCGCAACAAGCAACACGCCAGATGTTCCGAGTGAGACAAAACCTATGCCGTCGTTGATGCTCCCAATCCCGCAGGCAGCGGCAGCATTGTCGCCAGCACCTCCAGCCACGACAACCGGATTCGAAAGCCCCCACTCCTGCCTCAAACGGACCTTCAACTCTCCACCCGGATCACTGCCTTCGACCAAGCTTGGCATCTGCTCGACACGCATGTGACCTATGGCCAGCGCCCTTTCTGACCACTGCCGAGTGTCAACGTCCAGCCAGGATGTTCCTGCGCTGTCAGACATGTCTGAGACATATTCGCCAGTAAGCCAAAACCGCAAATAATCTTTCGGCAACAGTACCTTGTCTACCTTTGAAAACACATCCGGCTCGTGGCTGCGCAACCACTCGAGTTTCGGCGCCGTAAACCCGGGGAATACGATGTTCCCCGATATTGCGCGCATCTCTGGCGATTGATCCAGTATCCTCGCCTCATCAGCTGACCGTGTATCGTTCCAAAGAATACAGGGCCTCAATATTTTGCCATCAGAATCCAGTAGTGTAGCGCCGTGCATGTGTCCGCTTAGGCCAATACCTCGCAATTTTGAGAATGCTTGCTGGTTGCCGACGCGAAGCTTCCCAACAACCTCGTCGCAAGCGTTGGTCCAATCCAAAGGATCCTGCTCAGACCAGCCAGGCTTGGGCGTCGAGGTGGAAATGCTGACTTCGGCATCACCGACAACGTGTCCTGAGTCATCTACCAGAATCCCGCGGAGACCTGACGTTCCCAAATCTAAGCCCAGATACATTGAGGACCACCTGCATAAATATTTTAATGATTAAAATTATTTGAAACAGGAATCTTGTCAAGGCTCCGTCAAAGGAGTGCCCTCCAATCGTATCTTGATCAGAAAGCACGAACGCAACGTTCTTCGATACCCCCGATAGCCAAAAGAAAGACAGAGCAAGAGTTGAGTTTAATCGTCTGCCCGAACATGGCTCAAACCTCTTAGAAAAGCCACTTTGACGGGGGCAAGGTTTAGGCGAATATTTCCCCAGTTTGACCGACCGTTAGCGTTCCACCATTAACCACTTCGACATAGACGCCCATATCCATATGCCCCATCAATTTCCGAATAAGGTACGGTACTTTCAAGTTGCGCTCGGCCGTTTTCGGGTTCACTTCAGTTGCTGCACACCTTTTCGTACGTGAGAGTATCTTCAACTCGACATCGCCAAATCTTAAAACTGATCCAACTGCATCCAGCTCAGCAAACGAAGGTAATCCGTCTATCTCAATATTCGCTCGGAAGCGCGCCGGGTGAATTTCTGCGTTCAGTTGTTCGCCCAACTTTTTCACAGAGGCCAGATTCAAAACGGATATCGCGTTCATCATTTGCGGCGATACGACAGATACATCCGTAAACCTATGAGGAGTAGAAGAAACAAACTTTGGCAGCTCTGGATCTTTTAAGTCGATCTCTGAAGAAAGGAACTCTGCCGCCTTCTCCCGATCTTCAGACTCTCGCATATCAAAGCGTCGTGTCTTTCCGTTCGCATTGATCTCAAGTGCCTGAGATTCAATTTCAAAACCGGTCTGAATGCCTGCCAGTGCAGCCTCGTTCAACAATACGACAAAACGATCTTTCGGCAGAGGCATTGGGTTCTGCATGTCGAAACCGGAGTTGTAGCGAGCAAATCCGAACAGGCGATCGCCCGGAATGCCCTCTCCTGCTCGCAGCGTCACAGTTCGCATAGGCTCGGAACTCAAGCCTTTTATAGGGTAGCGGTTCAATCGGACGATGGAGAGATTGCTCATACGTCAACACCTAACCAAAAAGAGTTATGCACGGTCCCGAGTTGTCCGCGCTGTTTGACGCTATCTCGAATTCTCAAAGGTATCGACCAAATAATCTTTGAACGCTTCAGAAGCGGGTTCGCTAAACCTGTTGGCCGCATGACGGCTGCGCCCATTTAAGTCGATATGACCATTCAATACCTCGCTGCCAAAAATACATGCGCATCAAGTTCAAAGAACAATTTCTCTAGGAATCAATAGCTAAGAGACAAAATTTGCGATCTCCGCTGGGCTCTTGAGGTACGAACCTCAAAATTATCTGGACTTGAGGTGCGTACCTCAAATAGCCTTGGATGTATGCCGCGATTCGCACATCCTCGATTGACGGCGCAAAAAAGGGAGGAATGGATGACTTACACAAAACTGGCCTCGGCCAGCGCAATAGTCTTTGCCGCTACTACTCTTTCTACCAAGGCAAATGCTGAAGATTTGACACTCTGTTGGGCTGCATGGGACCCGGCCAACGCGCTTGTTGAGCTATCAAAAGAATTCGAAGCAGAATCCGGCCACTCGATGAACTTCGAATTTGTTCCCTGGCCAAATTTTGCGGACCGGATGCTGAATGAACTGAACTCTGGGGGTAAGCTCTGCGACCTGCTGATTGGTGACAGCCAATGGATCGGCGGCGGCGCCGAAAACGGCCACTATGTCCAGCTGAACGACTTCTTCAATGCAGAAGGCATCAGCATGGACGATTTCGCGCCGGCCACGGTCTATGCTTATTCGACTTGGCCTAAGGGCACACCAAATTACTACGCACTGCCTGCGATGGGCGATGCGAATGGCTGGTTCTATCGCAAGGACTGGTTCGAAAACCCCGAAATTCAAGCCGCATACAAAGAAGCAACTGGTCAGGATTTACGCGAGCCCGAGTCTCAAAAAGAACTATTGCAGATCGCGCAGTTCTTCCAAGGTCGTGAGATCGACGGCAAGACCGTCTATGGGGCAGCAATCTTTACCGAGCGCGGCTCGGAAGGGATCACCATGGGTGTGACCGGAGCACTGTATCCTTGGGGCTTCAAATACGAAAACACCCCGGGCTCATATGATATGGAAGGCGCAGTAAACTCACCGGAAGCGGTTGAGGCGCTGGAGTTCTATAAAGAATTCTACAAAACGGCGACGCCTCCTGGATATACCAACTCCTACATGGGTGAGAGCTTGGATGCATTTAAGTCCGGTCAGGTCGCTATGGCGATGAACTGGTTTGCGTTCTTCCCTGGTCTATATGCCGATCCCAATACAGGTGGTGACAAGATCGACTTCTTCGTGAACCCACCACAAAATCAGCCAGGCTCGACACTCGGCGGACAAGGTATTTCTGTCGTCAGCTACTCTGACAAACAGGACGCCGCACTTGAGTACATTAAGTGGTTTGCACAGCCGGAAGTTCAGGCCAAATGGTGGGAACTTGGAGGCTATTCGGCACATAACTCGGTTCTTGAAGATCCTGGTTTCGTAGACAGCCAACCGTTTGCCGGTGACTTTCTGGAAGCAATGGCTGGAGTTCAGGATTTCTGGCAAGAGCCCGCCTATGCGGAACTGCTGCTGGCAATGCAGAAGCGCATCCACGACTACGTGGTTGCCGACCAAGGCACAGCTCAAGAAGCGCTAGATCTTCTGATCGAAGATTGGACGGAAGTCTTCGAAGACGAAGGCAAGCTGTAGTCTGGAGGCAGCTAGGAGCGGGTGCAATCCCGCTCCACCTTCACCCGTGAGTCCGAAACCAAAAAGAACTGGCAAAGAGATGTCTGACAGGACCGTAGATCGCGTTGCGCAGGCAACGCCCGAGCGAGTTGCGCGAAAAATCCGAGGGTTATCCGACCGCGCGATCGCCTGGATATTCATCTCACCAACGATTTTCTTATTGCTGGCGATCAACATCTTTCCGTTGATCTGGACCATCCAACTAAGCTTTACCAACTACAAGGCCAACCGGATCGGGCGTGAAGTCAAAGATGTCGGGCTCAGGAATTACGAGCGTATCCTGACAGACTCAGACACATGGCTGAATATGCAGGCGACGGCGCATTTCCTGTTCTGGACAATTTTTTTCCAGGTCCTGATCGGGTTTACTCTGGCATGGTTGATCAACAAGAAATTTAAGGGCAACGATCTTTGGACCACGATTATCGTGCTGCCGATGATGCTGTCTCCTGCAGTCGTCGGAAACTTCTGGAAGTTCCTGTATCAACCTCAAATCGGCCTGTTTAACTACATCGTGTCCTGGTTTACCGGCAAGGACCCATCGAGCTTTGAAATGCTGGGATCGGTCACGTTGGCCCCGTGGGCAATCGTGATTGTCGACACCTGGATGTGGACCCCCTTCGTGATGCTGATCTGTCTGGCCGGTCTGCGCAGCATTCCCGACTACATCTACGAGGCAGCTGAGATCGACCGAGCCAGCAAGCTGCGGCAGTTCTTTACGATCACCATCCCGATGGTGTTGCCGTTCCTGATGCTGGCCGTGCTGTTTAGAGGGATCGAGAACTTCAAGATGTTCGACCTAGTGGTTCAGCTAACCGGTGGAGGGCCCGGTTCTGTTACGGAACTCACTTCAATCAATCTCAAGCGGGAGGCATTTGAAAAGTGGCGTACGGGCTATGCCTCGGCCTATGCGATCATTCTTTTCGTCACCGTGTTCGGCCTTGCGTCGATCTACGTCAAAGCCCTGAACAAGGTGAAACAGAGATGAGTAGTTTTTCCGTCACTGAACCTTCGAACCGGTCCAAGTGGATCGCAGGCTTCTTGGTCATTACTTACGCGCTGATCACGATGATCCCGCTGGTTTGGATTTTGCTAACTGGCTTCAAGTCTCCAGCCGATGCGATCAGCTACCCGCCCAAGGTTGTCTTTGACCCAACGCTTGAAGGTTACGTCAATCTCTTCACCACACGCACGCGACAGACGCAGGAATTTCTGGAAGCGAACCCACCGCAGAACTGGGCCGATGAGATCGTGCGCCAATACGACATGGTGATTGTCGGGCCATCCAAATTCGGTGAGCGCTTTATGAATTCAGTTATCATCGGATTCGGCTCGACGTTCTTGAGTATCTTTCTTGGTACGCTGGCCGCCTACGCGTTCAGCAGGTTCAAAGTCCCACTAAAGGACGACCTGCTGTTCTTCATCCTCAGTACAAGGATGATGCCCCCGGTCGCTGTTGCCATCCCAATCTTCCTGATGTTCAGAAACCTTGGGCTGAGCGACACGCATCTGGGAATGATCCTGCTGTATACGGGTGTGAATATTTCCCTGGCGGTCTGGTTGCTGAAGGGTTTCATCGACGAAATCCCTAGAGAGTACGAAGAAGCCGCCCTCATAGATGGCTACACGAGGTTTCAGGCATTCTACAAAGT
Organism: Ruegeria sp. BB5; assembly: GCF_056539405.1. Lineage (NCBI taxonomy): Bacteria > Pseudomonadati > Pseudomonadota > Alphaproteobacteria > Rhodobacterales > Roseobacteraceae > Ruegeria > Ruegeria sp. BB5. The sequence continues at coordinate 100,587 of NZ_JBQFUX010000008.1, read as the reverse complement.
GGTGCTGCCGCAAGCCGCGACCGGCATAGCCTCAACAGCTATCTTTTGCCTGATCTTCGCCTGGAATGAGTACGCGTTTGCCGTGCTGCTGACATCCGCGAACGCACAGACTGCACCACCGTTCATCCCGACCATTATCGGTATCGGCGGTCTGGACTGGCCTGCCGTGGCGGCCGGTGCAACGATCTTCCTCATCCCCGTCATGATTTTCACCATCCTGATGCGCAAACATTTGCTGCGTGGGATCACATTCGGAGCCGTGCGCAAATGAGCGACTTTCTAACCGGATTGATGCGGCTCCGCCGCGGCCCATGGGAGATGGTCGCAACCATCCTTATCGCACTGGGTGTCTTTATGCTGATGCAGCCCTTTGTCCTTTGGGCCTTCACCTACTCTTTCATCGTCACGCTGATCGGAACCGTCATGTTCATCATCGTCAGCCATTTCCCGGAGTAGAAATGGCCCAGATCGTAGTCAAAAACGTAAAGAAGATGTTCGGCGACTTCACGGCTGTCCGCGAAAGCTCGTTCACGATTGAGGATGGTGAGTTTTTCATGCTGCTCGGGCCATCTGGCTGCGGAAAGACGACGACACTGCGGATGATCGCAGGGTTGGAGCTTCCAACGTCGGGTGAAATCTATCTGGACGGTGAAGAGATCAGCCAGCGGCCGCCATCAGAACGGGACATTGCCTTCGTGTTCCAGATGTTCGCGCTGTATCCCCACATGAACGTGCGCAAGAATATCAGCTACCCCCTGATATCGCAGGGCATGCCGCGTGCTGCTGTCAAAGCCAAAGTAGAGGAAGTCGCGGGAATTCTGGGGATCAACGACATCCTCGATAGCCCGGTTGGTGGACTTTCAGGTGGCGACAGGCAACGCGTGGCGCTGGGGCGCGCGATTGTTCGCGAACCCAAAGCGTTCATGATGGACGAACCCCTTGGTGCCTTGGATGCCGAGTTTCGTGAGCATATGGCCGAAGAGTTACGCGCGCTTCATGATCGCATGGGCGCAACCACTGTGTACGTCACGCACGACCAGTTGGAAGCCATGCAAATGGGCGACAAGATCGTAGTGATGAACAACGCTGTGATCGAGCAATTCGGCACGCCGCAGGAAATCTACGACAAACCAGCTACCATGTTCGTTGCAGATTTTATCGGGTCTCCTTCGATGAACTTCCTGCCGTTTCAGGGAAAGGTCGAACCCGGCTCGGAAACGGTTCGACTGAACGGCCATGACGAAGCCGTACCGAGATTGATGGAAGGGGCGGAAGGTGAATTGGTTTTTGGCGTTCGCCCCGAACATGTTTTTCTGTCGGATGCGAGCGAATACAGGGCCAAGGTTCTGGCCGCAGAATACCTTGGAACCACCCAGATCGTAACATTGCAAAGTCCGAACGGAGAACTGAAAGCCCGCATTGATGCACGCGAGGTCGTCAGTCCCGGTGAGACAGTGGGATTGGAGTTCCGCTCCCCCGCAGTAACTTTGTTTGAAAAATCTACCGGGCGCGCGTTGAAGTCCGCTCTGAACGACGAGGTACTTAGCAATGGCTGAAGTCGTTTTGGAGAACATCTCGAAGTCATTCGGCAACGTCACAGCGGTGGATGATATCTCAATGACGATCCCCAACGGTGCCTTTGTGGTGTTGTTGGGTCCGACTGGCGCGGGAAAAACAACGACACTGAGATTGATTTCAGGGCTTGAGAAACTGGACTCAGGAACAGTGCGCATCGCCGGGCGTGACGTTGGAATAGACACTCCCGCTCAGCGCGATGTAGCAATGGTCTTCCAGCAATACTCGCTGTACCCGCATATGACAGTGCGGGAAAACCTGTCTTTCCCTCTGCGGTCGCCGATCCTGAAAACACCAGAGGATGAGATCACGAGGAAGGTAAACGAAGTCGCTGAGATCCTCCAGATCCCGCACAAAATGGACAACAAAGCCACTGAATTGTCTGGCGGTGAAATGCAGCGCGTTTCAATTGGACGGGCGCTTGTGCGCGACCCCCAGATATTTCTGATGGACGAACCGCTCAGCTCTCTGGACGCCAAGCTACGGGCGGATTTGCGGGTAGAACTGAAGAGAATTCAGGCAGATCTGGGATCGACTTTGTTGTACGTGACCCATGATCAGGTCGAAGCCATGACAATGGCGACGCATATCGGGGTTTTGGAAAACGGCCGATTGGTGCAGTACGGAACACCCCGGGACATTTATGAAAACCCGGGCAGTGTTTACGTGGCCAGCCGGTTGGGTCTGCCTCGGATCAACATCTTGCCGTCCGAATTGTTCGGAGGCGATCACAAAGGCCCGCAGATTGGCCTGCGCCCGGAAAACATCATTGAAGGCGAAGGCAGTGAAGCGCGTGTGATACGCGCTGAACATCTTGGGGATCAAACGCGGTTGCACCTGGACTTAAACGGTCACCTGGTTGTTACCTTGATTGATGTCCATCAGGACTATCCATCTGGAAAATATATAAAAATTCGCCCACACAACCCATTGTATTTTGACGCGTCCGGCGCGCGAGTGAATTAAGGAGCAAAAGCATGGCCCAGTTCCTCAACACAAAAGAAACCCTGGTGACAGAGGCCATTGATGGTCTTCTAGCCTCCTCCGGAGGGCAACTTACCCGATTGGACGGATACCCGCATATCAAGGTTGTCTACCGGTCGGATTGGGACAAGTCGAAAGTCGCCTTGGTTTCTGGTGGAGGGTCTGGCCACGAACCCGCCCATGCGGGCTTTGTTGGTGCTGGTATGCTTACGGCCGCGGTCTGCGGGGAAGTCTTTGCATCCCCATCAGTCGAAGCGGTTTTGGCGGGCATTCTTGCGGTCACGGGTGAAGCTGGGTGCCTGCTGATCGTCAAGAATTACACCGGTGACCGGCTGAACTTTGGACTAGCGGCTGAACGCGCCCGTGCATTGGGTCGCAAGGTTGAGATGGTCGTCGTTGATGATGACATCGCCCTGCCCGACCTTCCGCAACCACGTGGCGTGGCAGGTACGTTGTTCGTGCACAAAATAGCCGGAGCGCTTGCAGAAAGTGGTGCTGATCTGGACACCGTCACCGCCGCAGCAAGACGCACCATAGCCAAGGTCGTCAGCATCGGTATGAGCCTGGACACCTGTACCGTTCCGGGATCTCCGAAAGAAGACAGGATCGCCCCCGGAAAAGCAGAGCTTGGCTTGGGTATCCATGGCGAGCCCGGTGTACAGCAAGTCGAATTCTCAAATGCTGTATCGGCTATGTCCACAGTTGTGGAGAAGCTGAAACAACGGGTGGGGTCCGGGGATTGTGTGGCGTTGGTCAACAACCTGGGTTCTACAACGCCGCTGGAAATGGCTGTCCTCACGCATGCCTTGTCCGAAACTGGTATTGCCCATCACATCATAGGCCCGGCCCCAATGATGACATCGCTGGATATGCATGGGTTTTCTGTTTCCATTCTGCCGGTAGGTCAGGACGACTTATCGGCGCTTAAAGCGCCTGTTGACCTGGCGGCTTGGCCCGGCGTCAATTCTATCGACCCGATAAAAGTCGCACCTCTGCCTGATGGGCTGACTCCTATCGATCCAATTCCTTCGAACAATCCCGCCACTAGGGAAACGATCATCCGGATGTCTGAACTGCTCATCAACGCAGAGAAGAACCTGAACGAGCTGGACGCGAAATCCGGAGATGGCGATACAGGAAGCACATTGGCGACGGCCGCAAGAGCATTGCAAGATAGCCTTGACCGCATGCCGCTTGCTGATCTGACGCAACTGTTTCCGGCATTAGGAAATGAGTTAAGCCAGACAATGGGTGGTTCTTCCGGCGTGATACTCGCAATTTTCTTCAACGCAGCTGGTGATGCTTGTGCGAGCGGGGCTTCGGTATCGAAGTCTCTGGTCGAAGGCCTGAATCGCGTCAGCCAGGTTGGGGGTGCCAAGGTCGGTGACAGGACAATGATTGACGCCCTGGCACCAGCACTTGCCGCGCTGCCATCTGGTCTGACGCATGCAGCCGAAGCTGCCCGCGAAGGCGCGAACAACACCGCAAATATTCGTCGTGCGAAGGCGGGCCGCGCGGCCTATGTTCCCGAAGAGAACCTAGTTGGACATAACGATCCCGGCGCTGAAGCTGTTGCTTTGTTGTTTGAAGGCTTGGCACGGGAGATTGAGGGCTGAAGAACACGTGGAAGATCAAAAACAAAAACTAGAATTGGTGAAAAAGCCAACCGTTAATGACATCGCTCGCGTGGCGGGTGTCAGCCTGGCGACCGTTGATCGGGTCTTGAACAGGCGCCCCGGCGTGCGAGCAGTGACTGTACAGAAAGTACAGAAGGCGATTGATCAGCTGGGGTATGTGCGCGACACCGCCGCAGCCAACCTGGCGCGAAACCGCGTCTACAATTTCCTCTTTGTTTTACCAGACACGGACAACGAGTTTGTGGAGGCAATAAGCAGTCAGATCGCTGAACAAACACGTGACCAATTTATCCAACGGACGCGCGTTGCAGTAAAGAACGTCGCTCCGTTCGAGCCGCAAGATATCGTCAACATTTTAGATGCTGTCGACAGTTTGGACGTTGACGGAGTCGCCGTTTTCGGGCCCGAAACACCTTCAGTCCGCGACGCTGTAAAAAGGCTCAGGGACAAAGGCGTTCCGGTTGTTGCCTTGGTGTCTGACTTGCCAAGTTCTGAGCGAGACCACTTTGTCGGAATTGATAACGTTTCAGCAGGACGAACCGCCGCTCAGCTGATGGGAAGATTTGTCCATCGCGAAGGCAAGGTCTTGGTTCTTACAGGGTCCCGTTTGGCGCGTGACCACCTGGAGCGTCGTCAAGGCTTTGACCTTGTTGTGGCTGAGGAATTTCCGAACCTGGAAGTCGTAGCGTCTGTCGAGGGCCGGGATGACCCGGATCTGATTTACAGGATGATGCCCGAAGTCTTTGAAATCTATCCGGATCTGGTCGGAATATACTCGTCAGCAGCGGGCAATGCGGGCCTGATTCAATTTCTTTCAGAGAACAAACTCAGCAAAGATCTGGTGATCATAGCTCATGAGCTTACTCCGCTCAGTCGTGAGGCGCTTAGGCTTGGCACATTTGACGCCTTAATCTCGCAAGATACCGGGCACATTGTTCGTTCTGCCGTCCGTTTATTGCGCGCAACTTCGGACAAGGTTCCGTTCAACAAAGCACAGGAACGTATCCGTATCGATATCTATCTGAAGGAAAATTTACCGCCATAGAGGCTCAGGTTTTGGGGAGGAAATTTTATGAAAACAATCAAAGGTCCAGCTTTGTTTCTTGCGCAATTCGCGGGGGACGAAGCGCCGTTCAATTCGTGGGACGCGATCACTAAATGGGCGGCTGACTGTGGATACAAGGGCGTTCAGGTTCCTAGTTGGGATGGCCGGTTGTTCGACCTGGAACAAGCCGCATCCAGCGCCAGTTATTGCGATGACTTCAAAGGCAAAGCCAAGGAAAATGGCGTCGAAGTCACTGAACTTTCAACCCACCTTCAGGGCCAACTTGTGGCCGTTCACCCGGCCTATGACAGCGCGTTTGATGGTTTTGCAGCCGAAAGCGTCAGAGGAAACCCGAAAGCCCGGCAAGAATGGGCGGTAGACCAAGTTAAAAAAGCGCTATCTGCTTCGAAAAACTTGGGTATTACAGCGCATGCGACATTCTCAGGCGCATTGGCATGGCCCTATGTCTATCCTTGGCCGCAGCGCCCTGCTGGCTTGATCGAAACGGCATTCGAGGAGCTTGCTCGTCGTTGGGTGCCAATACTGGATCACGCCGAGGAATGCGGCGTTGACGTCTGTTACGAAATTCACCCAGGTGAGGACCTCCACGACGGCGTGACGTACGAGATGTTTCTTGAACGGACAGGTAATCACCCACGCGCTTGCATGTTGTACGACCCGTCGCACTACGTGCTGCAATGCCTCGACTATCTGGACAATATCGACATCTACAAAGATCGGATCCGGATGTTCCATGTCAAAGATGCCGAGTTTAACCCGACCGGCCGGCAGGGTGTTTATTCCGGGTATCAAAGCTGGGTCGATCGTGCCGGGCGCTTCCGGTCGCTTGGTGATGGTCAGGTGGATTTCGGGGCGGTCTTTTCAAAAATGGCGGCGAATGACTTTGATGGTTGGGCAGTTGTCGAATGGGAATGCTGCCTCAAACACCCCGAGGATGGAGCGCGTGAAGGCGCTAAGTTTGTGTCAGATCACATTATCCGTGTGACCGAGAAAGCCTTTGATGATTTCGCTGATGGTGGCGCAGACGAAGCAGCCAATCGTAAAATGCTGGGGATTGAATGATGGTCACAGGACGCAATGAAGAAACCTCAGGCCGCATTCGACTTGGCATGGTTGGCGGCGGGAACGACGCCTTCATAGGTGGCGTTCATCGAATAGCGGCGCGACTGGACGACAAGTTTGAATTGGTTGCCGGTGCTTTGTCTTCGACGCCAGAGAAATCTCTTGAAAGTGGTCGGGCGTTGGGGCTCGAACGGGTCTATGAAGACTTCAAACAAATGGCGATAAGGGAAGCCCGACTGAAATCCGGGATTGAGGCGGTCTCAATTGTCACGCCAAATCACGTCCACTATGCATCCGCGCGCGAGTTCCTGAAACGCGGTATTCACGTAATTTGTGACAAGCCACTCACCTCGACCCTTGCCGATGCAAAAAAGCTGGTCAAAGCAGCGGAAAGCGCGAATGCCCTATTCATACTGACACATAACTATACGGGCTATCCAATGGTCCGGCAGGCACGTGAAATGGTTGCTAACGGAGAAATTGGCAAGATCCGCGTGGTTCAGGTTGAATACCCCCAGGACTGGCTGACCGAGCAGCAGGATTTCAAACAGGCTGAGTGGCGAACCGATCCCGAACGCTCGGGCGCGGGTGGATCAACCGGTGACATCGGGACTCATGCTTACAACCTCGCTTGCTTTGTAACCGGGCTGAAGGCGGAAAGCTTGGCGGCGGACTTGCAGGCCTTTGTGCCGGGGCGCAAAGTTGATGACAACGCGCACGTGTTGCTTCGTTTCGAAGGTGGAGCGCGCGGTATGCTGTGGTCGTCTCAGGTGGCCCCCGGCAATGAAAACGCACTTCGTTTACGCGTCTATGGCGAAAAAGGTGGGTTTGAGTGGTCTCAGGAAGATCCCAATTATCTTTGGTTTACGCCATACAACGAACCCAAGCGTTTGATCACCCGAAATGGTGCTGGTGCTGGTGACGCAGCCAATCGGTTGAGTAGAGTTCCTCCGGGACATCCAGAGGGATATCTTGAGGGGTTCGCGAATATCTATGGAGAGGCAGCAGAGGCAATCCAAGCCTTCCGAAATGGGATTTCACCTGACGGGTCGGTTGTTTATCCAACGGTTCATGACGGACTCAATGGTGTTAAATTTGTGGCCGCATGCGTGCAAAGCTCTTCAAGGAATGCGGCTTGGGTCAGCTTAACTTAAAATCTGATTGTGGGCATAAGGCAGAAATCTTGGAAGGCAGCACGGCTATCTGCCAAAAAACCGAAGCGCACCCAACCTCTAGATGAACACTCCGGAACAACAAACCGCGAACGTCTCTGAACGGCAGCTATGTGGCCCTATTGTTTTTTGCAGTTTGGCAGAATTATACAATCGCTAATGGCGGCGGGCCTTCTTCCCCTCACTTTCCCTTCGTGGACCAGCGGGACTTAGACAAGTCAAACGCCCCTGGCCGTCAGGATGAGGGCACCGCCCTCCCCCTCAGGCAACCCTTTTAGACAGGGCCGTGTCCTCGGCTTTGCCTGCGGGCCGCACCACCCCTATCGAATAGCGTTGCCTCGCCCCTCCTGCGTTCGCCACGTGGCAAATTAGCACGAACAGGTAGCTTCGCTGTCGACCTGCAAATCAGGCCTGATTTTCCAAACGGGAAGTCAGATCAAACGAAACCGTCTGCTGGATTCTGAAATAGCAGCGGCGTGTTAGTTGATGGCGCATAGGTCAAATTCAACTGATGTCCAACGTTGGGGGGTGCCTTCTGATGTCGAACGTTCACCTAGTTTCTGGTCCAACTGTGACGGTTGGGTCAGGTTCGTGTGACGTTCAACAGGAAATGTGGAACGTCACTGATATTTGACTCAATCGACAGCCAAAACCTCAATAAAACTGCAAATCGCGTCATTCAATTCTGACCCAAACGTCAAGCATTTCTGACCCAATCTGAATAGCGGTCCTTCATCAACGCTGCGGCTAAGGTCTCAATAGAGCCCTTAGTGGCGAATGCTGCGTCGATCAAAAACGGCCGCATTGCGCAAAAAGCGGGCTATGCAAAGTTCGTCAAACCGCCTCAGCCAGGCTTTGTATTTTTGACACCATCGCTGCAAAGCACTCGACTTAGCCGAGTTGGCGTCGATCATGGGGAGCGGTTTTCTAGTTTCAGCATCGTTGTAGGCAAGAGAATTTGGGAGAGCCGCCTCAATCGCCATAGCGCTCCTAATACTGTTAATGGTGTGACGGTGGCTCGCCAAAGCGCCGTTTTCGTGAAAGGTGCTGCCAAAAGAACCAAGAAACAGGCTGGAGCTAAAATAAGGAAAACCGCTATTGTCATACTTCTTGTCGTTAAGTCGACACTTGAAACATCAGTCTCAATGCGATTGCATTTCACGCACCTACACGGTTGTTTGCAATCAAAGTTCAGCGTCAAAATTGAGTATTGAAGCCAGCAAAGATCTGCCATTTTGCCTGCCCGGGCCCTTTGCTCGCAACTGAGTACTGCGGTTCGACAAAGACGTTGTAGGTGATGTCCTTCTTTTTGAACACTTGCCCGATACCCAAGCCGATTGGCACATTATAGCTGTCCGATTCAAAATCGTAGGTCATTATTGGCGCTGACCTTAGGTATGTCCCTCCACCGAGTTGGTAGAACAGAAAAGGTTGAAAAGCTCCGATATTTACATCCTTTGCATCACTGTCTCCGGCAAAACTGGCTTGCCAAGTCAGAAGGTAACCGTATTGGAATATCGGTGACGACGCATTGAACAATACGTTCGCGATACCGGCTGACCATTTTTTAGATCCAGACCCATCCGTCGAACCTGTTGGCGCGGTTAATTGAGGACCAACACCAAAGCTAACAGCCGGATTTCCAATATCTATAAGGTAAGCGGCAAAAACGTTGAGGTCACCAACGCCCGTCGTTTTCCCACTTTGTGCCGGGAATGAATTTAAAGGCAAAGAGGCCCTTAGAACCCAATTTGTGTTCCCCAAGCTCAAAGGTTGCGCATACCTGAGCCAAAACTGATTGCCAGTTTGGTCCGTTCCGGAAATATCGCCAATATAATAGTTCTGAACGTTGACCGCTTTGAAATTTGCCAGCGGATTATTCGCCTGAGCTGCTGCTGAGGCCGCGTCGTTCTCCTGTGCAACCACAGGATTGCCTGTTGCCGTAGAAACTCCCAGAAAGACGAAAAGGCTAAAGAAGAACCTGGTAAGGAAATTCCGGGTCGAAGTTACATTTGTACCTGAAGCCTTCAGATTGGTCTGCACCTTGCTACTCCTTGCCCCACTCGACTGTGTCATCGAAGTGTCGAGGCGCCGCATAACGACGCCTCAACCATTTGCATCAATTCCCGGTTGGAAGGCTTAGCGAGAACCCGTCTTTTTCCAGCTGGTCTCGCACAGTCTTGAACCGGTGATACTCGGTTAGAGTAATCGGACCAGAATATGACTCGCTCTGAACTGGACGCGGCGGATACTCAATGTAGGTTTTTACTACACGTTCAAGTTCGCCCATCAGCGTCGGAACTGTCCAAGTGTTCTCACGCCCGGTTGTCATGAAGATGTCATACCGCTCCATGGGATCTTCCCACAGGTTGAACACCTGCGGAACGGTGGCAACGTACTTTTCAGCACCGCGCCAACCCAATTCGGCTGCCGGGGCTTCAGAACCGGCCCGTGCACCGTTGTCGCCACGCATGTTGAAGACAGCTTTCCATTCGTTAACGCGCACCGCGCCCGGCGAAAGTTCATTTTCTGTAAAGTATGCCCAGGAGTTGCGCTGCGGATCAGCCTCTCCAAACAGGACTGGAGCCATGTCGATGCTGTCAAAGATCGTCGGTTGACCTTCCCGGTCTTCGGTCGGCAACGGCACTCCTGCAAGGCTCGCAAAGGTGGCCATCAAGTCAGTACCACCGGTAATGTCGCTCGACTTCGAATCCGGCGCAATTTTACCTGTCCATTTGGCGAAGAACGGTACGCGGTACGCTCCTTCCCGGTCGGTTCCCTTAGTTCCGCGAAACGGTGTCATGCCGGCATCAGGATGAACATCCTGCCACGCGCCATTATCAACAGTGTAAATGATCAGGGTACTTTCCCCAATTCCAAGATCTTCCACCTTGTCGAGGATTTGACCAGTGTGGAAATCAAGCTCGACCACCTTGTCGCCGTACTTGTTCTTTACCGCCGACTTACCCACGAAATCAGGCGACGGCAGGTTAGGCTGGTGGTTTGCAGCCCAGTTGATTGACATGAAAAACGGCTTGTCCAGACCGGCAAGACGCTCCAGTTCCGCCACTGCCTTTTCTGCACCAACCTTGTCCAACGCAGCTAGATCTGCGGTTGTCATGTCTTCAATGGTCAGCACTTCTTTGGCAGGTTCACCACCTACACCTTCAAATACGCCAGTGGTGTTCTCTTTATAAAATGCCCTCTGATCGTCGGACATCTGCACATTCCAGTCGTCCAGAGCATAAGTATACGCGTTCAGGTGATAGAGGAATGTATTCTCCATCTTGTCATAGCCATGGGCAATTGGCATGGCGTAATCCGCTTCACCGAGATGCCACTTACCCATGAAGTAAGTGTTGTAGTCAGCCTGTTTCAAAACAGATGCAATCGTCCATTCTGCCGCCGGCAGTCCACCACCTTGACCCTGAAAGGCGACCGTCGTCATGCCCGAGCGGTTCGGGTAACGCCCAGTCTGCATTGCTGCACGCCCCGGCGTGCAAGAGGATTGAGCGTAGAAGTCCGTGAACATCATCCCCTGCTTGGCCATTTGATCAAGGTTGGGGGTGTCCATGCCACGCGCTGCGCCACCATGATAGGCACCAAGGTCCCAATAACCAGTATCGTCAGAAACGATCAGAATGATGTTGGGTTTGCTCCCGTAGGTCGATAGCGATGTCGGATCGAAATCCTGAGCCGTCGCGGAGATCGCAAAAGTACAAAAGAAAGCAGCCAAAGGCGTGGCAACTTGGTGAGGTTTAATCATGTTTGTCTCCTTCTCGGGAAAAGCATCAACGTTAAGAAATTGCGCCCTTTTAACGGTCTATATACCGTGCAGGACACAACGCGCCTTGGGCTATTCCGAATAGCTTCCTATTCTTATGGGTAGCTCAGACTTTAGAGGCACCGTTTCATCACCCTGAAAATCACAATGATGCGTCGACAGCTTTTAAGTAATCCTGGAGATCGTTTTCGGGAACCTTTTGCGGCGTTTGAAAGTCCAGACCAACGCTCCATCTTTTTGATCGACCTAACCCACGAACAAGATTTGCTTTCCCTGCAAAAAGTATGGCCGCCTCATTTTCATCGAAGGTTGTCAGTGGAAAACGGCAGAGAACCAACAACTCACATTATGTTATTGCGATTCATTTATTTGTCAAAAACTTCGTCGTTTGCAAATCCAGCCCAGGATGTCTTCGTCCTGATAGACCAAAGGCCAACCAAGCACTAACTTTCAATTTGGACCACTTAAATGGGGCAGCTCAGTTCGACCACGCGCTAGAAGCGGCCGTTATCGCGAATTGGGTTGGGCGCACCCAGAGCAGGCCATCGCTTTAGACCGTGTGCATTTTTGCGCAGCAAGGATTTTGGGACCTTCCTATTAAATGTCCGGTTTGCGCTGTCTGCGGTTCTCCGGTGAAAGCGGGCCAATGGCGGCGAAGTCCGCTTCTCTGCCTCTAACTAAGCCACGCAGAATGTCCGCATATTGCGGTTCGTGGCTTGCTGCATGAGCAAAGTTATTGGAATGGGACAATGCCTGGTAAGGGCTCAAAGCCTCTAACGACGCTCTGAACTAAGAACAGTTACATCAAACCTTTTGCCGACCATTGAGTGTTGAGGTAAACGTTCCCAACGGTTGCATAGCGTACTGCGCTCTTGCTTTTGTTTTGTGAGACAACGGGATTTGGACAAGCCAAAACGCCCCTGGCCATCAGGGGTAAGACACTGCCTTCCCCCTCGGGCAACCCTATTAGACAACACCGTGTCCTCGGCTGTGCCTGCGGGCCGCACCACCTCTGTCGAATAGCGTTGCCTCGCCCCCTCCCGCGTTCGCCATGTGGCAGATTAGCAGGAACAGGCAGCTTCGCTGTCTGACCTGCAAATCGGCTCTGATTTTCCGAAAGGGAAGTCAGATCAAATTCAACTGATGCCAACGTTGGGGGCGCCTTCTGATGTCGAACGTTCACCGCTTTTCTGGTCCAGCTATGACGGTTGGGTCAGGTTCGTGTGACGTTCAACAGGAATGTCGGGCGACACATAGTTTTGCCATTTGGCGACATCTAAGTAATTGATTTTATGAAAACTTGGTTTTCTGAAGCGCGCAAACTTTGCCATTTGCGACTCAAAGGCTTTCCATCAAATCAGAATGGTCAAAATGCTGCCACTAGTCTTCAGTGCTACTTCTGTAACTGAGCCTCCTATGTTTGATTGACACCAACCAAATCAGAATAAGAACGCTCACCGCGAGTGATTTGACGTTTTAGGGTGTTCGTTGCTGCTTTTACTTTACCCTCGTCCAAAAGCGATGTGATCGCTTGATGTTCCTTGAAAGATTTCTTCGTTCGATTGGAGCGCTTGGACAGATGCGTCCGCATAGTTTGGACGATATCACTGACTTTTTGATATCCATCCCGCAAGTAACTGTTTCCGCAGGACCTGAAAAACGCGTCGTGAAACTCGGCGTCAAGTTCCAAGTACTGCTCGAATTCATCCGCTTCCTGCGCTTCTGACATCTGCGAAACAATTGTAGCCAGCTCATTGATCAGAACCGACGGGTTCTTTTCAAGCGCCTGCTCCAAAGCTGCAGATTCTAGGATGAGCCGATACTGGCAAAGCTGCACCACGTCCTCTTGAGAAAGAGAGAATACAAAGGCTCCTCGATGAGGAAAGATCTGAACGAGCCCCTGAAGATTCAAAGCCGATAGCGCTTCGCGAATCGGAGTTTTACTGATGCCCATGGCATTTGACAGCTTCACTTCCGGTAACGATTCACCCAATTGAAACGTGCCATTGATAATGCCTTTTCGTATGTGCTCTTCAGCAGTTTTACTCAACGAATCCGGTCGCTTAATCTGCAAAATCTCGGTCATTTTCACTTCGTCCTATTTCGTCTCTCTAACACAATAGCACATGTAAGCTTGATTTCTATATTATATCTGATATCTCAGATGGTAGTTCGAAAACAACTAAATCCGTGGGAGGATACCTTGTTCAAGAAATCAACATTGGCGTTTGGCGTCGTCATGTCAGCCGGACTTGCTTTTGCAGCATCCGCTGAAACAGTCATTAAGGTTGGGCATGGCGCAGCAGAAGCGTTTCATATGCATCGCGCGCTACTGAAATTTGAAGAACTGGTCGAAACTGGCTCGAATGGTGAGATCGACGTACAGATATTCCCTTCGTCGCAGATGGGCCCTGATCGCGAGATGATCGAAGGTGTTCAAACCGGCGTTCTCGAAATGGCCATTCCTCCTTCTTCTTTCTTCGCGGGCTGGGATCCGGCTTTTGCAGTAATTGAACTGCCGTACATGTATTCCTCCAAAGACATCGCCTTTGATGTTCTTGATGGCGATGCCGGTGATGACATGCTTGCACGGGTCGAAAACCAGGGACTGGTCGGTCTTGGCTGGTTGGAGTTGGGTGTACGCAACGTGACCAACAATGTCCGTCCGGTTGCAACCCCCGCGGATCTCGAGGGTGTCAAGCTGCGTACCATGAAGGTTCCGGCACATGTGGCGACATTCGAAACGCTCGGGGCCAACCCGACGCCAATGAACTTTGGTGAGGTCTATTCTGCTCTCCAGCAAGGCGTGATCGACGGCCAGGAAAACCCACTGGCGATCATTACCTCACAGCGTTTCTACGAGGTGCAGAAATACCTTTCGACCACGGGCCATGTCTTTGCGGTCTATATGCCCGTCATCTCCAAACCGTTCTTTGACTCGCTGTCCGCAGAGCATCAGCAACTGGTGCGGGACTCGATGGCCGCCGCACGTGACTATCAGGCGGAACTGGTCGCAAGCGAAGATGCGGAACAGCTGGAACAGATCCGTGCTGCTGGTGTCGAGGTTCTGGAACTGACTGCCGAGCAGCGACAGGCCTTTGCCGACAAAACCGAAAGCGTCCGTCTGCAGTATCGCGACGAGGTTGGCGCTGAAGCCTATGACGACTGGGTAGCAGCGGTTTCCGCAGCGAGCGGAAGCTGACCCTCGGACTACTCAGCCAATACGGGCACCCGTGCCATGAAGGTTCGGGTGCCCCTTTCGTTCAGGGGAGGTGAACGGTGTCGGTTATCAAATGGATCGATCTGAATGCCGAAAAGGTCTTAGCCAGTGCACTTTTGGCCGCGATTGTCTTGTTGATCTTTGGCAATGTGTTCATGCGCTACATTCTGAATGCCTCTCTTTCATGGGGCGAAGAGCTAACGCTTTGGCTGTTTGTATGGTTTGTCTGGCTTGGCGTCAGCTATGCGTTCCACACAGGCGATCATGTGCGTATCACGGTCCTGCGTGATGTCCTAAGCGAGCGCGCAAGGCTTTTTGCGGATGTTGTGATCGCGCTTCTTGTCCTTGGATTTCTGATCGTTCTGACAATTGAATGCATCAAGCTTATCCGACAGCCTTTTGTCGCCAGCCAGACTTCGGTCGTTTTGGGACTACCGATTCCGATCCTTTATGCTTCGGCGCCGATTGGCGCGGGCCTGTCCGCGATCCGCGTCACTCAACATCTGATCCGAACCCTGCGTCTGATCGCAGGAACCAAAGCGTGAGGAACCTGGCATGCTTGCAACAACGCTTTTCTTGACGCTCTTTGCCCTGTTGCTCTTCAGCGTGCCTATTGGCATCTGTCTGGGCTTGGCCACTATGATCGTGATGGTCTTTGTGGATGGCACGCCACCCATGGTTCTTCTGGCACGGTCGGTGGTAACAGGCGCGGACTCATTTCCCCTGATTGCTGTTCCCTTGTTCATACTGGCAGGCGACCTGATGCAGCACGGCGGAATGTCTCGCCGACTGGTTGGGTTTGCCAATGCACTGATCGGTCATATCAGGGGTGGGTTGGCTTATGTGAACGTACTCGCCTGCGTGTTCTTTGCCGCCATATCCGGTTCGTCTCCTGCAACTGTAGCCGCCATCGGGTCGAACATGATCCCAGAGATGGAAAAGGTCGGCTATACGCGCAAATTCAGCGGCGCATTGACGGCATCCTCAGGAATGATCGGCGTTATGATACCGCCAAGTATTCCATTCATCATATATGGGGTAACTGCCGAGGTTTCGATCGGCAAACTGTTTCTTGCAGGTGTTGTTCCTGGCATCCTCTTTGCCCTGATGTTCATGTTGGTGGCTCGCGTTCTGCTGAGAAAGGACGAGGTTGTTCAGCAATCGACGACTACGTTCTCAGGTCCGGGCGTCTGGCAGAGCTTCCGGTCTTCCATCTGGGCGCTTCTAGTACCCGTGATTATTCTTGGGGGCATCTATAGCGGCATCTTTACCCCAACCGAAGCCGGTGCCGTGGCCGTAGTCTATGCCGCCTTCATCGGCATCTTCGTCTATGGCGACATCACCCTCAAGGACCTGCCAGAGGTTTTGGCGGGCAGTGCGAAGACCAGCGGGACCATTTTGATATTGGTAATCATGGCGACCGCCTTTGGCAGGTTGATAACGCTCGCAAGAATCCCGACAGAGCTCGCAACAACAATCACCAGCCTATCCGACAATCCGATCATCATTTTGTTGTTGATCAATTTGCTTTTGCTGGTGATCGGAATGTTCATGGAGACGATTTCGTCGATCATCATCATGACGCCGATCCTGCTGCCAGTTGCAACCGCGCTGGGTGTCGATCCGATTGTTTTTGGTGTCATCTTGACGGTCAACCTGGCCATAGGGTTCTGCACACCGCCATTGGGTGTAAACCTGTTCGTGGCCAGCAGCATTTCCAAGGTTTCCATCGAAAGCCTCAGCCGGGCAATCCTACCATTCTTTGCCGGCATGCTGATCTTGTTGATGTTCATCACTTATGTGCCCGCAATTTCCTTAGCCTTGCCATCCCTTTGGTGACCGGCTGAAGCCCTTCTAACGTTAGACAACAACACCAGAGGACCCGGATGGATCTGGACCTTTCTCACCCGTCGATAGAAGACCTTCGGCGAACCGCACAGAAGCGCATTCCGAAGTTTGCTTTCGAATACCTCGACAGCGCGACCGGCCGGGAGCTGGGACTGAAGGTCAACCGTGACGCACTCGATGCCATAGGATTCATGCCGCGTGTGCTATGTGGCCGAACAAAGGCCGAACTGCAGACTACATTGATGGGTCAAAAATACGACCTGCCTTTCGGGATAGCACCGGTAGGCATGTCCGGCCTGATGTGGGCAGGAGCAGAGCGGATGCTTGCCAAGGCAGCGGTTGCTCACAACATTCCGTTCTCGTTGTCCAGTGTGGCTGTTGCTTCACCGGAAGATGTGGCACCTTACATTGGCAAAAACGGATGGTTTCAGCATTACCCGGTGAACTCCGGCGATCTGCGCCGCGCTATGCTGCCGAGGATTAAGGCAGCGGGATTTCATACGCTGATTATCACGGTGGACGTTCCAGAAGAGAGCCGGCGCGAACGACAGCGCCGTGCCAATCTGACGGTGCCTCCAAAAGCTGACCTGCGCACGCTGACTGAAATGGCATCACGACCCGCCTGGTGCCTTGCACATCTGCGCGAGGGCATCATGCCACGTATGCGGTTCTTTGACGATTACGTCCCGACCCGCGGGCGAGAAAGCTTTACCCATGCAGGCGCTCTGATCCGTGGGATTCCAGATTGGGACTACCTGCGCGAACTGCGGCGGGAATGGGAGGGTCACCTGATCGTCAAGGGTGTCCTGCGGCCGGAGGACGCGCAAAAAATGGTGGCCGAAGGCGTGGATTGCATCTGGGTCTCAAACCACTCCGGGCGTCAATTCGAAGCCGGGCCCGCCGTGATTGACCAACTCCCGAACATCCGCGAGGCGGTCGGAATAGATGTGCCACTGATCTACGACTCTGGCGTTGCCTGGGGATTGGACATCATGCGTGCCCTGGCGAAAGGTGCAGATTTCGTCATGGTCGGGCGCGCCTTTCAATATGCTGTTGCAGCGTTCGGAGCACGAGGGATCGACCATCTCGTTCACATCCTAAAAGCTGACATTGAGGCCAACATGAGCCAGCTTGGTAGCGAAAACCTCGGCAGTTTGGCAGAGCACCTTCTGAGAACAGGCTGATCGGCGCTTGCGGCGCGTGGCGTATCACCCAGGCGCGTTGTCATCCTCGTCAATCAGCCCCTTGACGATCAGATCCGCGGTTGAGCGCGAACATGCCATTGGCAGATTATATACCGTTGCGAGACGGGTCAGAGCCTTAACGTCGACGTCATGTGGCATGGGTGAGAGAGGGTCGACAAAGAAAATCAATGCATCCAGTTTCTCTTCGCAGATCATGGCGCCGATCTGTTGGTCGCCTCCGAGTGGTCCGCTTTTTAGGCAGGTCACATCCAGTTCTGGATAGGCTTGCTTAATGCGACTACCGGTAGTCCCAGTCGAAAAGATTTGTACTCTGGACAGGCGGGCCAATTGCAAACCCACCCATTCAACGATTTCGTCCTTTCGCGCATCATGCGCTACAAGCGCGAAACGCGGCGCATCACCGGATGAATTGTTCAACGTAATCTTCTCCAAGACCGACTTCCGCGAAATGTTTCCGGCACAGATCAATCTTGGTAAAGACATCTTCGTAGCCAGTGACCTTGCCCCACGGATCAACATAGCACATCACGCCATTGACCTGGAAATAGGTAACCATCTCTTCGACATCGTCGGGAACGACCAAGGTATGAGTCTCACCCGGCGGCTCAAAGACATATCCCCCTTCTTCTGCAACCCAGTCATGTTCCAGATAATGCCAGCGCCCTTTCAGGACGAAGCCGTGGACGGGCTGTGGATGGCGGTGCCGCGAAAGAACACCAGCTTTGCGCACTTTGAGAAGGTTCATCCAATAACCTTGCGAGCGGTTCAGGCAGAGCGGTCGAAACCAGACGTTCTCTGCCTGCGGAACCCACAGTCTATCGTCCTCACTCATGGCATTCGGGATCACGATCTCGTCTTGCGCATCCTTGGGGAATGGCAATTGATATGGCATTCGGGCGGTGTCATCGTCATTCATAGATTTTCCTCACATAGCGAGATAGCCGCCATCGACCGGATAGATCGATCCAGTCACAAAACTGGCGTTTTCACTCAAAAGCCATTGCACAAGCGCACCGACTTCTTCGGGTTTCCCCCAGCGTTTCATTGGCGTACGCGCCATGATCCCCGCTGTTCGTTCAGGGTCTTCCCGAAGGCCCTGGGTCATCTCTGTCTCGATCCAACCCGGCGCGATGGCATTGACCCGGATGCCGTCTTCGGCCCAGCGACCTGCCAGCGCCTTCGTCAACTGTGCCACACCGCCCTTGGAAGCAGAATAGGCCGGCACCAAAGGTCCACCAAAAGTGCTGAGCATAGAAGCTGTATTGACGATAGCCCCACCTGTTTCCGCTAAGAAAGGATGCGCGGCGAGACAGCAGCGCATAGTACCAGTCAGGTTCACATCAAGCACCTTAGCGAAAACGTCAATGTCGTATTCTTCGCCACGCAGAAGAATACCTGCGCAGTTCACCAAGGCATTGAGACCCGTGAGCTCGCCGAATACATCATCGATGGATGTCTGGTCGGTGACATCCAAGATCAGCAACTTTATCCCGTCCTGAGGCTCGAATGCATCCAATTCAGATTGGGAGGCGGATGCGGCGATTACGGACCAACCTGCGTCTGCCAACGACCGTGCGACACCCGCACCAATCCCTCGCGTACCGCCCGTAACAAGGGCCTGTTTCATCCAAGTTCCTCCAATACATTGGTGAAGGCGCGCGCGCGCCTGCCGATATCATCCAATGTATAGCTCGGTTTGAACAGCGCGGACCCCAGCCCATATCCATCTGCACCCGCGGCGTGATACGACGCCATCGTATCAGGCGTTATGCCGCCCACCGCAGCGACGACTGCGTCTGCAGGCAATACGGCGCGCATTGCAGCGATGGCAGCGGGTGGCACCATTTCCGCCGGAAAGAATTTGAGGACCGATGCTCCGATATCCAACGCCGTAAAGGCCTCGGATGGGGTCATGACACCTGGACACCAATACAGACCCCGCGCGACAGCCGCGCGCCCGACGTCCGGATTCATATTGGGCGACACGATGATCCGCCCGCCTGCATCTGCGACCGCCGCAACCTGATCCGTAGTCAACACAGTGCCAGCGCCGACTATGGCTTGTGCGCCATGTTTCACGGCGATCTGCCCTATCGATTCCAGCGGGTCCGGTGAGTTGAGCGGCACTTCGATTATCCGAAACCCGGCATCGAAGAGTACATCAGACACCGGGCGCGCATTTTCTGGTGCTAGCCCCCGCAAAATCGCAATCAGCGGGTTCTCCGCAAGAGCTGCGGTGAGGTCAATCATCCAACCAACCCCGCAGCGCGAGCAATCAGAAAATGCCCTTTCGCAACGATATCATCTGGCGCGCGACGGCTGTCGAAACCAGCAGTTCGAAGCGCTATTTCGTATCGGTCGGACAAGTCGCTGCGTCCAACAACAGTGATCGTGCCGACGTCTTTTACTTCGCCGGTCGCGGCAGCAACCTCGGTCCCGATCAACAAGCCCGACAAGTAGTCGGCCGTGGCAACCTTTGGGATTTTGCCCATGAGAGGAAGCGTCCGAACATGAAACAGGCTGTGCAGCAGGTTCGACTCACCACTGAGGCCCGCTTTGACGCCCATCACGAATGCGTCTTCGCTGAAGGCGTCCTCCTTCATCAAGGTGCCAAGGATCGTGTGTTCTTTCAGCGCCGAAAATATCTCACCTGTCATGTAGGTCGAGAAATCCACGATCTTCCCGTCGGCAACCTGAACCCATTTGCTGTGCGTTCCCGGCATCACGAACATACCTTCGCTCAAACCTAGCGAAGATGCCCCGATGATCTGGGTCTCCTCGCCGCGCATTACGTCGGGTCCTCCGGCATGTTCTGTCGAAGCACCAGTCACAAAATGAATACGCGCTCCGTTGGCCGCTTCGTGGGGGACCAACGCTCGCGCAAGACCGCCAGCACCCAGCGGCATTTCAGCATATTGCGTTTCTACCCAACCATTGCGGCTGGTGATCATGCCAGATGCCAGGATCGGCAGGTTAGCCTTGGCGACCCAAGGGCCGATGAGACGATCAAGGACCGCCTCAAAGGTTTGTCCCGCAACCTGCATGATACCTTCAGGCGACGAGACCCCATCGATCACGTCGCCCTCCGCACCAATTAGAAATGCACGAAACGATGAAGTGCCCCAATCTACGCCGATCAGCGCTGGTTCAGATGCGACCGAATTCATTTAGCAGATCCTCGACGGTTTTGCCTTGGGCCACCCATTTACGGGTTTCCTCCTCACGGTCAGCTTGCTCTTGAGCAAGGCGCACGGTTTCTTCGGCAATTTCCTGTGGAACCACGACGACGCCCATAAGATCAGCTACAATGAAATCTCCGGGGTTTACCACGACGCCCCCACAGGCGATTGGCACATTGATCGAAAGTTCTTCTTTACGTTCCGAGAACATCGTGTGCGTTCCGCGCGGCGTGATCGCGCGCGTCCAGATTGGCCAGTTGATGTCTTCCAACTCATCCGTGTCACGCCCAGTGCCATCTACAATCATACCCCGAATGCCACGGTTCTTGGCCAGGCCACCCATTAAACCGCCGCAGACTGACGTTTGACGATCACCACCCGCGTCCACAACGATCACGTCCCCGGGTTGTCCCATTTCAAGCGCTCGCAATGGGTCGACCAGATCACCTTTTGAAAGCTGGACCGTCACGGCCTGGCCTGTCACCTTGGCGCGGAAAGCGGGCTTGATGGCGCTGTCCATCACGCCTGTTCGGTACTGCACATCCGCAAAAATGGCAGCAGCAGAGTACGCCTCCAACACCTTGTCGAATTTTTTGAGAAGTTCCGGGTTTCTTTCAAATTCATTGAAAACCCTGAGGTCCGTGCTGACGTCTGGCATTCTTGTCTCCTGTTATGCGGTAGATACGGCCAATGCGTCGGCATTGACTGTGTAGTCGGGGTTTTGTCCTGTCAGGACCTTGGCCACTTGCGTAGCCGCGGTAACCCGCGCTGCGTGTATCGATTCCTCGGAATAGTAGGCGGCATGTGGTGTTACGAGGACGTTGGGCAGTGTGAACAACGGGTTGTCATCAGGCGTCCAGTTGGCGCGCTTGGCCGGCTCTTCTTCGGGGTCGTCGAGCCCTGCAGCGGCCAGATGGCCTTCGGTCAGCGCCCGGAACAGGGCTTTGTTGTCGACCGTTGGTCCGCGTCCGGTGTTCACGAGTATCGCACCGGGTTTCATGACCGAGAATTCGGCATCCGACAAAAAGTGATGCGTGTTTGGCGTCATCGGTGCCTGCATCAGGATATAGTCGGACCTTGCCAGCAATTCGGGCTTGCTCACCAGCTCGACCCCAATCTTTGCCGCGACTTCTCTTGGCAAATACGGGTCGTAGGCGATGACCGTAACCCCGAAAGATTGCGCCCGCGCCACGATGGCTTGCCCGATTTTACCCAGCGAGACGACACCCATCGTCCGCCCGCGCAAACGGTAGACCGGCTGCCCGCTTTGCCATTTCCAGATCCCTGCATGAGTGGCCCGATCATAGTCAGGCAACTTGCGCGCCAGGGTCAGCCAAAGGGCAATCGCATGATCGGCGACCTCCTCGGTGCAATAGTTTTGCACATTGGTGACGAGGATACCTTTTTCCGTCGCCGTGCCAACATCCACGATATCTACGCCTACGCCATAACGCGCGATGACCTCACAGTTCCGCATCCGCGTAATCGTTTCTTTCCCGATCCTGGCATATTGGTTCATCATCGCTGCGCAATGCGGCGCGACATCGAACAGGTCTTCCTGGCGCTTGGCCTGAAGCGCAATCACCTCGGCTCCTGCGGCTTCCAGGATTTCCGTCTCAACGGCAACATCACCAAAGTCGTAATCGGTTATCACGACCTTGGGTTTGTCCGTTCTGGGGGAAAAGTCGGCGCGATCAGTCATAAGCACCCGCCGAATAGGTCAATTCGTACGAGTGGCTGTAGAGCTCGAAGATATTGCCAAACGGGTCTTCCATATAAACCATGCGATAAGGCTTTTCACCTGGGTAATACTTGCGCACTTGGCTCATGCGCTGGCGCCCGCCCAGGTCTTCGATAATCTTGATGCGGCCTTCCAGATCCTCGTCCTGTACGCAGAAATGAAACAAGCCACGCCGCCAATATTCAAACGGGCGTTCTTCTTCGACGGTCTTTGGGAACTCAAACAATTCGATGCCAACACCGTCGCCCATTGACAAGTGCGCGATACGGAAGCTTCCCCAACCTTCCCCAAACACATCGTCGCACATCTGACCGATGGCGCTTTCGTCATGCAGGATTTCAGTTGGTTCCATCAGCACGTAAAGGCCGAATGCCTTGGAATAGAACTCCACGGCTTTTTCCAGGTCGGGAACTGTGATGCCGATGTGAGAGAAAGTGAGAGCGGCCATGTAGGGCTCCTCCAGTTAGAAGTTAAAGAATGTTGCGAACGATGCCGCCTTCGATCCGGTGCGCAGAACCATTGGAGGCTGTGCTTGCTGAGATCGTGACGATCATGCGGGCGACTTCGTCTGGTTGGACAAAGCGCTGTATGAGCGATGTGGGCTCATCTGATTTAAAATAATTGTCGACGATGGTGTCGAGCGGCTCACCCTTCTGATCGGCGAGGCCGTCAAAATAGGCCTCGACACCTTCTGTCCAGGTCGGACCAGGCAGGATCGAGTTAACCCGGACTTTTGTACCCTTTGTCAATTCTGCCATGCCACGTGTCAGACCTAACATGGCAGTTTTAGTGACAGAATAATGCACCATCTGAGGTAGTGGTTTCACTGCCGCTTCGCTGGCCATGTTGATGATAGATCCCTTATCCCGGCCAAGCATGTCTGGCAGGAAAATTCGGCTCATCCGAACGGCAGACAGGACATTGATGTTGAAATAGTGCATCCAGTCGTCATCCGTGAGATCCTCGAACGGCTTAACCGAAAAGATGCCGACATTATTCACAAGAACATCCACCGCACCGCGTGCGCGGGCAAACTCCGCCAGAGTTTCCGCATCAGACGTCTTGGTTAGGTCGGCCGCAATGCCTTCGACGTCGCCCAGAGATGACAGGTCGTCGACGCAGTCGGACACTTCCGCTGCGGTCAGACCATGCACGATAACCCGCGCGCCCTCTTCCAGGTAGATCCGGGCAGTGGCTTTGCCGATGCCGGAACCTGAACCAGTCACCAGGACCAGTTTATTTTTGAGCCCCAGATCCATCTCAGGCCTCCTTCTTAACGTTAGATGACTGCTGCGATGAAGGGCGGCCGAACATTCGACCCATCAAGGCCGAAATCTCCGCGCGCCACATGTCTATGCCGACGGCCAACAGAATGATCAGGCCCAGCACGATATTCTGAACCGAAGATGGCGCAGCGTTTAGGTTCAAACCATTCTGGACGATAACGATTGTCATCGCCCCCATCAGCGTGGCGAGGATGTTGCCGCGGCCACCTGCAAGGCTGGCTCCGCCGACAACAGCGGCGGCAATGGCCTGAAGTTCCAGCGTCTGGCCATAGTTGGGCGAACCAGAGTTGAGGCGCGCTGACATCAGGATCGCACCAACCGCAGTCATGAAACCCGCGATGACAAATGTCGTCGTCTGAACTTTTCGTACGTTGATACCTGTCAGAACGGCAGCGGCTGGGTTACCACCCACGGCATAGATCTCACGGCCGAGTTTCGTGAAGTTCATGGTGAACGCGGCAAGGACGTAGAAGAACACGAGGTAGAAGAAAGGCATCGGAACGCCGAACAGCTTGCCGTAAAAGATTGGCTCCAGCGCCGGATCCAGCGAAAAAATCGGCGATCCATTGTTGAAGGTCAGCGCAAGGCCCCTGAAGGCAATCAATGCCGCCAATGTTGTGATGAAAGATGGGATACGCCCATAGGCTGTTATCAGCCCAATGAATAGACCAAGCAATCCGCCCATGAGGAGAATGAGTGGCAACGCCAGAACCAGTGGAATGCCGACAAATTTCAACATTTGCGCAAGGATCATGGTCAGCAATGCCACCATAGACCCGGAACTCAGATCGATGCCCGCAGCGAAGATCACGATAGTAGACCCGATTGCGATCAAGGCCACGATGCTTACCTGTAGCGACAGGTTTGAAAGGTTGCCCGGGTTCAGGAAGCGTTCGGTCGTAAGGGCCACGATCAGTGCGACGATCACCATTGCTGCAAATGGCCCGATCAACTGGGTGTCAAAGATCCGCTTCATGCGAAAGCCTCCTTAGGCTTGGATTGGGGGGTGTCGGCGGACGCGCGCACAAGATCGTCATGAGTAAGGTCGGATGCATCGACCGTGCGCACTATCGTTCCGTGCTGCACGACGGCAATCCGATCGCTCATCGCAAGCAACTCATCATGGTCTGAACTGATCAGAATGATCGATTTTCCCGCCCGAGTGAGCCTGTTAATCAGCTTGTAAACAGCAATCTTCGCGCCGATATCGATCCCCTGCGTCGGCTCATCAAGGATCAGGATGTCAGAGGCTGAGAACAGCCAGCGTGCAATCACGATCTTCTGCTGATTACCACCAGACAAGAAGTTGACCGTCTTTTCCTCGGCCTGGGTCGAGATTTCCAGATCGCGGATCAGGTCATGGGTGGCTTGCTCTTCCGCCTTGAGATTCAAGACACCGAACCGGCTTAACCCGCCAAGGGACGCTGCGGTGACGTTCCCGCTTGCGCGGAAATTGAAGAACAACCCGTCAAACTTACGGTTCTCCGGAACAAGGGCCAATCCAGCACGGATCGCATCGATTTCCCGGCGGAAGCGTACTGGTTTGCCATGCAGTGTTATCTGTCCGCCCGTCAGCTCGTCTGTCCCGAACAGGGCGCGAGCGATCTCTGTGCGGCCACTGCCCAATACGCCACCCAAGCCCAGAACTTCGCCCCGATGCAACGAAAACGATACATCTTTCACGCCCGAATTGGTGGCCAGACCCGCCGCCTCTAGCACAATATCCTTGGTCGCGTTCTGCTCCTTTGGATAATGCTCACCAATGTCCTCACCGACCATTGCGCTGACAATCTCAGAGACGTTGATTTTGGTTTCGCCACTTGCTCGCACAACACAGCCGTTGCGCAAGATCGTCACTTCATCAACGATCCGTTCAACCTCATCCAGCCTGTGCGACACATAGAGAATAGCGGTACCGCGCTCACGCATATTGCGCAGTAGCTGGTGCAGGCGCTCAATTTCATCTTCACCCAATGCCGCCGTCGGCTCATCCAGGATGATCATGCGAGCGTCCATCGCGACTGCCTTCGCGATCTCGACCAGTTGTTGCTCGCCTACCGATAGCGAGCCGGTTATGGTCTCGGGTGAAACATCGACATCCATTTCCGCCAAAACGCGAACAGCTTCGTTGTGGACCTTGGCCCAATCGATCACGCCAAAGCGGGACCGAGGCATATTGCCAAGGAAGATGTTTTCGCCAACCGACAAGGTGGGCACGATCGAGAATTCCTGAAAAACTGTTGCGACGCCCAATTCACGTGCCGCCTGCGGGTCGCTGATCGTGACCGGCTTGCCATTGTGCAGGATTTGACCGCTATCGGGTTGCTGCACGCCGGACAGAGTCTTGATCATAGTCGACTTGCCACAGCCATTTTCACCCAGCAGCCCATGAATGGAACCGGGCATAAGCCGGATGCAAACCTTGTCATTCGCCAAAACCCCAGGATAGGCCTTGGTGATATCGACAAACTCCCAAAGTGGCGTTGCGGGTGTCATTGCGATTGCCTCGACAAAAGTGAAACTCGGTTGAGTTGCGACCCGGCAGCACGCGCACGCGCCACCGGGAAGCGGGGAGAAAGCTCAGTACTCTTTGGACGGCTGCGGGAAGAGCTTTTCTGGCTCTTGCAGCACGCTGATCGCACCATCTTTGTCTTCAATTGATGTGGGCGTTTCGATCCAGCCGCCGGGATAGGACCCGTTGAGCGCATCAATGGTTGCGTGCATGGCCGCTTTACCCATTAAGAATGGCGAGGTGTTGACGGTTGCCGTGATGTTGCCAGCCGCGATTTCTTCAAGGCCAGAAGTGTCACCATCATTGCCCAAAAGGACGATATCATTGCGGCCAAGTGCTTTTGCAGCAAATGATGCCCCAATGATCATGTAATCGTTCGCCGCAAAGATCATGTCGAGATCGGGGTTCGACTGCAGGATATCCATACCAGCAGTGTTGCCGCCTTCAACGTTCCATTTACCATCAATGGATACCACAACGTCGAAGTTATCATTGCCCTCGATACCGTCGAGGAAGCCGCCCACACGTTCGGTCGAGTGATAGCCAGGCTGCCCTTCGATAATGCCGACCTTCAGCGGTTGATCACCATAAGTTTCAATGGCCCAATCAGCGATAGCATGCGTGCCGTTACGCTGAGAGTACCCGACAACGCCATGAATTGGTGTCGGGAAGTTCGGGATGTCTGAGTTGATCATCAAAACTGCCATGCCCTTGTCGACGGCCTGCTTCAGCAGTGGTGCGGCAGCAAATTCATCGTGGGTACCAAAGATGATTGCATCCACATCCTGCGTCAGCACATCCTGGATCATTCCCATTTGGCCGTTGATGTCCGCACCGGACTGGGGCGCAAGCATGAAGACTTCGACCCCGGCCTCAGCAGCAACCGCTTTGATGCCTTCACCGATGGCGATGTAATAGTTGAACTCGGTCGCCGGCGGCATATACGCGATCCGGAACGTATCGTTCTTAGGTTCTATCGCATCGATTGGCGCTTGTGCCCCGTCCTCAAGTGGAACCGGTGTTGGATAATTTTCCGCCAGAGCGACCGTTGCCAGCGTGGCGAACCCCGCGACAAGCGTAGTGGTCATAAGCGTTTTCAACATAGTTTTCTCCTCCAGAAATTCGTCGGTTATCCTTTGAATGGCGCGTCGATCACGCCACGAACGCCGGGTTTCGCAGCAAAGAGGCCGCCGGATTCCGGTTCTTTTGTTAAAGCTGCGTCGTCACTCATCAGCCTTGAGGTCGTGATGAACAGCGTGTCGAGATCAGGGCCACCGAAAGCGCAACAGGTGGGCTTCCAGACCGGCACCTCGATCACGTGATCTATCGTGCCGTCAGGTGCGACGCGAACAACGCGATGGCCTTCCCATTCGGCGTTCCAGACGCCCCCTTCGGCATCGACACAGGACCCATCAGGCAAGCCAGGCTCATCATTGAAAGAAGCGTGCCGCCGACGGTTCGAAACGGTTCCACTGCGGGTGTCGTAATCAAATGCGACGATTTCCCGATCCGGGGTATCCGCGAAGTACATCGTCTCACCGTCGGACGTAAAGCAAGTCGAATTGGCGCAAGACACTCCTTCGATAATCGCCCGTACACTCAAATCCTTATCGACGCAGATGACTGACGAATCGGCCTTACCAGAAACTTCATTCATGCCTCCAACAATCAATCGCCCCTGGCGATCGGTTCGCCCGTCGTTAAGCCGTGTCTCCGGATTGTTCGGCTCGAATCGCGTCACGAGGGTTTCCTCGCTATTGGGCGAATCGAACAAGACAACTCGATCAGCATAAGCAACTATCAGACCGCCAGACGCGCGCGGCGCGAAGCAACACACGCGCTCCGGCATCTCATGAGAAGCGGATTCTGACGTTGCAGGATCAAATGACCAAAGCGCGCAGCCCTCAATGTCGGTCCACCAGATAAGGCCATCGGCGGGATTCCAGAAAATCCCTTCCCCGTGCTGGTTCTTACAATCGACGACCAACTCTGCGCGCACTTTTTTTCTCCTAAGTACATTCTGATATCTGATATACCAGCTTGCCTAATCTGGTGTATCAGATATCTTGCATCTGGCAACACCTTTTTTTGGAGATATCCTCAGATGGCGCTTGAGAGACCCAAGTCTTTGCGTGAACTCGCACTGGAACATTTGCGGAATAGTATTATCGATGGCTCCCTGAAAATGGGTCAGGTTTTGTCGGAGCGAAAAATCTCCGAAGAGCTGGGCGTATCGAAATCGCCAGTCCGCGAAGCACTCGCTCAACTACGTGACGAAGGGTTGGTCAGTATCGAGCCTCAAAAAGGTGCACGCGTTTTTTCGCTGTCTGAGCCGGAAGTGACTCAGATCTGCGATTTCAGACAGGCTATCGAAACTGCCGCCTTTGAACTTGCGTTGTTGCGGAACCCGGAAGGTCTTGCCGACGACATGCAGCGTGTCGTGAAGGACATGGAGAAGGAACGCAGGCGAGGTAATGAAAAGGGCTACCTTTCACTGGATACCACATTTCATCAGTTGATTTTTGAACATGCCGGTAACGATTATCTGACGGCCAGCTATACACGCTACATCGGTAAGATTGCCGCATTGCGAACCCATTTGGCGAAGCTGCCACAGCATACTGAGCTCTCCTTCGACGAGCATTCTAAAATCGCTATTGCCGTTCGCGAAGGTGACATGGCCAAAATCAAATCTCTTCTCACAGCGCATATTGACCGCACCAGACAAGCCTACAAAAGCGCCGCCATCGTCCTCGAAGGAGCGACCGCATCCTAGCAAAAACGTAGCTTCGTTGTGACGGGGGCGGGCCAGAACGGCGCCGCCCCTTTCTTTTGGGCACCTCACTGTCTTTTCTTTTTCCGTTGACATCTGAGATATCAGATGCCAATCAGAAAGCGGGAGGAAGCTTATATGACGCCAGCAATGAAACCTGACTCACCGGGGCTACAGCCACTGATCCAACTGGATCGGGTTGGCAAAAGCTTCGGCACGAACATTGTTTTGGATGGCGTCGACTTTGAATTGAGACCTGGCGAAGTTCACGCGCTATGCGGGGAAAACGGCGCCGGAAAATCCACCTGTCTCGGCCTGTTTTATGGACTTCACCAACCTTCTGCTGGGCGTATCCTGTGCGACGGCAAGGAACAGCGGGTCGAAAGCCCGTCGCATGCGCAATCCCTGGGCATCGGCTGTGTTTTCCAAGAGCTCAGCCTCGCTGGCGCGCTCTCTGTTGCGGAAAACATCTACGCGGGCCGCGTGCCCAGCCGGTTTGGCGTAGTTGACTGGCCTGAACTGCGCCGCCGTGCGGAGGCGTTACTGGCGGAATTCGGTCTGGATATCGACGTCTCAATACCCGTAGAAAACTTACCGATCAGCTCCCGCCAGATTGTTGAAATCGCCAAGGCGCTGTCGTTGAATTCCCGCGTCCTTTTGCTGGATGAACCGACATCGGCATTGGCACCCGACGAAGTAGACGCACTATTCGAAGTCCTAAAGTCCCTGACAAAGAAAGGGATTGGCATCGTCTATGTCAGCCACCATATGGCCGAGATTTTCCAGATCTCGGATCGCATTACCGTTTTGCGAGATGGGCGCCACATCAGCACTTTACCGGTTTCGGAAACTTCTCAGGAACAAGTCATTGCCGAGATGATCGGCGGCGCTCACCCCGGTGATGTCACGCGGTCAGGTAAGGTTAACGGCGAAGAGGTTTTGCATGTCCAAGACCTAACCCATCTAGGTGAATTCGAAGACGTTTCTTTCTCCATTAAAGCCGGAGAGATTGTAGGGATGGCAGGGTTGATGGGCGCTCGCCGCAGCGAGATTGTTCGATCGATTGTCGGGCTGATGTATGGCGCGACCGGGGAGATCAGACTTCACGGCAAGCCTGTTAACTTTGCGTCCTTGCGGCAGGCGATGCGTGCTGGAGTTGGGTTTGTTCCCGAGGAACGCAAGACTGAAGGCCTCTTTCTGGAGCAATCACTCAGCGACAACCTGATCGCGGCTAGTCTTTCCGATCATACGTCTGCTGGGCTCATGCGTTCGGGCTCGATCAAAGCAGCCAGCCAAGCAGCCATTGACGCCTTCAGTGTCAAAACCAGCGGGATTAACGAACTTGTTGGTGATCTCTCAGGGGGCAATCAACAAAAGATCATGTTGGCCAAGTGGCTCAAACGCGCGCCAGCTCTTCTGATCATCGAGGAGCCCACAAAAGGAGTCGATGTCGGAGCCAAATTCCAAATCCACACGGAACTTTTGCGTCGAGCAGCCGAGGGAATGGCCATCCTCGTCGTGTCATCCGATTTTCCCGAACTTGTTTCTCTTTCAACCCGCATCCTTGTCGTCCACGACGGTCGCCTCATGGGAGACATCGCAGCCGCTGAGGCAACCGAAACCACGCTTCTTCAAATGGCCGCCGGAAATTCCGTTCCAATTGTGGACGCACCCCAAACCAATCAATCAGGAGTCGCGACGTGACCATGACCGCTCAAGCCAACTTGCCCATGAAGCGTCCGCTGCTGCGCCGTGTTTTGCAAGCTTTTGTCGATATTCGTGAACTGACTCTGATCGTTCTGATCGCCGCCATCATCATCGTGATGTCCAACGTTAATCCCTATTTCCTCAGCTTCTCGAACTTTCGAGCCGTGGCCGTGGGCATGGCCCCCACCGCGATTATCGTGATCGGTATGGCGATCCTACTTGCATCCGGCGGGTTCGATCTTTCCGTTGGATCGGTTATGGCTTTGTCTTCTACCGTCGTAGCCATGCTGCTTTTGACTGGCATGCCAATTCCGCTCGCTGTGGTATGCGGATTAGTGTTGGGTGGAATTGTCGGGGTAGTAAACGGTTTGCTGGTGACCGGCCTCGGGATCAATCCGCTTATCGCGACCCTCGGCACGATGTCGATCGCGCGAGGCATCGCTCTTGTTCTGACCGAAGGTTTTTCTGTCTCAAGCCTGCCGGCATCATTTGCCTGGATCGGCAAAGCTGACATAGGCGGCTTTCCGGTAATCGTCTTGTTCACCGTTCTGCTCGTCGTCCTGTTTGACCTGGCCGTCCGCCATACACGCTTTTTCCGTCAGGTCTATTTCATCGGCGCCAATGAAAAGGCCGCGATGTTGTCAGGCATCCATGTCACACGCGTGCGTATCATTCTGTATGCACTGACCGGTATTCTGGCTGCATTGGCGGGTGTATTGCTGGCCTCCCGCCTGATGAGCGGCACGCCCACGGCAGGAAACGGCATCGAACTTCAGGTTCTGGCAGCGGCTGTTATCGGTGGCGCATCTCTACGCGGCGGCGAAGGTACTATTCTTGGTGCTTTCCTCGGCGTCGTTTTCGTTGCGTTGATCAACAACACTATGACGATGCTGGCTGTATCGATCTACTGGCAGATGATCGTCATCGGCGGTGTGCTCGTTACAGCGGTCGCCTTGGACATGCTGATCCGAAGCAAACGGGGCTAATCCGCAAGCTTTCCAAAACTCAACAACAACCAAAGATCCAAAACAGGGAGACTACGATGACTGAATTGAATGTGAATCGGCGCAGGCTGCTGACAGCGGGCACCACCGCTGGACTGGCCGCAGCGTTCGGACTGCCCATGCTGTCCAAAGAAGCCATGGCACAAGCGGCCGACAAGGAGTATGTTTTCCTGTCCATCGTCACGCAGGTGCCGTTCTGGGTGGACTATCGAAATGCGATGGAAGACCTTGAGGAACTGATGGGCATCAAGGCCACATTCACGGGCCCGTTGGATTTCGACACGGCCGCACAAGCACGCCAACTGGATGAACTGATCGCAAGACGTCCCGCGGGCATCCTTATCTTCCCCGGTGATCCAGCCACTCTGGCCCCTGGCGTCGAACGTGCGGTCGAGGCTGGCATTCCAGTCACATGTTGTATTGGCGATATTCCCGACAGTCCCCGATCCACCTTCCTTGGTATCAACGGCGTTCAGGCAGGACGTGTTGGCGGCGAAATGCTCGCGCAAGCGATTGGCGGGAAAGGCAAGGTTATCCTCGGCACTTTCCCTGCCCCCTCCACATTGGAGCGGGTCGAGGGGTACAAACAAATCTTTGCTGAGAAATACCCGGATATCGAAGTGGTCGACGTCGTCAACGATAAGGCCGACCCGTCCTATGCGCCGACAGCCTACCTTCAGGCAATTCAGGCGAACCCGGATATTGTTGGAATTGGCGGCACGGACGGCGACAGCGGCAAAGGCGCTGCAATTGCCGTCAATGAGGCGGGACGCAAGGACATCAAGATCGTCGCGATGGACCGAAATGATGATATGCTTCCCTATATCGAAGACGGCACAATTCACGGCGCTGTGGCTCAGAAATCCTATCTTGAGATCTTTCTAGCCTTCCACATGATGCATTGGCAGAACACAGACGCGCTGAAGGTCTTGCCCGATTGGAAGGCGGCTGGCATCAACCCTTTGCCGGAGCGCGTTGAGACCGGGGTTATGCCGATTACGGCCGAAAACGTCGTCCAGTTCAAACACACCTAAGCGATTGTCCCGGCGCATTCGATCGCGCCGGGAACCCGATAGGAGGGGGTACATGTCGGACAGATGGAGCGTTCTTCACCTGCAGCAAAACGATCTGCAACTGACACTCCTGCCCGGCATCGGGGGCCGTTTATGGGATGTGAACTTCCAAGGGCGCTCCCTCCTGTTTCAAAACGCAGATCTCGACGGGTTGGAGGTCGATGACACACGGCTTACTGATCTGCCCACACGCTCGCCACAATTTGGTTTTCCGCTCTGGGGCGGCGAGAAGACTTGGATCGCCCCGGATGCATCCTGGGTAAACGGCGCTCCGTTTCCCGTGTTGGATAGCGGCGCTTACCAGATCACTTCAAGAAGCAGCACTCGGATCGACATGACCAGCGCAATGTGCCCGACCTCGCACTTGTCAGTGTCGCGCCGCATCACGCTGACCTCGGCGGAAAGCTGGGAAATAGAACACATCGTGGTTAACCATGGGACCTCGTCGCGCCTGACCGGCATTTGGTCAGTCATGATGCTTAACACCCCCACCAAGGTCGGTGTCGAATTGGAAGACCCTGCATTTTATCCTGTTTTTGGCTCTGCCGAAGGGATGATTGCTACGCACGGCAATGGCATTGTCGTGGATTGCAACAGACAGCAGGAATTCAAAGTCGGGTTACCGAACCCCAACGGTCGTACACTGATGCGGTGCGGCGCTTATGCCCCGTTGCTAATGTGCTCGGTACCAGAACCTCAAAAGGGCGATCAATTTGCACACGACTATCCGTTTGAGGTCTTTAACTCGGGCGATTACGCCTATTGCGAAACGGAGTGGCACTCCCCGGCACGCAACCTCGCGCCGAATGAAACGCTGAGTTTTCGGCAAACGTTCCGCGTCTTGACGGATGAAGATGCAGCCCAAATGCCGTTGGGACTCACAAACAACAAGGAGTTCCTGTCATGCATGTCTTGATTACAGGCGCTGGTGGGCATCTCGGCCGCAAACTCTTCAACGCGCTAGAAAGCGACCCCGATTACACCGTCTCTGGCATCGACATCCGTCCCGTTGATCATCCCGACATTCACACAGCAGACCTGTCCGACGACAGCAGTTGGGTCAGTTTGCTAAAGGGAGTGGACGTTATCGTGCATCTTGCCGGAGACCGAGAGCCCTCCGCCACCTGGGCCTCCGCGATCAAACACAATATGGATGCAACGCTTTCTCTCTATCACCATGCGGCAGCCATAGGCGTCAGCCGCGTGGTTCTTGCCAGCTCCAACTGGGTTCACGGCGACAAAAGGTTCACGCAAGAGGTGCTCAACAGCACGACACCACCAGGGCCAGTAAACGCCTACGGAATGTCAAAGCTATTCTGTGAACGGACAGGGGCCTATTTCGCCGAGCATCACGGACTGTCGGTCATCTGCTTGCGCATCGGCTGGACGCAATGGACTCACGGCAACCAACCCGGCACACACATGGCGATGGGCCGGTGGGGTCAGGAAATGTGGTTGAGTGATCGGGATTTTCTAAGCGGAATGCGCGCCGCAATAGATGCCAAGGATATTTCCTTCGCAGCCCTAAACCTAATGTCAGATAACCCGGGGATGCGCTGGGATATCACCGAAACACGACAAGCGATTGGCTATTCTCCAAAGGATGGAAACCCCGCGAAAATAACATTGGGCATTTCCTTGAGATCCATGCTGCAGCGGCTGTTTACAGTCCGGCTCTCTAGTTATTTCACGACACGTTTTCCAGATTGGTAGAGTATAAGGCCCGGACATTGTTGCGTCTCGTATTCAGTTTCCGAAACCTCGCACCGAAGTAAGCGCTGAAAAGGTCATCTTTGTCCGCTTCGCGGTAGACGGAGAGCGACATAACGAGCGCCAGATTTGGCAACCATTGATGTGTGATACTTCGATAACAAACCGCAAACGTCGCTAAACGGGTGTTATGTGAAGCGATCTCCGGGTGAGTGGTGAGCTCCTCTGCGGACAAAACGAACCATCACTTCAATCTGTCGGACAGCAGTCATTGATCCTGCGCGCGGAGAACGTCTGTTTCGAGCCCGAAGTGAACGATGCTGCGCCAGGCATAGATGCCAGCGAAGCGTAGGAAACGAACTTTGCGAAATCGTGAGAATAGGCTCTTAGTCACCGTTCGAACCAAGGCTAGTTTTCGGTCTGACAATTCGCCAAAAGTGGGAGCATCACGATGGATTCTATATGCGAAGTAGGCGCCAGCTCGGTGTCAAGCTGGATTGCTCGCAAAAAGTGCGAGTATCCAGCCCCGAAAACACTCCATCTTGCGCGACAAGGACTGTACGCCAGCCACGTGCTGCTGCACCGAGGATATCTGTGTGAAGAGTGTCACCGCACATCGCGATGCGTTCGGGCGGAATTCCTGGAAGCGTGGCTTCGACCATTTCAAATACTTCCGGAAATGGCTTGCCAAAGAATCTGATGTCTTGAAGGCCCTCATCTGCCAGCAAATGCCCGTAGTGACCAGGCTCCAATGAGAACCCGAAGTCTCGTGGCGCTGCCAGATCAGCATTTGCGATCACCACTGGGCGCGGGTTGGCTAACAAGCTGTCGCAAAGCATGGATTGTTGAGATTGTTGCCAGATTTCGGTCGAGAGAAACAAGAAACCGTCAGCCCGGTCAAAATCTGCCTGATTTGCCTCAAGCCTGATCGTCTCGGATAAGATGTCCGTCAGGTCGTCAGACGGCGAGGCGATGCAGCCCCAAAGACCGTCGCTCAAGTTAGTCAAGGCTGCGTCGCGGCTGGTTACAATCTCATCTGCATCAACCTGCATTCCGAGCTTTTGAAATTTGGCAGTCGCGCCCTGGTGATTATAGCTGGCAGCATTGGAAAGAATGCGAATCTGGTGTCCGCCCTCCCTGAGCTCTGTCAAACGAGCTGCTGCGCCGGGAATCGGAGTTTCCCCAACATTTAGAACGCCAAAAGCATCAAAAACAAAGGCGTCTACTTCGTTGCCAACATCCAGAAGTGACTCAATATCCAGAGTGGCCGCGTTGAATGTTGCTTTTGGGAGTCTGGGACGAATGGACTGATAACGCGAAAATATCGAGTTGGCGTCAAGCATGTGTCCAAATGTCCTTTTCGATGGCGCGCCGCCGACAGGTTTGACGCAATCCAGAATGTAACATCAACAAAATAAATTGGAAGAAAAAACAACATTTTTAGTAAATCGTTGTTGGGGAGCCTCGAATTTTCGCGATCAGAGCATTGATAAATTTTATCTTTTCGGCGCTGACAGCCAAAACACCCTTCAGAGACTTGTGTGGCTTTGGTTGAAAAATGTTGTTTTGTTGTTTTTTGGTGATATGGTTTTGGCAACTTGAGGGGGATAAATGGCGTCAAAGAAGATCAGGCGGAGGGATTTAATCCAGCAGGTCGTGCAAGAGCGTGGCGGTATCAGTGTGGGGGCCTTAGCGGAAATGCTAGGGGTCTCGACGCAAACCATCCGCCGTGATCTGGACATTTTGTGCGACGGTGAAAACCTGCGGCGCGCGCACGGGCGGATCGAGCTGGCTGAAAGCCGTTTGAATACCCCGTTTGATCAGAGAGCCGGAACGAACTTACGTGGCAAACGGTCGGTTTCCGAACTTGTTGCGAGCATGATCCCCAACGGGGCAAACGTGTTCCTTTCAATCGGATCGACTCCGCTCGAAGTGGCCAAGGCGCTGTCCGGCCACCAGGAGTTAACGGTCATCACGAACAACCTGAGTGCCGCGATGGCACTGAGTAATGAAATCTCAAACCGTATCCTTTTGCCGGGAGGCGAGCTGCGCCTGCCTGATCGTGATTTTATCGGCGAAGAAGCAACCGATTTCTTTGACAGGTTTCGTGCCGAGTTCGCAATATTTGGCGTCGCCGGTGTGACGCATGATGGGGGGTTGTTGGAATTTCATCCAGCGGAGGTTCGGGTGAGAATGAAAATGCAGCAGCACGCGGCCAAATCGATTCTCGTAATAGACAGCAGTAAATTTGGTCGCATTGCGCCGGCATTGGGCGGCAACATCTCAGATGTCGACGTTGTCGTGTGCGACCGCCCTCCGGCCCCTGAATTTTCCGATCTCGCAGACAGTTTGGGCGAGGCCATTACTTACTCACAAGGAGAGCGCTGAATATGGCCGAACCGTTTGTTCACGTCGACAATATTGCCAAGCGCTGGAATGGGCAGCTTGGCGTCGAGAATATCAATCTTTCGATCCCGCGTGGTTCGTTCGTAGCGCTGCTCGGCCCTTCGGGCTGCGGCAAGTCAACGACGCTGAGATTGCTGTCGGGGCTAGAATTGCCGGATGAGGGACGGATCGTCATTGACGGGCGTGACATCACAACTTCTGCCCCTGCAGAACGCAATCTGTCGATGGTGTTCCAGTCTTATGCTTTGTTCCCGCATCTGAGTGTTGCAGAAAATGTCGTCTTTGGCCTCAAGGTGCGAAAAGTCGGCGCGGCGGATCGGCGCGAGAAACTGACCCGGGCACTCGAGATCACTGGCTTGCTGGGCTATGAGCAGCGTAAGCCGGGGGAATTGTCGGGGGGTCAGCGCCAGCGTGTGGCGCTTGCCCGTGCGATCGTGGCAAACCAGCCGCTGTGCCTGATGGATGAGCCGCTTTCGAACCTTGATGCCAAGCTGCGCGCCTCGGTGCGCAAGGACATCAAAAAACTTCAGGTCGATTTGGGCATCACCGTGGTTTACGTCACGCATGACCAAACTGAAGCGATGAGCATGGCCGACATGGTCGTGCTGATGAAAGACGGCCATATCCAGCAGACAGGTTCACCGGAAGAGCTTTACTACAAGCCTGCTAACACCTTTGTCGCCGAGTTTGTCGGTGCCCCGCCAATGGCGCTGATCAAGTCTGAAGGCGTGCCGGGATTTGAGCGCGCCACGACAATTGGCCTTCGCGCCGAAGCGGTGAAGGTGGTGGAATCGGGCAAGGGCAGGCTGACTTGTAAAGTATCGGAGTGCGAATTCCTGGGGTCCGAGACATTCATTGGCCTGTCACATCCTGCTGCCAATGGTCTGACCGTGTCCATGCCCGGACTGAAACATATTCCGGCAGGAGAATATCTGGAGATCAGCTTTTCCGATGAAGACCTGCATTTCTTTGACGACATGGGCAAGCGACTGGCCGGGTAGGTCAAGCAACTGAACTTTGGAAAGACAAGAATAACTGTCATCACTGGGAGGAAAAAATGAACGTTATTAGAAAGATAAGTTTGGCTGCCGTCTCGGCCACCGCGCTGGCTTCAGCCGCGGCGGCAGAGACGGAACTAACCATGTATTATCCTATCGCGGTTGGCG
Source organism: Ruegeria sp. BB5 (assembly GCF_056539405.1). Classification (NCBI taxonomy): domain Bacteria; kingdom Pseudomonadati; phylum Pseudomonadota; class Alphaproteobacteria; order Rhodobacterales; family Roseobacteraceae; genus Ruegeria; species Ruegeria sp. BB5. The sequence continues at coordinate 62,477 of NZ_JBQFUX010000008.1, read as the reverse complement.
GCGCGCTGACCGAGGTAGTAGATGGCATCGTTGCCGATTTTGAAGCTGCCAACCCTGACATCAAGGTCAACGCGATCTATTCAGGCAACTATGACGACACGCGTGTGCGTGCCTTGTCCGCACTTGCATCGGGTGAACCGGCTCAGTTGGCTGTGATGTTCTCAATCGATGCCTATGATCTGATCGAGCAGGATCTGATCGTGGCCTACGAAGATATCGACGGGGTTAACCCGGACTGGCTAGACAGCTTTTATCCGGCGTTGATGGCCAATGGCCTGATCGAGGGCAAAACTTGGGGCATTCCGTTCCAGCGTTCAACTATCGTTGCCTATTACAACAAGGACCAGTTTCGTGAGGCGGGTCTTGACCCTGAGGCACCGCCCAAGACCTGGGACGAGCTGATCAGCATGGGCAAGGCACTGACCAACGACGACACCTATGGCCTGATGATCCCATCGACAGGCTATCCCTATTGGATGTTCCAGGCGTTGGCGATCCAGAACGGCAAGGAGGTGATGTCCGATGACGGCCTGACCACCTATTTCGATGACGAAACCGTTGTCGATACGTTGGAATTCTGGCAGTCGCTGTCGCAGGAGCATGGCATCATGCCCACTGGCACCGTTGAATGGGGTACCCTGCGGCAGGCGTTCCTCGAAGGTCAGACCTCGATGATGTGGCATTCGACCGGTAACCTTACGGCTGTGAAGAACAACGCCAGTTTTGACTTTGGCGTCGCCGAGCTTCCGGCCAATGTGCGACTGGGTTCGCCTACCGGCGGCGGCAACTTCTATGTTTTCAAGGAGACATCGGAGGAAGAGCGCGCGGCGGCCATGAAGCTGATCGAATTCATGACCTCGCCCGAGCAAGCGGCAGCGTGGTCTATCGCGACTGGCTATATGGGCGTGTCTCCGGCAGCGTATGAAACCGAGGCGCTTAAATCCTATACAGAAGAGTTCCCACCCGCTCTCGTTGCCCGAAATCAGCTGGAAAACGCTGTTGCCGAGTTCTCGACCTTTGAAACCGCACGCGTGCGTGAGGGTCTGAACAACGCAATTCAGGCGGCTTTGACCGGCACAAAATCGGCTGAAGATGCGCTAGGGGAAGCCCAGACATCGGCTGTGCGCCTGCTGCGTGATTATCAGTAACCTCAACTCCCTGGCGTCGGGCAGGGATGCCCGACGCACCCAACCTTGAGGGTCGCTATATGGCAGAGCATGTGAACATCGAGCGTCGTCGACAGGCCATCTACGGTTGGATACTGTTGTCTCCAGCGGCAATTCTGCTGACGACCTTTGCGTTTTATCCTTCGCTTGCGACCTTGTGGTCGAGCTTGTTCAGCCGAGAAACCAGAAGACGCCCCAGCGAATTTGTCGGCGGCGAGAACTATGCCGACCTGTTTGCCGATCCAACCTTTTGGAAAGTTGTCGTGAACAACTTGATCTATGCGGGCGCGACCATCCCTATTTCTATTGCAATTGCGCTTTCGATGGCGCTTTGGGCGAACTCCAAGATCCCGGCGCGCGGGTTTGTACGCACCGCCTATTTCACGCCTACGGTCCTGCCAATGATCGCAGCGGCTAACCTTTGGCTGTTTTTTTATACTCCCGGATTGGGTGTGCTCGACCAGATCGGCGGTCTGTTTGGCCTTCCCTCAATCAACTGGCTGGGACAGCCTGAAACTGCGCTGTGGGCTGTAATTATCGTGACGATCTGGAAAGAGGCAGGGTTTTTCATGATCTTCTATCTGGCGGCCTTACAGACGATCCCTGAGGACCTCAAGGAAGCTGCCGACATTGAAGGCGCCAGCCGCTGGACCTATACACGCAGGATCGTGCTGCCGTTGTTGATGCCGACGACGCTATTTATCATGGTCAATGCGCTGATCAACTCTGTGAAATTGATCGATCATTTGTTCATCCTGACCAAAGGCGGACCCAACGACGCCTCCAAGCTTATCCTTTATTACATCTGGGAAATGGCCTTTGCCTTCTTTGATGCGCCCCACGCAGCGGCAATGACCATCCTGGTGCTTGTCGTGCTCGGCGTGGTTGCAGGCGTCAAATTCACCATTCTCGACAAACGGACCCATTACCAATGAGCGGATTTTCCAGGCATATCGAATCCTTTGGTGCACTGTTGTTGGCCGTGATCTGGATTTCCCCGCTGGTCTTTGCCTTTTGGGCGGCTTTCCACAGCACCTCTGACGCGGTCAACTTTAACATCACTTCGCCATGGACACTCGACAATTTCCGCACCGCTTGGGAAGGCGCGCCATGGCTGCGCTATTTCCTAAACACCTTCCTATTAGTAACGGTGATCCTGATTGGTCAGTTCTTTGTCACGACGCTTGCAGGATTTGCCTTTGCCCAGGTCCAGTTTCCGGGTCGGGATTTCGTGTTCATCCTCGTGCTGATGCAACTTTTCATCCTGCCCGAAGTGTTAATTGTGGAAAACTATGCAATGGTGTCGCGCCTCGGATTGTTTGACACCATTCTTGGCGTCGGAATGCCCTATATGGCCTCTGCCTTTGGCATTTTCCTAATGCGGCAGGCGTTTAAGGGCGTTCCTATAGAACTGCATGAGGCAGCGCGCGTCGAAGGCTGCGGCTGGTTCGGAATTCTTTGGCGAGTCTATGTGCCCTTGGCGCGCCCGACATATCTTGCTTATGCGTTGGTGTCGGTATCGACCCACTGGAACAACTTCCTCTGGCCGCTCATCGTGACCAACTCGCCCGACACACGACCGCTGACGGTCGGCCTGTCGATCTTTGGCGCACCGGAAAATGGTGTGGATATAAGCGTCATTTCGGCGGCAACGATGATGTCCGTTGCACCCTTGTTGATCGCGTTCCTCGTGTTCCAGCGTCAATTCGTTCAAGCCTTCCTGCGCGCGGGGATCAAATAGTCGTGGCGACATTTCTTCATCTAAGTGACTTGCACGCGGTATCGCGCGGCGATTTGTGTTCAGGCGTGCTTGATACCCGCGCGATCCTGATTGGGGTCATCGACCGATTGATCGAAAGAGGCGAAGCTCTTGGCCCGCTCGACGCGGTTCTAGTCACTGGTGACGTCAGCGAAGATGGCAGCCCGGACAGTTACGATTTCGCACGCGCACAACTGGAGCGGTTTGAATTGCCGATTTATGTTGTTCCTGGAAATCATGATGCGCGCAAGCCAATGCAAAAGGCCTTTTCAGGTTTGGACATCATGCCGGTGGACGGGCTTATTGATTGGGCGGACACGGTGGGCGATACCCGTGTCATCGGGCTTGACACGCTGGTTGAAGGACAGGGCGGTGGCAGGCTGCGCGTGGAAAGTCTTAATTTTTTGGAGCGGGAGCTTTTTGGGTCTGACGGGCCGGTTGTCGTTATGTTGCATCATCCGCCATTTGGCACCGGAATTGACTTCATGGATGTTATCGGATTGGAGAACCATTCCGATCTGGCAGAAATCCTTGCAGTGCACTCCGGAGATATCACGGTGTTGGCAGGGCATGTCCACGGCGTTCACATTGGTCGCGTTGGCGGTCACGTTGCCATGACAGCGCCGGGCCTTTGCAGCGGTTTTGCACTGGACCGACGCCCGGTGGCTCCGGTTGGGTTTTTTTCTGGACCTACGGGTTGCGCAGTTCTCGAGACCGGAAAGAGCGGTATATGGAGCGCTGTTTCGCTAGACGCTACCGAGGGACCGTATTCATTCTAAAGCGGACCTCGTGGCTCAGGAAGCGAACGGCAAGTTTGTCCCGCGATCTGTGAGTTCGACCTGTGTCAAATTTCGCACTCGCGGCGAATGTCCGGTAAGCGGGCTACGACTACAGCAATACAAATGCACGTCCAATGTCTCTTATAGGCCGTACTTACTAGTTGTGGTGACGCTATCGGCCATCGACTTTTTGTGGGCCAGTGGGATTTGGGCAAGCCAAACGCCCCTGGCCGTCAGGGTGAGGGCGCTACCCTCCCCCTCGGGCAAACCTATTAGACAGGGCCGTGTCCTCGGCTGCGCCTGCGGGCCGCACCACCCCTGTCGAAAAGCATTGCCTCGCCCCCTCCCGCGTTCGCCACGTGGCAGATCAGCAGGAACAGGCGGCTTCGCCGTCTGATCTGCAAATCAGCCCTGATTTTCCGGAGGGGAAGTCAGATCAAACGAAACAATCTATGGGATCACAAAAAGGGGGGTGTTGGGTCAGTTTATGACGCAAAGGTCAAATTCGTCTGACGTACAACAGGAAACCAGTGGCGGACCGAGGAGGATTCGAACCCCCGACCCCTTGATTCGTAGTCAAGTACTCTATCCAGCTGAGCTATCGGTCCGCGTTGGTGAGGCGGTATGTAGACCCACGTCAGAGGACGTGCAAGCCGATTCTTCAAAAAACTTTTAAAAAGTCACGTCGCCCTGCGGCAGCCTGATTTCAAAGGTGGTTCCCTCCGGTCCGGTCTGGGTCAGAACCAAGTCGCCACCATGTCCACGCACCAATTCTTGCGAGATGGCAAGCCCAAGGCCCGAGCCTCCTTTACGCACCCCACCTTGAAACGGAGTGAACAGGTTTTCGCGCGCTCGCGGGGGTAAACCAGGGCCGTTATCCCTGATCTCTACGCACCAGTCATTGTCGTGTACGCAGCCGGCAATCGTGATTCGGCCCGGCTTTCCGGACGCCACCAACGCCTGACGCGCGTTGCGCACCAGGTTCATCATCACGCGGAAAATCTGTTCGGGATCTGCGCGCGCCACGAGGTCTTTCGGAACCTCGTTCACAATCTCGACACAGGCATCAGCAATGGCGAGCTTTTCACTTGCCACAACATCCTCGGCCACGTCGCGCAAAGGCACCATTGTCAATGTCGGTGCCGGCTCTTCCGCCCGACCAAACGCCAGCGTGTTTTCACACAATGACACAGCCCGCGTGATCGAGTTGACCAGCTTCGGCGCCATGCGCCGCACCAGCGGATCATCGCTGGCCTCGATCCGATCAGTGAACAGCTGCGCCGACGTCAGGATGTTACGCAGGTCATGGCTGACCTTAGCCACAGCACCACCCAGCTGCGCCAGTCGTTCGCGCTGTTTCAAAGCTTGCGTCAGTTCGGTCTGTAACTGCTGCAGCGCCTCTTCAGCTTCGCGCAACTCAGTCACTTTGGAATTGGGCGAGATGATCCCACGGGCATCTTCGGGGGCGCTTGCATAGCGCTGCATATACCCCACGACGCCCTTGATCGGCTTCACCAGAACAACGCGCACGGCAAGGAACAGGAAAAACGCGGTGATAATTGAAATGACAAAGGACAGGCCCAGAATACGCAGGCCATAATCGGTCATCGCCATCCGCAGAGGCTTGCTGTCTGTCGTGACCTCGATCAGAAGACCTGCATCTTTGACCGGCTCACCAATCACGCGAATGACTTCGTTTTCAGGTGTGAACAGGCGCGACATGGCGTCCCGGATTAATATCCACGGACCGGCATCGCGCAGATCATAGGTATTGGCGATCTGTTCGGGAATGGGCGAGGACAGCATCAGCTGTCGAATTTCATCGCGCCGCAGCACCACATTATACACGCCCGCGTTTACCAACAATTCGGCCTCAAGATCCTCGGCCAGCATGTCATCGGCCAACAAGGCCAGCGAAGCGATCTGCGCGCGCTCTAACCGGTTCAACAGGAAGTCTTCGCGAAACCGGGCAATCGAGGGGACAAAAATCAAAATCTCGGCCAACATTACGAAGACCGTCGTCAGGATCAGAAATCGGCCCGACAGCGAGTTCACTATACGCTCCTTTTCCGGTTAGGGTATCCAGCGTTGGACGAACCCGACCACTCGTTTAACCATTTGATTCTCAAACAGCCTTGGCGTGAAATAGGCACCTGCCACGCGTTTGTTAAGCTCTCCGATCGTCGGATAGGGCGAAATCATCGCAGCGATCTGCCCCATCTTCAGATTATTGGCGAGCGCCAGCGACCACAAGTTGATCAATTCGCCCGCCTGATGACCCACGATTGTGGCGCCCACGGGACGGCCTTTTACGACCATGACCTTAATGAAGCCTTTCGTCTTGCGTTCGGTTATGGCGCGATCGTTATGGTGATAGTCAAAGCGCGCGATCTCGACCCTGTCGCCATGCTGGTCGCGGGCTTGCGCCTCGGTCAGGCCGACCTGCGCCAGCTCCGGGTCCGTATAGGTGGCCCAGGGGATATGTGTCGTTTTTGCCTTGGATGGCAGGCCAAACAAAGCCGAGCGGATGATGATCCCGGCATGATACCCGGCCACATGGGTGAATTGCAGCCCGCCCGCCACGTCGCCGATGGCATAGACCTTGCGGTTCGTGGTGCGCAGCGAGGCGTCCACCTTAATCCCGGTACGGGTTGGTTCGATCCCGGCGGCTTCCAGATTAAGGCGGTCGGTATTGGCCTTGCGCCCGGCGGCGATCAGCAGATGCGAGCCGGTGTAGATATCGCCATTCTCGGTCACGACATCGACCAGCCCGTTATTGTCCCTGATTTGGGCAACCATCGCCTGTTCATGCAGGGCTACACCTTCGGCGCGCAAAGTGTCCAACACAACAGCCGCCGCGTCAGGGTCATCCTTGCCCAGCGCCTGCATGCCTTCGATTACGGTCACCTCGCAACCAAGACGGATATGGGCCTGTGCCATCTCAAGCCCGATAGGGCCACCACCAATGATCAGCAGATGCTCGGGTTTTTCGCGCAGCTCGAATATGGTTTCGTTGGTGTAATATGGCACCTGATCCAAACCCGGGATCGGCGGCACCAAAGGGGACGAGCCGGTGGCAATCACCACCCGTCGCGCAGTGATCAAGTGATAGCCCGCCTGCACCTGCGTGGGGGAAACAAAGCTGCCGAATTCGCGTATCACTTTGACTCCGAAGCCTTCAAAGCGTTTCTGGCTGTCCATCGGTTCGATCTGGGATATCACGTCACGGACGTGATCCTTGGCAGCCGCATAATCCACTTGCGGCATCACGTCTGCCACACCCATGGCTGCGGCATGGGCCTGCCCATAAGCTGTCTTGCCGCTGGCGATCAGCGCCTTGGAAGGTACACAGCCAAAATTCAGGCAGTCACCACCCATCTTGTGACCTTCCAGCAAGATGACGTCGGCCCCCATCTGACTTGCCCCGGCAGCAACGGACAAGCCACCCGACCCGGCCCCGATCACCAGGATATCCGTCTTCAGTTCTTGCATGAGTTCAGGTGTCCTTTTTGCCGCGCAGGGCTTTGATAACTATCGGCAACGCGGCCAGCACACACAAGCCCAGGATGGGGCCGATTACGAAGGGTTCCCACAGCAACGAGGCATCCGGCGTCTCACCGCGGTCAAACACGCCACCCAAACCAACACCGATCCAGGTGTACACGATGCCGCCCGGAATGATGCCCAGCGCTGTGGTGATCAAGAAGTTGCGGAATTTCACCCCCACCAGTGCCGGCACCAGATTGGCGACGAAAAACGGCACAACCGGCACAAGACGCAGCAGGAACAGCACCGAGATTTCGTTCTCGCGCAGGCCGTCCTTGAGCTTTTTCACGGTGCCTTCCGAAGCCTCCAGCCGTGCGGTCAGGGATTCACCCAGCCCCCAACGCGCGGCCAGAAAGATCGCCGATGCACCGATGGTAGCTGCAAAGACGTTAAGAACGGTTCCGGCAAAAAGGCCGAACAGAAACCCTCCGGTCATGGACGCCACAGCCGCGCCGGGCAGCGAAAAGGCGACGATGACGATGTAGATCGCCACAAATGCACCCGCCATGGACCAATAATTCGCATCCCGCCACGCCAAAAGGGCTTCGCGGTTGTCACGCAACGTCTCGAACGTCAGATAATCGCCCAACGTAAAGAACCCCACCGCAGCCACGGCGAGAATCACCAGCAAAGGTACGTGTCGCGCAAGCCCTCTGCGCGGGGTCTGGGTGGTTTCGCTCATCAAGCTGTCCGGTTTGGTGCGTTTCATTCTGCCCCCAACATGCGCCGCGCGGGACCCATGCAACAGGGACCTCACGCGGCGTTGATGCAAATGACGGGTAATGTGAGGGTTTGAGGCCATAAAACCGCTATTTTGAAACCTTTTGCGTGACGCCGTACCAGAATTGTTGCAAAAGGCGTCAAAACCCCCACCTAGGGGTTTGACTTACCCACCGCTACCCAGTAGAGGACGGGCTTCGAACACTAGGGCCAGGCGAATCCGCGCCGCACCCCACCGCATAGATTGGAGACGGAGCGATGAAACGCACCTATCAGCCTTCGAACCTGGTTCGCAAACGCCGCCACGGTTTCCGCGCGCGCATGGCCACCAAGGCCGGCCGCAAGATCCTGAACGCACGTCGCGCACGCGGCCGCAAATCGCTGAGCGCATAAACCGCTCACCGATCAGGTTATGAACATGACGCCGCCGGAGGCCCCTGAGGATGGTAAGAACCAGCCGAGGGTCAAGCCCCCGGCGGCGTCCGTTTGCGTGCCTGAGACATTGACTGTTCTCAAGAAACGATCCGATTTCCTGAAAGCCGCCCGCGCGCGCAGGCAGGGCACCTCGTCCATGATGGTGCAGGCGCGCAAACGTGCTGCGGATGAAGCTACGGGGATTCGCGTCGGGTTCACCTGTTCCAAGAAGGTTGGGAATGCGGTGGCGCGCAACCGCGCCAAGCGGCGCCTGCGCGAAGCTGCCCGCGCGGTTCTGCCCGCACAGGGTCAGAATGGTTGGGACTACGTGCTGATCGGCCGCGCCGAGGTCACTGCCGCGCGCCCGTATGAAGCTTTGTTGGATGATCTGCGCTATGCCCTGCGCAAAATTCACAGCGCGCGGAAATGACTCTGCTGTCTCATATCTTTGCCCTACCCGTTCGGGCCTATCGGCTGGTGTTCAGCCCCTGGGTTGGCTTCAATTGTCGCTATCAACCCACTTGCTCGGCCTATGCGCTGGAAGCATTGGAAAAGCACGGCGCCATCAAAGGCGCGTGGCTGACCGCCCGGCGGATCGGGCGCTGCCATCCTTGGGGTGGTGACGGGTATGACCCGGTTCCAGAGCAGAAACCAAAAGACTAGAGCAGACGTGTATCAAAGAATAGCGGTCTCAACTCGGCCTTAAAGCAAGGTTGCCCTGCGTCGTGTGTGTACGGGTCGGGATTTCCTCGCGGTCCAACTTGCCAGAAATGGTGTGGAACACGTCTTCAAGAAATACCGGGTCATCAAAATAAAACGTGTGTCCGGAATTGATACCGCCGTCAAAACCGCCTTGTTTAAAGCGCGCCGCGCAATACACATTGGCGGCCTTGCTATGCAGCGGCCTGTTCATACCATTCCGCCCAACCCTTGGTGCAACCCCGATCCGTTTGACCGCAGATATCGACAGTACGTCATCCATTGTATTGTAGTAATTCGTCAGTCGTACGCAGTGACGATAAAGCGATGAAGACTTGGAGCTCTCCGGATCAAGCGATTTGACAGACAGATCTCCAGCCACCAACATAACCTGGCTGACTGACCAGCTTTTGCTGGCAATTCGGGCTCGGTCATCGGCATCATCAAATGCCTCGCGCACCACATAGCTGCCCATCGAATGTGCCAGTACGTGCAAGTCGATCCGACACTCTGGTCGTTGCATCTCAGAAAACATCGCGACGCCGTCCCTCACCAGCCGGAAGGCCGATTGCTTGGCATCCATCCGGTCCTCCAAGTAATTCAAGGCCGAATCCGCACTGGGCCAGTCAAAGCTCACAACAACGCCTTTGAAGCCGTGTTCTTTTAGCCCTTCTTTGATTTTGCGGTGCCGCACAAGAACTTCCGCCTGAGAGTTATTGAACCCATGCACGTAGAACACGATGTCACCCTCGGTATAAGGGTTCGTCGTACCGCCCTGAGCGGCCAATATGACCTTGTCGCGCCATTCTCGCTTTGTGATCTTGTGCGACAGCATCATATCATCCGCGCTTTCCGGAATTTCCAGAAAATGGCTGGCTGCAGGCTCGTTAGAAAAGCCGTTTCCGCTTTTGCCGCGGGCAACAAAGGCATAGTCCATAATAATCTCCTCGATAAATGCCGCCCTTTTATCACAGGTCAACAATGCCCCAAAATCTACAATCCGGCTTATCGCGCTTGCCCGCTTGCCATATCGACTGTAACCACGGCGCATGTTTGACGAAACTGACGATATCCACCCGCTCTTTGCTGGCGCACCCTCGACCACCGAGTTCAAGAAGCTCCGCAAACGCATCGTACGCCAGACCCGTGAAGCCATTGAGCATTACGGAATGGTGGACCCGTCCGCCCATGACAAAGACGGCAAACCGCCCCGTTGGCTGGTCTGCCTGTCGGGCGGCAAGGACAGCTATACCCTGCTTGCGGTTCTCTATGAACTAAAGTGGCGCGGGTTGCTGCCGGTCGATCTGTTGGCCTGTAATCTGGATCAGGGTCAGCCTGGTTTTCCCGCCACGGTCCTGCCCGAGTTTCTGGAACGCATGGGCGTGCCTCACCGCATTGAATACCAAGACACCTATTCCATCGTTGTGGACAAGGTTCCTCAGGGCCGCACATTTTGCGCCCTGTGCTCACGCCTGCGCCGAGGCAACCTGTACCGGATCGCCCGCGAAGAAGGTTGCTCAGCCGTGGTTCTGGGCCATCATCGGGACGACATTCTGGAAACGTTCTTCATGAACCTCTTCCACGGCGGGCGTCTGGCCACGATGCCACCGAAACTTGTGAACGAAGAAGGCGATCTGTTCGTGTTCCGCCCGCTGGCCCACGTGGCCGAGACCGATTGCGAGAAATTCGCCACCTCGATGAACTATCCGATCATCCCCTGCGATTTATGTGGCAGCCAGGACGGCTTGCAGCGTCAGCAGGTGAAACAGATTCTGGATCAGTGGGAAAGAAACAGCCCCGGTCGACGCCAAGTGATGTTTCGGGCACTGACCAACGCGCGACCGTCGCATCTGCTGGACCCAAAACTGTTCGATTTCGCCAACCTTGCGCTAAACCCCGGCAAAAAAGACGAAAATTCGGACGAAATTCCTCAGCTGCGTTAACGTCTGACTCAGATTGGTTTTCTACGGTTGCCCAATACGTGCTTTGCCAAACGTAGAGGCCCAGAAAACCGATGTGGAAACATATCAAATTCGAACGCGTTCTTGATGCTCTCGCTTCTGTTCTGAGCGGTCCTGCTGCGCTGGCCTTTGTGCCCGCCATCAGTTTGGCGGCGTTCTGGATCGGCGGGGAACGGGCGTTGGTGGTTGCCGCCCTCGTTTTACCCTTGATATTCGCAGGCGCGGCCACCTTTGACGCCCGCGCCAACAGGCAGCTTCAGCGGCGCAACCCGCCTGGTGGCATGATGGCAATAGACAGCTTTTACAACGAGCTTGGAGGCATGTTCAAAAAGGCAGTAACCGATGGTGCGGATTCGGCTTGCCTTCTAATCGCCCTGGATGATTATTCCGACTTTCTCGATCTTCACGGCAATTCGGCGGCAAATCACCTGACCGACCAATTCGGCAGCCGTATTCTTTCTGTTATCCGAACACAGGATATCGCGACCCGCCTGGAACCTAACAAAATCGCAATCGGCCTGCATCCATCCCACCAATTGGATCTGGAGGCCTGCATTCAGATGGCGGGGCGCATTCAGGCCGTCGTTGAAGAACCCTTTACACTCAATGGTGCTGGTGTCTACGTTTCCTGTTCAATCGGATTCAGCCCGCTGAGCAGCGTCCCTAAGGATCAGTACGAGGATTGGGTCGACGCCGCAAAAGCCGCCTTGGACGAGGCGCAGCGGAACGGACCGTCGACCATTCGCGCGTTTTCCAGCGAAACACAGCGTCGCTCACGCATTCGCGCCAATCTTCGCAAAGAGTTTGAAGACGCGCTCGACAATGGTGAGATACGCCCTTGGTTCCAGCCACAAATCTCAACCGACACAGGTCGCGTTACGGGTTTCGAGGCTCTGGCCCGCTGGGAACACCCGCAAAAGGGTGTGTTAAGCCCACAGGTATTCTTGCCGTTCGCTGAGCAGGCCGAGTTGATGGAGAAATTCGGTCAGGCGATGCGGCACCATGCTTTCGCCGCGATGCGCGATTGGGATCGCGCCTCGGTCGTGGTTCCCCGGATCGGCGTGAATTTCTCATCTGATGAACTGCGCGATCCAGCGTTGATCGACCGCCTGAAATGGGAGTTGGACCAGAATGATTTGACACCGGACAGGTTGGCGGTGGAAGTTCTGGAAACCGTGTTCTCGCGCCGCCCCGACGATGTGATTACCCGCAACGTGACCAGCATGGCCAAGTTGGGGTGCTGCATCGATCTAGACGATTTCGGCACCGGCCACGCATCTATTGCTTCGATCAAGCGCTTTGATGTTTCGCGGATCAAAATTGACCGCTCTTTCGTCGCCAAGGCAGATCGTGACGCCAGCCTGCAACAACTGGTCAGCGCAATACTGACGATGGCCGAGCGGCTGAATGTCGAAACGCTGGCCGAAGGGGTTGAGACCCAAGGCGAACATGCCTTGATGGCGCAATTGGGGTGCGATCATGTTCAAGGGTTCGGAATTGGCAAGCCAATGCCCTTTGAAAAGACGCTGAATTGGATCGCGGCACATCAGAACAAGGTCAACGGAATGCCGAAGATCGGGCGCAAGACAGGACCGTAATCGCTGATTTACGCCACAGAAACGCGATCCAAAAGGAAATGACGGGCGAATCCGCTTGACCTTTGGGCTTGCACTCTGTTGAACCCACCGGGTGTGTTTCACTGCTTAAGGTGGCTGTCCCCGATGGACGATCAGAACAAGAATCTCATCCTTGCAACCGTGCTCAGCTTTATCGTGATCCTTGTTTGGTTCGTGCTGTTTCCCCCGCCGGAGCAGACACTCACACCAGACGAGGTTGAGATTGCAACCGCCGAGGGTAATGAGGTTCAGACGCCCAGCGCCGCAGGTACTGTGGGTGAGGCGACGGCGGCCGCAGAAGAAACCCTGCCCGAGGAACAAGCCCCACGGGTTGAAATCGACACCCCCCGGCTGAAGGGCAGTCTGTCGCTGTCGGGCGGACGGATCGATGAGCTGTTCCTGAAGGACTACAAGGTCTCGATTGAAGAAGGGGCGCCAATTGTCGAATTGCTGTCTCCGGTTGGCTCGGACTCGGCCTATTATGCCCTCTATGGCTGGGCGCCGGGAACCGGTGTGGCGGGCGCGGATGTGCCCGGCCCGAACACGTTGTGGACGGTCGAAAGCGGCGAAACGCTGGACGTCGACGCTCCGGTCACACTGAAATGGGAAAACGACAAAGGTCTGACTTTCCGCCGCATGATCTCGGTGGACGAAAACTATATGTTTACGGTCACCCAGTCGGTCGAAAACAATACCCAGGCCGAGGTTGGCATGGCCCCCTATGGCATCCTGGCCCGCCACGGCATTGGCGAGGATGGCGATCTGCCCGGTCTGAAGAACTTTTTCATCCTGCATGAAGGCGTGATCGGCATGGCCGACGGCACGTTGGCCGAGATTGACTATGGCGATGTCCGCGATTTTGATATCGACCCGAACGAGCGCGCGCAAGCCGAGGTCTATCAGGTCAAAGAAGATGGTTGGATCGGATTTACCGATCACTATTGGATGACCACACTGATCCCGGAACCGGGAACACCGTTCAAGGCCGCAGCAAAATACGACGAACGCCGCAAGATATACCAAACCGAAACAGTGCTGCCGACCCTGACGGTCGCCCCCGGCGCTACCGAAGAGGTCACCACACAGCTGTTCGCAGGTGCTAAGGAATGGGAAACCATCCGCGAATATCAGTCGGAAGGCGTACAGAAATTCATCGACAGCATCGACTGGGGCTGGTTCTTTTTCCTGACTAAGCCGATCTTTTGGCTGCTGCACAATATCAACGCGTTGATCGGCAATATGGGGTGGTCGATCATCGGCCTGACCCTGATCATCAAGGCGATCCTGTTCCCGTTGGCGTATAAATCCTACGTCTCGATGGCAAAGATGAAAGAGCTTCAGCCGCAGATGGAAGCCCTGAAAGAGGCAGCAGGCGATGATCGTCAGAAGATGCAGCAAGGCATGATGGAGCTGTACAAGAAGGAAAAGGTGAACCCCGCCGCAGGCTGTCTGCCGATCCTGATGCAAATCCCGATCTTCTTCTCGCTGTACAAAGTGATCTTCGTCACCATTGAACTGCGTCAAGCGCCGTGGTTTGGCCCGTTCCGGGATCTCAGCGCGCCGGACCCGACCTCGATCATGAACCTGTTTGGACTGCTGCCGTTTGCCGGTCCGCAGCCCGACACGATCATGGCGCTGATCTTTATTGGTATCCTGCCGCTGTTGCTGGGTATCTCGATGTGGCTGCAGCAAAAGCTGAACCCGGCGCCAACCGATCCGACGCAGGCGATGATCTTTGCCTGGATGCCGTGGGTCTTCATGTTCATGCTGGGCAGCTTTGCGAGTGGTCTGGTTGTCTACTGGATCGCGAACAACACGATCACGTTCACCCAGCAGTACCTGATCATGCGCAGCCAAGGCTTTAAGCCGGACGTGTTCGGCAACATTAAGTCCAGCTTCAAGCGTACGCCGAAAACGGATGATAAATGACAGCTGAAGTGACCCAGCTTTGGCGGCATCCGATCAAAAGCCATGGTCGCGAAGCCGTCGAAACCGTAAATGTGACCCCCGGGCAGACCATGCCCGGGGATCGCGTTTGGGCGGTTGCGCATGAGTCATCCAAAGCGGATGGTTCAAAATGGGTCCCTTGCGCCAACTTCAGTCGCGGCGCAAAAGCACCACAGTTGATGGCGATTTCAACGCAATCAAACGGCGACACACTGACGTTGTCCCACCCGGATCGCCCGGACCTGACCTTTGCCCCAGATAGTGAGCAACAGGCGTTTCTGGATTGGGTCCGGCCCCTAATGCCCGCAAACCGCGCGGCCTCGGCACGGATCATTCGGGTTCCAGGGCGCGGGATGACCGACAGTGATTTCCCTTCAATCAGCCTGTGCAACCTGGCATCGCATCGTGCGGTCGGACAAAAGCTGGGCCAAGATTTGTCGGTGCGCCGCTGGCGAGGCAACATCTGGTTCGACGGCCTGCCCTTGTGGGAAGAATTCGACTGGCTGGGTCGTGAGGTTCAGATCGGCGACGCCGTGCTTCGCGTACGCGAGCGCATCACCCGCTGTTTGGCAACCACAGCCAACCCTGACACAGGTGTACGCGATACCGATACATTGGGCGCACTTGGAACCTGGGGTCACCAGGATTTCGGCGTCTATGCCGAAGTTCTTGAAGGCGGCGCAATCTCGGTTGGCGATAAGGTAGAATTGTTATGAGCCCCCTCCCCTTTCCTTTAGCCGAAAACCCCGATGAATTCGCGTTGGAGCGCGGACGCAAATTGTTTGCGGGCGAGTCTGAATTCGTCAAGGGCGTGGTCGCCATGGATGGCCTACCTGCGCCGGATCGGCTTGAGGTTTGCTTTGCCGGCCGTTCCAATGTGGGCAAATCCAGCCTGATCAACGCGCTAACGGGCACCAAGGGACTGGCGCGCGCTTCGAACACTCCGGGCCGCACGCAAGAGATCAACTTCTTCACTCAAGGCCCCGAACTATATCTGGTCGACCTGCCCGGTTATGGCTACGCCAATGCGCCGGTGAAGGTGGTGGAAAAGTGGCAGCGGTTGCTGAAACAGTACCTGAGCGGACGTCAGACCTTGCGCCGGGCCTTTGTCCTGATCGACGCGCGCCATGGGGTAAAGCCGGTGGATGCCGAGATCATGAAGCTGCTGGACACCAGCGCTGTGACTTTTCAATGCGTTCTGACCAAGGCAGACAAAGTCAAAGCCAAAGAACGCGAAAAGGTGCTGGAACAAGTGCGCGGCGCATTGTCGAAACATCCTGCGGCCTTTCCTGAAATCGTGCTGACCTCGTCCGAAAAAGCCGATGGCATTCCGACCTTGCGCTCGATCATCGCGCAGCTGGAATGACTCTGCCGCTTCGTCTCTTTGCCGTGTTGACCACACTGGCGCTGTTGCTGACCGGTGTGATTCCGCAGGGCTGGATGCCCACAATGGGCAATGACGGCAAGGTGTTGCTGGTTCTCTGCACCGGCGAAGGCACGGTCGAGCAATGGGTCGATCTGAACCCGAACGATCCCATACACGACGACACTGACGAGCGCGCGATGTGCCCCTTCGCGGGGCTGACCGCTGATGTCACCCTGACCACCGTCGGGGACACCATGCCTTTCGAGGCAACGATCCAGCCGCGCTGGGTCCATCACGACTTTACCCATCGCAGCGCCGGGTTCTATGCCCGTTATGACGCGCGGGCGCCTCCCGTCTTCTCCTGATTCACCTCAACATCTGAGAGCCCGCGCATACGCTGCGCGGGGCAATTTTCGAATCCGGAGAACACTATGGCATTTGATAGCCAAACCCTGGGGGACACCCCGGCGCAAAACATTGCTGCGCAAAAGTTCTACTTCGCCGCCTGGCGGTGGCATTTCTATGCGGGGATTTTCGTTATCCCCTTCCTGATCATTCTGGCCGTCACCGGGTTGATGATGATGCTCATCACCCAATATGACGGTCGCGATGGCGAAAAAATTGCGGTCGAAGTTCAGGGAACCGCCCTGCCAATATCGCAACAGGCCGAGGTCGCGCTAACCGAACTCCCCGGCACAGTCGTCGAATGGATTGGCCCGAAAGCCGCCGATCTGGCCACCGTGTTTCGTATCAAAACCGAGGCAAGCCAACGCCTTGTTGCCGTCGACCCCTATGCCGGAGAGGTCCTGCAAATCTGGGATCGTCGCGCGGGCTGGTACGATCTGGCGGACAATATTCACTCGACCCTGCTGATCGGGACAACCGGGGATCGCATCATTGAAATCGCTGCCGGTCTGAGCCTGCTGATGGTCTTCACCGGTCTTTACATGTGGTGGCCACGCGGCAACGCCATGGCTGCATTTGTCCCCAACCTGCGCACGCGAGGCCGTGCTTTGTGGAAATCCCTACATGCCGTGATCGGGTTCTGGATGTCCGGGCTGCTGGTTGTCTTTCTGATCTCGGGCCTCTCCTGGGCCGGTGTCTGGGGTGGAATGATCGTACAACCCTGGAGCAGCTTCCCCGCCGAGAAATGGGACAACGTGCCCCTCTCGGACGATATCCACGCCAGCATGAACCACGGGCACCAAAACGACGTTCCCTGGGCGCTAGAGCAAACGCCGATGCCCGCCTCGGGTTCTGAGGCCGGGATTGATGGCGTACCGCAAGGCACGCCGGTGGATATCGATGCCTTGGTGGCGTTGGGGGTGGCGCTGGACATGTCAGGACGCTTCCGCGTCGCGTATCCCAACGGCGAGGAGGGCGTCTGGACCCTGAACCGCGACAGCATGAGCAGCGACTCGACCGATCCGGCAAACGACCGCACCGTTCATGTGGATCAGTATACCGGCAAGATCTTGGCCGATGTGCGGTATCAGGATTATTCGCTGATGGGGAAGTCCATGGCTGTTGGCATTCCGTTTCACATGGGGCTGATGGGGACGTGGAATTTTATCCTGAACGTCGTGTTCTGCCTGTCGATTATCTTTGTCTGCGTCTCGGGCGTGGTGATGTGGCTGAAACGGCGGCCACAAGGTACGGGGCGACTGGCCGCGCCGCCAATGCCTGCGGAATTGCCGCTGTGGAAAGGGGCTGTTGTGATCGGTCTGTTCACCGCGATGGCCTTCCCGCTGGTGGGGCTGACATTGCTGGCGGTGCTGGTCTTTGACCTTCTGCTGGTCAGCAATATCCCGGTGATGAAAAAAGCCCTGAGCTGACTAATCCGGGCCGCATCGCATCGATGCGGCCCGATCGATCCTGATGTTTCCGCTGTCTGGGTTTGGCAGCGTCCGCCAATGTCCTAAACGTGCTGTGCCCCATTCACCTCGATTTCCGCCCCCGAGATGTATGAGCTTTCCTGAGAACACAAGTAATAGATCGCTGCTGCGACTTCTTCGGGCTGCCCTAACCGTCCAAGTGGCAGCTTTTCCACTATTTTATTGGTACCGGGGCTGAGGATTCCGGTTTCAACCTCACCAGGTGCGATTGCGTTCACCCGCACGCCCATTGGGCCGAAGTCATGTGCCATTTCCCGCGTCAGCGCTGCCAGCGCCGCCTTGGATGTAGCGTAGGCCGCGCCTGCAAACGGATGTACGCGCGACCCTGCAATGGATGTCACGTTAACGACTGATCCACGGGCTGCGGCCAATTCCTCTTTCAACCCGCGCGCCAGAACTACGGAAGCAAAGAAATTGACGTGGAACACCTGCCCCCAAGTCATGAGGTCGGTGTCCAGCGTATTCAAACGCTCTCCTTCTGGGCCCTTCGGCGACACCCCCG
The DNA here is from genome assembly GCF_056539405.1 of Ruegeria sp. BB5. Lineage (NCBI taxonomy): Bacteria > Pseudomonadati > Pseudomonadota > Alphaproteobacteria > Rhodobacterales > Roseobacteraceae > Ruegeria > Ruegeria sp. BB5. The sequence continues at coordinate 44,107 of NZ_JBQFUX010000008.1, read as the reverse complement.
CGTTGTTGACGAGGGCGTGTAGCTTGCCTCCGACCATTTCTTGCAGGACACCAACTGAATTGATCGTTTCGGCAGGATCGCTCAGATCCAGCTGCAAATGATTTTCTTTTCCTTCCCACGGACAATCATCCGGCACAGCAGAGCGCGAGCACGTGATAACCCGCCAACCTTCGGCATGGAACCGACGAACCGTTGCGAACCCAATGCCCCGGCTAGCACCCGTCAGAATAAGAGTTTTTTGCTCCATTGGATGTGTCTCCTGTTTCAGGGCATGCAGGCACACTAACAGTGGCGACTGCACTCACAACAGCGATCTTGGCTTATGCCGCCAAAACGCCTAACACGTGAGGAAGAGGACCAAGATATGAAGACACGAGACATGAACCGGGACTGGATCGCCACCGCCGCCACTTTGAACAGCGCATTGCCGTATCTGCAACGCTATGACGGTGCAATCGTCGTCATCAAGCTGGGCGGCCACGCCATGGGCAGCGACGAAGCGATGGAAAGCTTTGCCCGCGACGTCGTTCTGATGCGTCAGGTCGGGGTCAACCCGGTGGTCGTGCATGGCGGCGGGCCGATGATCAACGCGATGCTGGATCAGCTGAACATCCAGTCGGAGTTCATGAACGGCAAACGTGTGACCGACAAAGCCACCGTCGAAGTGGTCGAGATGGTGCTGTCCGGCCTGGTAAACAAACGCATCGTGCAGGCAATCAATGGTCAGGGCGGCAAGGCGGTGGGCCTGTCGGGCAAGGATGCCAACCTGATGATCTGCGATCAGGCCGATCCGTCACTTGGGTTTGTCGGCTCTCCGTCGCAGATGGATCCGGCGATTTTGCATAACCTGTTCGCGCATGATGTGATCCCCGTGATCGCGCCTCTGGGCGCAGGTAAGAACGGCGAGACCTTCAACATCAATGGCGACACTGCTGCCGGGGCCATTGCTTCGGCGCTCAAGGCGGACCGGCTGTTGCTGCTGACGGATGTTTCGGGCGTTAAGAACGCGGGCGGCGAGGTTGTGACCGAGCTGAAAGCCGGTCAGATCCGCGAAATGACCATGGACGGCACCATTGCGGGCGGGATGATCCCCAAGACCGAAACGGCTCTGGATGCCTTGCACAGCGGCGTACGGGCCGTGGTCATTCTGGATGGGCGTGCGCCCAATGCGGTGTTGTTGGAGCTGTTCACCGAACACGGCGCAGGCTCGCTTATCCGGCCGGACTAATTACCCAACGGAGGAGACATGACCGGACGTCCCCCGACCTCCTCGACAACCTTCTACGACCGCGTGGAACATGCGGTGCTGCAAGCGGGTCTGATCGTGATGGGCGCCCTGCACCCACACCGGGTCGACGCCAAACAATTGGATCGCGGCACGCTGATCCTGTTGGGCGCGGGAAAATCATTCTGGCCCACGCTGAAGTCCGCGCCCGAATGGCCAGGTGACCACCCGGTTGATCGGTGGTCAACGCGCGTGGTTGGGCAGTTGGCCCGCGATCTGGGGGCCGAGGCACATTTTCCCTTCGGCGGCCCGCCCTACGCACCCTTCATCGACTGGGCCCTGAAATCCGGGCGTACCTTCAGCAGTCCGGTGGGCGCCCTGGTGCATGATACGGTCGGCATGATGATCTCATACCGTGGGGCGCTGCATTTTACCGAAGAGTTCATTATCCCCGAGGTTCCCGGCACCTCTCCCTGCATCAACTGCCCGGCCCCCTGTACCCAAACCTGCCCCGTCGGCGCGCTGAACAGTCAGAATTTCTACGATGTCGGGGCCTGTCACGCTCATCTGTCCACCGCGGCAGGGCAGACCTGCATGACAGGTGGGTGTCTGGCGCGGCTGTCCTGCCCCCTCAGCGAGGGTGCAGGGCGCGAAGCTGAGCAATCTGCCCATCACATGAAGGCCTTTCACCCGTCATGAGCCGCACCCTGATCCTGACTCGCCACGCGAAATCCAGTTGGAATGACTTGAATCTTTCGGATCATGATCGCCCTTTGAACAAACGCGGACGCAAATCCGCCCCGGCGATAGCCGGTTGGCTGCGCGCAAACGGCTGGCTGCCAGATGAGGTGCTAAGTTCAACATCGACCCGCACCCGTGAAACCTGGGACCGTATGGGGCTGCAGGCGGACAAGATCACGTTTCACCGTGCGCTTTTTCACGCGGAGTCCGAAGACATTCTGACCGAATTGTCAGGGGCGACAGAACCCACAGTGCTGATGCTGGGCCACAACCCCGGGATCGGCGTCTTTGCCAGCCGCATTGTCCGGGAGGCACCAGACCACGCCCGGTTCCACGACTACCCGACCTGCGCCACCACCGTGATCCGGTTTGATATCGACGACTGGGCGCATGTCCGATGGCACAGCGGCACCGTGCAGGGGTTTGTCATTCCACGGGAGCTGCTGGAATGAAAAAAGGCGGAGCAAAACCCCGCCTTTTCGTCCGGTTCTCTGGGATCAGTGGCCCAGAATCTGGCTGAGGAACAGCTTGGTCCGTTCGCTTTGTGGGTTGTTGAAGAACTCTTCCGGTTCGTTCTGTTCCACAATCTGACCGGCATCCATAAAGATCACACGGTTGGCGACCTGACGGGCAAAGCCCATCTCGTGCGTCACGCACAGCATGGTCATGCCTTCCTCGGCCAGCTCGATCATGGTGTCGAGCACCTCTTTGATCATCTCAGGGTCCAGCGCCGATGTCGGTTCATCGAACAACATGATCCGCGGCATCATGCAGAGCGAGCGGGCAATCGCCACACGCTGCTGCTGACCGCCCGAAAGCTGACCGGGGTATTTGTCGGCCTGTTCAGGGATTTTCACCTTTTCCAGGAAATGCATCGCACGCTCTTCGGCCTCTTTCTTGGGCGTCTTGCGCACCCAGATCGGAGCCAGCGTGCAGTTTTCCAGGATAGTCAGGTGCGGGAACAGGTTGAAGTGCTGAAACACCATGCCAACCTCGGACCGGATCTTGTCGATGTTCTTGAGGTCATTCGACAGCTCGGTCCCGTCCACAACGATCCTGCCCTGCTGGTGTTCCTCCAGCGCGTTCAGGCAGCGGATCAGAGTGGACTTGCCCGACCCCGATGGCCCCGCGATCACGATCCGCTCGCCCTGGTTGACGGTCAGATTGATGTCGCGCAGCACGTGGAAGGCCCCGTACCACTTGTTCATGTTGGTGATTTCGATGGCGACCTCGTCGCTCACCTGCATCTTCGAGCGGTCGATTTCGCGTTCAATTGCAAGTTCAGACATGTGTTGAACTCCTTAGCGGTGGCCAGTCTGAAGCTTGCGCTCCAGATACATGGAATAACGGGACATGGAGAAGCAGACGACGAAGAACAGCACGCCGATAAAGGCGAACAGCTCCCAGTAGACGCCGTTCCAGGCGGTATCGGCGCGGATGCCGTTGGTCAGGCCAATCACGTCGAAAAGACCGATGATCGAGACCAGCGTGGTATCCTTGAAAATGCCGATAAAGGTGCTCACGATGCCCGGGATCGAGATTTTCAGCGCTTGCGGCATGATGATCAGCCGTTGGGCCTGCCAGTAGTTAAGGCCCAGACTGTCGGCCCCTTCGTACTGACCGCGCGGCAAGGCTGCCAGACCACCCCGGATCACCTCGGCCATATAGGCGGCCGAGAATAGGGTCATCATGATCATCACTCGCAGGATGATGTCAAAATTGGTTCCCGGCGGCAGGAACAGGTTCAACAGCAGCGAGGCCACGAACAGCAAGGTGATCAGCGGCACGCCGCGAATGAACTCGATAAAGCCTACGCACAGGTATTTGACGATCATCAGATCGGACTGCCGACCCAGCGCCAGAACGATGCCAATTGGCAGCGAGACACCAATGGCCACAACACCCAACAAGATCGCCAGCATAAAGCCACCGAAGTCGCGGCTTTCGACTGTCGCGATGCCAATCGGAATGACAGAGTTGATTGCGTCAGCAACTGAGCCCGCTGCAAACAACCACCACAGAATGGGCAGCGCAATTGCAAGGATCAATGCCGTCAGGGACCCTGCCATAGGAAGCACGACTTTGTAGGCGATATATCCGATGGCAAACCCGGCAGCGACCATCAGCGGTCCCCAGATGCTGCCGCCCCACATTAGCCAAGGCAGCAGGAACGGATAGGCCGCCGTTACGAACAACAGCTTACGCGGCACTTTGGTGAACAACACCGGCGCAATAGCAACCAGCAACAGGATGAAGGTCAGGTTCGGCCGGAAATAGGCCGGCCAGCCGCCCGATTCAGGTGGGTTGGACCACGTCGCGTCCGGATGCGCCGGATAAGGCGGATAGAACCCGTACAGCAATTGCAGCCACCGGTCCTTGATAACACCCCAGCAGGCATGGCCATGAGTATCACCCCATGTCGCCATCATGATCTCGCGACATTCCGACAGCGAATTAGCGTTCCAAACGGATTCGAACGTCCAGGACAGAATGTTGGAGAGCACATAGTAGATGAAATACAGCGAGATTAAGGTCAGGATGGCGTTGAGCCAGCTTGAGAACAGGTTATGCCTGATCCATCCCAGCACACCGACCTCGGATGCGGGTGGTGCCTGTTCCGGCAACATTTCCGTGCGGACAAATGAAACATCACTCATATTACCGCTCCACCAGTTTGACACGGTTGTTGTACCAGTTCATCACCGCCGAAATGCTCAGCGAGATGGACAGATAGACCAGCATCAGCAGCAGAACGCATTCCAGCTCGCGGCCGGTCTGGTTCATGGTGATGCCACCCAAAGTACCCGTGATGTCCATATATCCGACCGCGATCGCCAACGACGAGTTCTTGGTCAGGTTCAGATAGTTCGAGATCATCGGCGGGATGATCACCCGCAACGCCTGCGGCAGGATCACAAGACGCATGGTCCGGCCAGGACGCAGACCCAGTGCGGATGCGGCCTCGGTCTGACCCTTCGAGATTGCCAGAATACCGGCGCGAACGATCTCGGCGATGAAAGCCGCAGTGTACAGCGACAGGGCAAGCCACAACGCGATCAACGAGTTCCGCATATGGGTGCCACCGGTGAAGTTAAAACCTTTCAACTCAGGGTAGCCTAGATGAAAGCCTAGCACTGTCAGCAGAATGATCGACGGAACGAACAGCAAACCCAGCTGGATGTGCCAGATGGTCGGACGGTCACCCGTCTTTTCCTGCGTCGCATTGGCCCAGGCCGACACTTTGCGCATTGCGAAGATGCTGCCGCCAAGCACGATCAGGAAGGCGATGAGGTCCAGCGAAACATCGAACCGCAGGCTCGACGTGCCGAACAGGTGGATGTCACCCAAACCACGCGAAAACAGGAATTCGGGGATATAGACCCCGCGATTGGTCACAGCGACTGTGCCGAACAGATCCATAGTGGCTTCTGGGTTTTCACCCCGGAAGGCGCGCGGTGCCGGCAGGCTTTCGATCAGGATCGCCATGGCGAACACGATCCAAAGCAGCACTGGCACGTTGCGGAACATTTCGACATAAACCGTCATGATCCGCGCGATCAGCCAGTTATTCGACAGACGCAAAACACCGACCATAACGCCGATGATCGTTGCCGTGATACAGCCCAGAACTGCAACAACCAGCGTGTTTAGCAGGCCTATAAACGCCGCACGTAGATGGGTATCGCGCGAGTCGTATTCCAGCAGGCGTTGGTTGATGTCATAGCTGGCCGGTTCGGCAAAAAAGTCGAACCCGACCGTTCTGCCAAGCGTTTCGAGGTTCTGAATAGTGTTGTTAATAATCCAGGCTGCCAGAAGCATGAAACCGATCATCGCTATGACCTGAATGGTCGCAGATCGGTACCGCGTATCATAAAGGAGCATGGACAGCCGGAAGTGCTCCTTCGGCGGGTCAGTGAGTGTCGTCATGACCTATGTATTTCCCCGTCAATCCCGGTTTAGCCGGCAGAGTTTTTCTCTGCTCCTAACTTTCCGGGCGTGTTTCTTATGGAAGGAAAAAGGGCGCAGGTTGCCCTGCGCCCTTTTCCGTGGCTTTTAGCGGAACGGCGGTGCGTACAGCAGGCCGCCATCGGTCCACTGTGCGTTCAGGCCGCGTGCCAGACCGATCGGAGTTTCTTCACCGATGTTCTTGGCAAACACTTCGCCATAGTTGCCGCCGACTTTGATCGCGCGCTGTGCCCAGTTCGCGTCCAGACCCAGCATCTCACCCAGCGTACCTTCGGTACCCAACAGGCGGTTTACCTCTGGGTTGTCGGTGGCACCGCTGGACATCTCGTCGATGTTCGCCGAGGTTACACCCAGCTCTTCCGCCGCGATCAGTGCGTTGAGGGTCCAGCGGACCACATCGCCCCATTCGTGATCGCCATGACGGACCAGCGGGCCCAGCGGCTCTTTCGAGATGATTTCGGGCAGGATCACGTGATCACCAGCGTTTTCAAAGGTGGCACGAGTTGCCGCCAGGCCAGATGCGTCGGTGGTATAGACGTCACAGGCACCAGCCAGATACTGCTGCTGCGCTTCGGCGTTGGTTTCGATCGGAACCGGCTCATAGCTCATGTTGTTTATGCGGAAGAAATCCGCCAGGTTGAGCTCGGTCGTAGTGCCGGTCTGGATGCAGACCGTCGCGCCGTCCAGTTCCTTGGCCGAGCTGACGCCCAGAGCCTTGGGAACCATGAAACCCTGACCATCATAATAGTTGATGCCGACGAATTCGAACTTCAGGTCGACGTCGCGGCTGAAGGTCCAAGTGGTGTTGCGGGCCAGCATGTCGATCTCGCCCGAAGCCAGCGCGGTAAAGCGTGTCTTACCGGTGGTCGGAATGAACTCTACAGCGGTCGGATCGTCCAGAACGGCGGCTGCAACGGCGCGGCACACGGCCACGTCAAAGCCCTGCCATTCGCCATTGGCGTCCGGGCTGGCAAAGCCGGGAACACCGGTCGCCACGCCACAGTTCAGTTTGCCGCGCGCCTTGACATCATCAGCAGTCCCCGCCGCAGCCGCACCAGCAGCCAGGCCGGCGATGGTTGCCACGCCCAAGATTACGGATTTTTTCATTTTTACCTCTTCCTGATTTCCCGTCCCTATCCAGAGACGGCTCTGTCCGGCACCTTTGGCACCAGAAAGGTTTCCCCAAAGGTGTCTCCCCTTTAGTGGGCACGAGTTTGGGCGTATTCATAAACAAACGTCAAGGCCCGGATCAGGGAAAACGATGAGTCAATTCAAAGATGACTCGTTCGACGTTGGAAAATCAGGCTGTAAGGGATCAAATCGAGAGGTCAAAAAATCTTTTTGCGTGCAAAAAGGCCGCCTTTTTGGTTTCCGCTACGTCAAATGCCTCATCGTCGTGACCCCATTGCTCAATTTGCCAAATTTCATCCAGCCTGGACATTTGCCAGATTTCTTCAACATTGCGCCAGTTCAGAGCAGTCGCAAAACCAAGGACAAGCGAGCCTGACAAGCTGACAAGATCATGGAATGCGGCCAATTGAAAATCGTTAAGCTGATGAACACGCCGCTTTAGTGTGTTCAAAGCCTTTTCCGATTGCGGCTGATGTAGCACACCAGCCACGGGCAACAGCCGCGCAGATAGCACCTCGGCCGCCCAGTCCAGGGCCGGATCCCAATGCTCGGCCTGACGTTTTTGCAACTCTTGCGGGTGTGCCGCGCGGTAGCACAGCAAATCCGAATCCCCATAGTCGGCCAACATGTCCGCAACCTCGGCGTGTTGGTGGTGGACCTTGTCGATGGCAGCGTTGGCCGACCGTGTGAATGGCATGACTCGCGGGTCGATCTCTTTTTCCTGCGCATCCCATTCCGCAGCCACCTGTTCGGCCATGGCCTGTGTGGGCAGGACCAAGGCCGCCTTGGCTGGAGTTTTCACGCGGCGGCCGTCCAATTCGACGGTGAATCCCCCCTCGGCATCGACCACGGCACTTTCGGTCCAAAATCGCTTGGGTTTCCAATCGCTCATGTTGTCAGGTCCAGATATCGTCCAGCGCTTGCGGCAGCTGGTTAAAGGTTTCAATTACACGGGTCGCACCGTCCAGAGCGGACCGGTCGTGATAGCCCCAACTGACACCGATGCCCGTCACCCCGGCGGCGCGGGCCATGTCCATGTCGAATCTTGTGTCGCCAATCATGACCGTGTTGGCCGCGTCCACCCCGGTTTCACTGCGCGCGGTGTCGATCATCGAAGGGTGCGGTTTCGACGGGTGGTGATCCGCAACCTGACGGGTCACGAAATACCGCTCCAGCCCATGCGCCTCGATCAGTGCGTCCAGCCCGCGCTGGGATTTACCGGTGGCCACGCCCAACAATACTTCAGGCACTGCGTGCAGCGTCTCAATGGCATCCCGCGCGCCAGGATAGAGAGGAGAGCTTGCAGCGCCCTTTTCAAGACGGTGCGCGTGATAGGCTTGTTTATACCCCTCGACCAGGCACTGCTGATCACTGTCCGAATGTTCTGGCGCCAGTTGTGCCATCGCGTTGGGCAGGGACAGACCAACAATGGACAGAATTGCGTTGCGGTCAGGCACCGGCAGGGACAGCGCCCGAAAACTGGCGGTCATCGCCGCGACGATGCTGCCCTGGCTATCGACAAGGGTGCCATCCACATCGAACAGCACCAAACGCAGCGGTGCGCTCATTGCAGTTCCTCGAAGGGATCATCGGCGGCCAGATCCTCGGTCCAACCAAAGGTGTCCCAGCTGTGTTTCATGTGATCCGGCAACGGCGCAGTAATGGTGATGGTCTTGCGCGTGGTGGGATGCTGGAACGAAGCCTGCCGTGCGTGCAGATGCAATTTCTTGCTGATGATACCGCCCAGTTGCGCGCCCCACCCGTCACCAAGGTTTTCCTGACCTGAGCCGCCGTATTTGCCATCGCCGATGATGGGATGCCCAATTGCGGCCATATGCGCGCGCAGCTGATGCGTGCGGCCCGTGATCGGCTCCATCGCCACCCATGCAGCGCGCCCAGCCACCCGGTAAAGCGTGGCATAGAGCGTGTGCGCCCTTTTCGCGCCCGGCGTGTCATTGATTTCGTTCAGATGCACGGGGATCATCTTTTCACCCTCACCGTGCTTGCCGTGGCCTGCGGCTTTGACCAACCCGGTCTTGATCTCACCCAGATAGGGCGTCGGCACCCCGGCGACCAGCGCCCAATAAATCTTGCGCGTATCGCGGTGACGGAAGGCGGTAGTCAGCCCTTTGGCCGCCTCGCGCGTGCGCGCCATCAGCAATACGCCCGAGGTGTCTTTGTCCAGCCGATGCACAAGGCGGGGGCTCTCGTCATATCCAAACCGCAGCGCCTCGGACAGGCTGTCAACGTGGCGCGTCTGGCCACTGCCGCCCTGCACCGGCAGGCCTTGGGGTTTGTTCAGCGCCAGAACGTCATCATCGCGATAGATGACGCAGGACTGGATCATCTTGGCGTCGGCGTCCGAAATACGATGTTTGACCTCGGCAGGTTTGTGATCGGCATCGGGCAAAGGCGGTACACGAACGACCTGACCGGCCTCAAGCCGGGTCGAGGCTTTCACCCGCCCGCCTTCAACCCGCAGCTCGCCCTTGCGGCACATCTTTTCGATGCGCCCCTGGCTGACATGGGGAAACAGGCGGCGCAGCCACCGGTCCAACCGCTGGTCGCCATCACCTTCTGCCACGGTGATCATCTGTACGCCGCTCATGCCGATATCCCCTGCGTCGCGCGACGTGTTCGCGCGCTAAGCCTGTCTGTACGTGTCCTAGAAAACATGCGCGTCTGTGGCCTGCTGCACCGCAAGAGTCAAGCCGACCTTACCCGTTGCGCTGGGCCCGCAGCTTGGCAAAATAATCCAGCCGCTTTTTCAACTCGCGTTCGAACCCACGTTCGACCGGTTGATACAGTTCAGGCCGGTCCATACCGTCAGGGAAATAGTTCTGACCCGAAAACCCATCCTCGGCATCGTGGTCATAGGCATAGCCCGCGCCATATCCCTGGTCCTTCATCAACGAGGTCGGCGCATTCAGGATATGCTTGGGAGGTGGTTCGCTGCCCGATTGCTTGGCCAGCCGCATCGCCGCCTTGTAACCGACGTAAGCGCCGTTCGATTTGGGGGCCAGGGCCAGGTAGACCAGCGCCTGTGCCAAGGCCAGTTCCCCCTCGGGGCTGCCCAGCCGTTCATAGGTCTGCCATGACTGCACGCAGATCGCCTGTGCCTGCGGGTCGGCCAGACCGATATCCTCAACCGCCATCCGGGTGATCCGCCGCGCCAAGTATCGCGGGTCTTCGCCCCCCGTCAGCATCCGCGCAAACCAATAAAGGGCAGCGTCCGGATCTGACCCGCGGACCGATTTGTGCAAGGCTGAGATCAGGTTGTAATGCTCATCCCCCGATTTGTCGTATTTTGCTGCACGCCGCATCAACCGGGTCGACAGCGCATCCGGGTCCAGCGGCGCATCGACCTTCCACGCCGCGATCTGTTCGATCAGATTCAACAGCGCTCGCCCGTCACCATCGGCCATTTCCTGCAACGCCTCACGGGCGGGTCCGGTCAGAGGCAATGCGCGATCCAGTTCCTTCTCGGCCCTTTGGGTCAACCGTTCGAGGTCAGTCAGGCTGAGCCGTTCTAGAACCAGCACCTGCGCCCGGCTGAGCACAGCAGCGTTCAGCTCAAAGGACGGGTTTTCGGTCGTGGCCCCAACCAGCAGGATCGTCCCATCCTCCATATGGGGCAGGAACCCGTCCTGCTGGGCTTTGTTGAAACGGTGAATCTCATCCACGAACAGCAGCGTGCCCTGCCCGTTCTGGCGGCGGATCTTGGCGGCTTCGAACACTTTCTTGAGGTCCGGCACGCCAGTGAAAATTGCGCTGATCTGAACGAAATGCAGATCGGTTTCCTGCGCCAGCAGCCGCGCGATGGTTGTTTTTCCCACCCCCGGCGGCCCCCAGAACACCAGACTGGATAAGCTGCCCGAGGCTAGCATGACCCCCAGCGGCGCATCTGGGCCCAGAACCTGTTCCTGCCCAATCACCTCAGCAAGTGTTTGCGGGCGCAACCGATCCGCCAGCGGCCGATGCGCAGGCGGTGCGGGCGCGGCGGCCCCGGTGTCGAAAAGATCGCTCACGCGTTACAACCGGAACCGCAGGGAAACCGAACGGCCACCGCGCAGGATGTCAAAATTCAACCTGCGCCCCGGATCGGTCAGCGCATCGACTATGTCTTGCGGGTGGTCGATCTGCGCGCCGTTGATGCCATTAACCACATCACCCACACGCAGCCCAGACCGCCCTCCGTATCGGTCTGCGTCCACCACAACAACGCCGGTTTGCGACAGCACCAGCCCCAGCCGCGTGATGACCGCCGGATTAACGCGTGAGACCGTCAACCCAGGCATGACCGTCTGGTCATCCAGCGTGGTCTCGTCGGCTGGCGGGGTCTCGGGCGCTCGGACAAGAGCTACTTCCAGATCCGAGCTTTCTTCGCCGCGCAGCCGGGTCAAGATCGAGGTGCCGCCGACGCCCGCCACCGACATGCGGAACTTCATCTCGGCCGGAGAGTTCACTTCATCCCCGTCTACGTGGGTTACCACGTCACCGACACGCAGACCTGCATCGGCAAGCGGGCTAAGGGGGTGCAGGTCTGAGATTACCACGCCCAACGGGATCACCAGACCCAGCGACTCGGCGATATCAGCGCTCATATGCTGACCTGCCATTCCCGCCCAAGGGCTGACGAAATGGTCATTACCCTCCTGCGCTTGCCGCAGGAACTCGGCCACCAAATTGGCCGGGATCGCAAATCCAATGCCGTTTGATCCGCCCGAGCGGGTCAGAATGGCCGTATTTATCCCGATCAGATCCCCGTTTACGTCAATCAGCGCCCCACCCGAGTTTCCAGGATTGATCGCCGCATCCGTCTGGATGAAATAACCGCGCGCGTTGCCGGTCGCAGCCCCGGTCCGGGCCAGCCCTGAGATGATGCCCGACGACACGGTCTGTCCCACCCCGAACGGGTTGCCGATGGCCAGCGCCAGTTCCCCCACCGCGACTTGATCGGAATCGCGCAGTTCCAGGAACGGCAGATCGTCAGCCTCTTGCAGGCGCAAAATGGCGATATCGCTTTCCTTGTCACCCAGTACCACCTGGGCCGAATACTCTCGCCGATCCGTCGTCACCACGCGAATTTCCGTGGCAGTACCAACCACATGGTAGTTCGAAACGACGTAACCATCCTGCGAAAGGATTACGCCGGACCCCAGCGAGTTCTGCACTCGCGGGCGCGGCTCGGCCGAGCCGCCGCCAAAGAAATCCCGAAAGAACGGGTCCGAGAAAAACGGGTTGGCCCGCCCCTGCCGCACGATCTTAGCATAGATGTTGACGACCGCCGGTGAGGCCTCTTTGACCACCGGGGCGAAACCCAACGATATCTCGGCTTGTGATTGCGGCACACGGGTGTCCGCAGTGGCAACCGAGGCGCATGCGAAGGAAAGAGCGATAAGTGTCGCGCGGAACATATAGACCTCAACTTGCAGAGTTGCGTTGGATATGCGCCCGCGCGAAACGTAATGCAAGCTTCCGGTGACAGTCAGTTAAGAGGAGCGTTCAACCGCGTACCCTTGGTAATGATCCCGCCGCGATTGCCAACATCAATGGTTCCGTAGCGCTGCTTGAACACCTCAGGCAATTCGCGGTCTCCCTCGGGGGATAACCAAAGCCGGAACAGATGACGCCGCTCGTCCGGGTTCGGCCAGTCGGTGAACCCTGTCCGGTCGTGCAGCTGGGAATGATTATAGACGAACTGCATGTCTCCGGGTTGCAGCCGCATGGTCAGGTACATTTCTGGATCATTTGCTAACGCATCAAACCTGTCCAATGCCGCGACGTGGTCGGGTGTCAGGCGCATGGCATCAGGAAACCTTTGCGCGCTATCGATATACTGGCGCTGGTAGAACACGGTGAGCTTGCCGTCGTGCCAGCAAAATGGAGGGATCGTCATGAATGGTTGCATGCCTTCCGGCACTTCGCCACGGCGATCGGTCGCGATGGGGTCGAACAAACGTTGCAGCAGGTCGGGGCACTCGGCACGCATTCGATTATAGATGGCTTCGGCACTGACCAACAGTGAATCCCCGCCCTCTTTGGCGTCACGCAAACATAGCAGCCCGACGATATCGGCGCTGTCCGTGTGAAAGGTCTGCCGCTCGTGGGTCTGGTAAATCCGCGTGTTCGGGTCATTGGCATCCGCGCCGATGTCACGGACATGCCCTAGAATGTGGCCCTGAGCGTTCTGTGAGCGGGCAGACCCCAGATGGGCCCCCACCCCGCAGAAAATCGCCGCTGCCATCTCTTGCGTGTACGATTGTACCGGAAGGCCCCGGATTACCTCAAATCCGATCCCGTTGGTCAATTTGTCGCGCAGATGTTGCAGATGGCCGTCAAACCGTTGTAACGGAAAATCCGCTTTTGAAATTTCCCCGATGTCGCGCCCCAAGCTCAGATAGTGACGGGCGGCTTGTTCAAGATCGGCGATGTCCTCGGGCGACAGGTCGACAATCCATTCATGCTCGCGAGCGCTCATCTGTTGTCCGGTCCAAGCGGAAGGTCCTGTGAATTCACTGGGGATCTCGGATATTTCCGTCATCATCTGTACTCCACACATATTTTTCAGGATAACGCGGGAAAGATGGTATTACATTGCCGTAAATCGGCGGAAATGACGTTAGTTAGACGATAGACCTGTACTGTCCGCCTGCAAACAGGTGGCGCACGCATCATTCAATCGGCGACCAATCCTGACCGGGATCGTAGGACGTAAAATCCGCAGTTATTTCCAGTGTTTCCGGGCCAAAATCCGCCTCGAAAACAATTCCGTTCTCGCCCACAAGGAATGAATGGATACCGGTTTCACCATATTCGGCTGGAACTGCCAACAGGGCGTGCCCGGCGACAAACCTATCACCGACAAAATAGGAATAAGCGCCACCCGGTGCATTTGGACCCTGCTCTTGTAGGATAGTATAGTAATACCCTAGGAAGGGCTCGGCCTCGTAATCAACCTCGCCATCACTCCAACCCGAAGCGGCAGCGCGGGCCAGTGCTGCACCGACAAAGCTGTCTTCTTCGGGCCAGAACAACCCGTTTCTGACACCTGGATCCGCAATAATCGTCTGAGCAAATTCCATAACGCCATCACCATTGTGATCGACCAGCCTGAACGCAGCCTGAAGATCGACGTAAGCCTCAAGCAGTTCGATCACGTCCAGTTCGTTCAAGCCAATCTCGCGCGCCGAAAGTTCCTCGATGCCGGCTTCGAGATCGAATTGCCAGCCGTCTTCGCCTCGTGAAATGGGGATCGGGAATGGCCAGCTGTCTTCGCCCAACAAAAGAACGACGCCGTCCTCGTCGGGTTGAAATCGGTAACCCTCGGCGTACATGGCAAGTACTTCCTGCCGCCTTTCCTGATCCTCGACAGGATCACCTGTCCCGATCAGGTCTTCCGCCTCGGGCCCAAAAATCTCCAGCAACTTGCCTTGGTCATCCGCCCTCAGGGCATCAACAAAGGCATCAAGGGCAGTTTGCGGCGTGTCGAACCGAGCCCCATCTGAAAGTGCCGCACCCGCAGTTGCGGCAAGAAAAAAAATGGAAAACACCGAATTACGCATCTTACCGTCTCCGCTTGCCTTTGGCGGCATGGCCGCGATTGGACGCGCTGTGGGTTCTTTTCCCTGACGCCTTTTTCTTCATCGCCTGCCCCTTGGAGGCCTGTGGCTTGCGCTGAGCCGCTTTCTTGGCCTGAGGCTTCTTGGCAGCTTGGGGTCTTTGTTGGACAGGCTTTTTCGCAGTCTCCGGTCTTTGCTTGGTACGCTCGACGGCTTGCTGCTTGGCTGCGGCCTTATCTCGGTCGACATTGCCTCGGTTCACCTGTGGCAGGTCTTTCTTTCCACCGTCCCGGTTGGCAAGCGCACCGCCAGCGACGGCTCCTGCGCCCGCCCCGGCGGCAACCGCTGCTGCCCGCTCGCGCGAAGCGCCATCCCGACTGATATCGGCAGCACCAGATTCGCGGCTCAGTTTCGCGCGCAACTCATCTGTGCGTCCTTCGGGACGGTTCACTGGCAGATCGCCACGGCCACTTTCGGGCCTTTTGTGGTTCGAGATTTTATCCTGTGCCTTTTTTTTGCGGTCAGGATCGGGTTGCCATCCGATGTCCGTCCGGTCCCCAAGATCAATGTCCCTGTCGATATTGACGTTACGGTCGACATCAATGTCGATATCGGGGTTCCTGATGATGGGTTGACCATTCCATCCGCCACAATTCCGACAGCCCCAATAGTCGTACCAATCATCATCGTCGTCAAAAATTTCGTCAATTAGTGCGACCGTGCCAAAGGTCAGTAACGCCGCACCAACCACATCCCCTGTCGATGGACCGGTATAAACTGTTTCGGGGTTGTATTGCGGCACATATACCGTCTCGGTGTTTGTGGGCGTGATGACTACTGTTTCGTCTTCGGCCACTTCAACTGTTTGTTCAGGGCCTGAAACTAATGCGCCACTGTCGATCGCCTGGTCCCGCATCACCTGAACAGCGTCCATCACATCGTCGGACTGGGCCAGCATCGCGGTGCCCATGGTTTCGGTCCAGTCAATATGAGTGGCCATCTGCCCGACAACTTCGGGAAACGCCGTTGCAAGAACACTGACCGAAGGATCCCAGCCCATGGCATCGATTTCCGGCTCCAACTCAGCGGGGTCACGGTCGGCGTTGTCCAGCAAGAAACGCTCGGCCTTTACAATTTCCAACGGCTGGGTAGCGGCGACAAATATCTGGATAAGCAACGTGTCTGGATAAAGAGCGACCGGTGCAACCAATGTTTGCAGTTCGGCATCTGTCAACAGATCGGATTGATCAGTTGACGTTTCTTCGGCCGCGGGATCATTGGGTGTTTCCTGAGCATAAAGCGCGGTTGATGCGCCAATACCGAGCACAAAAATCAGATACCTAAACATATTGCGATCCTTTAATTTCTTAAAGGATCACCCAAGATTGCGATTCTGGCAACAGGAGGACCAGTTGGCCGCTTGGTCCGCGGAACCAAAAAACCCCCGCGTCCGGAAACACGGGGGTCAGAATTCAGAAAGCCGGGCTTTCTTATTCTTCGTCTGCAGCCTCTTCGGCGGCAACGCGGGCTTTGTCGGCCGCGCCTTTGGCGTCAACGTCGCGATCTACGAATTCGATGATCGCCATCGGGGCCATGTCGCCATAGCGGAAGCCAGCTTTCAGGATGCGGACGTAACCGCCCTGACGCTCGGCATAGCGGGGGCCCAGAACTTCGAACAGCTTTGCGACGTATTGGTCTTCTTTCAGCTGCGATGCGGCCTGGCGGCGGGCGTGCAGGTCTCCGCGCTTGCCCAGGGTGATCAGTTTTTCAACGATCGGGCGCAGTTCTTTTGCCTTCGGCAGAGTCGTTTTGATTTGCTCATGCTCGATGAGCGAGCCAGCCATGTTCGCAAACAGCGCCTTACGGTGCTCATGTGTACGGTTCAGGCGGCGGTAACCACGTGCGTGACGCATTTTCTAGTTCCTTCTTTCGCGTTTTGCTTTGTCTGGCCGGCGATGCGTGTCACCGGCTCTCCTTGGGGCGGAAGTGCCCTTGTTGTCCCCGGCAACACATTTTCGGGCCGGGCATTGGAGAAGACGCGCTTAGAACGCGTCTTCGAATTTCTTCGCCAGATCTTCGATGTTGTCGGGCGGCCAGTCCTCGACATCCATGCCGAGGTGCAGACCCATGCCGGACAGCACTTCTTTGATCTCGTTCAGCGACTTGCGGCCGAAGTTCGGGGTGCGCAGCATCTCGGCTTCGGTCTTCTGGATCAGGTCGCCGATGTAAACGATGTTGTCGTTCTTCAGGCAGTTTGCCGAACGGACAGACAGTTCCAGCTCGTCCACTTTCTTCAGCAGCAGCGGGTTGAACTCCAGACCATCGTCCTCGTCCTGGCGGCCAGCCGATTCCGGCTCGTCGAAGTTGACGAAGATCGACAGCTGGTCCTGCAGGATACGAGCGGCAAAGGCCAGCGCGTCTTCCGGTGTGATCGAGCCATCTGTTTCGATCTTCAGGGTCAGCTTGTCATAGTCCAGAACCTGACCTTCACGGGTCGGCTGAACGTCATAAGCGACCTTTTTGACCGGCGAATAGATCGCATCGATCGGGATCAGGCCGATAGGTGCGTCTTCTGGCTTGTTCTTTTCAGCCGAGACGTAGCCTTTGCCGGTGTTGACGGTCAGTTCCATGAACAGGTCAGCGCCATCGTCCAGGTGGCAGATGACGTGATCGCGGTTCAGAACCTCAATGCCGGCGCTCTCGCTGATGTCGCCAGCGGTGACAACGGCGGGGCCTTTCGCATTAATCGACAGACGCTTGGGGCCTTCGACTTCCATGCGCAGGGCAACCTGCTTGAGGTTCAGGATGATGTCGGTGACGTCTTCACGAACGCCTGCGACCGAGGAGAACTCGTGCAGGACGTTGTCGATCTGGACGCTGGTGATGGCCGCGCCTTGCAGCGAGCTCATCAGAACGCGGCGTAGCGCGTTGCCCAAAGTCAGACCAAAGCCACGCTCCAGCGGTTCGGCAACCAAGGTCGCCTGACGTGCAGGATCGTTGCCCGGCTTGCCTTCCAGCTGGGTCGGCTTGATCAATTCAGCCCAATTCTTATGGATCATGTAATCCCTCCATTCCTGTCCGCGCCCCATGACCAACAAGGTGCAGACGCCCGAGGTTCAAAATGACGTGCTGGGGCCGTGCAAAAAACACAGCCCCAGCTCAATTCAAAATCGCTTAGACGCGACGACGCTTCGGCGGACGGCAGCCGTTGTGAGCGATCGGAGTCACGTCACGGATCGACGTGATGTTGAAGCCCACAGCAGCCAGCGCGCGCAGAGCCGATTCACGACCCGAACCGGGGCCCTGAACTTCGACTTCCAGCGTCTTGACGCCATGTTCCTGCGCCTTTTTGCCTGCATCTTCTGCAGCCATCTGAGCGGCGTAGGGTGTCGATTTCCGCGATCCCTTGAAGCCCATTGTACCGGCAGACGACCACGAGATGGCGTTGCCCTGTACGTCCGAGATCAGGATCTTGGTGTTGTTGAAGGTCGAATTCACATGGGCGACGCCCGATGCGATGTTCTTACGCTCTTTGCGCTTAACGCGAGTCTTATCACGTGCCATCAGTCAGACCCTCCCTTATTTCTTCTTACCAGCGATGGCCTTTGCGGGGCCTTTGCGGGTACGAGCATTGGTGTGGGTACGCTGACCGCGAACCGGCAGGTTGCGGCGGTGACGCAGACCGCGATAGCAGCCCAGGTCCATCAATCGTTTGACGTTCATCTGAACTTCACGACGCAGGTCACCTTCGACGGTGAAGTTGGCGTCGATGTGCTCGCGGATGGCCAGAACTTCGGCGTCGGACAGTTCGTTAACGCGACGGGTCGCGTCGATACCTACGGCTTCGCAGATCGCTTTGGCCGAGGTGTTTCCGATACCGGTGATATATGTGAGGGCGATAGGTACCCGCTTTGCAGTCGGGATGTTTACGCCGGCAATACGTGCCACGTGTCACTTTCCTTTTCGTTGCGGTTCCGTAACTCCAGAACCTTTTTTCACAACGCTTTACCGTGGCAGTGAGGCCAGAGGGTTCAGCATTATTCGAGGTGGTCGGGGCAATTGGGACGAATCCCGCATGCGGTCTTGATTCCCTTTAGGGATGGGGGTCGATATGGGCTTTTGGCAACGCCGTCAAGCCCATATTGATATCAGCCAAGGATCGCCTCAATCGACGCGGTGACTTCCTTGATATCCGCCAGTCCGTTCACGGGGCGCAGATCGCCCTTGGCGTAGTAATAGCCGATCAGCGGCGAGGTCTTCTTGTAATATTCCATCAGACGCGTACGCAGGCTGTCTTCGTTGTCATCTGCACGACGCTGGAAGTCATTTTCCTTACCGCAATTGGTGCACTTGCCGTCTGCCGGAATCGGTTTGGTGATGTCGTTATAAACCTCACCACACCCGCCACAGGTCGAACGCGCCGTAATACGGCCCACCAACGCATCATCATCGACGCGCATTTCGATCACTGTGTGCAACGACTGACCCAGCTTGGTCAGCAACGCCGCCAGTGCATCGGCCTGCGCCAGCGTACGGGGGAAGCCGTCAAAGATGAAACCGGCGCCTGTTTCGGTGGTCAGCTTCTCTTCGATCAGACCGATCACGATCTCATCGGTGACCAGCTTGCCCGCATCCATGATCGCCGCAACCTTCTGCCCCATCTCGGTGCCCGAGGTCTTGGCCTCGCGCAGCATATCGCCAGTGCTTAACTGAACCATGCCGCGTGTTTCAACCAGGTGGCGCGCCTGCGTCCCTTTACCGGCCCCCGGGGGCCCAAGAAGAATGATGTTCATCGACGAGAGGGTCCCTTCCTGCCGCGTTTCTTACCTTTGCCGCGCAGTTGGGACTTTTCAATCAGCCCTTCGTATTGGTGCGCAAGCAGGTGGCTCTGAACCTGTTGGATCGTGTCCATGGTCACAGAGACGATAATCAGAACCGAGGTGCCTCCGAAATAGAACGGGATGGCAAACTGGCCCCGAAGGATTTCAGGTAGCAGACAGACCGCCGCCAGATAGGCCGAACCCAGAACGAGCACGCGGTTGACCACGTATTCCAGATACTCGGCGGTTTTCTTGCCCGGACGGATACCCGGCACAAAACCGTTCTGCTTTTTCAGGTTGTCCGCCACATCGTCCGGTTTGAACGACACGTTGAACGTATAGAAATAGGCAAAGAACACGATCATCGAGGCGAAGAACAGCAGGTACAACGGCTGTCCGGGGCCAAAGTTGGCCAGCAGCCACGACATCACCGGCCCGTTGGTCGCACCCGACGAGAAGGTCGAGATCGTCACCGGCAACAGAAGCAGCGAGCTTGCAAAGATCGCCGGGATAACGCCCGCCGGGTTCACTTTGACCGGCAGGTGGCTGGAACCACCTTCATAGATCTTCATACCGGCCTGACGGCGCGGATATTGGATGTGGATCTTGCGCAAGGCCCGCTCCATGAACACCACAAAGGTGATCACGGCGATAACCATCACGATCACACCCACGATCACTGCAGGGCTAATCGCACCGCTGCGTCCGCTGGCAAAGAACTGCGCCAATGCGGCCGGAACCTCGGCAATGATGCCGACGAAGATGATCAGAGATATACCGTTACCGATGCCACGTGCGGTAATCTGCTCACCCAGCCACATCAGGAACATGGTGCCGCCAACCAGCGTAATCATGGTCGACATACGGAAGAACATGCCCGGGTCGGTCGCCAGATCACCCGATTCCAGCGATACGGCCAGACCATAGGCCTGAACGGTGGCCAGAGCCACGGTTCCGAAACGGGTATACTGGTTGATTTTCTTGCGTCCCTGCTCGCCCTCTTTCTTGAGTTGTTCGAGCGCGGGAACCATAGATGTCAGCAGTTGCACAATGATCGAGGCTGAAATGTAGGGCATGATGCCGAGGGCAAAGATACCCATCCGCCCCAGCGCCCCGCCAGTAAACATCGAAACCATGCCGCCGATGCCCTGCCCCGCCTGCTCCATGAATTCGCGCAGGGCCTGCCCGTCGATCCCCGGCACCGGAATAAAGGTGCCCAGGCGATAAACGATCAACAAACCCAGCGTAAACAGGATGCGGTTGCGCAGATCGGTGGCTTTGCCAAGGGCAGACCAGCTTGTGTTGGCTGCCATTTGTTCTGCTGCTGATACCATAAATCGGTCTCTCTTATGAAAACACCGCCCGGAACCGTTTTCCGGCTCGGGCGGCGTCTGGGAAAACTCTGAGGACTATGTAAGCGGGTCTTTGCCCGCTCACAAGCGCTTACTCTGCCGCAGCAGCTTTTGTGACCGTCAGTGAACCGCCCGCTTTTTCGACTGCCTCAACGGCAGCTTTCGAAGCACCGGTGACTTCCAAGTTCAGCTTGGCGCTGATTTCGCCCTTGGCCAGAACGCGGATCCCATCCAGCTTGCGACGCACCAGACCCGACGCAACCAGAGCGTCTTCGGTAATCGCAGCTTTGGCGTCCAGCTTGCCGGCGTCGACGAATTTCTGGATCAAACCCAGGTTGATAACGGCGAATTCCTTGCGGTTCGGCTTGTTGAAGCCACGCTTGGGCAGGCGCTGGTACAACGGCATCTGGCCGCCTTCATAGCCATTGATGGCCACACCCGAACGGGATTTCTGGCCTTTGATACCACGGCCACCCATTTTACCTTTGCCGGAACCGGGACCACGGCCAACGCGGGTGCGTTTCGGTGTAGCGCCAGGATTGTCGCGCAATTCGTGCAGTTTCATATCGCTTCTCCTTAGCCGGATGTGACCCCCGAAGCGTGATGGGCCAACCACGGCATTTCTTGGTTTTGATTCGTATGGCGCAAGGCCACCGCAGGCGTATAGGCCCGTTGACCTCTCTTGGCAAGCCCACGCCTGGGTCTTGGATCATGCGTCGTCCTGGGGCATATTTTCTTCGGAAACGACCCTAGGGACGAGCGGCGCCGCATGAGGGTCGATACCGTGCTTCTCTGCCAGTATACCTACCAGGCTATTGGGATGTGGAATACCACCAAATCTGGTGCGGATGAACGCACGCATACGCCGCCCATAGAAATGGATCGACATGGTGTTATCCGTGATGAAACGTTCTGCGCCGCCTGATGCCCGCATCATGGTTCGGCGATCTTTATACCCAACGGGATATAAAACCTCTTGCGGCTTGGAAAACCGGGCTTCCTTGTTCTGCTGTAACAGCCACGTCAAAGCACGCGGCCCCCAGATTCCCCAAGGCATCTCGCTGGCGTGCTTTCGGTCACCGGCCAGCGCGCTTTGGACCAGCACCGCACGATGTTTCGGCGGCAACCAATGCGGAAGGCGGTACGGGTCGTTGGTATACTCGATCAGGTCATAGAGGGTAGGGCTGTCTTTTGGCAATGCCAATACCCCACCGTTGATTTCATGCGGCGCCAGCCAGCCGTGAAGATGCCCCTGATCGGTTGTGAACGGTTTGACACAATACGCATCGGTATCCGCCCAGATAATGTCATCCTCCTGCGCCAGCATCCGCACACGAAATTTATCCGAATGTAAGGCCGGGCTGCCCGTTCGCTGATGCAGGATAATTTCATTGTCCGGCAGAATTTCACGCGCATCACGCCTTTCTACGCCGTCGGGGATATTTGCAACCGGGCCATATGTATACAAACGTACGTGCTGCCCCACATCCAGAAAGGATTTGATACACAGTTGTTCGAGAAAGCTCAGCGCGCCGTCGATCCAAAGCATCCCGATTTGGTATTCCCGCACCTAACACGCCCTTTCTTGAAACATCAGTGGCAAGCCACTCATCCCTTGACCGATAACGCCAACTCTTTCAACCAGGACACGGGGAATTCCCGCGAAATGTGCCGTCGTTGCACATCCCAAACCAAAAGAGGCGCCAAAAAGCGCCTCTGGGTGAGTGGTTCAAACTGTGAGTTTACGAGCAGTAAACGTGATCATGCGCGATGTCTTTGATATCGCAGCGGCGCACGCCGATATCATTTAGTTCGCGATCGGTCAGACCCTGCAGTTCCGAATAGGTCCGGTTGTACTCGGCGCGCAGGACGTAGGCCTCTTTCACCTTTGCTGCAAAGTCGGCGATGCGAGCGAACAGAGTGATGCCGTGAGTGGTTGTTGCTGTATAAGCCATATCTGAATTCCTTTCCTGATCGGGGCGTATTCCCCGATGTTTTCTTGTGTGTTCCTTGTTTGGACAGGGTTCAGATAGGAGTGTTCGGTATCGCTAACAACGAAGATTTCGGTCTAGCCGCTATGCGTGCATTGAATAGCTATGCGGGGCGCCGTGCTTAATTGGGACCTTTACTGGCTTCTCTGCTTTCGCGCACTTCTTCTGCGGGCGGTCATCGCCCGGCCATCCCGAATACTAAGCCCCATCAACGTCAGATTGGTGGCGCCAGCGATCAGTTCAACGACTTGCACAATATAAAAGCTGGTGTCGAATGATCCTGCGTTTGCTTTTGCGCTAAGGTAGATGGCGGCGGGAACAAGGATAAGAAGTCCGTTCATCGCTATGACCGGCATCCGTTTCTTCTTGGCAAGCGCCTGGACATCTTTGCGGCGACGCCCAAGAGACATGCCGGATGCACCGACAATCACCATTGCTGGCACCAGAATAAACAGTCCGCTGACGATCATGGATTTTACCGCGGCGACGGTCGCAAGGGTTGCAAATAACTCGCTGTACAAGGTGGATGTCCAGAAAACGAGGATTGTAAGAAAACCTAATACTCCGGCGATGGGGTGGATGGTTCTTAACATGTTGCTACTCCGGTTATCGCATCAGGCGACGCAGTGGTTTTCAACTGCGAGCTTTCGAACAAGATGTGGCCGCGCCACAGCACTATCTGGATAGTCCGCGATCCGTCGCTGAAATTCGGGATTGGTAAATGCGTCGCGGAAACTTTGGACGTCCTGCCAGATCGCGTAGTTCACAAAGGTCGAACTGCCAGCGATGCCCTGATGGAGTTGTGTAGAAATATATCCTGGCTGAGATTTCATGAAATCTGCATCATGCGCCCAGGCCTTCAGCAGCGCCTCTTTGTCTTTGGCGTCCACTGTGAACAGGTTGATCAGCACTACCGGACCTTCTTCGGTCTGCATCTGATCTGCCAGCGTGACGATATTGTCCAACTCTTTAATACGAGCCATTTCGATTCCTCTCAATTCTTTTCCATAGCAAGCTATATAATATTGCATAGCTTGCTATGCAAGTGTAAATCTTGAACATGAACTTTGAAAAAGAAAACTCGGCCGGATACCTGGTCAATCACATGGCGCGGTTGTTTGCGAAGGAATTGCAGCAGCGCATTGCGCCCTTGGGGATCGTTGTTGGGCAATTTCCAATTTTACTGCAGCTTTGGCTCAAAGACGGCGTGACGCAAAAAGAATTGCTGGGCAAAATAGATGTCGAACAAGCGACCCTGGCGAACACGCTCAACCGAATGGAACGCGACGGCTTGATCAAAAGAACAAAGAACCCCGCTGACGCCAGAGCCCAACTGATTTGGTTAACTGAGAAGGCCACAGCAATTCGAAACAGCGCCTATGAGTCTGCTCAAAGCGTAAATGCCGAAGCCCTACAGGTGTTAAGTGAAACTGAACAGGCACGCTTCATGGACTATATGCGCCGTATAATAGAAAAAATGCGTTCAGATTGAACTGACACCATATCGATTAAACTAAGAGACCGTCATAACCCTTAAATGATAAAACGCCCCCGAAATATCGGAGGCGTTTCTAACTTTTTCGAAGATGTCGCGCTTAGCCGCGTTCTTCGATGATCTCAACCAGATGCGGGATCTTGTTGACCATGCCGCGGACCGAAGGAGTATCCTCCAGCTCACGGGTTTTGTGCATCTTGTTCAGGCCCAGACCGATCAGGGTCGCGCGCTGTTCAGCGGGGCGGCGGATCGGGGAACCGATCTGCTTTACGACGATGGTTTTTGCCATGGGTCGCTCTCCTTATGCTTCTGCTTCAGCAGCTGCCGGTGCTTCGTCCCGCTTGGGCAGGATGTCAGCAACTTTTTTGCCACGACGCTGCGCAACCGAACGCGGGCTCTGCTCTTTCTGCAGGCCGTTGATGGTGGCGCGGATCATGTTGTACGGGTTCTGCGAGCCCAGCGACTTGGACACAACGTCCTTGACGCCCAGCATTTCGAACACGGCACGCATCGGACCACCGGCGATGATACCAGTACCTTCAGGTGCGGTGCGCATTACCACTTTACCGGCGCCGTGACGGCCTTCGATGTCGTGGTGCAGGGTCCGACCTTCGCGCAGTTGCACGCGGATCATCTGACGCTTGGCTTGCTCGGTCGCCTTACGGATGGCTTCAGGTACTTCTTTCGCTTTACCTTTGCCAAAGCCGACGCGGCCTTTCTGATCGCCGACAACCACCAGAGCGGCGAAGCCAAAGCGCTTACCACCTTTTACGGTTTTCGACACACGGTTGATCGCAACCAGACGATCGGCGAATTCCGGTGCTTCGTCGCGGTCACGACCACGGCCCCGGCGGTTTTCACGTTCTGCCATTTTGGCATCCCTTCTCTCACATGGCGCAATCGGCGCCGTTTGTTCAATCCAAGTGAGCCCCGACTGTTGCCGAGGCCCCCGGATCATCGGGGCAGCCGCAAAGCTGCCCGCAAGTCTTAGATCTTCAGGCCGCCTTCACGCGCAGCGTCGGCTAGAGCCTTCACTTTGCCGTGGAACAGGAAGCCGCCACGATCGAAATAGGCCTCTTCGACGCCTGCCTTCTTGGCACGCTCGGCGATGGCCGCGCCCACTTTGGTGGCCGCTTCGACGTTGTTCTTGCCAACGACACCCAGATCTTTTTCCAGGGTCGAGGCCGAGGCCAGGGTCACGCCACGCACGTCGTCGATCAGCTGAACAGAGATGTTCTTGTTCGAACGGTGTACGGACAGACGCGGACGACCCGCGTTGACCTTGCGAAGTTTGTTCCGAACGCGCAGGCGGCGCTTCAGAAACAGGGTTCTTTTGCTGTTTGCCATGGTTTGCGTCCTTACTTCTTCTTGCCTTCTTTGCGGAAGATGAACTCGCCCTTATAGCGGATGCCCTTGCCTTTGTACGGCTCGGGACGGCGCCATTCGCGGATTTTGGCCGCGACTTCGCCCACCTGCTGCTGGTCGATACCTTCCACAACGATCTCGGTCTGCTTCGGCGCGGTGATGGTGACACCTTCCGGAGCGGTGAAATCAACGTCGTGGCTGTAGCCCAGGTTCAGCTTCAGGGTGTTGCCCTGCATCTGAGCCCGGTAACCAACACCCTGGATCTCCAGCTCTTTTTTGAAGCCCTGGGTCACACCGGTTACCAGGTTGGCAACCATGGTGCGGCTCATGCCCCACTGCTGGCGGGCACGCTTGGACATGCCACGGGGGTTGATTTGCACAACATTGTCTTCGACCGA
This sequence comes from Ruegeria sp. BB5, assembly GCF_056539405.1. Taxonomy (NCBI): domain Bacteria; kingdom Pseudomonadati; phylum Pseudomonadota; class Alphaproteobacteria; order Rhodobacterales; family Roseobacteraceae; genus Ruegeria; species Ruegeria sp. BB5. The sequence continues at coordinate 18,061 of NZ_JBQFUX010000008.1, read as the reverse complement.
CAGCGTTACGTCATCGGTTGCGGTGAAGCTGCGGGTGCCTTTCGGACCTTTCACTTCGATGGTCTGGCCGGACACAGTGGCGGTAACGCCGCTGGGCAGCTCGACCGGTTTTTTACCAATACGAGACATTGACAGACCTCCTTAGAAGACGGTGCAGAGCACTTCGCCGCCAACATTGTTGGAGCGAGCGTTTGCGTCCGACATCACACCTTTCGGAGTGCTGACAATCGACACGCCCAGACCCTGACGGACCTGTGGGATGTCATTAACGCCCATGTATACACGGCGACCGGGCTTCGAGACCCGCTTCAGCTCGCGAATAACAGGGGTGCCTTCGTAGTATTTCAGGCTGATTTCGATGGCCGGATGACCGTTTTCACCGGTCGTCGCTTCGTAGCCACGGATATAACCTTCGTCCGCCAGCACGTCCAGAACCCAACCGCGCAGCTTGGAAGCCGGGGTGGAAACGGTGGACTTGCCGCGCATTTGCGCGTTGCGGATGCGGGTGAGCATATCGCCGATAGGATCATTCATATCTATGTCTCCCTTACCAGCTCGATTTCACCATGCCGGGGATCTGACCAGCAGAACCCAGCTCGCGCAGCGCAATACGGCTGACCTTCAGCTTACGGTAGTAAGCATGAGGACGACCGGTCAGCTGACAGCGGTTGTGCAAACGAGTAGCCGAGCTGTTGCGCGGCAGTTTCGCCAGTTTCAGACGCGCTTTGAAACGCTCTTCCATCGGCTTGCTCTCGTCATTCGCGATTTCTTTCAGCTCGGCACGCTTTGCGGCATATTTGGCCACCAGGCGTTCGCGCTTCTTCTCGCGTTCGATCATTGCTTTTTTAGCCATGTCTTAATCCTCCCGGCGCTTATGCGTTGAAGGGCATGTTGAATGCTTTCAACAGTGCCTTTGCTTCAGCGTCGGTTTTCGCTGTGGTGGCAATTACGATGTCCATGCCCCAGACTTCGTCGACTTTGTCGAAGTCGATTTCGGGGAACACGATGTGCTCTTTCATGCCCATGGCAAAGTTGCCCTGACCATCGAAAGACGGCTTAACACCGCGGAAGTCACGAACGCGCGGCATCGCGATGGTGATCAGACGATCCAGGAATTCGTACATCCGGTCACCGCGCAGGGTCACTTTCGCACCCAGCGGCATGTCTTCACGGACGCGGAAACCCGCGATCGACTTTTTCGCCTTGGTTGCAACGGCCTGCTGACCGGCAATCGCAGTCAGATCCTCGACAGCCGCTTTGGCCTTCTTGGAATCTTTGACAGCTTCTGCACCACAGCCGATGTTCAGAACGATTTTTTCCAGCTTGGGCAGCTGCATGTCGTTCTTGTAACCGAACTCTTCTTTCAGAGCGGGGCGGATGGTTTCAGCGTACTGAGCCTTCAGGCGCGGAGTATAGGTTGCGTTATCAAGCATCGATCACGTCCCCTGTGGTCTTGGCGAAGCGAACCTTCTTGTCACCTTCCATACGGAAGCCAACGCGGGTGGCTTTGCCGTTTGCGTCCAGCAGTGCCAGGTTAGACAGCTCGATCGGGTTTGCCTGGGGCAAACGGCCGCCTTGGCTGTTCTGGGTCTGGCGGGTGTGGCGGATGGCGATGTTGATGCCGTCGACAACAGCTTTACCGGCTTTCGGGTCAACCGAGGTAATCGTTCCCTCTTTGCCCTTGTCCTTGCCGGCCAGCACGACGACCTTGTCGCCTTTGCGGAGTTTAGCAGCCATGATTACAGCACCTCCGGAGCCAGCGAGATGATTTTCATGAAGTTTTTGCCACGCAGTTCGCGAACAACGGGGCCAAAGATACGGGTACCTACGGGCTCGTTGTTGTTGTTCAGGATGACAGCGGCGTTGCGATCGAAACGGATCGCGGTGCCGTCTTCGCGACGGACTTCTTTAGCGGTGCGTACGACGACGGCCTTACGGACGTCACCTTTCTTTACGCGGCCGCGTGGGATGGCTTCCTTCACCGAGACGACAATGATGTCGCCGACGGAGGCGTATTTACGCTTGGAACCACCCAGGACCTTGATGCACTGAACTCGGCGTGCGCCGGAGTTGTCAGCGACATCCAGATTGGTCTGCATCTGGATCATGTGGTTTCTCCCGACCTGTGGGGGCTGGTCTCGTTAGATCCCCCAGGGTTTCGACAAATGGAAAAATCCCGGAAGCTTACGCCTCCAGAACTTCCCAACGTTTCGTCTTCGATTTCGGCGCGCATTCGATGATGCGTACAGAGTCGCCGACCTTGAAGGCGTTCTTTTCATCGTGAGCCCGGTATTTCTTGGACTTACGGATGGTTTTCTTCAGAACCGGATGCGTAAAGCGGCGCTCGACGGAAACGGTTACGGTCTGTTCGTTGGCGTCGCTGGTTACGGTGCCGGACAGGATACGCTTGGGCATAGGATTACTCCTCCGATGCCGCGGCAGCGGCCTTTTCGTTCAGAATGGTTTTGACGCGGGCAGCATTGCGGCGGGCCGCTTTGATGCCGGCAGTGTTTTCCAGCTGACCGGTTGCCTGTTGAAAGCGCAGGTTAAAGCTCTCTTTCTTCAGGTTGGCCAGTTCCTCGCGGAGCTGGTCCGGGGTCTTGTCACGCAGTTCTTGGGCGTTCATCGCCTTTTTCCTTTGCTCAAAACACCAGAAGGCCCCTTATCAGGGTCACCTTTGACCTGGTGGATGAATGATAGACATACGAATCCCCCGACTCAGCCGGGGGAACGCAAGATGCCGCTCTATAGGGGGTTCAGGGGTGGGTGGCAAGGGAAAGTTTGGTAAAACGGAAGCCACTGGCAGTTAGGACCAGTGGCTCCTGCGCAAATCAGACTACGACCTCTAGCTTATCGAGAAAAAGTTCCCCTTCAAACTCTATTGCCAACGAGTCGAAATCATCCGCCGACTCGAGTTCTAGTTCATACCGTAGCGGACCTACGAACACTGCACGCAGGCATACATCCCGAAGCGATGCCTTAAGTTCCACAAGACGTGTTCGGCCTGTAATGCCAAAAGGCCCCTTGTCGAAGAAATCGTACCTGTAGTTAGCGCAAGGTGCCCAAACACCAACATTCGCAACGAGTGTCGGCTTTCCAGGCGGTTGCGCGTTTATCCAAGCAGAAACTGACGTGACATCGACGCCCGAACTGGGCGTTGGTACTGTTGTTGCTTCGACAGAAATGCTAGGTATCGTCGCTGATCCAACCCCCCTGACTTTGCCGTCCACGGTGACAAATGCCACGACTGAGGTCTTGCCAATGGTAATTGGCAGCCAGCGCAATTTGAATTTCAGCACCTGTGGCCCTTGAACGCATGGCCCGTCCGTTGACTTGATATTCAGTGTGATCGGTTCAGCTTCTGGAGACGTAACATAGCCATCCGGCACTCCGAGTTCTCCCCCCAAACTTGCATAACAACCGGTTGGGACAACAACGATAGCTTCGACGTCGTATGTCTTCAGGTCCGCGTTTATTTTAATTGAAACTAGAGGCTTAAAATAGCTCATTGCACTTCTCCTAATCAGGACTAAAAAAGTGCAATTCAAAATATCACAATGAGAGCTGAAAACAAATTCCAAATAGAAAAGGACACTCTAGAACTCGGTTCGAATTCCGCTCAAAACCGTCCGGCTACTCCCACTTAAAATTATAGCTGATCCCGATCCGATTTTCCTCCGCCATGCTCATCAGCACCTCGTGGCGCAGCCAGCGACTACATTAGTCTTTCAAATTGTTCCACAAACGCAAAACGCGGCCTCGTTTGCACGAGACCGCGTCTTCAACTGTCTAAGTCTGAGTGACTTACGCCAGAGCGATGTTCACAGCTGCCTCACGACCGTCACGGCCGGGCTCGATGTCGAATGTTACTTTCTGGTCGTCGGCCAGGCCAGTCAGACCCGAGCGCTCAACAGCCGAGATGTGCACAAACACGTCTTTGCCACCGGTCTCCGGTGCGATGAAGCCAAAACCTTTAGTTGCGTTGAACCATTTTACGGTGCCATTGGCCATATCCGTATTCTCCTATTAAATTGCTGTCCGCGGGATTGCGACAGCGCGGCGTGGTCGGTCTGGATCGAGAGACTGAACGCCAAAATTCAGGAGACAGTGGTCGAAAAAGAAAAACGTAAGCGTGCCTCACATGGGTCATGGCGGAGCATATTGCAAGGTTTTTCGGCAACTCGAGGTGAAACGTGATTGGCAGGCGCGCCACCCATTCACCCTGCGCCCCCTCTGCCTGAACACCTTACGTGCAGGGAACCGGGGCTCACTCCCACTTATAGTTAAAGCTGACGCTAATGCGTTCTTCTTCGGCCATGTTCATAGGCACTTCATGCCGCAGCCAGCTTTCCCACAGCAGGACATCGCCCACTTGCGGCTTCATATAGATGAACGGTTGTAAGTCCCGCCGCCCGCCCTTCAGCCGTGTCGGCGCGGCCATCATGCGGCCCGATCGGGGATCTTCCAGCTTCAACGCGCTGGCCCCCTCGGGCATCGCCACATAGGTCGTACCCGAGATCACACTGTGCGGGTGCAGGTGGCTGGAATGCATTCCACCCTCGGGGAGGATGTTGATCCACAGGTCCTCGAGCTTCAACTCACCTTCGCCCAGATCAAACTCCAAATCCTTGGCAAAGGCCGCGACGTGTTGATCCAAAGCTGCAACCAGATCGGCGAAAATCGGGAACCGCCACGGCAAATCGGTCAGCGAGGCATAGCTGGTGTAACCAGGATAGCCGTTCTCCTCACACCATTCCTGCCCGGCCTCATCATCCTCGGCAATGACAAGGCAAGAGTTTTCCAGCTCTTCTGGGTCGATCTTGGGACCAAACTCGGACAAAGCTGCGCAATAAAGACGGGTAACGAAGAGTGATTCAATCTGGGCCATAGGCTGGGCATAGCCCAAGCTCTGATCCAAGGCCAGCCCCAGTCAACCCTTAGTTTTTGATTGGCCCCGAGCCGCAGCGCGGGATCGGACGCCCGCCATCCGCGTAGGCCAGACACATGACAATCTCATCCGGTTTCGGCGCGTCGGGAATGCTCAGCGTCATGGTATCGAAATGGTCAAAGGACCACGGATTGTCCTTGTGTCCGAGGGGCAGATCAATCGCACATCCCGGTGCCCCAAGTTTGGCATTCGACGGGATGACGGCTTCACCTCCACTTGCTGATGCGCGCATTGGAGCGCCGAGTTTCGGATGGATCAATGCGCCACCTTGTTCGAGATCGCCATTCGCACCCACAATCGCTGCTTTACCGTAGGAAATCGGCGCTCGGTCGAGTTGAGAAACAGCCTCGGACGCTAGGTCTGCCCCAAGCATTCCTCCAATTTCAAAAAGCTCGGACAAGTCTTCCGAGAATTTACCGGCCAGCGGGTTTTGTATGACAGCCAAAGCTGCAACTCGGCAGACCGGAGCGCATGGTTGCCCAAACTGGTCGGTGGTTATGACCTCTTTGACAAAAACCTTCTTGCGTAGCTGAAACATACAACCCTCCCATTCACTCTGGGCAGATTATGGGGGCTATGGGCAAAGGTCGACTTTTTTCACTCATCAGTGGGATGGATCGCAAAAGACTAACACAATACCCCCTGCCGGCGTCCTGACAGGGGTCAATCTTGTCACGAACGAGTGGTCCCCAGTCGCTTACCAGTCTTAGGGAACCTAAACACAGGTCTTGATCGGCAGCTTTATAGTGATCCGACTTGAGCTCGCATGCCCAGCGATCAACTGAAACTCTACCCAGACGTACTTTGACCGGCTTTGCAGTGACCGGAGTATCTTGGAAGATGCGGATCCAGACACGCCCTATTTCTTCAGCAAATCGGGCCAGAACTCGTTTGCTTTTTCAATATTGGCATCAATCTCGCTGGCCCAGATGCGCCGCACCTGCGGGCTGTAATTTAGATACAGTTTTTCATCCCAGATGCGCCATGCGAACGGGTCGACATCGGCCACCGCATTCTGGCTGGCCGCATAGGCGCAATATCCGCCATATTGAGGAGCATACTTCGTCGGGTCAGACAGAAAAGCCTGACGGTTTTCTTCACTCAGAAACACCCAGGTAGCGCCATTGTGCTGAGCCGTGATCTCAGGATCGCCCTTTTGCGGATCACCGCCTTGCCAATAAGTCATGACGTCATATCCGTTCATCGCAAGCTTGTTGAAATACCCTAGGTTCACCTCGGGCGACGCGGCCCAGGTTTTTGCTGGGGCGACCACGGTACCAACGGTCATCAGAAACAACAGTACTAAATGGCGGAGACTAAAACTTGGCATCAGTATCATACTCGATGGCAGAGAGGGTTCGCCCGAATTTAGCCACGCCTGTCTGCCGATTGCCAGTCACGAGTCTGTAAACCGGCATGTGGCCATTGACGGTTTAAGCCCCATAACCTGCGTCTGACACCGAGAACGCAAAACCCCCGCCGGTATCCCGACGGGGGTCAATCTTTTAGCGAACGGGGTAGCCCCCCAATCGCTTACCAGTCTTCGCGAACCACGACGCGAGTCTTGATCGGCAGCTTCATCGCGGCCAGGCGCAGGGCCTCGCGGGCGATGTCGTCATTGACGCCGTCGATCTCGAACATCACACGGCCAGGCTTGACTTTGCATGCCCAGCGGTCGACCGAACCTTTACCTTTACCCATACGAACTTCGATCGGCTTTGCAGTGACCGGAGTGTCGGGGAAGATGCGGATCCAGACACGACCCTGACGCTTCATGTGACGCGTCATGGCACGACGTGCAGCTTCGATCTGGCGTGCAGTTACACGCTCAGGCTCAAGAGCTTTCAGGCCGTAGGTGCCAAAGTTCAGATCAGAGCCGCCCTTGGCGAGACCCTTGATCCGGCCTTTGTGCATCTTGCGGAATTTAGTACGCTTTGGTTGAAGCATATCTTTCCCTCCTTAGCGACGACCGCCACCAGCACCACGAGGTGCAGGGCCGTCCTGGAGTTCCTGTGCTTTACGGTCACGTGCCTGCGGATCGTGCTCCATGATCTCACCTTTGAAGATCCAGACCTTGATCCCGATGATCCCGTAGGGGGTCATCGCTTCGGCATGTGCGTAATCGATGTCGGCACGCAGGGTGTGCAGAGGCACTCGGCCTTCGCGGTACCACTCGGTCCGTGCGATTTCGGCGCCGCCCAGACGACCCGCGACGTTCACCCGGATACCCAGAGCGCCCATGCGCATGGCGTTCTGAACCGACCGCTTCATCGCGCGGCGGAACGAGACGCGGCGCTCCAGCTGCTGAGCGATGGACTCGGCAACCAGCTGCGCGTCAAGCTCGGGCTTGCGCACTTCGACGATGTTCAGGTGCAGTTCGCTGTCGGTCATACGAGCAAGCTTTTTGCGCAGAACTTCGATGTCTGCACCTTTCTTGCCGATGATGACACCGGGACGTGCAGTGTGGATCGTCACGCGGCACTTCTTGTGCGGACGTTCGATGATCACACGGGCAACACCGGCCTGCTTGCACTCTTTGTTGATGAACTCACGGATCTTGAGGTCTTCCAGCAGAAGATCACCGTAGTCCTTGGTGTCGGCGTACCAGCGGCTGTCCCAGGTGCGGTTGACCTGCAGGCGCATGCCGATCGGATTTACTTTATGACCCATTAGGCTTGCTCCTCAACTTGACGCACCTTGATGGTGATCTCCGAGAACGGCTTCATGATCTTGCCGAAACGGCCACGGGCACGCGGGCGACCACGCTTCATGACCAGGTTCTTGCCAACCCATGCTTCGGCGACGATCAGCTCGTCAACGTCCAGGTTGTGGTTGTTTTCGGCATTCGCGATTGCGGACTGCAGGCACTTCTTGACGTCCTGCGCGACACGCTTGTTCGAGAAAGTCAGGTCGGTCAGAGCCTTCTCAACTTTCTTGCCGCGGATCATTTGCGCAACCAAGTTCAGTTTCTGCGGGCTGGTGCGAAGCATGCGCGTTTTCGCCATTGCTTCGTTTTCAGCCACGCGGCGGGGGTTCTTTTCCTTGCCCATGACTTACTTCCGCTTCGCTTTTTTGTCTGCGGCGTGACCGTAATAGGTACGAGTCGGCGAGTATTCACCGAACTTCTGACCGATCATGTCTTCCGAGACGTTTACCGGGATATGCTTCTGGCCGTTGTACACACCAAAGGTCAGACCCACGAACTGGGGCAGAATGGTGGAACGACGCGACCAGATTTTGATGACTTCGTTGCGGCCCGACTCGCGTGCTGCTTCGGCTTTTTTCAGCACGTAAGCATCGACGAAAGGACCCTTCCAAACAGAGCGAGACATAGATTAACGTCCCTTCTTCTTGGCGTGCCGCGAGCGGATGATCAGCTTCTGGGACGCTTTGTTCTTGTTGCGGGTACGCTTACCCTTGGTGTCCTTACCCCACGGTGTAACCGGTGTACGGCCACCCGAGGTACGACCTTCACCACCACCGTGCGGGTGATCGATCGGGTTCATTGCAACACCACGAACCGACGGACGAACGCCCTTGTGGCGCATACGACCGGCTTTACCGAGGTTTTGGTTCGAGTTGTCAGGGTTGGACACGGCACCAACGGTGGCCATGCATTCCTGACGGACCATGCGCAGCTCGCCCGAGCTCAGACGGATCTGAGCGTAGCCACCATCGCGGCCAACGAACTGAGCGTAAGTACCGGCCGCGCGTGCGATCTGACCGCCTTTGCCAGGCTTCATCTCGATGTTGTGGACGATGGTACCGATGGGCATGCCCGAGAACGGCATTGCGTTGCCCGGCTTGATGTCGGCCTTGGCGGATGCCACGACTTTATCACCAACAGCCAGACGCTGCGGAGCCAGGATATATGCCTGCTCACCGTCTTCGTATTTTACCAGTGCGATGAATGCGGTCCGGTTCGGGTCATATTCGATCCGTTCGACGGTTGCCGCGACATCAAATTTATTCCGTTTGAAGTCAACGATCCGGTAGAGACGCTTTGCGCCACCGCCGCGGCGGCGTGAAGTGATCCGTCCGGTGTTGTTCCGGCCGCCCGATTTGGTCAAACCCTCAGTGAGAGACTTGACCGGACGTCCTTTCCAAAGCTCCGAACGGTCGATCAGCACCAGCCCGCGCTGGCCCGGCGTCGTCGGCTTGTACGACTTAAGTGCCATGCTTTCTGTCTTCCGTTTAGCAAGTGCAGGGGGTTTCCCCGCTATGTGATAGGCCCCCGTAGGTGCCAAGGGTATAGGGCCCCGAAGGTCCCCGGTTACAAATATCAGAGGCCCCGGAACGAATCCGAGGCCGTAAGATTGGGTGCGTGTAGCAGTGTTGGGGGTGGGTGTCTATAGGTAGTCTGTTTAAATTCTGTTTAGGGTTATGCACTAGAAGTTGGCCGCTTGAGTACAAAAAAAGATACCAGCTTCATTCTTATTGATGCCGCCTCCATCCACAGCGCACACTTCTCAACAAGCATTCATCACATCAGCTAAACGGCCAACAAAAGAACCGCTCCAAGTTACATTTTCGCAACTTAAAACTTGTTATCGTTTCTTAATGGTTGCTGGCCCAAGCAAGTCGGTTGATTGAGCCCTCAGAACCAAACAACGAGAAAAAAGAAATGAGAAGAAATCTAGCTTGGTTTACCACAACAATTTGCATTCTTACACTCGTATCAGCCTGCAGCACCTCAGGCACTCCAGAACCTAGGAAACCTTCTAATAAGGACCTTGCGATTCAATGCGGTTTGGACGCTGGCATTAAGCAGCCGTTTCAATTGTTTCAATCGAAGTCAGGTGGTCGCACGACCTATTTCTATGTAGTCACGAATGGAATTACAGAGCAACAGGCAGCCGATGCCAACGCCTGCTCCCGGTCACTTTAGGTACTCCATCTTATGACCATAGCATCGGTTTTTCTAAGCCAGGCAAAACGGAAACACTCAATTAGCGGCATGCAGCGAACATCCAACCGTCTTAGCTCATTAGCCAGATGAGGCTTTTGGGGTCTGCGGGCGACTGTACGTAAAGACTACCAGCGGCGCGGGACAAGGCCGAAGGCCGCCGCACCAGCGACTGCCCGTCCCGGCGGGCTGGCGCTTTGGGGACGTTTACGCCTCGCTAGGAATTCGGATGTATCTGGCACCATAAAGCACATTGATCAGACGTAGCAGCGCCATCCCACGGGCAGTCGCTGGCGCTGCTCATCGCTCCGCACGGGTGGGTCCGATCAGTAATGGGCAGTGCCTTCACCCATATAGCGCGCGTGCTTCGGCGAAGGACAGCAGACGGCGGCTTTTCTCGTCCCACAGATGCAGCCGCGCATTGGCGAGGCTCTCTCGGATGGTCATCTGGTTGCTGTTGGCAAGCTCATCATGATCGCGCAGCACTTCGGTCAGGCGGTAGAACGGAATGCGGCTGTACAAGTGGTGCACGTGGTGGATGCCGATATTGGCGCTGAACCACTGCAATACGGATGGCAGGATGTAATGCGAGCTTCCATGCAGGGCGGCCTCGTGCAGTTGCCAATCCTTATCGGGATCCCATTGCGTCTCTTCGAATTGGTGCTGGACGTAGAACAACCAGACGCCGGCCGCCGCGGCAATCAGGGTCGAGGGCAGGAAAATCAGCAACATCGGCATCACGCCACCAAAATAGTAGATGCCTCCTAGCACGATCATAATGGCAAGATTTGTGACCATTGCGCTGACCCAGAATTTCGGAATACCCGTTAGGCCAAGCGGCAGTCGGTTCTGAAACAGGAACAGATACCCGGGACCAAAGCCAAACAGGGTAATCGGGTGCCGATACACCCGATACCAAAAGCGGTTCATCGACGTCATCGAACGGTATTCGGCCACCGTCAGCGTGTGGATGTCACCCATCCCCCGCTTGTCCAGATTGCCCGAAGAGTTGTGGTGCGTGGAATGCGTACGGCGCCAGACATCATAGGGCGTCAGAGTCAGCACTCCGATCACCCGCCCGACCCAGTCACTGACCGTTCGGTTCGTGAAGAAAGCCCCGTGCCCGCAATCGTGCTGAATGGCAAACAGGCGCAACAGGAAAGCCGCGTTGAGGACCGAAACTGCAAAAGCAAGCCAATAGCTGACGGACAGGAACATCCACGACACTGCCCACAATGCGATGAATGGGATGATGCTGACGCCAAGCTCGAACCAACTGCGCAACTGGTTCGGTTCGCGATATTTGGCAAGCGTCGTCACCCAGTCACGCGCGGCGGTCACATCCCGCTTTGCCGTCGTCGATAGATTGGTTTCCGTCATGTGCCTGCCAAATCATTTTCTTTCAGCACACCGGATAGACGACCACACCGACATAGCAACCTGATTCTGGACCAATCGCGACGTTTGGCGTTCAATTTATGGTGCTGCCGCTCAAAAAAGGCCTCCGAAGTCACGGAGGCCTTGTTCGATTGTCCGATGTCGGGTCAGATCTAGACAGGTGAAATCGCCGATGGCGTCATCCGTTCCACGTACATATGTGTTTTTAGACGCCAGCCCGACAGCTCGGTCGACCGTAATATTAGCCGTCCGCCTTCATCTCGGTAGCAATTATGATGCTGATCGGCCCGGTCGAGAAGGGCCCCACACCGAACTCCATGTGGTCAATCTCGCCCTCTGCCGTAAAGGCCACCCAATCGCCCGCGTAATATTCGATGGCGCTGCCCAGCGGGTGCTCGCCCTGATGGGTCAGCGTCGCCTTCAAGGTCAGGGGTTTGGTCACGCCGTGGATGGTCAGGTCACCGGTCACATCCGCCGTGGTGTCTCCGGTCCGCGTGATCCCGGTGCTGACAAAGGTGATCTCGGGGTAGGTTTCGACCTCAAAGAAATCCGCCGACTTCAGGTGGTCGTCCAGCGGGCCAAAGCCCGACGACAGGCTGTTTGTGTCAATTGTCACGTTCAGGGTCGATGCCTCGACATCATCCGCGTTCAGGTCCAGCACGCCTTCGGCCTTGGTGAACTCGGCATGCTGGTTGGACACGCCTGCATGGCTCCAGCCAAAGCGCACCTCGGTATGCCCCTGGTCGGTTTTGTAAGTCTGCGCAAAGGCCGGGGTGACGGCGACAGCTACGGTAACGGCTGCGATCATAGATTTGAAAGTCATCGTGATGTTCCTTTCATCTGCAATGGGGCTGGTTTTTAGATGAATTTTCATCTAGTTGAATTTGCAGCCAACAGCAATAAGATTTGGAGCTAACACAAAGTTGTGAAGAACGATCTGCCAACCCCATTGGAAACAGACATCTGGGTGGCCATGAACCGGACAACCCGGCTTATCCAATCAGAAATCAGTGCAGCCTTGAAAGATGCGGGCCTGCCGCCTCTGAAATGGTATGACTTGCTATGGTCGCTTGAGCGGCACGGAGGAAAGCTGCGCCCTTTTGAACTTGCTCAAGACACCATTTTTGAGCAGTCGAACCTGTCTCATCTCAGCAGACGGATGGTTTCTGAGGGGCTAATCGAATTCGTATCTTATGCCGGAGACAGGCGCGGTAAAATGCTGCAGATTACAGACAAGGGCAAAGAGCTGCGTAAACGTATGTGGAAAATCTACGGACCGCTGCTGCATGAAAAGATGCGCGCACTTGGCGGTGCCGAGGGTTGGCAGGCGTTCCTTGCGTCCGCAGGACGTCAGGCGGATTAAACGAAACATCAAAGACCCAGATCGACGATCACCCCAATGACCGCCTGCGACACAGCGGTTCAGATTCAACCGCAATGCGCTGCTTTAGTTTGATATGGCCCAACACCTCGCGAAAAGCGCGGTGCCTGGGTTTCCCCTCAAGATAATCCGCCAGCTTGAGCAGGTTGATCGGATGCTTCACAATCAGCGCTTCGACCCTCTGCACTGCGTCATCCAACTCGTAATGGTCGATGAACTGACAGGCCACCTGGGTCGGCGTTAGCAGGCAAAAATCCTGCGGCCGTTTGTCGGTATAGCGGATGATATCGAAGGGCGACGCCCCAAGGGCGTGGAACTTGGGGATGTACACGCGCATATCAGCCTGCGGATGTTCTAGTACCGTGCCCGAGATCTGACGAAACCCCAGCGGCCCAAGCTTGCCGAAAACATGTCTCCGCATCGCCGGAGAAACCATGTCGACATCCGCCCTGTCATATTTCAGATCATCGAATACGGACAAAAGCCCGAGATTTTCATCAGCGATCTGAAAGTATGGCTCGGCGCTGAAAGCCCGCATCTGCCCCAGTAACTGATTGCGTTTGGCTTCGGTTTGGGACCCTGAAACCGCGTCATCGGCAGGGTCCACTGACCCCATAAAAAGCCCCAGCAAGCGCTGGGTAACGGACCCCTGCCTGCGCGCAAAACGGTCCGAATTTACAGAGATTGATTTGTTTCCTCCACGTTTGTTCATTTGACCGTACCTATAATTTCCGAAGTATTCGGCCATCAGTCAGAACGCTTGGGCGTACCACCCCATAGTCACCGCCCAATCAACAGAATGATCTTCAACCTTTTGCCCCGTTCACTACTGAAGATAACGCTGTCCGCTCCCCTGTCACGGGTTAGCGGCGAAAGAACGCCGGTAACAAAACGCTAACGGCTTGCCGTGAGACACCCGTTCCTGCCCTGGACATGGCAGCTTCCTGACCCAAACGTAAAAAGGCTCCGCCCACCATTCGGGGGCGAAGCCTGATCATGTTCTCACCGTTTGGTGTAACCGGATCAGAGACCGGTCGACACGTCGATGGTGTTACCCTCTTCCAGGGTTACATATGCTTTTTTGACGTCTTTCCGCTTGCCCAACTGGCCACGGAACCGCTTGACCTTGCCTTTGGTGATGGTGGTGTTCACCGCCTTCACCTTGACACCAAACAGCGATTCAACCGCTTCTTTGATCTGCGGTTTGTTGCTGTCGATCGCCACTTCAAAGACAATCGCGCCGTTCTCGGACGCCATGGTCGACTTTTCGGTGATGATCGGCTTGCGGATCACGTCGTAGTGTTCTGCCTTCGCGCTCATTTCAGACGAGCCTCCAGTGCTTCGACAGCCGCTTTGGTGAGCACCAGGGTGTCACGCTTGAGGATGTCATAAACGTTTGCACCCATCGACGGCAGGATATCCAGACCTTCGATGTTGCGCGACGCCTTCAGGAAACCTTCGTTCACGGTCGCGCCGTCGATGACCAGAGCGCGTTTCCAGCCCAGGTTTGCAACCTGTTTGGCCAGAGCGGCGGTCTTGCCTTCGGCTTCGGCGTTCTCGATCACAACCAGTTCACCTGCTTTGGCTTTGGCCGACAGAGCGTGGCGCAGGCCAAGCTTGCGGAACTTCTTCGGCAGGTCGTGGCCGTGCGAACGAGGGGTCGGGCCTTTGTAGATACCACCCTTGCGGAAGATCGGCGCGTTGCGGTCACCGTGACGAGCGCCACCGGTGCCCTTCTGGCGATAGATCTTCTTGGTCGAGTAGCTGGTTTCCGAGCGGGTCTTCACCTTGTGGGTGCCGGCCTGCGCGTTGTTGCGCTGCCAACGGACCACACGGTGCAGGATGTCCGCGCGCGGCTCCAGGCCGAACAGGTCTGCATCCAGCTCGATGTTGCCGGCTTTGCCGCCGTCCAGATTGATTACATCAAGTTTCATGCTTCACCACCTTCCGCGGGTGCTTCTTCCGCAGGTGCTTCGGTTGCAGCCGATTTAACAGCAGCCGGGAAAGGCAGGCCTTCCGGTGCTTTCTTCTTGACGGCGTCCTTGACGGTGACCCAGCCCGATTTCGGTCCGGGAACGGCGCCTTTGATGAAGACCAGACCACGGTCGGCGTCGGTTTTGACGACTTCCAGGTTCTGGGTGGTAACACGGGCAGCACCCATGTGACCGGCCATCTTCTTGCCTTTGAACACCTTGCCCGGGTCCTGACACTGACCGGTCGAACCGTGCGAACGGTGGCTGATCGAAACACCGTGCGAGGCGCGCAGACCACCGAAGTTGTGGCGCTTCATTGCACCGGCAAAGCCTTTACCGATCGAGGTACCCGAAACGTCAACTTTCTGACCTTCCAGGAAGTGTTCTGCCGAAATCTCGGCGCCCACTTCGATCAGGCCATCTTCGGAGACGCGGAACTCGGCCAGCTTACGCTTGGGCTCGACCTTGGCAGCGGCGTAGTGACCGCGCATGGCCTTCGAGGTGCGTTTTGCCTTGGCAGCACCGGCACCCAGCTGAACGGCGGTGTAGCCGTCTTTGTCAGCGGTACGCTGTGCAACGACCTGCAGGTTGTCCAGGTGAAGAACGGTCACAGGGATCTGCTTGCCGTCTTCCATGAACAGGCGGGTCATGCCAACTTTTTTTGCGATAATACCAGAGCGCATAATCTATACCCTCCGATCTTACGACTGCAGCTTGATCTCGACGTCCACACCAGCAGCGAGGTCGAGCTTCATCAGCGCGTCAACGGTCTGGGGGGTCGGATCAACGATGTCGAGCAGACGCTTGTGCGTACGGATCTCGAACTGGTCGCGGGATTTCTTGTCGACGTGAGGGCCACGGAGAACCGTGAACTTCTCAATCTTGTTCGGCAGCGGGATCGGGCCACGCACGTTCGCGCCGGTCCGCTTGGCAGTGTTGACGATCTCTTGCGTGCTGGCATCCAGAACGCGATAGTCAAATGCCTTCAGCCGAATACGGATATTTTGGCTTTGCATAATAACAGCCTTTTATCAGGCGTTGAGGTTGAGAGGAGGACAGACGCGCATCGCCAACCCTCATCGAACCCAAAAGGCGGGAATCACCCCGCCTCGATGTTCTTATTGAGAACTCGCGCGATCTACAGGGGTTGATGGGGTTTGGCAAGGGGAAATGAGTCAGAACAATATCGGCGCCTTTGGCCAAACCTTAGTACTTTGATGCGAAGATTGGCAAAGCGCTTAAGTCTAGGATGATAACCCATCGGCACAGAAGCTTTCTGAACCTTTGGCTAGGTACTCATCCACCGATTGTTTTGCGTCGTTTTCCAGATGACCCGTAACATCCAAACACAGCGCAATACCAACGGTAATCTCGGCGACCTCTTGAAAAAACTCGTCCATTTGATCCATCGGCGGCGGATTATAGATACGAGTCAGTACCATTACCAGCGGGTCGAGTGAATATCGAGCGCGTAGCCCACACCACTCGTAAGTATTGGAATCCCTTTCTGCGGTGCAGCCAATTGCGTACTGTTTCTGCGAAGATTTGGGGGTCAGATACAACAACCTGAAACCATCTTGCCCACTAGAATGCACAGTGTAGCCCGGCAACCTCAGGTGATTAGGTACTGGCTCAGGGTATGGGTACCCTCCACCGGGGCCTGTTGGCGACCAAAGGGAATCGGACCCCGGGTTTAATTGCTTAATGTGGATGACAGTATTGTCCAGAAGTGGGATTTCCTTCAACATTTCGTTCATCCAATCAAGCCTATTGATCGGAAGAAATTTCGCGTCAGAGTCCCGCCCCGAAAAGTCCTCACCTGCATAGAATGTGCGTGTATTCAACTGAACGACAATTTCTTCTTCTGCATGCAGCGCTGAAACACTTGCCAATCCAAAGCCGAGAAATGTGAGAAGCTTCAAAAACATAGTCTATGCACCCTCAAGATTGTGCGCGCGAACCATCCACAATCTTTGAGAGAATTTCAACAGCCATAAAGTTCCAAAACTTCGTCCCTGCTATTGGTCCCTAACTCTCCGACGGTTGAGCCTGTGCGTACCGGGGCGCAACAACCCGTTCGTAAATCAAAAACAGCAACGGCGTCAGCACCATCGACAGCGCCACGACGATGATCAATGTGTTCGCCAGATCGGCACTCAGCACATGCGTTGCGACCGAGAAGGACAGCAGCACAAACCCGAACTCTCCGGCCTGTGCCATCCCCAGCGCAAACAGCCAATTATTAGCACCGGACACGCCGAACAATCGGCCCAGAGCAAAGAGGATCACCGCCTTTATAGCCATCACCCCAAAGGTCAGCGAGACGACCAGGCCTACATTATCGACCATCAATCGGAAATTCACCGAGGCTCCGACGCTGACAAAAAACAACCCCAGAAACAGCCCCTTGAACGGAGTGATCTCTTTTTCCAGCGCATTGCGATATTCGCTGTTGGCCAACACCACCCCGGCAATGAACGCCCCCAGAGCCGGTGTCAGACCAACGGCCATCATCAACACGGCCACACCGACCACAAGGGTCAGAGCCATGGCCGTAAACAGTTCAGGCAGATTAGCAGACTCAACATATCGGAACACTGGCCCGGTCAGATAAGCACCGCCAACAATCACCAGAATGATCGAGCCAAGCGTGACAAGCGCCCTCAACCATCCTGGCATGCCTTGCACAAGATTCAGTGAAAGTCCGGTGCTTGTCGTGGGCCCGTGACTGACGGCCCCGCCCCCTATCGCGGCAAGCTCCGGCAGAGCCAGTAGCGGCAGAAGCGCCAGAATTGGGATCACCACAATGTCCTGCATCAACAGAACCGAAAAGCTGGATTGCCCTCCGGCTCCCATCAGTAGCCCTTTTTCATGCAGTGTTTGCAACACAATAGCCGTGGACGACAGTGAAAAAATCAACCCGATGGTCAAGGCCGACTGCCACGGCTGCCCAAGCGCCATCGCCAACCCCATTACGGCAAGAGAGGTACAAACCAGTTGCAAACCACCCAACCCCAAAAGCCTTTTACGCAAATCCCAAAGTTTCTTTGGCGCCAGTTCCAGACCGATCAGAAACAGCATCATGACAACGCCAAATTCGGCAAACCGCTCAAGACTGCCGACATCAACACTCAGCGCCGACAAGACAGGGCCAAGCAGCATTCCGGCAATCAGGAAACCCAGAACCGACCCAAGGCCAAGCCATACGGCGACCGGAACAATAGCAATGCCCGTCCCGAGAAGAATGAAAGATAGAAAAAGATAGTTTTCCATATAGGTTCAAATATTGCTTGTGGAGCTATCTTACACAAGCAGCACAATTTTGCGTGCCTTGGAACCGATGTCCAAACATAAAAAGGGCGCCCCAAGGGACGCCCTTTCTTTGAGTATTGGCTTAAGCGCCTTACTCGATGATTTTCGACACAACGCCGGCGCCGACGGTGCGGCCGCCTTCG